>DASZZD010000024.1:0-174786 GCA_035545015.1 Phycisphaerae bacterium
GTTTGACGCGATTGAGCGTATCGAGCCGCAGACGTTCCCGTGCCGACATAAAAAGTGCATCCATTCCGGCCCGTATACCCGGGCCAGGGCGGTGACACTTCTACTTGCGTTAAGGGGTGACAATTCTACTCGCGCACAACAAGCGTGAAGTCGGCACGCTTCCGGCGGTGCGCGGGTTGGCATAGAATACCCCGTCTATCCTTTGCAGTCCGCGGAGCAACAGAGTGGCAAGCCAGAGTTATGATGTGGTGGTGATCGGGTCGGGTCCGGGCGGTTACGAGGCGGCCGTGCATGCCGCGCAATTGGGCAAGAGCGTGGCCTGCGTGGAAAGGGCGGAGCTTGGGGGAATCTGTCTGAACTGGGGGTGCATTCCCACCAAAACGCTGATCCACGATGCGCACCTGTTTCACCAGGTGATTTCGGAAGCCGCGGCGTGGGGGCTGAGCGTCGACAAGGCGAAGCTGCAGTGGGACAAGATCGTGGGGCGCTCGCGCAGCGTGGCGGGAACGCTTTCGGGGCAGATCGGGTTCCTCTTCAAGAAGAACAAGGTGGCGCACGTGAAGGGGACGGCGTTTGTGCCGAAGCCCGGCGTGGTGGAAGTGAAAAACGAGAAGGGCGAGCTGACCGACACGCTGACGGCGAAAAATATTCTCGTGTGCACGGGGGCGCGCAATCGCGAGTTGCCGGGGCTCAAGCCCGACGGCAAGATGATCCTCACCAGCCGGGAGGCGATGATCCTCAAGGAGATCCCCAAGAAGTTGATCATCATCGGCGCCGGGGCGATCGGGGTGGAATTCGCGTACATCTACGGCGAGTTCGGCACGGAGATCACCATCATCGAAATGATGGAGCGCATCCTGCCGATCGAGGATGAGGAGGTCTCGACGCGGCTGGAGGCGATCTTCAAGAAGCGCGGCATCAACGTGCGGACGAAGACCAAAACGGAGAAGCTGGAAGTTGCCGGGAACAAGGTGAAGGCGACGGTGAGTCCCGTCTCCGGGGGGGCGCCGGAGGTGATCGAGGCGGACAAGGTGCTGGTGGCGATCGGGGTGACGGGAAATGTGGAGGGGTTGTTCGGCCCGAGCGCGACGCCGGAGATCGTCAAGGGGCACATCAAGGTGGCGAAGGATTACCAGACGAACATTCCGGGGATTTATGCGGCGGGCGATGTCATCGGGCCGCCGTGGCTGGCGCATGTGGCGACGATGGAGGCGAAGATCGCGATCGAGCGAATGTTCGGGGCGAGCAGGCGGGAGATGGATTATTCGCTGGTGCCGGGATGCACGTATTGCATGCCGCAGGTGGCGTCGGTGGGACTGACCGAGAAGCAATGCAGGGAACAGGGGCTGGAGTACGAAGTCGGCAAGTGGATGTTCGCGGCCAATGGCAAGGCGCTGGCGATCAACGCGCCGGATGGCTTCGTGAAGCTGATTTTCGAGAAGAAATACGGCGAGCTGCTCGGGGCGCACATGCTGGGGGCGGAAGTCACCGATATGCTTGCCGAGCTGGTTCTCGCCAAGCGGCTCGAAGCGACCAAGGAAGAGATCATGAACACGATTCACGCCCATCCGACGCTTTCGGAGGCCGTCATGGAAGCCGCCGCTCAGGCCGGCGGGCACGGCAAATAAATGGCCGGCCCTTTGCCCGCCGATCTTCGCACCCTGGGAACCCGCTCATGACCACGCCGCCGAATCCTCCATCCCCCGATCCCGAAAAGCCCAAGGGCCCGTGGCTCTATTCGGGGGCGAGTCAGCCCGCTCCGACCTACGTTCCCCCCACGAGCCCTCCCGCCGCTCCGCCCTCTTCCTCCCCGCCGCCGCCGCCCGCGCCCCCGGCATCTTCCCGCCCGCCGGCGCCACCCCCGCCTCCGCCCAAAAGACAGGACCCCTCGCTCGCGGGCATCGTGGACACCATCGAAGCGATCATCATCGCGCTGATCCTGGCGCTCACCTTCCGCGCGTTTATCGTCGAAGCGTTCGTCATTCCCACCGGCTCGATGGCCCCCACCCTTCTCGGGGCGCATTTCAAGGTCATCTGCCCCGTCTGCGGATATGAGTTCGATCTCAACGCCGATCTCAACTACCAGTATGAGGCCACGTCCACCGGCAACCAGATCGTGACCGCCCCGCCGCGCTCCGAGCTGGGCTCGAACACCGACATTCCCTGCGACGACCACGGCGAGCCGATCTGCCCCAACTGCCTATCGGTGATTCCCTACTCCTCCATGCCCCAGTACCTGGGCACGCACGCGATCGCGCAGGACGCCCGCGCCGGCCGGCTGCCCGGTCCGGTGCCCTTCGCGCTGGCCAACAACGGCGACCGCATTCTGGTGCTCAAGTACCTCTACAATCTCCTGCCCCCCAAACGCTGGGATGTGATCGTCTTCAAGGAGCCCATGAAGGCCGAGGACAATTACATCAAACGCCTCATCGGCCTGCCCGGGGAAACGGTCGAAATCGTCAACGGCGACGTGTACATCGGCCCGCCGGGCGCGCCCAACGATCCCGCCGACCGCCAGATCGCCCGCAAGCCGCCCTGGATCCAAAACGCCGTCTGGCAGCTCGTCTACGACAATGACTTCTATCCCAACGACGAAGGAAAGCCCCGCCCCGACGGCAGCGTCTGGACCAACCCCTGGCACGGCGAAAGTCCCGGCTGGGACATCCACGGACCCATCCTCAGCTTCACCCCCCCCGCCGGCCAGAACGGCGGCAGCCTGCGCTTCGTCCCGCGCGAGCCCTACGGCCTGAACCTCCTGGGCTATAACAACGACATCATCGAAGTCCGCGCCAACGCCTGGAGCGGGGCGCCCGCTCCCATCAGGGCCGTCGGCGATCTCCACATGGAAACCACCTGGACCCCCGCCACCGATCAGGCATCCATCGCCCTGACCCTCGGTCTGCCGGCCAACTGCTTCAAGGCCCACTGGGGCCCCGACGGCGTGATCCTCTATCGCGTCCATCCCGGCGAGGATGCCGATGAAGTCCGGCCGGTCGCCGGGCCCATCGCCGTGGCGCCGCCGCAGAAAAACAAGCCGGTGCACGTGGTGTTCGAAAACGTGGATCGCAGCGCCCGCTTCTTCATCGACGGCAAAATGGTGGCCACCTATGAGCTGCCCTGGACCGCCGCCGACGCCCTGCACGACGGCGAGCGCGACCGCCCGGGCTCGCAGGTCATCCGCATCGAACTCTCAGGCCAGTCCACGCTCTCGCATCTCAAGCTCTCGCGCGATCTTTACTACACCCAGTCCTACTCCGGCTCGCCGCGCACCGCCAACGCGGGCAATCCGCTCACCCTGGGGCCGGACGAATTTTTCCCGCTGGGCGACAACTCGCGCGAAAGCTCCGACGGCCGCTATTGGAACTCCGTCTATCCCGCCCTCGACGACCTGGGCACGCGCGAGGGCATCGTGCCCCGCCGCTACCTGCTCGGAAAAGCCTTCTTCGTCTATTGGCCCGCCGGTTATCCCGCCCTCAACAACCTCAGCCTGCCGGCCATCTCGACGCTGCCGATCGTCCCCAACACCGGCGATATGCGCCTCATCCGCTGATCCACAGCCTCCTCCCTGGAGGGACCTTCTCGTGGCCAAACACCCGTTCCGCCTGCCCGTTTGCGTCGCCGTGCTCCTGGCGGCAACCGCCGCCGCCATCGCCGCCGACACGGCCACGCGCCCCGCCGCCGCCGGCGCCGCTTCGCACCCGGCGCTCGACCGCTCCACGCCCACCGCCGCGCTCGCCACCTACTTCGACGCCCAGCGCCACCTCAACCTCGATGACCTGCAGGCCATGATCACCGTGACCGATCCGGACAAACTCCAGTATGTCCAGATCGTGCTCAACTGGATGCTCTGGACCCACGCGTTTGAGCGCGCCGCCATCGCAAAGTTCGGCCCGGCCGCCGGACTCAAAGTGCTCGGCTACCTGCGCTCCCAGGATGACCAGATCGCCCTCGACGATAACCGCCTGAAGCATGCGGATGTCCAGTTCTCCGATGACCGCTCCCAGGCCTCCGTGTTTCTGCCCGTCGAGCCCGATCGCCCGCCCGGCCTCCAGGCTGACCGCTTTTTCTTCCTCGATAAATACATTCTCCGGCATACGGCGGACGGGTGGCGGGTCGACTTCCTCCAAACCTATGACTGCGCCGATCCCGCCAGGGATTCCCTCTACCGTTTCGAGGCCGGCACCTTCCCCCGCCTCGCCACCGCGATGAAGAATCTCTCCGACCAGCTTTCCGCCCAACCGACCAGGTTCACTTCCGCCGCCATGCTCCAGGAGGCCTGGGACCGCCAGCTCAACGCGATCTATTCCCAGGTGCCCGGCAAATAAACCTCCCCGCGCCCGCCGCCCCGCCGCCCCGCCCCTCGCGCCGCCCTCCGGATTCTTCTTGCCTCCCGCTTCTCTTTCGCGAAGATTGTCGCTGCCCTTGCGTCGCGAAAGGACCCGCCATGGCCGATCACATCTTTTGTTGGGTCGATATCCCCGTCGTGGACCTCAAGCGGGCCATCGACTTCTACTCCGCCGTGCTCGGCCAGCCCGTCAAGCCGGAAACCGCCGGACCCGGACAGGAATTCGGACTCCTCCCGCATGCCCAGGATAGTGTCTCCGGCTGTCTCGCCGTGATGCGCGGCCGCACCCCCTCGCAGGACGGCCCGCTGGTCTATCTCTCCGTCAACGGCCGGCTCGATGCCGCCATCGATGCCGCGCGCACCGGCGGCGGACGCATCATCCAGGACAAGCATTCCATCGGCCCCTACGGCTTCCGCGCCATCATCGCCGACACCGAAGGCAACGCCGTCGCACTCCACTCACAAAAAGCCTGACGAGTTCCCCACTCCCGGCCCGGCCACGCGGCACCGATGCGATGCGCCCGGGCAGCGCACCGTCAACGTCCACGCGCGATCATCTTGCAGTTGTATCGAATTTTCCCCCCGCGCATCTCACCAACAGGCCGGAGCCGGATTCGAACCGGCGACAAACGGATTTGCAATCCGCCCCATTAGGCCACTCTGGCATCCGGCCGCAGGACCGCATTATAGCCGCCCCACGCCCGCTCAGACAATCGCCTCCTCGCACCCCGCGCCGCCCGGCCGCCCTCCCCAATTGAACCCATCGCGCCAATCCCCAATTTGAACCAGCCCGCCCCTATCCCCCGATGCGGTTCATCGCCTTGTTGCCATGCTGCGAATGCGTCACCGGCTTCATCGTCGTGCAACTGCGGAAGGCGTCCGCCAGCGCATCGCCCCTATCCTTCAGCGATCCATCCGCCGCCAGATCGCTCCCCGTCCCGCGCAGCAGCGGTTTCAAATCCACTTCTCCCCCATCAAACAGGCAGGAGCGCAGCAGCCCGTCCGGCGTCAGCCGCAGGCGATTGCACGTCTCACAGAACGGATGCGACATCGCCGAGATGAACCCCACCCGCCCCTGCGCCCCCTCCAGCATCCACACTTTCGCCGGCCCCACACCCGGTTCGCTCTCGCGCCGCACCGGCAGCAATCGCCCGTGCGCCGCCTCGATCGCCGCGCGAATCTCCTCCTCATTGATCATCGCCGCCTCCGGATGCTCCGTCAGCCCCGACCTTCCCAGCGGCATGAACTCGATGAACCGCACCGTCACCGGCATCCGCCGCGTCAGCCCCGCGAAATCCGCCACCTCCCTCTCGTTGACCCCGCGCATCGCCACCACGTTCAGCTTCACCTTCATCCCCAGCATGATCGCCCGCTCGATGCTCGCCCACACCTTGTGAAACGCCGCTTCCGAACTGCGCGTGATCTCGGCAAACCGCTCCGGCCTGAGCGAATCCAGCGACACCGTCACCCGCCGCAGCCCCGCCCCATGCAGCCCCTCCAGCATCGGCGACAGCAGCACCCCGTTCGTCGTCAGTGACAAATCTTTCACCCCGGCTATCGGCGCCAGCATCCGCACCAGCTCCGGCAAATCGCGCCGGGCCGTCGGTTCGCCGCCGGTCAGCTTGAAATGCGTCACCCCCAATCCCGCCGCCGCCCGCACCACCGTCGCCAATTCCTCATACGACAGCAGGTGCGATTTGGGCAGCCACTCCACGCCCTCCTCGGGCATGCAGTACACGCAGCGCAGGTTGCACACATCGGTCACCGAAATCCGCAGCATCTTCACCGCGGAGATGTCCCGCGGCCCACTGATCGGACCATGCGGATTCGGATGCGCTTCCGCCGCGGAAGGCAGCACCGTCAATGAATGCCGCACCGGAGGTTGGCAACTCGCCGTCGTCATCGCCCCGATTATAGCCGCCAACGCCATTTCCTCTTATCCTGCCCCTACTTTTTCCAACAACCGCCTCCCCCCTACTGACTACTGACTTCTGACTACTCACTTCTGACTACTCGTCCACCCCGGAGCCCCAATGTCCCGCCGCAGTTGGCGCCTCACCTCCCTCATCGCCGCCATCCTGCTGGCCAGCTTCCTGTTCCAGCTTCCCACCTCCCTCACCGGCGGCGTCGCCGACTGGCAGGAATTCGCCTTCTACGACCCCGGCACCGTCCTCAAAGGCGACATGCTCCTGGCCAAAGGCTACATCCCCACCGTCGACTTCGGTTACACCCACGGTCTGCTCAGCCTCCTCTACGGGCGCCTCGGCTTTGCCCTCCTCGGCCGCTCCGCCTGGACCTTCTTCGCCCTCACCCTCCTGTGCGAATTCGCCAGCGCCTGGGCCTTCGCGCGCATCGCCCTGGCCCTGCGTCTCTCACAGCCCGCCCTCATCCTCCTGCTCGTCGGCCTGCCCATGGCCGTCCTGCCCGCCTACCTCACGCTCACCCATCCCCTGGAAGCCGCGATCATCGCGCTCGCCCTCGCCCACCACGCCGAAGGCAAACGCGCCCGCGCGCTCTGGCTGCTGACCCTCTGCCTCTTCGTCAAACCCTCGATGGCCTATGTGTACGGCGCCCTGCTCGTGGTCATCATCCTGGCCGCCAGGAACCGGCGCACCGCCGCCCGCGCCTTCGGCGGCGCCGCCCTCATCGCACTTCTCCTCGCCGCCGCCCTCGCCCTCTGGACCGGCCCGCTCCCCGTCTTTCGCACGCTCCTCCCGCTCACCGGCGCCAAAACCTACGCCGCCACCGGCTTTGGCTTCTTCAATACCAGCGGCCTCGCCCTCTGGTGGCGACAGCCCTGGTGGGTCTACATCGGAACGCCCGTCGGCATGGTCCTGCTGGGCGCGCTCGTCTGCGCCGGAAGCGCCTTCTATGCCATCTGGAAACTCGCCTCGGCCCGCCCACGTGCCACCCCCGAGAAGGCGCCGCTCGACACCCACATTCTTCGCCGCCGGGAAATCCTCGCCACCGTCGCTCTCCTCGAACTCGCCTTCCTCCTGGGCTTCTACGGTTGGACCGGCTCCTGGACCTATTACTCCTACCTGCTCGTCTGGGCGCTGGTGCTGGCGACCGAAGAACTCGTGCGCGTGCGCCGTTGGCGCTGGCTGCCCGCGACGCTGGCGGTCCTGCTCGTGCTCTCCTATTGCGAACTCGTCGCCGTCGCCATCAACGGCTGGACCGCCAAAGAGCGCCCCCCCGCCGCCGGCGGTCTCTGGGTCTACCCGCAACTCTGGCAGGACTGGCAAAACGCCCTCGCCGCCGCCCATGGCCAGCCCACCCTCATCATGACCAACGGCTGGCCCCCCGATCTGCCGCCAAACGCCCAGCTCCCCGACACCTGGTTCCCCGAACTGGGCATCCCCACCGCCCGCGAAATCGAGCGCGTGCGCCGGCAAGTCGCGCACGCGCAATACGCCATCCGCTGGCACGCCTATCAGGATTTTGAGGACGTCTGGAACGAAGCGCGCCTCGCCCGCGAGCGCGCCGCCTTCGTCCCCGTCTACCAGAACAGCCACTTCACCGTGCTCGAACGCGCCACGGAAAGCCCACAGAGTACACGGGCGGCAAAGTGATCGGGAGAGACACCCGGCTTCGCCCGTGTAGCTCTCTGTGAATCCTCGGGCAGGCGATGCAACCCTCTTCGGACCAAATCCGCTCCCACATCACTACGCGAGAACCACCCGCCCCGCACGTAAACGCTCCACCGCGCGCAACGCCAGCCCCCGGCGGAACTAACTGCCGGTGGGAAAATTTACCGATCATCAAAAAGGAAAATCAGCCGATCGCCGCTTGCTGCGTGGGATGAAAATTGTCGTTGAACTTCGTCAGCGTCACCTTGTTGCCCTGCGGATTGAACACCACCGACGACATGTAGTAACGCATCAGCAGAATGCCCCGGCCGGAGGTCATCTCCAGGTTCTCTTCCGCCGTCGGGTCCGGCAAGGCCGCCGGATCGAATCCGCCCCCCTGGTCCTCCACCACGATATCCGCCCGGTGGTTGCTCACGCGGTACTGGATGCGCACGATTTTTTCCGGGTCCAGCTTGTTGCCGTGCTTCACCGCGTTGACCAGCGCCTCTTCCAGCGCCAGCTTGATGGCAAAGAGGTCTTCTTCCGCGAACTGATGCAGCTTGCAGGCATCGAGGATCTGGCACTCGACCGTGCGCGCCTTGTTCAGGCAACTGCAGAATTCCACGGAAATCCAGGGCTGTTCCCCATCGGGCGTTTGCGCGAGCTTGAGCTTGCTGGGACGGTTTCGCTTCATCGGGCCGCCGTGATTGTCAAGAGGCATGGATGCAACCTCGCGGTGCGAAGGAATCCATTCCTCCTGGGGAAGATATCGGACGGACGCGGGGGAAAGGTAAGCGGCGACCGCCCCTGTGGCTGAAATTGCCGGGGCTCAGGCCGGCTGAAGGCTGTCCTGCGCATCCTTCACCGTCGGATAAATGCGAAACAGCTTGTTAAGTTTCGTAATCAGGAATACTTCGTAAATCTGCGGGTTGATGTCCGACAACCGCAACTGCCCCCCCTTCTGCTTCACCTTGTTGTTGATCGTGATCAGCGTCCCCAGCGCCGCCGAGGACAAATGATCCACCGCCCCAAACGAAATGATGATCCGGGGCTTTTCTTCCTTCTCGATCAGCGCCGTCAACTGCTCGCCGATCTCCGCAATATTCGCCTCATCCAGAATCTTGCGCGTCGTGAACTCCACCTGGATGGTGTCGCTGTCCTCGCTGCGCGTGATCTTCAGACGTGCGGGTTCCTGGGCCATGAGTCTCTCCGCCAGGGGCATCCGCCACGCCGCACCCCTGCCAAGGTGCTTTGCGGAGGAGAAGCCCCCCCGACTGAATCATAATAATCGAACTCCCTGTGTCAAGAACCGTTTAGCGCCGTGGCGGTGATGCGCGAATTCTGCGGCACGGCATGCGGCGGCTCGAAAAGATCGACCACCCCCTGCCCAAGCGTCCGCCGCAGCTCCGCCGCACGCCGCGGGCCCTGCACCGGGTTCATATTCGCCACCACGACCAGCGCCGGCGACCGCCCCCCTCCCCCCCCCCGCATCTCCCGCAGCCCCGCCCAGGTCACCAGCGGCGTCCCCCGGTAACTGTCCCCCCCCCCGGCCGGACCCCCCAACTGATCGTCCACAACCGCCAGCACCTCCAGCGACAGCTCCCGCGCCGCCTGCCAATAGGCCAGCAGGTTCTTGCCATAATCCGCCAGCACTATCCGCCGCGTGCGGTGGGTTCTGGCCGCCAGGGCCAGCCGCGCCCGGATTACGTTGAACTTGAAAATGCTTTCCACCGCCATCGGCGACAGCAGGTGCCGATGGTGATCGCGCTGTTCAGCCCACCGCCCCAGCCCCGCCACCGCCCCCTGCAAAAACGCCTTCTTGTGCGCTTGTCCCTTGGAATCGCCCGCCTCCCGATCCCGCCGGCACGCCATCCGGAAATAGCGGTCCAGCCAATCCGCCGCCAATTGGTGGCACAACGGCTCCGGCAGGTACCGCGCCAGCAAAAACAAATTGTTCCGCACATCCAGCCGCGTGGTGCGCGCCGCGATCCGCGCCCCGGGCGTCTTCAAATGCGTCAGCGGCAAATCGCCGAACCGCCGCACCGTAAATCCCCCATTCACAAGTCGAAACGAAAGATCGTACTCCTCCGCCTGCATGAAAAAATGCGCCGGCAGCGCCCGCGGCCAGGCCCCGATCGCCTCCAGCGCCGAGCGCCTCAAACCCGTCCCCGCCCCGATGAACACGTCCGGATACGCCGACGCCTCCCGCGCCCCGTCCGGCAGCGTCACATCTAGCACCGCCGCCCCCATCTGCGGATCGGCCTGAAAATGGCGCAACATCTGCGCGGTCGTCCCCGGATGCGGAAACGCATCATCATCCAGCAGCAGCAAAAACGCGCCCCGCGCCCGCTCAATCGCAAAATTCTTCGCCACCGGCCCCCGATTCTCCTCCAGCCGGATCAGCGTCACCTCCGGCAACTGCTCCGCCACCAGCTCCGCCGTCCCATCCGTGGACGCATTGTCCACCACCAGCACCTCAAACGCCCCCCGCGGAAGCCCATTGGCCAGCGTCCGCCGAAGACAATCCACCAACACCGGCCCGCGATTGTGCGTAGCCACCACGATCGAAAGCTGCGGGTTCATAAAACAATTATCGGGCAAACAGGACGACCGACTGTACGAGAGAGGCCGTGGTTTTCAGGAAAACAGGGTTGTGAAATGGATGTCCGTCCGCAACGATGGGTGTCTCCGCATGTCCAATCAATAGTGGCCAGCACGCCAGATATGCTGGAGCGTAACGTGGAGTGACGGCATGGTTAAACGTCAATCATGGCGGGTGGTTTTGCTGGCGGGAGTCATGAGCGCCCTGTGCGCTTCAGTCGCACGAGCCGCGGATTTCTCCGGGCAGGTGGTCGATGAAGAAGGACGCGGCGTCGGCGGCGCTTGCGTCATGGTCGGCGCGCCCGGCGGCAAATGGGTCCTGGCCGATAAGGAGGGCCGGTGGCGCTTCACCAGCGACGCCCCGCCGCCGGCCGACGCCAAGGCGATGCTTCCGGTATATGCCTACGCCCCCGACGTCGATTTGCCGGCCGTGGTGCGCCCGGAGGAAGTGCCCGTCCCGGATTTGCAGGCCGGGCGCGCGGTGCTGCGCTTAAGTCATGGGCAGCCCGTGACCCTCACGGTTCGCGATGGCGCGGGCAAACCGGTCGCCGGCGCGGCGGTCGCGGTCGTGGGGCCCGGCGAACCGGCGGCCGGCGGGGTGCGGCCGGGCGCGGTCCCACTGGGCCAGGATGGCGCGACGATCGGCCTGGAGCGCGGGGAGGATCAATTGCTCGTGCGCGCCAAGGGCTACGCGCCGCGCGTGGTGCAGGTCCCGGTCAACGGGCCGATGCGCGTCGCCGTGGTCGTCGGACCGGGCGTGCCCCTGGTCGCCCGCATCGAGGATGACCGCGGCAAAGCCATCGCCGGCGCGACGCTCCGCCCCGTACGCTGGACCGGCGTCCAGGAACCGCTCGACCTGGGCGTTTCGCTCACCAGCGGGCCCGATGGTTCGGTCGAATGGGACGATGCCCCCGCGGCGGCCGTGCGCGCGGATGTCACCGCACCCGGGTTTCTGTCGCGCCAGGACGTCGAGATCACGCCGCGCACCGACAATCATGTCACGCTGGTGCGCCAGGCGCCGATCCTCCTGCGGTTGCAACAGGCCGGCGGCGCCGGCGGCGAAATCACGGGCCTTTCCATCACGCGCGGCGTCGTCGATGGCAAGCACACAACCTGGGACCCCCGGCCGCTCCCCGCCGCGTCGCTGCACGCCGATAACTCCGGCGCCCTCTCCTACACCGAAACCCAGGCCCACGAGTCCCTCATCTTCCGCGTCGCCGGCGCCGACGTCCAGCCTTCTCAAACCCACCCGATCCCGCTCGATGGCAAGGAACATGAAGTCGCCGTGATGCTGGCGCGCGGGGCCCGCATCGGCGGAACGCTCACCGACGCCCAGGGCAATCCCGCGGCCAATGTCCTGGTGCGCCTGGTGGACACCGGCGACAGCCCCTCTCCGGCGGAAAGCGCCCGCGCGGAATTCACGCAGCTTCTCTCCCCCGACGCACAGCGGCAGCACCCCGCAGATTTCGCCCGCACCGATCCCGCCGGCCGTTTCGCCTTCTCCCCACGCGCCGCCGACGTCCTGCTGCTCGCTCAGGGCGATGGCGGCTACCTCTGCGCCCGCATCAAGCCCGACGCCGGACTGACCACCTACACGCTCACCCCCTGGGCCGAAATCGACGGCACCCTTCATCAGGGCTCGCGCCTCGCCGCCGCGAATACCTGGGTCACCGCGCGCGGCTCCTCCGGCCAAGGCCTGCCCTCCTTCCAGGGCGCAGGCCGCACCGACGCCAAAGGCTACTTCCGCATCCCCCACATGATCGCCGGCAGCGCGATCGTCACCGGACCCGGAGCCCCCGCCGAAAACGTCCAGCTTCAACCCGGCAAGCGCGTCATCGTCACGCTCGGCGGCGGCGGGCGAACGGTCATCGGAAAACTCGCCGACGCCTCCAAAACCACCGGCGAGGCGATCGTCGAACACATCGTGCCGCTTCCCGTCGTCACCCTTCCGCCCGATTTTCGCATGTCCACCAACAGCCAGCGCGAAGCCTTCTACACCGCCTGGCGACAAAGCTCCGCGGGCAGTGCCTTCCTCGCCGCGGACGCTTCCGCCGCCGCCCACCACGACCACGCCGTCGTCAGCAACGATGGCGCCTTCCGCATCGAGGGCATCAAGCCCGGCGATTACCGCCTCCGCCGCGGTGAAACCGAGTACCTCCTGAAAGTGCCGCCACCCACCCAAGGCGCCGCCGACCAACCCCTCGACCTGGGGACGCTCAACCCCCAGCCCGCCTATACCGATCTCCTCGGCCAAACCGCCCCCGACTTCCTCCTCGTCCGCTTCGATGGCAAACCCGAAACCCTCTCCTCGCTCTGGCAGCCCCGCCCCGCCGGCGATGGTGATATCCTCCTGCTGGAATTCTGGGCCTCCACCTCCGCCGCATCACAAACGCAGGAGGCCCCGCTCAAAAAAATCTTCGACACGCTCGGACCCGCCGGCGGCCGCTCCAGCCGCCTCCAGATCGTCTCGCTTTCAACCGACCAGCAGGAGACCACCGCCCGCAAATACGTCGAGGCCCACGCCATGCCCTGGACCCACGCCTGGATCGGTCCGCTCGGCGGCGCGCACGCCTTTGCCGCCCAGATTTACCAGGTCCGCGAGTTGCCCACCTTCGTGCTGATTGACTCCCAGGGCAAAGTCGCCGCGATCAGCCACCACGCCGCCACGATCGCCCCCGCCGTGCAGCAGGCTCTTGCCGCCCCCTGAAAATTCGCCGCCCGCGCCGGCATTAACGCCAGCCGCCGGCATGAAAGCGGAACTCCGCTCCCACGTGGTCCCACCCCGGGGCCACCCACACCGCTCCGGCGCGCGGCGGCCGCTCGTAATGCCCACGAACCCACATCCAACGTCCGCCGGGACGCGTCCAATAACCGCCGATCCAGATAAACCCGGCCGCCGGCGGCGCGGGGACCACTTCGTAAACCGGCGCGGGCGGCGCTTCCTGGACCACCACCACCGGCGCCGGCGCCACACCCACCGGGCCGGGCGCGACCGCCGGAGCGGGAGCCGGAACATACGCAGGCGCCGGCGGCGCCGCATAAACCGGCGCCGGCTGCACGTACACCGGGCCCGGCGGCGGTGCGGCGACGTACACGCGGCGATCATAATGCCGATCACGATAAGGGTCGGTATGCAGGGTGATGTCCCCGACGCATCCCGCCAGCGAACCCGCCGCCGCTAGAAGTGCCAGCGAACCAAGTGTGCATGCACGCATAGGAAATTCCTCACGGATGAGCAGAAAATAGTAAGCATCCCAGCCGTAAACGTAAACGGCACGGAACGGTCCGCCACAACAGAAATTTCCGATCGAATCCGCCCGCCGGCGTCAGCGCCCCAATGGTGAGCCCGAAAACGCGGCTTCCCGGCGGCTATGGGGAGCGCGGCCAGTTGAACCGATAAGTCCACTTGTTAGGATGCCGACCATGCCATCGTCACCGCCGGTGTATTTGTTTGAAGATTCGCAAGTGGATCGGTTGTACCCCTTGACGTACAGCCGGCCCGTCAGCAACCTGCGTGTCGGAGCCCTCACGCTCGGCGAACGCCTGGCCAGGAACCTGATGCTCAACCCGGCTGGCGGGGGGCTGGCGGCCGGGGGGATCGCCGGCATGTTCGTCCGGCCGGGAATCGCGGAACTCGCCCGCCCTCGCTCGTCTGTCCCCATCAACTCGACATTATCGGCTGCCGACGGTTTGCTGCTGATCAACGCCCGGTGGTTGCTCCTCCAGGACGCGGAACGCTTCGAAGCTCCCCCGCCCGACACCGCCGGCCTCTCCGCCTCCACCGTCGTGTGGATCCACCTGTCGCCCAAACTTGCCCAGCGCATCGATCCGTCCCGCCTGCACGAACCGGCCACTCTCGAAACGGTGCTGCCTGAGGTCCGCCGCGTCTCCGCCGGGCCCGGCCGCCTGATCGATCGCCCGTGGCAGCTCCTGGAACATCAGCGCGCCGGCATCATCGAGGATTTCCGCCGCCTTGGACCCGCCAGCGCCGGCCGCCTTTATCCCGGCGTCCACGTGCTTGATTCGGAAAACGTCCACATCGCCGAGGGCGTCAAAATCTGGCCCGGCGCCGTCCTCGACGCCCAGGCCGGGCCGATCATCATCGAGCGCGACGCCGTCATCCGCGCCAATGCCGTCATCACCGGTCCCGTCTGCATCGGCCCCGGCTGTGTCATCCGCACCGGCGCCGACATCCGCGAAGAATCCACGCTCGGCCCCGGCTCCCGCGTCGGCGGCGAAATCTCCAACGCCCTCTTCCTCGGGCACGCCAACAAACAACACCACGGCTTTGTCGGAAATTCCATCATCGGCGAGTGGGTGAACCTGGGCGCCGGCGCCACCACCAGCAACCTCAAAAACACCTACGGCGAAATCCGCATGCCTCTCAACGGCGCCGACGAACCCACCGGCCGGCAGTTCCTCGGCGCTGTCATCGGCGACCACGCGAAACTCGGCATCGGCACGTACCTCTCGACCGGCTCGGTCGTCGGCTTCGCCTCGCACATCATCACGCCGCGCCCGCCGCGCTTCGTGCCCTCGTTCGCGTGGGTGACCGACAAGGGCATCGCCCGCGCGGATTTCGAAAAGCTCGAAGACATTGCCGGCATCGTGATGGAACGCCGCGGCGTGCAATTCACCGCCGCCGACCACGAACTGTGGGTGCGCATCGCTTCGGAATGGGCGGCTGCGGAACGCTATGCCTGGCCGGCGGAGTAAGGACGTGGCGGCCGAGAAACGATTTTTCCCCTGGAACGGCCGCGTCGCAGCGACATTGTTTCTGCTGGCGGTGCTGACCTCGGCGCTGGCCATCGCCGCGGACGTGCTGGCGATTCGCCCCCCGCCGGGCGGAAACACGGGCCAGACCCCACCCACCACCACGCACCCGCAGGACAAAACGCTACAATAATCTGCGCCTCAACGGTGAAGGAGCTTTTGATGACGGTGCAAACCTTTCGCGAAATGCTGGCGCGGCGTCCCTTTCAGCCGGTGAAGCTGACGCTCTCGAGCGGTCAGACGTTCGAGATTCGTCACCCGGAAATGGCGATGCTCACGCGCACGAGCCTGCTGATTGCAACGGATGTGGCTCAGGACGGTGTGCCCGAGGCCTTCAAAATCGTGTCGCTGCTACATGTCGCGTCGATGGAGCCCCTGCAAAATCAGGCGGCGTAGCAACATCATGCGTCGGGTAAAAAGGAAAACGCGTGGCTGGGGGGTCACGCGTTTTTCTGCGCCGTGGGGCTGTGGGGTGTGGGGGCTCAGTAACCGATACCGATCTGCGCCATGTGGGGATCGGGTTGCACGCTCTGGACGTGCAGGATGGCGTTGAGGGGTTTGCCGGCCGGGGAGTCGACGGCGTCGCCGGGCACCCGGATGAGCAAGGTGTCGTAGGGCTTCTGGTTGGCATAGGCGAAGCTGGCGGTCTGGCCGGGGGGCACGAGGCTGTCGGGCAGGATCACGACGGCGGTGTGGGCGGTTTCGTCGACGAGCGCCTTGCCGTAGGTTTTGCCGCTGCCATGATCGACGAGGCGGACTTCCGTGGCGTTGGGGTTGACGAAGGCGCGGAGGGCGGCGTCGCGTTGCTGGACCTGGTGGGTGACGGCGGCGACGGCGCTGTCGGCCTGTTTGAGCTTGCCCTGGAGGGACATGTTGTAATACGCGCCGGCGGTCAGGAACAGCATGGCGGCGTAAAAGCCCCAGCGGTAAAAGCGGCCGCTGTCGCGGGTGGCTTTGCGGTAGGCTTCCATGTTGAAGGTAGCCGGGGCGGTGGCTTCGAGGATGCGTCCGCGCAGGGCGGCCGGCGGCTTGAGGTGGGGGCTGGCCGCGGCGAGCCGCGCGACGGTCTGGCGCAGCTCGCGATCGGCGCGCCGGGCGTGCTCGTCGGCGCCGGCCAGTTGCTGCTGGTAGGCCACGCTGTCAGCGGCGGTGTTTGCCCCAACCGCTTCACAGGCGGCGGCATCCAACAGGTTGTCAGTCATCGTGGTTTCCATGGCGTTCACTCCTCGGCGGCCAGGGGCTCGGCGACGGGCTCTTCGCCCATCAGCTCTTTGAGCCGGTCGCGGATTTTGATGAGGCCCAGGCGGATTCGGGTTTTGATGGTGCCCAGCGGGACGTTGAGTTTTTCGGAGATTTCGACGTGCGTGAGGCCGTCGAAAAAAGCGAGTTCAATGGCGTGCTTTTGATCGGGGGGCAGTTCGGCGAGGCAGCGGCGGACGTTGACGGCGTCCTCGCGCGAGATGGCCAGGTCGTCGGGCCAGTCCTCGGCATCCGGGGCGTCGGGCAGGTTGTCGCCGACGGGCTTGAGGACGATTCCGGCGCTGCGGGAGCGGAGGCGATCGAGGATGCGGGTGCGGGCGATCATCATGATCCAGGCCTCGGGGCTTCCGCGGGAGGTGTCATAATTGGCGGCTTGGCGCCAGATTTGGACGAAAATGTCCTGGGTGACGTCCTCGGCGGCGGGGCGATCGCGGAGCATGCGGACGGCGAGGGAGAAGACGACGGTGCCCATGAGGTCGTAGGCATGGGCGAGTGCGGCGTGTTCACCGCGTGCCATACGTTGCAGGTTTTCAAGCAGTTGCGCGCTTTCTGGGCGGGACCGGTTCACGGTGGGGGATCTCCTGGCGGGCGCTGCGGCAGCGGTGCCTGCGGATGCCGCGGCAAACCGGCCATGATCCTGTGCGGGCCTCGCGGATGCAACGCGCGCCGGGGCCGCGACCGGGGCCGGGGCGGAAGGGGCAGGAGGATCAAGGGTTGCGAGCGGCACGTGGGACCTCGTGAAAGCGGTGGTTCACAAAAGGTTACGGATGCCGGCGGCGGTGGGATTGGCGTGTGGGGTCGGCGGAGCCGATTTTGGGGTTCAGTCGAGGTAGACGTTGGAACCTGGGGCAATTGGGGGAAGCTGGGCGCGGCGGGCGTAGACATCGGAAGCGTAGAGGGCGAAGTGGGAGGAGATTTCGATGAGGCAGTCGGGCGTGCCATCGGTTTTTTTGGGAACGACGGCGCCGGCGGCCTCGAGCCACATGGCGTTGCGCTGCGTGGTGGTGGCGATGCTGGAGGCGGGGGAGTCGATGCCCTGGGCATTCTTGATGGGGGCGAATTCGTCGAGGCGATTGGTTTCGTAGATGATGCTTTGGCGGGTGAGCGGGAGCGCGTCGAAGACGAAGGTTTCGAGTTTGACGGCGTTGGGTTGATCGGGCTTGACGGGTTGCCCGGTTTCGAGGTCGATATGGGGGATTTTCTTTTCGGCGCGGTGGAAGGGGAGGCGGAAGCCTTCTTTGTTGAGTTCCTCGACAAAATCGACGCGGATGGCATGGAGTGCGATGGAGCCGGCGCGGAACCGGAGGTCGCCGTTGGGGAGGCGTTGCTCAGCGAGTTCATCGGGGAGGTCGGAGTATTCGATGACGGACATTTTGCCATTGATGATGGCGAAGTTGCCGAGTTTTTCCTTGGGGTAGGCCTTGGGGAGCATTTTGGAGGACATTTGGGCGTGGTCGAGGTCGTGGAGGCCGAGGAAGAGGGGATCGACGCAGCGGACGATGGGGTTGTCGACCTGGAAGTAGGAGATTTGGGTAATGCCGCGGTTTTTCATATCGGCGATGGCGCCGGATTTCCAGAGGGCGAGGAGGGAACCGCCGTGGCCATTGGGTGAGAGGGCGAGGGAGTCTTTGGATTGGAGGAGGACCTTGCCGTCGAAGCCGATGGCGGGCATCTGGTCCTGTGGGAAGAAGATGACGTTGCTTTTGCGCATGCCGAAGAAGTTATTGGCGGCCCAGAATTCACGGGTGGGCTGATCGTTCTGGGGGGAGGTCATGATGTAGAAGGGGATGTCTTTGCGGTAGCGGTTGCCGGCGGCGAGGAGGTATTCGGCAAAGCATTGGAAGAGGGTTTTGTGTTTGACGGGGGTGGCGGGGAAAGTTCCCTTGGGTCCTTCCCATCCGAGGCGTGTGCCCTGGCCGCCGGCGACGACGAAGGCGGCGACTTTGCCGTCGCGGAGGAGTTGTTCGCCGTGTCCAAACGCTTCCTGCAATTTGCGTTTGTCGGCGGCGTCGGGAGGATCGTTGGCGTAGAAGGGTGCGGGCTGGACGGCATGGGGGTCGGAAGGGAGCTCAAATTTTTGGGGATGCTTGACGACGGTGTCGACGAGCCGGGCGATGAGGTCCCAATCGAGGGAGGAGAGTTGTTTGGCGAAGTCGGCCTGCTGGTCGGGGGTGAGCTGTGCCCAGAAGGTGAAGACGTGGGCCTGTCCGAGGGCATTGAGCCTGGCGGCGAGATCGGCGTAAGCGAGTTCAGCTTCGTATCCCATGGGGTCCTCCGTGGTAGCGGCGGATTGTAGCGGTTAGGCTGAATTTGTGCTGCGGATTGAGCGGCGGGTTGTGCTTGTTGGTTTTTGCCGGAAGGTGCGCAGGGTTTTTGTGGAAAGGTGGGCTTTTTGCAGGAAGGTGCGCAGGGCGGGGCGAAGGTGCGCATCGTTTTGAGAGGTGTGAGGGTGGGCAGGGATTAAATTCACAATTATGAATTTATGGTGGGTCACGGTCATGGCGGGCTCCTTCTCGTGGTTTTTTGGGAGAAATCGGGGTTCCCGTATGAGTAAACGGATGGGAGGGGGGAAAGGTTCCCGGGAAATTTGGATTTTGTTTGGTATGCGATTTGAGGGGGGCGTTATTTGGCGTCGGGGAGTACGAGGGTGCGGAGGCTGGTTTCGATGGAGGCGATGTAGGTGTCCCATTGGGATTCGAGGCAGGTGAAGGTGACGACGTAGAGGGTGTTGTTTCTGGCGAGCATGTATTGTCGTGAGCGGAGTTTGAGGGGTCCAAGGGTGAAGGTTCCGCCGAAGGCGACGGCGTTGGTGTCGGCAAGTTTGAGGGGGGTGGGTTTTTCGGTGATCTGGTAGTTGGAGAAGTTGGAGTCGTGTGCGAGGCGGTCCTGCTGGGCGTTGGGGTCGAAGGAGGAGCCGGGCTCCGCGGAGATGACGAGGACGGCCTGGTATTCGCCGGTATCGTCGGTATCGCGGGAAGGTGCGTGAGCGACGAGGAGGGTGCGGCGTGCGTTGGGATCGGGGGCGGGGGTATGGGGAGGTGGGGGATCGGCGGTCCAGTGAGTGGGGAGCTTGAGGGAGAGGCCGGCGCGGGTGATGGGGGCGGAAGTGGTGGCCGGGGGCGCGGCGGCGGCGAGGAGGAGCAAGAGGGGGAGGAGGAGGAGGGGGGGGATGTGGGGCATAGAGAGGGCAGGGCAAGGGGGCCGGGAAGGGGTGAGCGCGAAAAAAAAGCCTCCACATGAGTGCCGTGACGAGGTGAGGTTTCGAACCCTGAATAACAGGGCGGGCCGCGCGGAGAAGCGTTTCGAGACTTCCACGACTAGTCCGCACGCAAGGCCGTTCCGTGAAGAACGGGCGTGCAGGGAGGCCTGTCCGTCAGTCCACCTCTCGGGGCCCATGGTGATGCTCATCGGTCCGAAGCCACTGAGGACCTCGTTAGCACGAACACAGCAGAGGCAGGGTTAGTTGTAGCGAAGGAGATGCCGGGAATCAACGGCGAAATCCCGGCCGATGTTCGATTTCGCATTGGGCGTCTCTTACACCGGCGCGGTTTCGGGGGTTGCGTCGACGACTTTTTTGATGATGGCGTCGGTCGAGAGTCCTTCGGCCTGGCCCTCGAAATTCAGGATGACGCGGTGGCGGAGGGCGGGCATGAGGACTGCGCGGATGTCGGCGAAGGAGACGTTGTAGCGGCCTTCGCGGAGTGCGAGGACTTTGGCGGCGAGGATGATGGCCTGGGCGCCGCGGGGGGAGCTGCCGAAGCGGATGAATTTTCTGGCGATTTCGGGGGCGTGGGGGGAATCGGGATGGGTGGCGAGGACGAGGCGTCCGATGTATTCCTTGACGTGGCTGGCGACGGGGACGGCGCGGACCAGTTGCTTCATGGCGAGGATTTGCTCGGCGTTGATGACGTTTTTGGGGTCGGGGGTTTGGACGCCGGTGGTGCGATCGAGGATGGTGAGCAGGTCGGGGAGGACGGGCGATTCGACGGCGATTTTGAAGGCGAAGCGGTCCAACTGGGCTTCGGGGAGGGGATAGGTGCCCTCCATCTCGATGGGATTCTGGGTGGCGAGCACGAAGAAGGGGCTGGGCATGACGTAGGTTTTTTTGGCGACGGAGACGGACTGCTCGGCCATGGCTTCGAGGAGGGCGGACTGGGTTTTGGGGGTTGCGCGGTTGATTTCATCGGCGAGTATCAGATTGCCGAAAATCGGTCCGGGCTGGAACTGCCAAGCGCGGCGTCCCTGGTCGTCGGTGCTGACGAGGGAGGTGCCGACGATATCAGCGGGCATGAGGTCGGGGGTGAACTGGATGCGTGAGAACTGGAGGTCGAGGACCTGGGAGAGGGTGCGCACGAGCATGGTTTTGCCGAGGCCCGGGACGCCTTCGAGCAGGGCGTGGCCGCCAATCATCAAGCAGAGGATCGTCTGGGCGACGACCTCTTTGTGGCCGACGATCACCTTGCCCACTTCGGCTTCGATGGCCTGGTAGCGATTGCGGAATTCGGCGACCTGGGACTCGATGGCGTCAGAGGCTGGGGCAATCGTCATTGCAACTCCTTAACCCGGGGGGCGCCCGGAGTTTTGTACGGCGGCAACCATGGGGATCAGGCGAGCAGCTTCTCGCCAAACAGTGTAGCGGCATTGGCGGTGGTTCGGGCGGCCAGTTCGTCAAAAGCGACGCCGCGGAGCTCGGCCAGAAATTCCGCGGTGTGCTTCACGTGGGCGGGCTCGTTGGGTTTGCGTTTACGGACGGGTTCGGGGGAGAGGTAGGGTGCGTCGGTTTCGACGAGCAGGCGTTGGTGCGGCACCATTTTGGCGGAGGCCTGGACGTCGGGGGCGTTTTTGTAGGTAACGATGCCGGTGATGCCGATGTAGGCCCCGAGTGAGAGCCAGGCCTCGCATTCGGCGGGGGTGCCGGTGAAGCAATGGACGACGAAGGGGAGTTCGGGGAAATCGCGCATGATGGCGAGGGCGTCGGCGTGTGCATCGCGGACGTGCAGGACGACGGGAAGTTTGACGCGGCGTGCGATTTCGAGCTGGTTGATAAAAACGCCGCGCTGGAGGGGCTTTGGGGAGTGGTGGTAGTGGTAGTCGAGCCCGCATTCGCCGACGGCGAGGACTTTGGTTTCGGTTTTGAGGCGGTTTTCGAGGAAGGCTTCGTATCCTTCATCCGTCTCCGCGGCGTGATGGGGATGGATTCCAAGGGCGGCAAAGACGTGGGCGTGGGCGTGGGCGAGGGCGAGGGCGCGGCTGTGGTCAGCCAGGTCGGTAGCGATGGTGATGAGGCGCTGGACGCCGGCGGCGTGGGCTCGGGCGAGGACTGCGCCGACATCCTCGGCGAGACCGGGGCAGGTCAGATGGGAATGGGTGTCGATCAACATTGTGGGAATTGTAGGGATTCATTTTGCAACTCGGTAGTGGTCATGGGCGTTAGAGCCGTTGTATGCTGAGGGAAGGGCGGTCGTGACACATCTTGTGGGGCGATATTGAAGTAGTGCAGCAAAGGCCAAGCCGTATGGCCGAGGGGCCCGTCCAGGTCCAAGGTTCTGCAACGAGCGCGCCAAGACTGTCGCGCGGCGCGGGGGCGGTCGCGTTGCGGATAGCGGTGGCGTATGTGCTGTGCGCGGGGGTGTGGATTCTGGCGACGGATTTTCTGTTGCATCACATCGTGGTGGCGATCGGGCTGTCGGGGGACGTGGAGCAGTTTTTGCAGACGCTGAAGGGGTGGCTGTTCGTGACGGTGACGGCGTTGCTGCTGTTTGTGGGGATTCGGGGGTATCTGGGGGCGTTTGAGTCGGCGCAGGGGGCGTTGAACGGGCGCATCCAGGCGATGGCGGTGCAATACCAGCATCTGTTCGAGCGAAACCCATTTCCGATGTGGGTGTATGACCCGGAGGACCTGCGGGTTCTGGCGGCGAACGATCGGACGCTGGAGGTGTACGGGTACACGCGGGAGGAGATTGAAGGGAGCGACGTGCGTGCGTTGTACGATCCGTCGGAGGGAGCGCGGGTGGCGGAGCTGGCGCGGCTGGGGGAGCAGGCGCCGCGGTTCGCGGGGGTATGGAAGCAGCGTGCGCGGGATGGTCGGCGGATCGAGGCGGAGGTGGTGGGGCACTGGATCGATTTCGACGGTCGGCGAGCGCGGCTGGTGATGTCGATAGACATCACGGAACGGCTGCGTGCGCAGCGGGGCCTGGAGGAATATCGGGCGGGTCTGGAGCGGCGCGTGGCGGAGCGGACGGCGGCGTTATCGGCGGCGAACGACCGGCTGCGCGGGGAAGCGGAGGAGCGGGAGCGTGCGGAGGAGGAGCTTCGGCTGGCGAAGGAGAGGGCGGAGCGGGCGAGCGAGGCCAAGAGCGTGTACCTGGCGAACACGACGCACGAGATTCGGACGCCGCTGACGAGCATTCTGGGGTACGCGGACCTGCTGATGGAGGAGGGGTTGGAGGCGGGGCAGCGGCGGCGGTATGTGGAAGTGGTGCAGCAGAACGCGGGGCATTTGCTGAAGCTGGTGGACGATTTATTGGATCTGACGCGTGCGGAGATGGGGAAGATGATGTTGACGGTGGAGACGGAATCGCCGCGGGAGGTGGCGTCGCAGGCGATGGAGCTGGTGCGGCCGAAAGCGGCGGAGAGGGGCCTGGAGCTGGTGCTGGAGATTGCGCGTGACACGCCGGAGTTGATAAGGACGGACGGTGTGCGGCTGCGGCAGGTGCTGTTGAATCTGCTGAGCAACGCGATCAAGTTCACGCCGTCGGGGCGGGTGTTGCTGACGGTGGAACGGGGCGGTGGCGGCGCGGGGCGGTTGGGGCAGGGCGGGGAAGCGGGGGAGCGGGTACGGTTCAAGATAACGGACACGGGCATTGGGATATCGGGGGAGCACCGCGGGCGGATTTTCGAGCCTTTTTTTCAGGTGGATCAGGGGCCGTCGCGGCGGTACCGGGGATTTGGGCTGGGTCTGGCGATTTCGCGGGAGCTGGTGGAACGGCTTGGGGGTTCGATCGGGGTGAGGTCAGCGCCGGGGGCGGGCAGCACGTTCAGCGTGGAGTTGCCGGTGCAAGCGGAAGGAGCGGCGCGGGTATCGGCGGGAGAGGCGCGAGTGGGTGTGGAGCGGCTGGAGGCGCGTGTGGTGCTGGCGGAAGATGACGGGAACATCCGGTGGCTGGTGGAGGAGTATTTGAGGCGTGCGGGAGCGGAGGTGGTGTCGCTGGCGGATGGCGCGTCGGCGGTGGCGGAGGTGGAGCGGGAGCTTGAGGAGGGCGGTGGTCCGGGGCTGGTGTTGATGGACATTCACATGCCGGGGATGGATGGTGTGGAGGTGATGAGGCGGCTGCGAGCGGGGGGCTATCGCGGTCCGATCGTGGCGTTGACGGCGAACGCGCAGGGGAAGGAACGGGAGCAGTGGCGTGCGGCGGGGTGTGACGCGGTGGCGAGCAAGCCGATTGATCGATCGACGTTCATTCCGATGCTGGCGCGGCTGCTGTCGGAGCATGGGGCAATGGGGTGAGGGTTTGGCGGGCTTTTGTGAGGAGGTGCGGTCGTGCGCGGGGAGCAGGGCGTTTTTTTTTATGGATGACTGGCGTCACGGGTGGGATTTCGTGGGGAACTCAACAGGAATTTCCTTGTCAGGAGCGGTTCACCAAGTATCCTTGGTGGGGGGCAGGCGCAGGCCGGGGAGTTTTTCTTTTTTGTGGGAGATCATTATGCAGACGAGTCGTGGGTTGTTTCGGGCCGGCCGGCGTCGCTGTAGCCGGAGTGTGGGCGGCGGGTGGTTGTTGGAGGAGTTGGAACGGCGGGAGTTGTTTACGGCGACGCCGTATTTCGCGATCGGGTCGTTGAGGGGCGGGACGGTGCAGGTGTTCAACGCGGTGACGAAGGCGAGCGTGGTGGCGTTCCATCCATACGGGACGGGGTACACGGGGGCGATATCGGTGGCGTTAGGGGACACGAACAATGACGGGACGCCGGAGATCATTACGGCGCCGACGTCGCAGGGGTCGTTGCCGCTGGTGTATGTATTCGATTTATCGGGGCACGTGCAGCACGCATTTTTCGCGTACAGCACGTCGTTCAAGGGGGGCGTGGAGGTGGCGAGCGCGGACTTCACGGGGGACGGCGATGCGGACATCGTGACGGCGGCGGGCCCCGGGGGAGGTCCGCACGTGGAAGTGTTCAATGGGAACACGTTTCTGATGGTGCGGTCATTTTTTGCGTTTCCGAGCAGCTTCACGGGGGGCGTGAATCTGGCGGTAGGGGACACGAACAACGACGGGACGCCGGACATCATCACGACGCCGAAGGCGGGTGGCGGTCCGGTGGTGGAGGTATTCAGCGGGACGAACGGGGTCAATCTGTTGAGTGAGTTCGTGCTGGCGAATCATACGTTTGCGGGGGGATTGACGGTGGGAGCGGGGGACATGGATGGGGACGGATTCGCGGACATTGTGATCGGGACGGGGGCGGGGAGCACGGCGAGCGAGGTGCTGAGCCTGAACGGGATAGACGGGACGATTTTCAACACATTTTCGCCGATCAGCACGACGGGGGGATTCAATCTGGCGACGATCGATGCGGACGCGGACGGGAAGGCGGACATCGTGGTTTCGCCGATCGCGGGCGGTCACGACGTGACGATATACAAGGGGACGAACGACACGGAGATCGAGACGTTGAACGTGATCAACGGGGTGAACCTGGCGGTGTTCCAGCTTTGAGGGGGTGGGGTGGGTAGAAATCGGACGCGAGCGCCGGTTCGGGTGAACCGGCGTTTTTTTTGGTGAATCGAGGAGTTGGCATGGGTCATGGATCAAAGCGCCGGCGGCGGCATGCGGGGTGGCAGGTGGAGGCGTTGGAAGCGCGTGAGCTGTTGAGCGGGGTGGCGACGGCGATTGTGATCCAGCAGCCGACGATCCGGGGATTTTTGTCGTCGGTGACGGTGGACATCTTCACGGCGAACCCGGCGGCGCCGGTGACGGGGGGCCAGGTGACGCTGTCGGAGGGGTCGAACACGCTGGCGGTGAAATCGGCGGCGGAGAGCAGCCGGTTTCTTGGGGGGGCGGTTTCGATGAATTTCACGCTGGTGCTTGCGCCCGGGGTGCATTCGCTGGTGGCGACGTATGCGCCGGACGCGGGACACACGGGATCGTCCTCGGCGGCGACGTCGATCACGTATCCGCATTACACGCTGATCGCGGAGGGCTCGGCGCCGGGACAGCCGTCGTCGGCGAACGTGGTGGACGCGACGTCGAATTCGCCGGTGGGAGGCGTGATTCCATTTGGCTTGTCGTACCGGGGTGGCGTCAACGTGGCGCTGGGGGACGTGGACGGGGACGGCGTACCGGACCTGATCGTCTCGACGAAGGCGGGCGGGGCGCCGCTGGTGGAGGTGTTCAACATTTTGACGTCGCAGATGACGCGCGCGTTTTACGCGTTCAACCCGAGCTTTCATGGCGGGGTGAGCGTTGCGGCGGGCGATGTGAACGGGGACGGGAAAGCGGACATCATCGTGGGGGCGGGGGCGGGCGGGGGTCCGCAGGTGGAGATTTTCTCGGGCGCGAACAACGCGATTCTGGCGAGCTATTACGCGTTTTCGCCGGGGTTCAGCGGGGGCATCGAAGTGGCGGCGGGCGATGTGAATGGGGACGGGCATGCGGACGTGGCGGCGACGACGGGGGCGGGTGTGCAGGCGCAGGCGCGGGTTTTCAGCGGGGATTCGAGCACGGTGTTGTGGCAGTCGTTTTTGGGGCCGGGGAATTTTCTCGGGGGCGCGCACATTACGCTGGCGGACGTGGACAACAACGGGAAAGCGGACCTGCTGTCGACGTATGGAAGCGGCGGGGCGGGGGTGATTCTACGTTATACGCCGACGCTCAACACGGCGATGAACGGGTTTGTGGGGGTGTTTTCCAGCCTGGGCGCGGTGGGCGGGTGGCATGTGGGGGTGATCGACACGACGCACAACGGGCGTCCGAAACTGGTGGCGGCCGGTCCCTTGAGCGCGCCGATCATCGCCGATCCGTTCAGCACGACCGGGGTGACGGCCCCTGTGTGGGGGGGGGTGGTGAACGATTCGGTGAGCACGTGGATCAGTGCGTAATTTCGCGCGGTGGGCGGCGGTGCGATCGGCGCGAAGACCGCAGCGGGAGGCCAAGAACACCACGGAGAGCACGGAGCACACGGAGGGGCGACGACGACCTTCCCCCCCACCGACGAGGGCGACGTGAATTGGCCACGAAAGGCAGGAGAGGCACGAAAGTTGGATGTAGAAATTTTGCTGGGGCGCGAAGAATCGGAGCGCTTGTGTTCCAGCGTATCGCTTTGGTTTGGGAACCCTTTCAAGGCGTGGCATTGGCGTCCTGCCGATGTTCTTGATCGGAGAAACCCACGTGATTCGGACATGGGCGGGATGCCCATGCCACGGTGAAATTCCTGTTTCTCACGAGCGTCTTCGTGGCGCTTCGTTCGTTCGCGCTTTCGTGATTCGGTCCGGGGCATCGGCGGCGGCAGGATCATGTGCCACAAAGGGCGGCGGAACCCGGCGGGGACGATTTGAGCAATTGCTGTAATGCGGCGGCGTGTCGAGCCGATATATGGCTCGTGTCCGACAACGATGGGAATGAAGGATGCTTGAATCAAAACGACGTCATGCCCGCTCGAAAGTGAGTTCGTCAGGGCTGGAGGCACTGGAGTCGCGGGAGCTTTTCTCCGCGGTTTCCTATCTGGCGACGGCGGCGATCAACGGGGGCAAGGTGACGGTGTACAACGCCGGCACGCATGCGGTCCTGGTGTCGTTTCGTGCGTACGGGGAGGGATATCGCGGCGGGGTGTCGGTGGCGCTGGGCAACGTGACCGGCGACGGCCGGCCCGAGATCATCACCGCTCCGACCAGCAGGGGCGCGGCGCCGCTGGTGGAGGTATTCTCGCTGGCGGGCGTTCGGCTGCAGGCGTTTGATGCGTTTGATCCCCGGTTCAAGGGAGGGGTATCGGTGGCGGTGGGGGATTTCACCGGGGACCGGAAGATGGACATCGTGGCGGCGGCGGGTCCCGGGGGGGGCCCGAACGTGAAGGTGTTCAACGGGGCGACGAACGCGGTGGTGCGGAATTTTTATGCGTTCGATCCGCGTGTCAGGAGCGGGGTGAACGTGGCGGCGGCGGATATCAACAGCGACGGGGTCGCGGACATCATCGCGGGCCCGAAGCTGGGCGGGGGCCCGGTGATACGTGCGTTCAGCGGTGCGACGGGATCGCAACTGCTGTACGAGGACGTGCTGTCGCTGACGAGCTTTCATGGGGGGATTCGCGTGGCGACGGGGCAGATGGGGACGAGCGGTCCTGCGGACATTTTTGTGGCGACGGGGGTGGACACGCTGCCGAACAACGCGGGGAACACGATCATCCGGTTCAATTCGACGGGCGCGGAGATCGATCATTTCGTGCCTCTTCCGACGTTCGACGGCTTGAGCATCGCGATGGTGCGGATCGCGGGCAATCCGGAGATTGCGGTGGGGACGGCGCACAGTTCGACGGTGACGCTGTTCGACGCGACGACCCATGCGGTGGTGGGGACGTTCGTGGATCCGACGATCAGCGGGGGCGTCGAGGTCGCGACGATGGCGAATCTGTTGATATGAGACGGGCAAAGGTTCTGAAGGAGCGATTCCATGCGCAAGCACCGTGTTTCCCGAAGCCGCGGAAGGTTATCGATGGTCGAAGCGCTGGAAGCGCGGGAGCTGTTGAGCGCGGTTCCGACGTCCGTGTTCATTGAAGCGCCGGGGACGGGGGCGCTTTTTCCGACGCTGACGGTTTACATTTTCAACGGGGACAGGGACTTTCCGATCACCGGGGGCCAAGTGACGATCAGTGAAGGGGGGAACGGGTTGATCAGCAAGTCGGCGGGCGCCGGGGTGACGCGGTATGCGGACGGAAGCATTTCGCTGTCGATATCGGCGCCATTGGCGCCGGGGGCGCACACGCTGGTGGCGAGCTACAGTCCCGATGGGGTGCATCGGTCGAGCACGTCAGCGGCGACGGCGGTGAATCTGCCGCACTATACGCTGATTGCGGAAGGTTCGGCGGCGGGCAGCGTGTCGAGCGCGTACGTAGTCAACCGGGGGACGAACTTGCCGGTGGTGCATGTTGCGCCGTTCGGTGGGTTCCGCGGGGGAGTGAACGTGGCGGTGGGGGATGTGGACGGGGACGGCGTGCCGGACCTGATTGTCGCGCCGAAGAGCGGGGGGTTGCCGCTGGTGGAGGTTTACAGCATGGGGGGCGAGATGATCAGCGCGTTCTATGCGTTCAATCCTGCGTTTCGCGGCGGGGTGAATCTGGCGGTGGGCGACACGAACCATGACGGGGTGGATAACATCGTGGCGGGGGCGGGCGCGGGAGGGGGACCGGAGGTGAAGATTTTCAGCGGGAAGAGCTATGGGGTGCTTGCGGACTACGATGCATTTGCCGCGGGGTTTCACGGTGGCGTGAGCGTGGCGACGGGGGATGTGGATGGGGACGGCGCGGCGGACGTGGCGGTGACGACTGGGGACGGGGTGCGTTCGCAGGCGACGATATTCAGCGATGACACGACGACGGTGCGGTGGAATTCGTTCCTGGCGGCGGCGGGGACGAAAGCGGGCTCGCATATTGCGATGCGGGACATCAACGGGGACGGGCATGCGGACCTGCTGGCGGTTACGGACACGATCACGAGCGGCAACATTATTTACTACGGGCCGAACTCGCCGAATGCGGGCATCGGGAATGGGAGCGTGTTGTATCGATTGGCGGTTCCGGGGGGCTGGAACATGGCGTTCAGCGATCCGGCGCATGCGGGCACGTATGAGTTGATTTTGTCGGGGCCGGGGACAGCGCCGCTGATATTCGACCCGCACGTGTTGGCTACGACAGGCCCGCGGGTGTATGGCGGGGCGATCAACGACGCGGTAGCGACGTACATCAGCGTGTGAGGGGGAAAGGGGGGGGAAAGGGGCTCTCGCGGCACGTTGAGTTCGGCGGCGAGATGCCCCAGTCACTGAGACATGTATCTTCCCTTTGCGGGAATATGGCTGAGGCATGAGCGTTGCATCCTTCAAGGCCTGCGTCGCTTTGGAGGGTTCCTCATGCCGCGCTGCCGCTGTCGTCGTCCTGTCGCTCTGCTCGACCCGCTCGAACCGCGTCATCTGCTTTCCACGGTTCCGACGCTGATCGGAGGCATGCCCAGCGCGGGCAATTCGGCGCCGACGATCGTCTCGGGGGGGACGGCGACGGGACCGCTGCTGGTTCTGCAATCGCCGGTGACGGGGTTGGTGCCGGGGGTGATGACGCAGCCGGGGTCGGTGACGACGTTCACGACGCTGACGGCGACGGTGACGAATAATCTGACGGTGGCGATCGTTGCGCGGGTGCAATCGGCGAATGCGAACAGTCTGCCCGAAGGGAGCGTGACGTTCAGCACGACGGGCGGCCAGTTGCTGGCGACGCTGCCGGTGTCGCGGGCGATGACGAGCACGTCGTCGCCGGCGCTGGGGCAGGTATCGGTGGCGTTGCCGCTATCGCTGCTGTCGTCCGGAACGCATGTGATCATCGCGCATTATTCGGGGGATGTTCTTCACGCGGCGAGCACATCGAACAGCATTTCGGTGACCAACGTGGCGCGGACGATCGCCGCGATAGGATCGCCGGTGGGGGCGGCGTCGCACGTGACGGTATTCGACACGGCGACGGGGCGTGTGCTCCGAAGCTTCGATCCGTTTCCGGGGTTCACGGGCGGGGTGCACGTGGCGGTGGGAGATATCAACGGGGACGGGATTCCGGACGTGGTGGCGGCGCCGGGGCAGGGGGGGCTGCCGCTGGTGCGTGTTTTCAATCTGGTATCGGGGAGTTCGTTTCGGGATTTCTTCGCGTTTCCGACGGCGTTCCATGGGGGCGTGAACCTGGCGATCGGGGACGTGAACGGGGACGGCGCGGAGGACATCGTGGCGGCGGAAGGTCCGGGCGGGTCGCCGCTGGTGCGTGTTTTCAGCGGCCGGAACGGGTTGATGATCCAGGATTTCGCGGCGTTCGACACGGCGTTCAAAGGGGGAGTGAACGTCGCGGCGGGGGATGTGACGGGGGACGGGCTTGCGGACATCATTGCGGCGCCGGAAACGAGCGGGGGTCCGCAGGTGAAAGTTTTCGACGGTCTGACGGGGTTGCTGGTGAACACGTTTTTCGGTGCGCGCAGCAGCTTCAGGGGGGGGCTGTCCGTGGGCATTACGGACATCAATCACGACGGGATCGGGGAAATCGTGACGGCCACGGGGGCGGGCGTGGTGCCGCAGGTTGAGGTTTTCGCGGACAACAACGCTCCGATGGGCGCGTTCGTGCCGGCGTCGCAGTTCTTCACGGCGGGGCTGAACATCTCGACGTTCGATTACAACGGGGACGGGGTGGCGGACATTGTGGTGGGGTCTCCCTCGGGCGGGCTGCGGCCGCTGGTCTTCGACGGGCTTACGCGGAAGGAAATCAGCCCGTTTCTTCCGAGCGTTGGTTTTGCGAACGGGTCGTTCATCGGGGGCTTCGTGGATTAATGTGGCGGGGATGTCTCCGGCGCGGGATACTCGATGGAACGCAACCGCCGGAGGTCCGTCCATGTGCTCGCGTTCGTTCCGCCCCGCCGCCGCGCTTTTGGCCGCCCTGCTGCTGGGGGGCTGCAACAGTTACAGCCTTCGATATCGGGCGCAACCGCAGCCGAAGTATCACCATGTTTACGCAGATTTCACGCCGTTGCAGGACGCGGTGGGGTTTTCGATCGACACGGATGGCCGGCGGCTGGAAGAGGTGTACGTGAAAAAGGGGGACGGCACGGTGGTGCATCCGGTGAGCATCGCGTACCCGGGATTCGGCCGGAACGGCGCGCTCTTTCCGGGGATCGGCGTGGGGGGCGGGCATGTGGTCGGGGGTATCGGCGTGGGGATTCCGATTGGTCCGAAGCGGGCGGAGGGGTTGACGACGGCGACGTTCGAGCAATCGGCGGTGGGGGCACCGCCGTGGGAATTGCACGTGAAGATTCAGGGGATGGAAGAGGCGGAGATTCCGGGTGTTGGGGGGCCGGCGACGGGGAAATGAATGGGCGTTTCGGTTTTGTTGTGAGCGGTGATTGCGCGCCCAGTGCGGCGTTGGCGGGCGGAGGGATGGGGACGAGGGCGAACAGGGGCAGGATGCCCATGCCACGTGAACAGGGCACGTTGGAGCAGGCCGTTGGATCGCTACGTTGGAGGGATGGCTATCCGCCGAGGTCGTCGGCGCCGGCCTGGGTTTCGGCGGCGAGGGCCGGGGGCACTTTTTCGTTGGAGCCCCACAGGGATTCGATGCGAGCGAGCAGTTGGGGTGGGAGCTGGGCGCCGTTGTCGCGCCAGGGCAGGAAGAGGCCGACGGTATCGGAGCGTCCCTTTGTTTCGGTGAGCAATGCTTCATAGAAGGTTTGTCGGACGGCGGTTTCGGATGGGGGCGGCTTTCCGGTGGTTTCGCCGGGGGCGGGGAGGAGGGATCCCTCATCGGGCATGATGCGCATGTGGAGGAGGACGACGCCCTTTCCATAGCGCGTGCCGATGCTTTCCCATTCGTCGAGCTTGTCAGCCCAGAGGACGCGCGCGTCGTTGAGGGTGTAGGAGGAGTCAGCGCCCGGCAAGCGGCGGGGCAAGCGGACGGGGCCGATGATTCCGAGGTCGTCGACGGCATCCCACATGGTGATGGCGGGCGCGACGTCGCTGGTCATGGCGAGGATGACCTTTCCGGCATAGAGCTTGCGGAGGCTTGCCACGGCGGGTCGCCAATATTTTTCGTCGGGGTCGTGATCAAGCCAGGAGACGCACCATGCGTCTACGTCCGCGGCCTGGGCTTCCGCGGCGACCTGTTCGAGGGGGCTGGGGTAGGGGTCGCGGGGGGAAAAGGCGGGCGCGGGGTCGGAGGTGCGGGCGGGGTCCTGCGTGGCGGGTTGGGGCGGCGCGGGCATGAGGACGACTTTAAGGCCGGCGGCATGGGCGGCGGCGGCGGCGTTTTTCAACTGGTGGGGGTCCTGGGGGTATTCGATGGCGACGGCCGTGGCGTGCATGGCGGTGAACTGCTTGATGGAGGAGGGATCGGTGTCGCGCGCGGGCAGTTCAAAGCCGCGCCATGCGGGCGCGGCGCCGACGCCGGTCGTGGGTTTTTCGGGGGTTGTTTTTTTCCAGAAGTGTCCGGCCATCAACATGAGACCCGCCCCCACGGCAAAGCACAAGACAAAGAAACCGATGTTTTTGAGTGTTTCCATGCCGCAATCTTAAAACGTACGCGGCAGCGGCGATAGCCCGGGCTGCGGCATTTCGGTGCGGGCGTGACGGTCTGTGTGGCGCGGCCTGGCAAGGCACGGCAACGTTGTCGGTCGAGGCTCCAGACTGAAGCACGACGGCGCGAAGGAATGAAGGACCCCAGCGCTGCGAAGCCGCAACCAAACAACCACGGAGCACACGGAGTGCACGGAGGGACGAAGACGATGCCCCCCCCACCGACGACGACGTAAATTGGCCACGAAAGGCACGAAAGACACGAAAGTTGCGATCCAGGAATGTTGTTGCGGCGCGAAGAAGTAGCGCGATTGTAGTACGAAGGCGTCGGGGGGAAGAGGAGGCTTGCCGCAGGACCGTTTTTGGTTTTTTTTGTTGGAGGTGGGAGGGGCGGTTGGAAGCGATGGCGTCGTGGTGTTTGGCCTTTGGGGGTTCGTGGTTCGGTTCTGGACGCGGCGTGGAACGGCCTGGGATTGCGGGTTGGGTTGCGATTGAAGATGGCCGGGCCTCGGGGCAGGCCCGGGGGTGTTCGCGGTAGCTCGTGGCGAGGGTATTTTTCAGTGGGCCTCGGCGTCGGTATCGGGCGTGCCGATGATCCAGGGGATGCTCAAGATGGCGACAATGCCGGCGAAGAAGCAGGTTCCGATCAACGAACCGAGAATCATGTGGATCCTTTCAGAAAGCGCCGCCCCGTCCCGGGCGAGTGAAGGAATACCGCAAGCGCAGGAGTTTTTCCATCACTTGTAGCCCCTGGGCCCGCCGTCGGTAAGATACTTGGCGTGGATTGCGGATTCCAGGTCCACGGCGTTGATATTCGCGAGGGTGCAAAGCCAGGCGAAGACGTCGGCAAACTCTTCCTGGCGGTTTGCGTGATCGACATCATGGAGTGCGGACGCGAGTTCACCGACTTCCTCCATGAACCAGCCGAAGGTCGGCCAGGTTCCGCGCTCGGCATCGCGTGCGCCGTAGCGTGTGCGGATGTGTTCCTGAAATTCCTTGATAGTCATGCGCGGCTCCCGATCATTGCCAATTGGTCACTTGCCCATCGCCGATGCCTAGTGATATCCGCACCGGCCCTCCATGGGCAATCGGCAATGGGCAATTTCACTTCGCCCACTTTTTGGCCTGGGTATCCGGGTTGAGCGCTTCGGCTTTTTTCGCGGCTTCGGCGGCGCCGGGGGCGTCGCCGCTCAAGCCTTTTGCGTCGGCGAGCCCTTCCCAGCAGGCCACCTGCTGGGGCTGCAATTGCACGGCGTGCTGGAAATATTCGACGGCGGTCCGGGGATTTTTTTCCGCGATGAGAATGCGGCCGAGTTCCATGTGGTCGATGGCGCTGTAGGGATTGATGCGCACGGCGCGGAAGGCGGCGGATTCGGCATCGGGGAGGTCGTTGGACTGGGCATAGAGCTCGGAGAGGCGGCGCGGGATGCGGTCATCTTTTTGTTCGTGATTGCACAATTCCTGGAGTTCGGCGATCGCGGCCCTGGAGTCTTTTCGGAGCAGGTAGATGCCCGCGAGGTTGGTGTAGCTGGCGTCGTCCATGGGCCGCAACTGCTGCAACTGCTTGAACCATTTTTCGGCGTCGTCGTAATCCTTGCGGTCCATGGCCATGAGGCCCAGGGTGCGCACGGCGACCGGCCGATGGGGATCATCGGCGACGACGCCTTCGAGGAGGGTGCGTGCTTTGGCTTTGTCCTTTTTGGAGAGGACGGTGCCGAGGAGTTCGCGTGCGCGGATATTGCCGGCATCGAGGGCGATGGCCTTTTCGAGTTGTTTTTGCGCGCCGGCGAGGTCATTGGCGCTGGCGAGGAGCCATCCCAGGTTGACGAGCGCGGGGACATCGTCGGGATTTTTTTTTAGGGTCGCATCGAGGTCGGCGCGTTTTGGCAGGGGATCGCTGGGGAGGCCCCAGGATTGGATTTGTGTTCCGGCCCAGTCATGGAACTGGGCATCCATCTGCTCCATGGTTTTGCCATAGGTGACCTGCCAGGCGACGGCCTCGGTATCGCCATCGTGGAAGGCCTTCAGGAAGTCGAGCATTTTGGGCAGGCCGTACTGGGCGACGAGGTATTCGTAGAGCCACTGGGACTGCATGTAGGCGAGTTGGCGATCGATGGACCGTTTAGGCTTGATGAAGCCCCAGTTCAGGTCGGCGATTTTGAAGAGGGTGCCGGCGCGGAAATTGGAAGCGAGGAGCTGGCAGTTTTCCCAATCGCGGGGCGCCTGCTCCTGCTCGCAGGCGGCGGCCTCGGTGAGCCAGTGGGGAATGCGGTTGAGGGTCATGGCGAGGGTGATGGTGTGGGTGTACTCATGGCGGAGGGTTCGGGCCCAGTCGAAGGTTCCGACGAGGTAGTCCGCGCCGCTGCGGGGGACGTCCATGGCGATGACGTTTCCGGTGCAGGCGCCGACGGTGCCGATCCAGGGGAGGCCGGTGGTGCGCACGCCGAATTCCTCGTGGCTGGGGAAGAGCTCGATCTGTGTGGGGGCGGGGAGGGAATGGATCTGGAAATAGGACCAGAGTTGGGGGCGGACTTTTTCCAGCCATTGCATGGCCAGTTCGGCCAGCACCTCGTCCTTTTTATCGTAGCGGATAATGAAAGCGGGCTGGTCGGAGCCGGGTCCCGTGGGATTGAGCCGCATCGTGCTTTCTTTGGTGGCGAACCTGGAGAGGCTATCGAGGAGGGTCATCTGGTTGTAGGCGCGGAGGTTGAAGGGGTCGATAGCGAAGGATTTGTCGTAGGCGGCTTTGGCCTTGGCCTCTTCGCCGGTTTCGAGGTAGAGCTGCGCGAGGGCGGAGGTGGGTTCGGCCCACCAGGGGGCGGCGTGATCGGCCTGCATGTACAACTGCTCGGCGAGTGGATACTGGCGCGCATCGCGGAGGATTTCGGCGGCCTCGAAGAGGACGACGGGGTGGGGCCCGCCGCCGCCGCCGAGGGTGAGGGCGTGAAGCTGGCGGTCCATGTTGTCTTTGTCGTTCATGAGGTAATAGGCGCCTGCGAGCCAGCCGCGAGCGCGGGCGTTTTCTGGATCGCGCGCGACGGCGTCGGCGAGGGGTGCGATGGCTCTTTCGGGGAGGCGTTCCTGGAGCAGGAGGCGTCCCTGGTAGGCTTCGACATCAGGGGAATCGCTGCGGTCTGAAAGGTCTTTGAGGGCGGCGTTGGCGGCATCAAAGTCGTAATTTGCGATCGCGTGGTCGACGGCGAGGAAGCGCGCATGCAATTCATTGGGATTCAAATCGAGGGCTTCGGCGAGTGCGGCGCCGGCATCCTTTTCGTTGTGGCCGGCCATGAGGATATCGGCTTCGAGGAGTTTGGCGGGCCAGTAGGTGGCGTCCTGTTCTTCGACCTGGTGGAGGATGTAAAGGACGCTGCGGTGTTTGTCGCGGGCGGTGGCGGTGAGCAGGGCGTCGCGTTCGACGGCGAGGGCGATCTGGGTGGCGGCGAAGGGGTCGTCGGGGAGGTCCCCTTCGGCGAGGGGGGTGACCTTTTCGTAGATGGCGGCGGCGGCGGGATATTCGGCGGCATCTTCGAGCGCCTGTGCATAGGCGGTGTAAACGGCGACGAGTTGGGGGTCGAGATTATTCTTTTCGAGCTTGGGGTGGGCGTCGACGAAGGCCTTGAGCAGGGAGCGCGCCGCGGCGCGCTTGCCTTGGTCGACGAGGGCCTCGGCGCGGAGCCGGGTCATCCTGGCGGTGCCGCGCTGCTGGTCGGTGAGGGGTTGCATCTTGGCGTCGAAGCGCTGGAGGTCGGCTTGTTTTCCCTGCCGGAGGATGCTTTCGAGGTATCCCTCGATGTATTCCTGATTGTCGGGCTGGGCGCGGAGCAGCTCTCCGTATCGCAGTTCGGCCTGGTCATAGAGTCCGAAGAAGAGCAGCTTTCGCGCGCGGACGGCGGGGGTGAAATAGGGCTGGTTCGAGAGGGTGGCCGCCAGGCTTTTGGGCTGGGGCTTTTCGAGTTTGTTGAGTCCGCGCACGAGGGATAAATCGCCGATGGCGTTGCGTATGTCATCCTGATCTTTTTTGGGCGGGGGCTCATCGGGCTTGCCGGAATCGGGTTTATCGGCGTCGGGCTGCGCGGCGCCGGGGGCGCCCTGATCGCCCGCGGGCGTCGCGGTTCCCCCGCCTCCCTGGTCGGCCTGTCCCCACGCGGCGTGGGGCCGCTCCGGTCCCACCTGGAGTCCCCCGATCACCGCCGCGATCACCGCGGCCACGAGCAAGCACCGATAGTTCATGACACAATTCCTCAGGTCGCCGCGCCGCCCCGGTGGTGTTTTGGCTGGTGCGGGCGGTCGTTTCAAGCCACCCGCCGATGATAGGCCCACCACTCCCCGAGCAGTACGACGAGCGCGCCGGCGGCGGCCCATTCCCAGACCTCCTTGTTGACGGTCGCGACGGTGGCGGCCTCTTCGACGTTGCCACCGGAGAGGGTCTGTAACGACCGGGGCCGGATGTCGGATTCGGCGGGTGAGAGGACATTGACCGCGAATGCGGACGTTTTACCGGCGGCGGCGACATCATAGAACCCGACCTTGCCGGTGCCGGCGAATTCGGCGGCGTTGTTGCTGGCTTCGAGGGCCATGGTTTTCCCATCGGGCGTCCTGATGCGGACCTGTCCCGCGCCGGCGGCGTCCCCGACATCCCACAATTTGGCGGGCGTTCCCGCGGGCAGGATTTCGGGCATGCCGATGTAGTGGCGGTCTCTGGTGACCTGGATGACGTTCTGCAAAAACACGAGGAGGCTGGGCAACTGGTACCAGTTGCTCTCGAGCATGGGGCTGAAGGTGACGAGGTAACGGCGGATGCCGCCAAAGTCCTTGTATTCGACGAGCGGCGATTCGGCGGCGCTGACGACTTCGACGGCCTGGGGATCGCGGCCGACGAGAAGCGAGCGGGACAAGCGCAGCTCGCTCAAGTTCACGGCGGCCATGAGGGGATCGTCGCTGCGTACGCGCATCAGGGCGGGCGCGGCGATTTCGGAAGTGACATGAAAGCCCGCGACGTCTCCGGCGCCGGTGACCTGGGGCCGAATCAGGAGGGTGTCGACGCGGGGCAACTGGGATGGGGGGGGCACGAAACCATCGAGGATGACCAGATCGGCGTCGAGGTTCGGCGTATAGGCCGCCGGCGCGAGGATTTCGCCCTTGACCAGGCCGAGGCGAGTGACGGTCTTGATGAACGTTTCGAGGAACTGGTTTTGGGCGGTGACGAGGACGACTTTGGGGACACGGTCGGGCTCGAGCATCCCGTAAGCGGTATTGTCGAGTGGGAAATCATCGTCGGTGTCGTCGACGCGCACGTACAGCTTGCCGGGATCGGACACAACTTTTTCAAAGACGGCGGCTCCCTGTCCGGAGCCCTTCGCCCCCGCGCCCGGGGGGAGGGTGACAAACTGCACTTGTCCGGCGATGAAATTATCCGGATCGTTGAGCGCGAGCATGACGCCGACCTTTTTCTCAACGGGCCAGGCGTTCTTGAGGCCGACGAAGACCTGGTAGGTTCTGGGTTGGTGGGGCACGGGGGTGATCGTGAGGGCGGTGATGCCGACGCTATGATCCGAGGAGCCGATTTTGATGAATTCGAGGAGCTTGTTGTCGGCGCCCATGGTGTCGGGGACGCGCACGCCGGATCCGTCGGAAAGGAGGTAGATTTTTCCGGCCTGGAGGGGCCCGGTTTTTGCGGCCGGGCCGGCGGGATTTTCTCCGCCGATGGCCCGGAGGCTGGTGGCCGCCAGGAGGAGGGACTCGGACAAATCGCTGGTGGTATCGGCGGGCTGGATCTGGTCGATGAGGGTTTTGAGTTCGGACTTCACGCCGGAAAATCCGGAGCGCATCTGGGACAGTCCCCCGCCATCGGCCACGAGCATGAAGCGGTCTCCGGGCCGCATGGCGTCGACGAGTTTTTTCGCTTCGGCTTTGGCGCGATCGAGGCGCGTCTGGCGGTCGGGGCCATCGCGGGTCTGCATGCTGGCGGTGGCATCGATGACGATCACGCCGGCCCGGCTCTGGCTGGCTTTTGCCTGGACCACCGGGCGCATGAGGGTGAGCACGAGCGCCGCCAGAATGAGCAACTGGAGCAGCAGGAGCAGATTTCGCCGCAGCTTCTGGAAAGGCGAACTTGCCTGCATGTCCGCCAGGGTCTTTGACCACAGGAGGGTGGACGAGACGCGCACATCCGCGCGACGTTGCCGGAGCAAATACAGCGCCACCAGGGGCACCGCCAGCAAGCCCAGCCATTCCCACTCCGGCGCCAAAAAGCTCGGCCAATTCATCCGCTCGTATCCTCTATGCAACCCCGGCCCCGCCCATCATATCAGGCCCACCCCCCACATTTCACCGCTCCCCACCCACCGGGATGCCACGGGCGCGGCGATCTTGTGGGGACGGCCGCTTTGGCCCAGCGCCTTCGTGGGGGCCTTCGTTCCTTCGCCACTTCGTGTTTTAGTCGTCGGCTTTCGCCAAGGCTCGGAGCGACGCCTCGCCGTCTGCCGCGCCAAACAGCCCTCTCATACCCCCTTCGTCCAAACCCTTCGCTCAGGCATGTGCTACACTACCGCAACGTGTATGTTCTCACTCCTGACCACTGGCCGCTGACCACTTGCCCATGCCCTTCCTCTCCGCGCTCCGCTCCGCCCTTGCCCCCGGCGCCGTCATCGACGACCCCACGGCGCTGATCGTGTACGAATGCGACGGCTTTACGATTCCGCGCGCCACGCCCCTTGCCGTCGCCTTTCCCGCCTCGACGGACGAGGTCGTCGCGGTGGTCAATCTTTGCCGCGGTCACAAGATCGCCGTGCTTCCCCGCGGGTCGGGCACCGGGCTGACGGGCGGGATCGTTCCGGTCACCCCTTCAATCCAGCTTTCCACCGCGCGCATGAACAAGATTCTCGAGGTCGACATCCCCAACCGGTGCGCCCTGGTCGAGGCGGGCGTCACGAATTCCGCCCTTTCCGACGCCGTCAAAAATTCCCCCTACCATTACGCGCCCGATCCGTCGTCCCAGCGCGCCTCGACCATCGGCGGAAACGTCGCCACCAATGCCGGCGGCCTTCACACGCTCAAGTATGGCGTCACGGTCAACCATCTCCTGGGGATGGAATTCGTCAGCGCCGACGGCCAGGTCCACTGCGTGGGCTCGCCTCGGGGGCATGACCTCGGTCCCGATTTCGCGGGCCTGCTGTGCGGTTCGGAAGGCACCTTGGGCATTATCACGAAGGTCTGGTGCCGCCTCAGCCCCAGGCCGGCGGCATTCCGCACGGCTCTTGCGGTGTTCCATCGCACGCAGGACGCCTGCCAGGCGGTCGCGGACATCATCGCCGCCGGCATCACGCCCGCCGCGCTGGAAATGATGGACGGTCCGATGATTCAGATTGTCGAGGATGCGTTTCACCTGGGGTTTCCGACGGGCGCCCAGGCGCTGCTTGTCATCGAGGTGGACGGTCCGGCCATTGCGGACGGGGGCGCGCTCGACGAAGACCTCGCGTGCATCGACGCGCTGTGCCAACAGAATCGCGCCGCGTGCGTGGAAAGCTCGCGCGATCCGCAGCGCCGGGCCGCATTGTGGTCGGCGCGCAAACGGGCCTTCGGGGCGATCGGGCGGATTTCACCCTCGTACTGCACCCAGGACGCGTGCGTGCCGCGCTCGAAGCTGCCGGAGGTCATCTCGCAAATCGCGCACATCTGCCAGCGTCATGGCCTGCGGGCGACGAACGTGTTCCACGCCGGGGACGGCAACGTCCATCCGGTGCTGATGTACGACGAAGGCGACGGCGATTCGGTCCAGCGCGCCCTGGCCGCCTCCGCCGACATCCTGCGTCTGTGCATTTCGATCGGCGGCGTGCTCACCGGGGAACATGGCGTGGGCATCGAAAAGCTCCCGTTCATGTCCGACATGTATTCCCCGGCGGACCTCGCCGCGATGCACGCGGTGCGGACGGCCCTGGTTCCCACGGACCTCATGAATCCGTACAAAGTTCTGCCGCGTGAAAACGCTCCCGTCAACCTCCTGCACCCGCAGCGTAAAGTTCCGCAGTAAAGCATTCCTTCTCTGGCATCGCCGAACGGCTCGCCGACGCGGCCCCGCCGGGGCAATTCTCCCCCGTTCCCCCTGCGCCGACAAAAGGCGGCGGTTCCCTTGCCACCGGTCGCTGCCCTCGATACGCTCCGGCATCCGGTGGTGCGATCTTTGATCCACACCGTTGACTGCGGTTTCGCGTGGCCACGCACTTCCTGGCCGGTTCAGCACCTCCAACTCTCACCAAGGATGTTTCATGCACGTCGATGTCAAAGGGCTCGATCTCTCATCCAAACTCCGCGGCAAACTCAAGGTCTTTGAAATCGGCGCGATGCCGATCTCGATTTCCATCGACATCGACTCCGACAAGAAATGGGATCCGCTTCTCCAGCAGAAACTCCAGGACGCCGGCAAAAAACGGGTCGATGAGATCATCGAGACGTTCACCACGGAAATCAGCAAAATCGACGCCCGACTCGCGGCGGCCGTCGTCAAGGACCCCCACTCGGTCAACCTCGCCGACGAGCAGAACACCGCTAACAACATGGGCAAGCAGATCGTCGCCGCGTTGCCCGGCCACGTTCAGGCGGCGTGCGAACAGGTCTTGAACGCCCTCAAGGCCGACCATAAGGAACTGGTCAAATACAAGGTCAAATGCGGCGTCAAAATCGCGTGGTCGGGCATCAAAATCACCGTCGCGGCGGCGCGCCTGGGCGCCAGCCACGGCGCGGATGTCCACGCCTGGTTCACCGTCGGCAAGGAAATCTACGCCATCGCGACCGTGGTCTACGAACTCGCCAAATCCGCCGACACGGTGCAGAAGGAGGTCGGCGAGGCCTATGGCAAACTCGTCGAGGCGGTGGCCAAGGTCAAGAAGGAAACCAGCGGCGTCAAGGTCGTCCTGCGCCAAGTCACGGATGTCGAACCCAAATGCAAAAAGGTCGACGAAAAGCTCAAGGTTTTCCGCCCCAAGATCACCACCATCGACGAGCGCTCCCACGCGCTGGCCAGCAACCTCCACGTGCTTCTCGAAAAAGCCAAGCACGCCGAGAACGACATCGCCCCCAAAGCCAAGCAGAAGCTCACCCTCATGGAGACCAAGATCACCGTCACCTTCGACAAAATTCACAACATGCAGATCAAGGTCACTGAAATGCGCGCCTACGCGGAGGCGGTCAAAATCACCGTCGAGGCCTTCCGGAAGGATTACGCCAACGCCTCCGCCACCACCGTCAAAGTCACTGACTTCCTGCAGAAATGCAAGGAAGTCTACGACCAGGCCAAGGAGGTCATCGACGTGCTCAAAGACATCGCCGAACTCGCCTCCTGAGCGCCGCCGTCACGAGCGCCGCTCCCATTTCTGAGCGCCGCTCTTATCGCTTACCCCCCCCACCGGCGGGCATATCCACGCAGACGCGGCCGGTCGCTCCGGCAAAAATGAAAAAGGGCGGCGTACATCCGATGTACGCCGCCCGCTTCATTTGCCACGGGGTTTCTTCCCGTCGCGGACAATCGTCCGCGGCGCTCGTCCATGCACTTAGCTGATCGTGCCGGCCATCAGGAACGGGGTGAGCTGGCTGACGGCGACGGTCACGTATCCGTCGTAGGGGTTGCTGTCGCTGCCCGCGCCATCATAGCCCCAGGGGTTCCGCAGCGTGATGTACTGCGTGCCCCACTGATCGGTATTGGCGCTGGTGACGGTGTAGGTGTGATCGCCGATGATCGGCACGCCCCAGACCGAAGCGTTGGTGCCCAGCGTCACGCCCTTTCCGGACCACAGGGCGCTGGTGATCGAGTTGTAAAGGCTGCCGGCGTTGTTGACGCCGATGGAGGTCGCGGTGACGCCCAGGTTCGCGAACACGTTGCCGAACCACCCTTCGTTGAGGGAGGAGTAGCTCCAGCCGCCGGTGCCGATTTCGGCATAGGCCTTCTCGAAGATTTCCACCCACTGGTTGCCCGAGGGGCCGGGGTGAGCGTATTCCAGGCCGCTGGCGTAGGGGCCGCCGGCGGGCAGATCGCCGTCGACGCGCACGTACTGGGTGACGCCGTTCTGCTTGAACTGAATGGCGTAGGTGCCGTCGCCGAGGTCCACGGCCATATTTTGAAGCCGAGCGGGAGAGCTGTTGGCGAGGGTCTGGAGGGCGCCCACGACGTAGCAGTCGGAGACGAGGCCTTGCGTGACATCGGTGATCTGCGGTCCGGTGCCCCAGAAGCTGCTGCTGGTGAGGCGTGTGGTCGAGCCCGTGGCCGAGGGATCGGAGAGGTTCTGTCCGCTGAGGCTGGTGCTCACGCCGCCCCAGAAGCTGGCGACCTGGTGGACATCGCCGGCGTTCCACTCGGTGGTGCTGGCATTGACGCTGTCGCCGGGATCGACCCAGTAGGAGGTGTTGGCGCCGTTGCCCTGGACCGAGTCATAGCCGTTGCCGATCGAGACGATGGTGGCCTTGCCGGTGGTAAAGTTTTTGAGGATGTTGGAGCCATTGCCGCCGTAGATGAGGGCGGCGATGTTGACGGAGGAATCGATCTGGATGGTGTCGTTGCCGTCGCCGCCCTTGACCATGATGGTTCCGAAGGGGCCGGTGTAAGCGTTGGTCTGGCCGTTGGCTTTGACGTAGATGGTGTTGCCGGACTGGCTGACCTCGATGCTGTCATTGCCGGAGGTGCCGGTGATGTTGAGCTGGTTGAAGGAAGTCATCCATGCGGTGGACACCGAAACGCCGCCCGAAGACCAGCTATCAGCCGACTGCGGGGGATTGTTGTTGGTGGTCGTGGTGGTGGTGCTGGTGTTGGAGCCGCCGGAGGCCAGGGTAAAGGTGCCAAGGTTGAACGTGGTGGCGTAGAGGTTGGTGAACTTGAGGGTGACGGTTCCGGCGGGCAGATTGAGGGAGGTGGAGACGGGCTTGAAGTTGGACCAGCTACCGGTGTTGTTCATGTCGACTTCCCGCACCGATCCGCCGTTGACCGAGACGCCCATGGCGGCCCAGGAGGGCAGGGCGGTCTGGGCGGTGAGGGTGTAGGTGCCGGCGGTCGTGACGTTGAGGGTGTAGGTGACCGAGGCGCCGCTGGCGGCCATGCCGCCGATGTCGGACATGCCGCCCTGCGATTCGAGGTAGGCGCCGCTGATCGCGGAATACTTGTCGGCGGTCACCGTGAGCGAGCTTCCCAGCGTGCCCGCGTTGGTGCTGCTGTTGTTGTTGGTGGTGGTCGTGGTGGTCGTGGAGTTGTTGTTGCTGGAGGTGTTGCTGGAACCCGAGCTCAGCGTCACGGCGCCCAGATTGAAGAGCGTGCCATACAGATTGCTGAACTTGAGCGTGACCGTGCCGGCAGACAGGTAAACCGAACCGGTCACCGGCTTGTAGCTGTTGTAGCCGCCGGTGGAATTGATGTCGATCTCGCTGGCCGTGCCGCCGTTGACCGAGACGCCCATGGCGGCCCAGGACTGTGCGGCGACGTTGGCGGAGAGGTTGTAAGAGCCGGCGGTGGTGACGTTGAAGGTGTAGCTGACCCATGCCCCATTGGAGCCCATGCCCCCGACGTTGGGGGTGCCGGTCTTGTTTTCCACGATGGCGTTGTAAATGCCGGAGTTCTGGGTAGGGCTCAGGGTGATCGAGGAGCCAAGGGTTCCGGCGGTGTTGGTGGAAGTGGTGTTGTTGGAGGTGGTGGTGGTCGTCGTCGTGGTGGTGGTGGCGGGGGCGCCGGTGGGGCTCACCTTGATGCCGCTGATGTTGAACTGCGAGCCCCAGGTGGGGGTGATGGTAATGGTGTTGGCGCCGGCGGCCAGGGAGACATTCTGGACGGTGCCGGTGTAGCTGTTCCAGTTTCCGGTGCCCAGGAAGGTGTACTGGGTCTGCTTGGCGCCGTTGACGTAGAGATCGAAGGAGCCCCAGCGGACGGCGGAGACATCGAATTCGAGGCGATAGGTGCCCGAGGCGGCGGTGTTGAGCTTGTAGCTGACATTGACGCCGGAGGCGGCCATGTTGCCGACGTTGGTGGGCGACCCCCAGTTGACCGACGCGTTGCTGATAGCGGAATAGCCGGTCACATCGACGCTGGTGGTGCCGGAGGAGGCAACGCTGGTGTCGCCGAATTTCAGGTTTTTGTAGGGATCCTGGGCGGAACCGGAGACGATGCCCGAGACGGAGATGAGCCTGGAGTTGGAGGCGAGGGAATTGGTGACGGAAGTGGTGGTCAGGCCCGTGGTTTGCGGAATGGCAGGCGTGACTAAGGTGCTCAGGGTGGAGAGGTTAAGGCGCGATTCAAGGTTTTCTACGCCAAGCTGACGACGTCGGGCCGGGCTGGTGCGAGTGAGGGTTGCCATAGTTGGGTTCTCCGTGCGTAAACAAAACCGTGCGGGGTGAACGGTGCGAGCTGTTCACCCAAAGTGAGAGACCAAAGTGAACCAATGGGGAAAATCGGGGGTGAAAGTCAGGGAAATCGCCGTGCCCGGGGAAGGAGGGACAAGGATCGCCGGAGGAATCTGTCGAGGCGGCATCGCGGGCGTGGCGAGTGCATGTGGATCACATGCGAAGAATCGCCGGACGCGACGGGGAAAAGAACGCACTCGCAGGAAAAAAACCAGCGGCGAGCCCAACCGGGCGTTCACACGCACATCACGGGATGGAGAATCCCAGAACGTACACGATTCTCTGGAATAGTGCAGCGGGCATCGATGCACCTCCTTGCTGGACGCCCCCAACCGGTGAGGTTGGCGGGAGAGGGGGGGGAACCACATCCTTGCGGCGCGCCGGCGAGACCTCTTCTGCGCCGGTGACAAAACACGCCGACGGAGTGCGTCTGGCTGTCTCTGCCGGACAAAAGGTCCGGTCGAAACGGCCAACGGTTCCGAACACAAACTGCCGTCGCTAAGAAAACGGAAGGTCCCGGTGATCCGATCCCAGAATTTCCCAATTTTATGGGACAGGGTCAGATAATAGGGCCTGCGTTGTCTCGCAGAGGCATTTTCCAGCGGCACGATCCGAGAGGAGGGCGGGGCTGGAAAGTTTGTGACACTGCGTCACGATCTCAGACGCTGGGCGGTGGTAAAGGTTGGGCGAAAATTTCCAAAATTTATCAGACGTGAAAAGGTGCACATGACCGATAAATTCTGCCGTTACGCTCGATCCTTGAAGAACCACCGGAACAACCACCGAGAAGAACCATCGGAAAGGCCTGTGGCGCATGCACGTGGCGTGGCCAAGGCGAACGTCCAATAATGTGGGCCTATCTTGGCGACGGGCCATCACGCGTCAAGCGTCCACCGGCGTAAATCCTGAAAGATTTTGAGAAAAACTGCCGCCCGGATGGAGCTCATCCGCCGCCGCGTGGCCGCCGCGCCTACCCGCGGGATGCGCGGCGGAAGAGTATCCGCCAGCGAAAGATCGGAAGCTCAAAAAATGCGGCTCAGGGAGGGACGCCTTCAGGGGATCTGCCCAAGAAGGGCTTCATAGAGCGCCCTGCGGCGGGGATCGGGGGTGCGCGCGGCTTCGCGTTTGAGCAGGAAGTCGGCGACTTCATCGCCTTCGACATCGCGAATCACCAGTGCCAGCAGGCGGGCGCGATACTCCGGAGACTGCGTGACGTCCGAGGTGTCGGCGGGGGGCGTCAGGTCCATGGAACGCAAGGCTTTAAGGGCGGCATCCGCGCCGGGCTTGCCGATCTTGATCAGGGCGGCGAATGCGGGATGGACGGATTCGGGGGCGAGGTCTTTGGTCTTGCGGGCGTCGAGATAGGTGATCTGGCGGGCGAGAGTGTCGGCGGCTTCGGCGGCATGCAGGGCGCCCAGGTCGGCGATGGCCTGGGTTTTCTGGTCCTGGCCGGCGGGTGTATTGGCGGCGGAGGCGAGGAGCTGCATGCGGTGCTGGATCATGGCGGAACGTTCGGCGAGGTAGGTGTTCATGGGAGGTTCGAGCACGGCGTCCTGGGCGTTGCCAGCCGGTCCGTCCATGCGGAGGGTGATGCCGGAGATCGAGCCGGAGTTCGCGCTTGGCTGGGCGGGTGGGGTTTGGGGGGCGGTGAGAGATGCGATCGGGGCGCCGGCGTCAGGAAGCGCGGCGGAGGCGGCTGTGGCCATGCCGTTGATGGGGGCGGGTGTGGCGGGCGAGGCGGCCGCGGCGGGGGCGGGCGGGGTCTCGGGGGCAGGGGCGGTCAGCGGCGTAACGGGCAGGACATCGACGAGTTGCTGGGCGGGCATGGAGAATTTCGCGGTGCCATTGGGCTGGTAGACATATTGGATGTGCAGTCCGACGGGGGATTTTTCGATGATGCGCACGAGTGCGAATTTGCCATCGGTGGCTTCGACGAGATAGGTGCGTCCCTCGACGACGGGTTTGAAGAGGCCGGCGGGGTGGGTGGCGTCGCCGGTGAGTTCCAAGGGGCGGTCGAAGGGCTTGTCGACGGTGAGAGCGGCGGCGTCGGAGAGATAGCAGGTGCCCAGCTCGGAGATGCGGCCGGAGATGGACCAGATTTCATTGCTGTCGGCGTCGATGTAGGCAAGGTCGGCGATGTTTTCCTTTTGGAGGATTTTGGGCAGGTCCATTGGCGCGATGGGACGGCCATTGTCGGTCGGGGCGGCGTGGAGTTTCCCGTCCGCGAATTTCAGCATGGTTCCATGGGCGGCTTCGAAGGTTCCCGGCAGGGGCAGGACGAGATCGCCGTGGGGCAGGGCGACCTTGGAGAGGTCTTCCTGGAATTGGGCAGCGGCGTGGGCGGGGAGCGGCGCAAGCAGCAGCAACGCCAGCAGGGGAAGGCATTTAGAGGGCATGATTGTCTCCTGGAGCGGTGTGGAGCAGCGTACCCGGCACAGGGGGTGCGGGTCCAGCAAATCTTTCGGGCATGCGCCATTTGCGAGCGGGCGTTCGGGCGGTAGAGTGTGGGGCTTTCCATTCGCCGATCGTGCAAAGGTGTTCGCATGGCCTTCGACAAGACCGCCCGTCTCAAAGCGCTGCCTCCGTACCTGTTCATCGAGATCGATAAGAAGAAGCGTGCGCTGCTGGCGGCGGGGAAGGATGTGATCAACCTGGGGGTGGGGGATCCGGATTTGCCGACGCATCAGTTCATCATCGATGAGATGGCCAAGGCGATTTACGATCCGAAGAACCATCGGTATCCGTTCGATGAGGGGGTGCCGGCATTTCGTCAGGCGGCGAGCGCGTTCATGAAGAAGCGGTTTGGGGTGGAGGTGGACATGGAGAAGGAGGTGCTGACGACGATCGGGAGCAAGGACGGGATTGCGCATTTGCCTCTGGCGGTGGTGAATCCGGGGGATGTGGTGCTGGTGCCGCAGCCGGGGTATCCGGTGTACAACTCGGGGGCGATTTTCGCCGGGGGCACGCCGCATGTGATGCCGCTGCTGGAAGAGAACGATTTTCTGCCGGATTTTGATGCGATTCCCGAGGCGGTGAAGCAGGCGGCGAAGCTGATCTGGCTGAATTATCCGAACAATCCGACGGCGGCGACGGCGCCGCTGTCGTTTTACCAGAAGGCGGTGGAACTGGCGCACCGGTACAACTGGGTGATCGCGAACGATTTGGCGTATGGCGAGGTGTACTTCGAGGAAGCGCCGCGGAGCATTCTGGAAGTTCCCGGGGCGCGGGAGGTGGCGATCGAGTTCCATTCGCTTTCCAAGAGCTTCAACATGACGGGGTGGCGCATCGGCTGGGCGGCGGGGAATGCGGCGGTCGTGGGGGCGCTGGCGCAGGTGAAAGGGAATGTGGACTCGGGGCAGTTCAATGCGATCCAGGTGGCGGGTGCGAAGGCGCTGCAGCAGTACGAGCATCCGGACGTGAAGAAGCAGATGGCGATTTATAAGGAACGGCGGGATGCGCTGCATTCCGGGCTGACGCGGCTGGGGTGGAATTTCCGGAAGCCGACGGCGGGGTTTTTCTGCTGGGCGAATACGCCCAGGGGGATGCCGTCGATGGAGTTGTGCAGCCGGCTGATTGAGGAGGCGCACGTGGTGACGGTGCCTGGGGCGGGTTTTGGTCCGGCGGGGGAGGGCTTTTTGCGGATGGCGTTGACGGTGGATGTTGGGCGGATTCAGGAAGCGGTGGAGCGGATCGCGAAGCTGAAGGTGTAGGGAGCGGTGGCGGCGGCAGAGAGCGGCCGGCAACGCACGGATGAAATTGACGTGCAGATGAAATTTCTGTTGGCGGGTGCGGGCGCTGGTCGAAAAACACCAACGTTCGGCCAGGTTCTGCGCTACAATTTCCAGTCTCAACCCGCAGCGTCCGGCTTCCGATAAGAGAACGCATGAACCCACCCCTTCACGCAGGAGAACAAGCAGGTCCGCCTGAGGCGGCGCGTTTGAGCGCGGATGGGGGGCATAGCGCCGGGCAGCGGCCGGTGTCGACGGAGACGCGCGGGCTGCATCTGGCGGGGGACGTATTTTCGCATCGGCGGCGGCCGGGGGAGCGGCCTTCGCGGCGTGCGCAGCGCTCGCCGTATGATGCGCTGGTGCGGGAGATGAAGGAGCGGTATCGGGTGGCGGTGCGCAAGTGGCGCAAGGGGATGTCGGGGGCGGCGTATGAGCTGAAATATCGGGATGGGCGCATCAAGCGGCTGATCACCGCGCCGCGGCCGGCGGGACCGGTGTCGGCGGCGATTTTTCTGCATGAAGTGGGGCACCATGCGGTGGGGTTCCGGCGGTATGCGCCGCGCGTGCTGGAGGAATATTACGTGTGGCAGTGGACGCTGCGAGAGATGACGGCGCGGGGGATTCCGGTGGATTCGCGGGTGCTGCGGCATTACCGGCGGTCGATGTTTTTTTATGTACGGGCGGCGCAGCGTGCGGGGGCGGTGCCACTGCCGGCGGAAGTGCACGCGTTCATGCATTGGCCGGGGTGACGGGGGCTGGTCAGAAGACAGTAGTCAGTAGTCAGTAGTCAGTAGTCAGTAGGCGGGGGGCTTTCAGGGGGAGAAGTGAGGGGGATTGGCGGCGGGGGCGAGGGTGGTGAGGCGGGATTCGATGGATTGGAGGATTTCGGCGGGTTCGGACATGCGGCCGGCGCCGATGGTGCGGCAGGCTTGCCAGCCTTCTGCCGGTCCCACGAATTGGACGCCGTCTTCGAAGACGCGTTTGGCGTTGCGCTGGGTGGCGGGGTGGTTCCACATGCCTTCGTTCATGGCGGGGGCGAGGAGGATTTTGTGGGGGTCGGAGGCGAGGAGGATGGTGGAGACGAGATCGTCGGCGAGACCGTTGGCCATTTTGGCGAGAGTGTTGGCGGTGCAGGGGGCGACGACGATGATGTCGGCGTGCTGCGCCAGACGAATGTGCTGCGGGTCTTTGCCTTCGAGATGATCCCAGAGATCGGTGTAAACCGTGTTGGCGGAGAGGGCGCGGAAGGTAGCGGGGCCGACGAATTTTTGAGCTTCGGCGGTCATGGCGACGGTGACGGACGCTTTGGCCTGGGCGAGCTTGGAGACGAGGTCGGCGACTTTATAGGCGGCGATGCCGCCGCAGACGCAGACGAGGATGGAGCGGGAGGAGAGAGTGGAAGTAGGCATGAATAAATTGTAGCAGGAAGCGATGAAGCCTTCAGCCAGGGCAATTGCATGTGACTGTCCTTTGATCCGGATCTGCTATGGCCAGCCATAGCCGTGAAAATGGCCAGGCGGCTGAGCGGTGGCAGAGGGGGTCCTAATTCATTCACATGCAATCGCCCTGAGCCTTCAGCCGAGAGCGCGGCCCGCGCCAGGACATATGCCAGGATACAGTGTATACTATCGGTACTATATGAGGATGATCTTTGTTCAGCTGACGGCCTTCGCCGCCAAATGGTCGAGGTTGGGTCTGACGGATGAGGATTTGCGGGCGCTCGAAGCCTTGCTTCTGGAGCAGCCGCTGTCAGGGGATCTGATTCCTGGAGGCGGCGGCCTGCGTAAGGTGCGATTTGGCCCCCCGAGCTGGCATCGGGGCAAGAGAGGGGCGCTTCGTGTGATCTACGCCTTTGTCGATGCTTCGCGCAGCCTCTATCTCTTCACCGCGTATGGTAAAAATGAACAAAGTGACCTGCGGCCGGAGGAAAAAGCGGTCTTTCGGCGCGTGCTCGATCAGCTTCGAAAGCGCTCAAACAGCAAGGAAATATGACATGGCCAAAGGCAACGGCAAAACGCATCGGCCACGGGTGGCGGATGAAATCATGGCCGGCATGCGCGAGATCGAGCGCATGCTCAGCCAGGACAAGCGGCCCGAAGAAATGTTTACGGTTCACACGGTCGAAGTTCCTGAGCCTTCGGATTACCACGCTCGCGATGTGCGCGCGCTGCGGGACGTGCTCGGCGTGAGCCAAGCGGTCTTCGCCCACCTGATGGGCGTTTCGGTCGTGCTGGTGAAATCCTGGGAACAGGGTTCTCGCAAACCGAGCATGATGGCACGGCGGCTTCTCGACACAATCAAGGCGAATCCGTCAGAATGGCTGGCGACCGTGCGCGAAATGGCCGCGGCATGACGATCAATTCTCGGAGCTTCCATGTCCCGCTGTCCGTGGGCGACGACTGATCTTTACGAGAGCTACCATGACACCGAGTGGGGGGTGCCGGTGCATGAGGAGCGGTTGTTGTTTGAGTTTCTGGTGCTGGAGGGGGCGCAGGCGGGGTTGAGTTGGCTGACGATTTTGAAGAAACGGGAGAATTATCGCAAGGCATTTGCGGGGTTCGATCCGGAGAAGGTGGCGCGGTTTGGGGCGCGCGACACCGCGCGGCTTCTGGGGGATGCGGGGATCGTGCGCAACAAGCTCAAGATTGCCGCGGCCATTGAGAATGCCAAGGCGTTCCTCGTGGTGCAGGAAGCGTTCGGGTCGTTCGATGCCTACATCTGGCGCTTCGTCGAAGGCACGCCGATCCAGAACAAGCGCCGCTCGCTGAAGGACATCCCCGCCCGCACGCCGCTGTCCGACGCCCTGAGCAAAGACCTGCAATCGCGTGGCTTCAAGTTTGTGGGCTCGACGATTTGTTATGCGCACATGCAGGCGACGGGGATGGTGAACGATCATCTTTTGTCTTGCCCGCGTCATTCGGCGGTGGCCGTGCTTGGGCAAGAAGCGCGCATGAAAAAAGCCCGGGATTGATGGCCGGGCTCTTGGCATATCTTTGTTGAAGGCCGCTTATCCTTCGGTGCCGAGGGCCTTCTCGGCTTCGGTGACCGAGGGGCTCTTCTCGCGGTCGATGGAGATTTTGCCCTGCAAAATTTCGTCGATGATCACTTCGAGGTCGGAGCGGCCGTTGCGTTCGACGAGGGGCCGGGCGCCCTGGAGGAGTTCGACCCAGCGGTGCTGGACGAGGGCGCAGAGCTTAAAGCGGCCGCCCATTTTGTGAACGATTTCATCGCTTTTGAGCGCTTCGATCATGCGAGATTACTCCGTGTCAAAGAGAGTAGCGCCGCCGCGGAATTTCCGGACCGCCCGGCGGATGGCGTCGACGGTTTTTTCGACGCCCTGGTCTTCGTTGATGACCAGCAGGTCATAGACACCGCTGGCCTCGGCGGTGCGAATTTCCTGCTTGGCTTCGGTGAAGCGCCGCAGGATGGTGGCCTCATCGTCCCGCCCGCGTTCCCGGAGGCGTTTGAGCAGGTCCTCTTCGCTGGGAGGAAGAATGAACACGCCCATCGCATGGGGGAAGAGCTGGTGGACCTGGATGGCCCCCTGCACGTCGATTTCGAGCAGGATGGTCTGGCCGGCGGCGAGGCCCTCTTCGACGGGGATGCGCAGCGTGCCGTACCAATTGCCGAACACATAAGCATACTCTAAAAACTCGCCGGCCTCAAGGCGGCGGCGGAACTCGGGCTCGGAGACGAACTGGTATTTTTTGCCGTGGATGTCCTGGGGCTTGCCGGCGCGGGTGGTGGCGGAGAGTGCGAATTCGGCGGGGAGGACGGTGGTGAGGCGGCGGCAGACGGTGGATTTGCCGACGCCTGAGGGTCCGGAAACGAAGATCAGCAGGCCGGGCAACGGCGGCAAGGGCGTCGGTGGTGGTGGAGCAACGGGATCGGCCACGGGAAAGATGCCTCGTGCGGGAGGGCGGGCTCAAGGGAGATCGGGCATTATAGAGCGGCCGGTGCCATCATCCCAGCGAGCCGAGTTCTGAATGTGCGAGCGGGTCGCCGGGGCCGTTGTTGGGGAAGTTTGGGGGGCGGCGCGGGGGTTTGGATTTGAGGCCGGCGGTGAGCAGGGCGCCCACGAGGATGACGAGGGTGCAGGCGACGATGGCCAGGATGAGGATGGCGGAAATCAGGTCGTTGGTGGTGCCGCTGTGGAAGTAGCCCTTGAGCATGAGCACGGAAGCGGATCCGGTGGTTACGGCGACGAAGGACATAGGGACCAGCGTGACCCAGACGTAGCGTGTCTTGCCCATGTGGACGAGCGCCACGGAGGCGATGCCCAGGGCCATGACGGCGAGCATCTGGTTGGAGATGCCGAACATAGGCCAGATGGCGTCCATGGAGGTGGAATCGATGAAGTAGAACCATCCGCCGACGACGAGGGCGGTCGAGAGGATGGTGGAAGGCCACCAGTCGGTTTGACCGAGTTTAGGATGGAGCCATTTGCCCATGGTTTCCTGGAGGAGGAAGCGTCCAACGCGCGTGCCGGTGTCGATGGTGGTGAGGATGAAGAGGGCTTCGAACATGATGGCGAAGTGGTACCAGTAGGGGATCATGGACTCGACCCAGGTAAGGCCGGCGGCGGATTTACCGAGGATGCGCTGGGCGGCGTTGTCGAAGACATCGGCCATGCCGACGGCCAGGGTCACGGCCCCGCCGGTGCGGCCCTGGAGGTTTTCGCCGACGGACTTTTCCATGGCGGCGGGCGTGTCTTCGGGATTGGCCTGGGCGAGCTTGTCCTGCTGCACGACCAGAGCGATCTGCTGCTGGTACTTGGGCAAATTGGCGGTGCTGGTCTGGATGTGATAGTAGGTTTGGGCGGGCAGGCTGCAGGCGGCGATGAGCGCGACGATGCCGACGAGGCCTTCCATGAGCATTGCACCATAGCCGATGGTGCGTGCGTCGCGTTCCTTGTCGAGCATTTTCGGCGTCGTGCCGGAGGCCACGAGCGCGTGGAATCCGGAAACCGCCCCGCACATGATGGTGATGAAGACGAAAGGGAACACCGCGCCGGGCACGGACGGGCCGCCGTTCTTGAAAATCTCGTTGAAGCCGGGTGCGTGAATGGCGGGGTTGGCGACGATGACGCCGAGGACCAGCAGGGCGATCGTGCCGATTTTCAGGAAGCTGGAGAGGTAATCGCGCGGGCACAGAAGGACCCACACCGGGAGCACGGCGGCGACAAAACCATAGACGGCCATCGCGATGCCGACCTGCCGGCCGGTGAGGTCGAAGGTATCGCGCATCGCTCCGATGACGGTGTCCGGCTGATCGATGAAGCCGCCCGCCCAGACGGCGACGAGCGTGAGCACGCCGCCGATGATGGAGGCCTCGAGCACGCGTCCCTTGCGGAAGCGATAGAGGTAAGCGCCGATCAGCAGCGCGATGGGGATGGTCATCGCCAGGGCGAACGTGCCCCAGGCGGAGCCGTCGATGTGGCGCACGGCGAGGTTCTTCTCGGGCACCGTGAGTTTGAGGCCCGGGGCGGCGGGATCGGATGCGTCGATGTCGACGGCATAGGGCACATCCTGCGGGGTGGATTCCATTTGGAACTGTGCGGAGACATCGGAAGTGGCGCCGTTGGGATAGACGATTTTGGCTCCGACGGGGATGCGATAGACGGTGGTGTTGCCGAATTTGTCGATGATGGAGAAAGCCGCCGTTGGGGAGCCGACGAACTGCGTGCCCGGGGCATAGACGACATCCTCGCCGCCGAGGGCTTTGGTGACGACCTTGCCGAGGCCTGCGATGGCGATGATCAGGACGAAGAGGATTCCGAGGGTCGCGGCGGTTCCGGCGACGGGGCCGATTTCCTGATACGCGATCTGCGCCAGCGACTTGCCGTTGCGGCGCGTCGAGAGGCCCAGGACGATGAAATCCTGGACGGCCCCGGCGAGGCAGACGCCGATGAGAATCCACAGGAATCCGGGCAAAAAGCCATACTGGGCGGCCAGCACGGGCCCGATCAGCGGTCCCGCGCCGGAAATGGCGGCGAAATGATGTCCGAACAGGACCCACTTGTTGGTGGGGTGATAGTTCTGTCCGTCGGCGAGCGTGTGCGCCGGCGTCGGCCGGCCGTTGTCCAATGCGAGGACCTTGGCCGCAATGAACGCCGAGTAATACCGGTACGCGATTGCCAGCACCAGCAGCGTGCCGATCATCAGCACTGCGCCGTGCGACAGAAAGGGAACATCAGCCAGCATGAACCGCCACCCATGAACGCAAATGGCTACAGCGTAAACGGTAAGGGCCGTCCTGTCATTGCCGCGCGATGGGGGAGTTCCGTACCTGCAGTCGGAGCGGGGGAATTCGCCGTGAGGCTTTGGTGAGCGGGGGATCAGGTGGTGTATTTGCGTTCAGAGCGAGCGAACGCGATGCGGACGATTCCCAGGAGCACGAGGATGGCGCCGGCGCAGGCGGAGAGAAGGCCGGCGAGTTGCTGGGTCTGGATGCGGTGCCAGCGTTCGGTAGCGGGGTCGGGGCGCGGGGGGCCATCGGGCCGGGGGGGATTGTCGCCTGCAGCGCGAGCCTCTGGGGGACCGGCGCCCTGCGGGCCTGCGGGAGGTCCGGGGGGACGGAGGGGGGCGTTGGGGGGCGCGAAGCCGTCGGCTTCGGGGGGAGGGGGCCGGGGCGGACGGAAGTCATGTTGATCGGGGTCGAGACGGGCAAGGGGGGTGGGGCGGGTGGCGGGTTGAGGGGCCTCGGAGATGTGTCGGGCGGCGGCGTGCAGTCCGATGCCTGCGCCGACGAGTCCGATGCCCAGGACCAGCGTGAGGACGCCTTGTCGTAAGGAGAGCAGCCACGGGGGGATAGAGCCTGGGAGGGTGGTGATGCCCTTGTCGAGGGCGGCGTGGAGGAGTCGGAACTGGTAGCGGTCGCGTTGGAAGCGCAGGAGGATGGCTCCGCCGGCGATAATGATGGCTGCGGCGATGCCAAAGGCGCCAGCGGCGATGTCCCAGGGGAAAGGCATACAGCACCTCCAAGAAAGTGGCTCTGGAGATAGGTGGGGCGCGGGGCGAGGCGGGTTTCGGCAAAGTTGGGAATTTGGGACGTGGCATGGAGCGATGGCGCGAACTTGGGGGGGCCTGCCCGGAGGTCCGAAGGGAAGGCGGGCGCGCTGCGGAGCGGGAAGTGGCTCAGGACGGGAAGAGATGTTTCGAAATGCGGATTTTTTCTTGGCGCGATGAAAAAGGGAGGTCAAAATAGGTGCGTGGCCGTGGCGGGTTTTTTGTCGTGCGCAGATACTGGTGGAGGAACGTGTGATGAGGCGCGTGCTGTCCTGTCTGATGATGGCGACGATGCTGGTAATTTTCCTGGCGCCCGGACGTGGCGGCGGGGGTATGGGCGGGGGACGCGGGGGCGGGATGGGCGGCGGGCGAGGGGGCGGGGGCGGTGGCGGGTATGGCGGCGGCGGAGGCGCGCCGCGGCCGCAGGTGAATCCGGCGGTGCAGAGCGACATGACGGCGTTGTCGTCGGCGCAAACGGATTTGAACAAGGCGCAGGCGGCGCTGGACGATGCGGTGAAGAAGGCGACGCAGACGTTCCAAAGCACCGACGATTACAAGGCGGCGCAAAAGGCGGTAGATGACGCGACAGCGGGTGTGCCCAAGGCGCGGGATGCGGCGCTGGCGAAGCTGAAGAATGATCCGACGTATAAGGGGGCGGCGGTGCGGGAAGATGCGGCGAACAAGAAGGTCGCCACGCTGCAGGCGAAACACGCCAGCCAGGATTTGATCGACGAGGCGGCGAAGGAAGCGCTCGATGACGGCGGCGTGACCAGCAAGATGGAAAAAGCGGCGCTGGATGCGGATTCCGATTACACCGGGGCAAAGCAGAAGCTGGCGGATGCGACCAAAGCGCTGGCGGACATGAAGAAGACGTTCGACGATGGATTGAAGGATAACGCGGACCTGGCGCCGTTGTATAAGACGCGGGATGATGCGCAGACGAAGGTGACCGATGCGCAGAACAAGCTGAAGACGGATGCAATGGCGCGGGGGGGGTGAGGGGGAGGGCGAGGGGGGGGCCAGGTTTGGTGGAGCGCATGCGGCGACCGGGGTCATGATGGGTGAAGCGGTTAACGGCGCTGGAACGAGCAATTGCGGAGATGCGTGCGAGCATAGGAACTCGGGTGGAAAGATCAATGAATGGGTGGAAGAAGTGGCGGGGGCATTTTCGTCGCCTCGAGCGGTGGCGGCGCTGCGGGAGGCGACGCGCTTAGGGCGAAAGTGGCGAGAGGCACAGCGACCTAGGGTGCGGAAAGCGTCCCGAAAGAAATGATTTTTCCTGACACGGACACGTATACGCCGGTGGTGCAGAAGGAATCGCGGCAAGGCCTTGCGGGTACGGGCGCGCATTGCGCAGTTGCCGGCGGCAGAGCTGGTCGCGACCACGGTTGTGACGTATCACGAACAATGCCAGGGATGACTGGGGTATTTAGCCAAAGCGCGCACGAAGGCGCAGCAGATAGAGGCGTACGGATTTCTGGAGGATCACCTGGAAGCGTTTCGAAAGGTGCGGGTAATTTCCTACGACGCAGCGGCCGCAGACCAATTTGAGGAATTGCGGAAACTGCATCGTCGCATGGGGACGATGGATTTGCGGATCGCGGCGATTGCGTTGGTGCGAGGAGCACTGCTGGTGACGCGGAATGTGCGGGATTTCGAAGCGGTTGAGGGGTTGCGGGTGGAAGATTGGGCGCGGTGAGGAGGGTTGAGATATGGGAGCGCAGTGGCCGCACCCTCGAGCAGGCATGCGGAGGCGAGATGTCGGAGAGTGCATAGAATGGCGGCATGGATGACGATGTTGGACAGTTGATTGAGCGGGCGATGGTGCGGGAGCGGTGGGGGTTTTGGCGGCGGTGGCAGGCGTTGCGGGGGCGGGGGATGGAGGGTGCGGCGGTGGCGGGATTGGTGGCGCAGGTGCGGGCGTCGGTGGAGATGCGGGAGCGGCGGGAGCGGGAGCGGCCGGCGGTGAGGTATCCGGAGGAGTTGCCGGTGTCGGCGCGGCGGGAGGAGATTGCGGCGGCGATTCGGGAGAACCAGGTGGTGGTGGTATGCGGGGAGACGGGCAGCGGGAAGACGACGCAGTTGCCGAAGATTTGCCTGGAGATGGGGCGCGGGGTGGCGGGGATGATCGGGCATACGCAGCCGCGGCGGATTGCGGCGCGGAGCGTGGCGGGGCGGATCGCGGAGGAGCTGGGGACGCGGATCGGGGAGGCGGTGGCGTACAAGATTCGTTTTTCGGACAACGTTTCGGAGCGGACGTACATTAAGTTGATGACGGATGGGATTCTGCTGGCGGAGACGCAGGCCGGGGGGGGCGATCGGTTTCTGTCGGCGTATGACACGATCATCATTGATGAAGCGCATGAGCGGTCGCTGAACATTGATTTCCTGCTGGGGTATTTGAAGCAGCTTTTGCCGAGGCGGCCGGAGCTGAAGGTGATCGTGACGTCGGCGACGATCGATCCGGGGAGTTTTTCGAAGCACTTTGGAGATTGTCCGATCGTGATGGTGAGCGGGCGGACGTATCCGGTGGAGGTGCGGTATCGCGATCCGGCGCCGCCGCGGGTGGTGGATGAGATGGAGGATGGGGAGCGGGTGTTGGAGGAGATGGACGAGGAAGAGCCGGACATGCTGGCGGCGGTGGTGCGCGGGGTGGAGGAATGCGTGGCGGAGGGGAATGGCGACGTGCTGGTGTTTTTGTCGGGGGAGCGGGAGATACGGGAGGCGAGCAAGGCGGTGGAGGATTCATTTGGCGACCGGGTGGAGATCGTTCCGCTGTTTGCGCGGTTGAGTGCAGAGGAGCAGCAGCGGGTGTTTGCGCCGGGGAAGAAGCGGCGGGTGGTGCTTTCGACGAACGTGGCGGAGACATCGCTGACGGTGCCGGGGATACGGTATGTGGTGGATTCGGGATTGGCGCGGGTATCGCGGTATGCGCCGCGGTCGAAGGTGCAGCGGCTGCCGATCGAGCCGATTTCGCAGGCGAGCGCGAATCAGCGTGCGGGGCGTTGCGGGCGCGTGGGGCCGGGGGTGTGTGTGCGGTTGTATGCGGAGGAGGATTTCCTGTCGCGGCCGGCGTTTACGGAGCCGGAGATTCTGCGGACGAACCTGGCGGCGGTGATTTTGCAGATGAAGGCGCTGCGGCTGGGGGCGGTGGAAGAGTTTCCGTTCTTGGAGAAGCCCCACGCGCGGCTGATTGCGGATGGGTATCAGACGCTGCTGGAATTGGGGGCTGTGGATAAGGAGCAGCGGCTGACGGCGCTGGGGGCGGATCTGGCGAGGTTGCCGCTGGATCCGCGCATTGCGCGGATGATTCTGGCGGGGCAGGCGGAGGGCGTGCAGGAGGAGGTGCTGGTGATTGCGGCGGCGCTTTCGGTGCAGGATCCGCGTGAGCGGCCGCTGGAGAAGCAACAGGCGGCGGATGCGGCGCACGAGGAATTTCGCGATGAGGATTCGGATTTTCTTTCGTACCTGAAGCTGTGGAACTGGTGGCGGCGCGCGCAGAAGGAGATGGGATCGGGCAAGCTGCGGCGGGCATGCGCGGAGCGATTTCTGAGTTATGTGCGGATGCGCGAGTGGGCGGATGTGCACCGGCAACTGGAGGAAACGCTGGCGGAGATGGAGGAGGGAAAACGCAAGACGCACGATGCAAGACGCAAAACGCGAGAGCCGCGGCGCGGGGCGAGGCGGGCGCGGGGATAGGGAGCTATTGCGGGAGATCTTCCACGGCGACGATGTGCGGGAGGGTGAACGGCGTATAGGCGGTTTCGTTGACTTCAGGCGCCGTCTCGGTGTAGGACCGATCGATGAGACCGATGAAGCGGCGGCGGGCGATGCGCAGGTTGCGGAGGTAGGAATCGTCCTTGAGGGTGAGCGTGGGGTCATCGACGGTGGCTTTGTCGCCGGGCATGGAATTTCCGCCCTCGTCGAAGTCGTACCAGTTCCAGGCATTGTCGTGATGGATTTTCTGCTGAGGATCGGCGGAAACGTTTGGATGCACACGCAGGGCTTCGAGCACGCCTTCGACGACGAAGGTATCGGACCGCACGGTGAGCTGGGTGAAGAGTCGCGGCCAGAGGGCGCCGGGGTGGAGCCGCGAAACACCCGCGGGATAATCGTAAATGGGCATGCCGGGAGGCGGGACGAAGAAGGCGTCGGGGAGTGCATTCATCGCGTAGTAACTGCGATAGCGCACATAGGGGGTGCCGTGGAGAGTGAGAAGGGTTTGTCCCGGTGCGGGAGCGATTTGCGGCGGAAGTACGGAGCGGTCGATGACCAGGCCGCCGGTGGCGATGCCGAGGGGAATGGCGAGTTCGGCGATGGAGCGGACGCCGCGGCCGGGGAAGATGTGGGGGTCGGAGAAATCGAAATCGACATTCCTTGGGCGATAGCGGGCGTCGTCGATTTGCGAGCAGCGTGTGCGATCGCGGTAGGCGATGATCACGGCGGCGAGGTCGGCGGCGAGTGTTCGATCGGGAACGATGTTGGAGAAGACGGCCGCGAGCACCGGGGCGGAGGCGGTGTTGACATTGATGCGGCCGGGCGTGCGCGAGGTTTGGAACGTGGCGACGAGGCGGAGGAATTCCAGGGCGCGCGGATCCGCGAGGTAATCGAAGCGGACTTTGGCTTCCTGCGGGAAATAGGAGCGGCCGCCCGGCGCGAAGAGGGTGTCGGGATCGGCGAGCTGGTCGGGCACGGTGACGGGTCCGCCGGCGGTGAGTCGGGGTGTGAGGCGGGAGATGTATTCGAGCTGGCCGATGTTGCGGTTGCAGAACGGGACGACGCCGAGTTGCGCGACGAGATTGAAGGTGTCGGCATTGCGGTCGGGGAGGTAGGGCCCGTAAAGGCGGGAGTCGCCGATGGGGACGGGATTCGTGGCATCGAGCGAAGGATATGCAAGGGTAGCGGTGTAGACGGGGCAGGCGGCAAGCCAGGCGTCTGGAGCGCCGACGCGGGGCTGGGTGGGCGTGGCGATTTTGGTGAGGTTGTTGCGCTGGAAGGAAAGGGTGACGGTGTTGCCGCCGGGCGCCAGTGTGGGCGGCGGGGAAGGCCAGGGGAACTGATCGACCGGCAGGTATTGAGTCTGGCGGGTGATGTCGCGGTAGGGGCGCTCGAGGAAAACGGGTTGGCCGACGGGATCGAGCGTTTTGTTTTCGACCGTGTGGATTTGGGGATCGAGCGTGCGGAAGCCGCTGCCTTTGCGGGAGAGGTTGATGGTGAGAAAGCCGGGGTGGGCGGCATCGGTGGCGGCGGGGATGGTGTCGGGAAGATCCCTGGTTCCCAGCATGCACCAGGCATCGTTGCCGACGCGGATTCGCCAGCCCTTCAGGTGGAGCGGGACGGTGTAGGGATTGATCAGTTCGACGGCGAAATCGAGGGCGATGGGCGGATCGTCCTGATTTTGCGGCGGCTGGAGGATGACATCGACTTCGTTGAGGAAAGGCTGGGCGACGTAGGGGAGATAGACCAGAGAGGGGGGGGTTGCGCTGTCGGGGGCGGGCAGGCCCGGCGGCGGCGGGAACGCTTCGGGGGTCCAGAAGGTGCCGTCGCTGATAGGGCGGTCATCCCAGATTTTCAGGTAGACGCGCGATCCGGAGCGGATGATTGCAAGGTCGGGAAGGCCGGTCTCCTGGTAGAGATAATTGAGCGCGAAGGAGAGGGATTCGTCATCGGAATAGCCGGCGTAGGACAGCGCGTCGGCGAACTCAGTGAAGACGTCGATGATATCGGCTTCAAAAATGGGGCCGCGCAAATCGATAGGGTCCCGACCGCCGTAGTGGGCGATATCCACGTTCCATGGCGGCCGGGCTCCCAGCCAATAGATGGAGAAGCGTGGATGGAAAGTGGGAACGACCTGACGATCGAAGGAATAGGCCGTGTAGTTGTCGCGGTTTTGATGGGCGTTCGCATTGGGAGCGAGCGTTTTGGGCCAGGCGAATTCGGGGCGGCAAATCCATCCGGTTCCGCGACCCTCGAAAGCGCGGAGCTCGAGTTCGTCCGAAATATCGAAGAATTGAGCGAGCGGTTCGTTGTAGGCCACCGGCACGTTGGGGGTTGATTCGTTGCTCGAATAGCCGTCACTAAAAAAATGGTCGATGCGCTCCTGCCATTCAAAGGCTGTGTATTTTTCGCGATCGGGGATGCCGCCTCGGCGAGCGGCGTGGAGGGCGGCGGGGTCGTCGCCGTCGAACAGCGCGGGATTGTCGAGCGGCACGGAAGTCGTGCACCGGCCGTCGGCATCCATGGTGGCGTAGGTGCTGCCGACGAAACCGGTGTTGAGGTTGGCGCGGCCGTTGGTGTCGATGACGCGCAGGGCGAAGCGATAATGCGCGCCGGCGGCGGAGGAGAAGGGCAGGAGGTTCCAATTGGCGTCGAGCGATTCATTGACGGACGTATCGCCGGTGGAAGGAACGAACTGCGGGGAGCGGTTATAGGGCAGGTCGAACATGCCGGTGGCGGGGTTGAAGCGGGCGCTGGTGAGGAAGGAGAGGTCCGTGGAACCGATGTTGGGATAAACGGTGTGCTTCACCAGGAGCGGTTCATCGACAGTGCCCGCAAGGTTATTGGCGGCATCGACGCTGAAGCCGTAGTCGAGCCAGCGGTCCGGGAGCGGACGTTCGGGATAGTCGTACCAGCGGGAAGCGGGGGTGCCGACGGTGGTGGCGAGGTCGGCGGTGAGGGGCGCCCAGTCGAGCGTGTTTCCGGGCGGCGGGCCGTGGGTGAGGAGGTCCGCGATGTGGAAGTCTTTGCAGTAATAGAGGCGGAAATCCGGGCCCATGACGATTTCGCGCTCGAGCGCGCTGCGGCGGGCGAGGCCGGTGGCATGTTGAAAATCGGCGGCGTTGAACTTCTCGTAGGTCATCGGTCCTTTGCCGGCGGGATCGCTGGGCATCCACGGGCGCGGGATGTAGAGGGGGATGTCGGTGTATCCGCCGAGGGTGTCGTCGTGGAGGCGTTCCTGGACGAGGGAGAAGACGGCATCGCGGGCGAGATCGAGGTTGAGCGATTCATCGGAGGCGCTGGAACTGCGGCGTTCAAGGCGCGCGGAGGCGAGGTAGACGGTGGCGAGCACGGTGAGCAGTGCGAGCACGGCCAAGGCGAGGATGAGGGCGGAAGCGCGTGAGCGGCGCATGGGATGTCCTCTAGCGGGGCAGGCTGATGATCTGCTGGAAGCTGTGGATTCCGGGCAATCGGTGCGTGGGGTCGGCGATGCGCATGGTGATGCGGACGGCGGATGGCCATAGCTCCACGGGGGTGTCAAAGGAGTAAACGCCGATGGTATTATCGCCAGTGGCGGCGGGGCGGTCATAGCCGTCGGGCGCCTTAAATTGCTGCAGGGCGGGAACGTACACTTCCACGTGGAAGGACTCGCAGGACTGAAGAAAGATGGAGCTCATGCGAGCGACGCCATTGGGAAGCGAGGTGAAGTTGTCCTTTTTCACTTCGGTGGCCAAGGGGTCAAGGAGGGTTTTGAAACGGAAGCAGGTGGCCGTTTCGGTGAACGGCGGCGGATGGCCGGAACGATCGTAGCTGGCGACACGAGCGAGGGGACCGGCGGTGGTGACGTTGTATTGAATGAGCTGCATGAGCTGGCTGGTGCTAATGGCGGCCAGAGAGATGCGCGAGGAGGAGATGTGCGCGGGAATCGATTCGCCGACGTCGATCGGCGGGGAAAATGCCGACGGCAGGGGGACGGCGGGGAGGACCTGGTTTCCGAGCGTGACGGTATCGGGCCGCGGGCCGTTGGGCCCGGCGAGGAGCGTCACGTGGCGTCCGAGGATCAGATCCTCGTACGTCGCGCCGGAGGGCAGGACGTCGAGGGGCTGGTCGGGCGGTCCCAGGAGAGGTTTGGATTGATCGGGCACGGGGAGGTCATGGGCGCCGAGGCGGTTGACACCCTCGACGACGAGATGGCCATACCAGATCAGCCCGGCCTGCACCCGCTGATCGTTGACGCCGGTGGGACCGAACTGCTGGTTGGGGAAACTTTCGTTGGCGATGAAGCTGACCTGGTCGCAGTAATAGCCCTCATCGCGGCCGGGAGTGTGCGGGAGTTTCCGGCAGCGGATGACCAGAAAGGCGGAGCGGTCGAGGGAGGAGAAGTCTCGCTGCATTTGTTCCTGGGCGGCGCGGACGTTGGCGAGCAGTTCCAGATTGGCTTCCGACATTCCCACGGCGGCGGAGCTGGTGCGAAAGATCAGGCCCAGGCCGGCCAGCAGGAGGATGAGGATGATGGTGGTGACGAGCAGTTCGAGCAGCGTGAAGGCACGGCGCCCCTGGGCCGGCTGGCAGGGAAGCGGTGCGTCGGTTGTCACCTGAACCATGGCGGTTTCCGCTGCTAAAACGCCAGCGTCGTCTGATAGACGTAAATGAGCGGGCTGACGTTGGTGCCCTGGAGGGGCGGCACGTAGAGCACGTCTTCGAACGTGGAGGGTTGAAATTCGATCAACGGCGCGGAGGAGACCGCGTTCGCGGGATCCTGGGCGAGATGCTGACGGAACACGGTGCCGGAGCGAACACCGATGCCGTAGTCGCCGATCGGCGGGAAAATGCGCGGGTTCGGCGGCGGCTCCTTGGGCCGCTGTTTTTCGGTGCCGTCCCGATAGGGGCCGAGCCAGAACACCGGGCGATCCGGAGGCTGATGCGTGGGATCCGGCACCACGCCGGGCGGCAGCGGCGGCCGGTCATACATGAGCGCGTACCCGTCCGGCGGCTGGGGATCGCCGAAACGCTGCGCGACCTCCCCTTTCTTGAAAACCAGAATGTAAAGCTGATAGCACCCCGAAGGATCGGCGGGTTGATGCCGCGCGAGAGCGGCCCACCGGTAGAGACTTTGCTCGTACGCCCGTTCGTCCTGAGGCATCGGCGTGCTGCTGGGGTACTGATAGCCCTGCTGGGACTCCAACATGTTCAGACTGTCCACCGTGAGCGGCCGCAGGTCATAAGACACGGACGCAAAATTGCTCGCCGTGCAATGGGCCTTGATCAAGGCGACGGCATCCCGGGCGATGGTCTGCGCAACCGAGTGCTCCGTGGTCTGGCGCGTCCAGTCGCCGGCGATCGGGAAAATCGTCGCCAGGATCACCGTGCCCACCAGCAGGATGAACAGCGAAATCAGAATTTCGATCAGCGTAAAACCCCGCCCACGCCCGCGACACGCGCGATCGGCATGCGAACGAAAACGGCCTGTGGACAATCCACCCACCGTGCACCCTCGCCGGTTGAAACAACGCCCGCCCGGACCGGCGGACGACATGCGTGCAGCAGGCGCCCCGAATTTGGCGTTGCAGGAGCGGTGGTCCGTCTCCCGGTCGGCAATTATACCGACACCCCCGCCCGGGCGATGTTAGAAATCGCGCCCCCAAAAAAGCGGGCCGCCCCTCCCGCTCCGCCGGCCATTCGACCGGCGGGGAGCAAGGGGCGGCCACGCGTGGGACTCTGAGGGAAGGACCTGCCGATTGTGAATGGCCCCGGCAAACCGCCGCGGACCACTCCCCTCAGGTAGGACGAACAAATTATTGCGGCAGGTCCTTGATCGCGACGACCTTGGGCAGGGTAAAGCTGCCGCTGCCCACGTCGTAATTGCAGAAGGAACGATCGATGATGGCGACCCAGCGCCGCTGGGCGACGCGGAGGAGGGGGACCGTGGTGATGTCGGTCACCGGTGCCGTCGGCGTATTGGGATCATCGGCGACGTTTTGTGCCCCCGTGCCATACCACACGAAAGCGTTGTCGAAAGCACCCGTGTAACGCGGATTGCGGCGCACGGCTTCCATGTAGGCATAAACGACAAAGGTATCGGAGCGCACCGTGCAGAGGTTGTAGGCGGCGGCCCAAATTGTGTCCCGTGTCTCAATATCCGAGGGAGCGGAAGTTAGTGCGTCCGTAATTGGAATCATTAGCTCGGCTAGTGAACGAATTCCAAGGCCCGGGTAGTTTGTGTTGTAATTGACCGGCAAGGAGGACGCCACTTTTTGCGAAGTCTTTCCATTGTAAGTAGCACTCGCTTTGCGATCCCGGTACGCCAAAATGTTCGCTACGATTACGTCCGGATCAGCCAGACCGTGGTCCTTTGCATATTGCAGGATTGGTAACGCGCGGAGCACATCGCCAGAGGCGGTATTGACGTTGATGCGGCCGGCGATGCGGAGCTTATCGACGGTGTTGGTAAAGCCCAGTGAGGCGGCGGAGATGGATGTATCGGCAACGCGGTCAACGAAGGAAATCTGATCCAAGAGGTGAACAGCACGAATGTCGCCGGATTTCGTCGGAGCACCCGCCGGCAACGGATTGGGATAGGAGGTCGGCGTAGTACCGTAGATGTAGGGCGGGGCGAGGAAATCGAAATGAATTTGGGCGTCGACGGGGAAGTCCATGTTGACGTAGGGGGCGGAGGTGGCGGTGGTCGCCAGGGCGGGTAGCTTGTCGGGGATCAGCGCGTTGGGAACGGTGGAATTCGGCGGTGTCGGGATCGCGGGGTTGGCCGAATCGGTGGCGTCGAAAAAAGTGGCCAAACGCATGACCTGATTGAATTCGTTGATGTTCGAGAAGGCAGAGCCTTGGGCGATGGCAGAATTCAGCGCGAAGCGATCATAGAGGATTATGCCTGCAGTGCCGTTGTTGTTGGGTGCGCCCAGCGTGGCATTGGCACGGGCCTGCGGGGTATTAATGGCGGCGCCCCATTGGCTCGCAGTCGCATCGCCTGAGTTGATCCGCGCAACGGAAAGATCGGAAGGCTGCTGCGAAGCGAGGTCCGGCAAGCCAGCGGGAGCAACAAGTGTCGTGTAGCTGAATTGGTCGATCGGAGCGAGCTGCTGGGTAAGGGTGTTGCGTGCAAAATAAGGGCGGTAAAGGACAATATTGCCGCCGAGAGGATCAAGGGAGGCGGGGGTGAATACGGTGGGAGTATAGATTACGACGGTGGCGCTGGCGCTAACCTTCGTGGAGAACTCTGCACCCCCCGTGGCCAGGATGACCAAGTAACCTTTGGCTGGAATATATTGCCCCGTGAGATCAATATCCGCGTTGGGCGTGTTACCACCGACGCTGGGGAAGACTTTGAGGTGGAATCCCTTAAGGCTCAGCGCAATCGAGTACGGATTATGCAACTCGATGGCGTCGTCTTTAATGACAGTGACGGGCGTACCGGTGGAACTGTCGGCGCCTTCCTGTGCGGCGACTTCGTTGAGAAAGGGTTGGGCGGCGTAACCGAGACAGATGATGTTTTGGGAGGCCGTCGCGCCTAGGCCGGCGGTCGTAAGGTTCGGCTTGGTGGCCACGGTGGAGGGACCGAAATCGCGACCATAAAGCGTTGTAGCGTCTGCGGCGGTGCGGACACACATGCCTTGGCTGTCAATGAACGACGGTCCAGCGGGTAGGAAATAGGCATTAGCGGTTGGTGATAAGCCGGAAGTCGTGTCAATCACCATGCCGTCCGCGCGATACATCATATAATTGGCGGCGAACGCCACAGCCTCGGCATGGGAGTAGACGTTGGGATGATTGGGATTCCCATCACTCGTGGAGATGATGGTGCTCGGCGGAGGCGAGCAAGCGGACTCCATCAACGTGGCCAGGTTTGTCGCGGTGGCGGCCATATAGAACATGGAAACATTCGCCGTGGCCGCCGAGGAGAAGGACATCGGATAGTTCACGTAAACCTGCTGGAGACGACTGGCCGGAAAAGGATCGCAAATGCCCGTCGCGCTATCGACCGAATAAGGCGATGGAACGGTGAGCGGATCAGTGTTATTAGCGCCGGCGGTCGGCACAAGTACGTAATCGACAGGCGTGGGATTTTTTGGATCCGTGGGAGTGAGATAAGGTCGGAACTGGCGGTCGAAGGAGTAGGCGGTATAGTTGCGCCTGGCGGGATTGCCGGACGGTATCGAACTGAACGGCGTGGTGGGATTGGAATTGAGGGTATACGGCCAGACGTCGAAGTTGGAGCTCGTGGGTTTCGAGGAGAGCGCGGGACGAATCGGGGTCGTCGTGCCATATTCCCCATAGGACCGCAGTTCAAGTTCATCCGATAGGCTGAAGAGCGTAAGCTTGGGATCGGCGAGCACCGGATTCTCGATGCGCAACAGAACCTGCTCCCAGGCGCTTGGCGTGCTCGTAAGTGTTGACAGGCCCGCCCGGCCGATACCGGCGCTGTTGGTGTGGAGGTTGAGAGCGGTGTCCGTGTCCGTCGGGGGATTGAAGTACGCGGCATTGGCCGGCATTACGTTTGCGGCAGGCGCAAGCCGAACGGAAGTGATGTAAGTGCCGGTGCTGTCCCCGACCGCCGCCGCGTCGTCCACGCAGCCCGTATTCAGGTTGGCCATGCGGCTCGTGTCGATGATGCGGTACCCAACGCGGTACCGGATACCCGTGCCTTCGGAAAACGGCAGCAGAGTCACGTAAGCGTCAGCAGAGTCGAAGACCGTAGGTGCGTCGTCTCCCTCCCCGCCGGTGTCGCCGGTCGTCTGCTCGCCCACGACATCGAACATATTGGCCGCCGAATAGCCGACGTCATACTGGCCCGTATTGGGATCGAACAATGCCGAAGTTAACACCGTAAAGTCGGTTGTGCCGGGGGCCCCGTAGGGATTGCCTGCGGCCGCCACCTGCGGGTGGAGATGGGCGACAAGCCAGGGTTCATCCCGCATATGCACATTGAAAGAGCTTTGGCCCGTCGTATTGCCGATTTCCGGATAATCGAAATCCCTCGCGGCCAGCCCCGACGTGCCGGTCGTATCCACGCCCCCGACCCTTCCCGCCGAATCGAACATGGAATTGCCGATGACGCCGACCACCTGCTGCATGGCCGCGTTCTGGGCCAGGTCAAGGTTGTAGGCCGCGTTCATGGCGGTCGAGGCGCTGCGCTGCGTGCGGGCGGCCACAATGTAGACGGTGCCCATCACCGCAAGCAGCCCCAGGACGGCTACCACGAGAATCATCACGGAACCGCGACGATGAAAGCGTCGAAATAAAATGGGAGTACTCATGGAAAACCTCAAGGGCAGATCCGATGACGCGCCTGCTGAGGCCGCGTCAGGGAAGCTTCACGATCGTCACCACATCACGCCCGCCGGGTAGCCGGCCGCTGGGATCGGCGACGTGATACCGAAAGCGGAGCGCGACCGGCCAACTTGTCGGGTTGTCATAACTGAAAATGGCGGTGTAACTGTCGCCGTTGGATGTGGCGGCAGTTGTCACCACCGGCGCCGGCGCGGGCGAATCGCCGTAATCCACCATGGTCGATTGATAGGGGCTCGAGGCATTCCGGCTGGACATGCCGGTGGCATCGTTATAGATGCCGAACCACTTGGTCGTCCCGATCAGTGCGGTGCCGGTGGCAACGGCACGGCCGGTCGTGACATCCACCTCGCCGCCCGCACCAGTAAAGACCGATCCATCCGTCCAATCCACGGCAAACGATGAGACACCCTGCAAGGCGATGGGGCTCATGCGGAAATATCCATTGGGAAGAGAAGTGGAGCCCGATCGCTGAATCTCGGTATCGTAGACCGAGCGAAGAGCGGCATGGCGATAGCAATAATGATCCGCCTCGAACCGCGCACTTGCCGTGCGTCCCCCCGCATTGGCGAGGCCCTGGATGAGATAAGCCTTGAGTTGCGCGGTTGTCGTTGCGGCAACATCGGTGCGTGATTCGGTGATATCCGCGGCGGTTTCACCATTGGTAGCAACTGCTGCCGCGTTGCAATCAATCGCGGCAATGTTGGCAGCCGGATTATTCTGATAGGCGCTCACGGTTGTATTCGCGCCGCTAGTTGCGTCAATGCGAGTCAGAACATCCGTGCTGGGATCGTCTTGATTCTTCGGCATCAGCAGCATGACGTTCCTGCCGAGGATAACGCTCGCGTCGTCAAACGTTCCGCTGCTGGTCAGCAAGCTTGTGGGAACTTGATTGAGCGCGACCTTGAAGTTCTGGTTTGGCGGCAGGTCTTGCGGCGCGAGTGCATTCAATGTCGTCGAAGCCCCGCTGCTTTCCATGGCGAGTTGGCCCCACGTAATAAAGGCATTGGGCGCAGTGGGATTGTAATCAGTAAAAGGATTTGGGCTTTGTGACGCCCCCGTCCGATGTGGAAAATTGCCGCGAGAAATGAACGAAATCAAATCGCAGCGGCGGCTCAGACCGGCGTTATCTTTGTAAAGCCCGCAGCGGATCACCAGAAATTGCGATTTGTCCATGCCTTGCACATCTTGAGCAAGCTGCCGCTGGATGGCGTCGACGTTCGAGAGCAGGCCCATGGTTGCCTGCGAAGTGCCCACGGCGTTCGATGCGGACCGGAACACAAGGCCCACCGCGCCGATGAGGATCAGCAAAATGGTGACCGACACCATCAGCTCAATGAGCGTGAAGCCCAGACCAATGCGTTGACGGGAGGATTGCGGCATGCGTGAAGCTCAGTAAGTCAGCGTGGTTTGATAAACATAGATCAGCGGGCTGGCGCTGGTTCCGTCGGCGGGCGGGGCATAAATGACCTTCTCGCTGGGATTGGCCGTCGCCGTGGTTTGACCCGCAAGCGGCGGATAGGCGTTCGCCTGGTTGTTGTTCACATCGGCAAGCTGGCGGAATACCGTGCCGGAGGTTTGACCAATTCCCGTGAAACCCAGCGGCGGATAGCAGTCCGGAATCGCCGGCGAGGATGAGGAGTTGTACGTTCCGTGCTTATAGTCACTAACGACCAGCGTGGGCTCCTGGTAATGCTTGAAGTTCGCAAAGTGCGGATCGACGGCGGCGGTGGGAAATTTCGATTCATCCGTATCGCGCACCGGATTCAGACCCGCCCCCATGTCGGTCAACGCAACCGGCGTCGTCGGCACCACGTAGCCCGCTTGCGTATTGTAAAACGTTTGTGCGGCTTCGCCCTTTCGGAACACCAGGATGTAAATATCATACGAATGAGTGGCGCTGGTGAGAGGCTGGGCCGGCGACACCCGCCCCACCGCAGTCCAGTAGTATGTGCAGGAGGGTGGATTGGGCGACGGAAACGGCGTGGTGTTGCCAAATTGATATGTGCGCTCGGCAAGAGGAATAAAGGTGAATGCGGGCAATCCCTGCACATTGTAAGGAGTTGTCGACGTGAGCAGTGTTGCCAGTTGTCCTCGCGTGTTCGGATTCAAGCTGTCTGGCGCATAATAATTTTTCAAGACCGACAGGGCATTCGCGGCAATCGTCTGCGATACCGTGTCCTCGGTCGCTTCGCGCGTCCAGTCGGCGCCCACGGGAAAAATCGTCGCCACCATGATCAGACCGATGGCCAGGATGAAGGTCGCAAGAAGGACCTCGATCAGCGAGAAGCCTCGAGCGCGCGGTGCAGAAATGGCGCGGGAATAAATCATTGAATGAGGCTTCCAGTGTAAGGGTTGACGATCAGGACGTCCGCATGCTGCTGCAGCCATTGGGCCTTTTTGTCGGACTGCGCCGTTGTGAAATTCTGTGCTTTATATTCCTGCATATCGAAAACGACGAGGCCCGGCGAGGAACTCGTGCTGCCCGACGTGGTCCCAGCCGAGTCAAAATTCCAATCTTTGTAGGCCTGTGGATAACCGCCAACATCAGTAGCACCAGTCAACTTCGGCCGAACAAGCCGGCTCCGCAGCACCATTTGCCCGTTCTGATCAAAAAGAATGCACCGCGCCACGCCGCTCGACTCATCGCCCGTGGTCATGGTCTTGGTCGCATCATCGTTCAACAACGCGACCTGGACGCCACGCGGAAGATACTGGCGATCCCGACTGTAATAAATGAAGCCTAAATTCTTCCCCGGCAGGAATTGCGACTGATCGGGATCTTCCATGATCAACTGCATGGCCGTCTGGCTGGTATTCGCAGGTGGGCTATCCGCAAGCTTGTGATTATTCGGATCTTCCTCAAAAAAAACGACGCCAACCAAATGATGCTCTCGCATGGCCAGCGCCCGTGCATTGACCAGGTACGACCGGATCAAATTCACCGCTTGTGCTTCGCGACTCCCCGTCGTCAGCGCCTTGATCGTCGGGATGCTCACCGCCAGCAGGATCACGATGATGCTGATCACCACCATGACTTCGATCAACGTGAAGGCACGGGGGGAGCGGGCCGGCTGCGAGCTCTGGGGGCGGTTGAGAGGTTGTGAAAAATGCCGTTTCATGGCGATTGTCCCTTGCGGGTGCGGAAACTCCGTTCAAAACACTTACATCGGGTCCGTGCTGTACAAATCGTCCGGGGGCAGCTTGGCCGGCGCGGGCGGCGCATCAGTGGTCGTGAGAAACTGCCCGTCGGGGCCGGCGCTTTCAAAATAGCCGCTCTTCTTGGTGTCTTTGTCGTAAGGCACATAACGGATCGGCGTGCCCCACGCGTCGACAATCACTGTCGCGATCGCATTGGGCACGTCAGGGTCCGGAACGTTCGCGCTTTTCAGTTGTGACAATCCTTTGGCTCCGTCGGGATCGGCACGAAGGGCCTTTACCCACCTTGTGGCGTCGCTGACCGGATTGGTTTTTTGCATGTCCGTGTTGGCGGAATATCCGGAGAGGTTAGGATCGTCCGGCTCTGGATTGCCGTCTTTGAGGTACGTTTGCATCACCCCATCCAGCACATGCAGCGTCGCGTGTGTCTGCCGGCCTTTGGACGTGCCGATCACCCCGCTGCCCACCGCCACCAGCAGCGCCGCCAGAATCACCAGGATGGCGATCACCACCATCACTTCGATGAGCGTGAAGCCGTATCGGCGACGAGGACAGAACGCGTGCTGCCCATGGAGTGGAAAAATCATCTTGCGAGACAAGCCCATGCGCGCCTCAAGGAGTGGAAAGAATGATGTCGTCCCCGGTATAGGGCAAGCCGTCAGGACCGAGAGACATCAGGAGATAACTGTTGGCGCCGGTGATCGCGGCGGAACTGGTCGTAATATCGTTGGAAGAAGCCCCCAGCAATTTGAAAAAGGCGGCATAGTCGCTCGTGGAGTGGTTTGGCGGGGTTTGATCGGGCGGGACAAGCGTTTCATTCCACGTGTTTGTATAGGCTGTTTGGCCGAACTTGTACTGGTTATCGGGGGCCTCAAAGTAATAATTGTTCCCGCTGCCGGTGGTGCCGAAAACGCGCGTCACAGGAGGGAGACCGGTACGATCGGTCACGGCACGCGTCGAGCGGAAATAAAAAATCTCGCTGCCATAGACATCAATAAAAGCACGGTCGGTATCCGGATTTGCAGCCGGGGCCGGATTGTTGTCGGCGAAATATTTGTTGTCGTCAGGACCATACGGTCCATAAATCTTGCCGGTCGCACCTACGCCGGAACCTTTGATGCGAAATCCATAGGTCGGGTCGCCCGCAATGCCGCTGCCAGCCCCATCGAGTGCGGCGGGGAGATATCCCATGAGTCCTTGGGCTAACGTCGCAGGACCGCGCCCCGGCGCAATGACGTTGCCGGGATACATGCTGGCTGTTGGATTGGTGGGGTTGTCGGAAGGGGGATAGACGTGGAAATCCGCATAATAAGCCCCCAGCGCCTGGCTCAGTCCCGCCAACTGCTGCCGCTGCGCCGCCGCCTTCGCCCGCGTCTTCATGTGCCCCACCACCGGAATCGATATCGCCGCCAGTATCGCGATGATCGCCAGCACCACCACCAGCTCCATCAGCGTCATCCCCCCATGACGTCTCCCGGCCGAAAATGTATAAACTTCGCTTCGCATGGTGCATTCCACAAGCAAGGGCGGCCCATCACTTCTTGATAATGACATCATCCGCCGTGCCGTAAATCCGATCCTCGCCGGCCGACATCAGCACAAAATTCGAAGGCCCGTTAAACGTGCCGGCGGTCGTGCTCGCGCCCGTCAGCAGCTTCGCAAACTTCAGGTCCGCCCGCGTGCTGTCGCCCCCGTTGGGCGTCAGATCGCTCGTCAGTTTTCCCTGGTAGCTGCTCGATATCGGCGACCAGTAACTCTGGTCCGGCGTCGAATACGTATGTCGCGGGTCGTTCGGCTCGAGATTGTCCACCGCGATGCCCTGGCTTTGCAGATACTCCGCATTGTCAAACCGGTTGAACGTCGCTGTCGTATCCTCGCCCACCAGCGCCGGCTTGCTCTGCGACGTGTTCCCAGGAGCCACCGTCACCGACCCGGTGATCCCCGGCGTGCCCCGGAAATACAGGATCGGCATCGGATTGGGATAATGGTCGACCAGCACCGGAAAAGTGAACGTGTTGATAGACGCCATACCCCCATTCAATTTCACTCCGCCTGCGATCCACTGCGGCGGCGACCCGGGCGGCGATTCATAAGACGGGGAAAGCTCCCGCGATGACGGCGTGAAGAACGGCGGATATTCCCGGTAAGCGCCCGTCGGCGTCGTATTGCCATGATCGATCGGCCCCGCCGGCTTCGCAGGGTCCACTACCATCGTGAAATTGCATGGGTACTTCACGACCGGGGGAGTGGCGGTCGTGCCGAATACCGTGTCGGCATTGTTGGGCGCCGCATCATTGTTGTCCACCCAGGCATACGACAGCGCCAGCAGCAGCGCCTGCGCGCCGCTCATCTTGCCCGTGCCCGCCCCCGTCGCCGCACCGTCCGGCGCCGCCGGATACGCATTGAACACCTGCTGATACTGCTCCACCGCCTGCCCGATGCTCGTCAGCAGGCTCTGATTGTCCACGAACCGCGCCCGCCGCTTCGCACCCGCCAGCGCCGGTATCAGCAGCGCCGCCAGAATGATGATGATCACCACCACCACCATGATCTCGATCAGCGTGAAGCCCGCCCGGCCGGCGCGATTCTTCCATCGCCTCGCCCGCCGCGGATGATTTGCCATCGCACCCAGCATCTGATCACTCTCCGCCAACAGAACCCATGACCAATCCCCAGGAATCCACACCATGCGTCGCGCCGCCCATCAGCCACCCTCGCCGTTGCCGCTGTCGCCCGATACCGATTGAATCAGCTTCACCAACGGCAAGAACAGCGCCACCACGATCGTCCCCACGATGCCGCCCAGCGACACCACCATCACCGGCTCCAGCAAGCTCACCAGCGAGCCGATCAGCACGTCCACCTCTTCATCATAATTGTCCGCGATCTTCATCAGCATCTTGTCCAGATCGCCCGTCTCCTCCCCCACGTCGATCATGTTCGTAACGATCGTGTCGCACACCCGCGACTGCCGCAGCGGACCCGCGAACGATTCGCCCTCCCGGATCGCGTCGTGCACCTTCTGCAGCGCGTTCTCGAAGATCACGTTCCCCACCGTGTCGCGCGTGATGTTCAGCGCATCCAGAATCGGCACGCCCGCCGCCAGCAGCGTCCCCAGCGTCCGCGTGAACCGCGCCACCGCCGTCTTCGAAAGAATCTGCCCGAAAATCGGCATCTTGATCTTGACGAAGTCGATCACCTTCCGACCGATCTTCGCCTTCCCGATGATCTTCACCGCGAAAATCGCCAGGAACGGCGAGCCGAAAATCACCGCCCACCCGTAGTCCTGCGCAATCCAATCCGACGTGTCCAGCAGAAATTGCGTCAGCGGCGGCAGCGATGTCTTGAAGTCCTTGAAGATTTCACGGAACTTCGGCACCACCACGATCATGATGCCCGTCACGATCAACACCGAAAACGACACCACCACCGCCGGATAAATCATCGCCCCAATCACACGCCGCTTCAGCCGCTGCGCCTTCTCCATGAACTCCGCCAGCCGCTGCAGAATCACGTCCAGCACGCCGCCCGTCTCCCCCGCCTGCACCATGTTGATGTACAGCCGGTTGAACGCCTTCGGGTGCTTCGCCATCGATTCCGACAGCGTCGAACCGCTCTCCACGTCGTTAGCCACATCGTCCAGAATGTTCTTGAGCATGCCCGGCTTCTGTTGCTGCCAGAGAATCTTCAATGACCGCAAGATCGGCAAACCCGCATCCTGCAGCGTCGAGAGCTGCCGCGTGAACTGCGTGATCACCTTCGTCGAAACACGTCCGATCGCGAACGACTTGCCCTTCTTCTTCGGCGCGCTCGCCGCCCCGTCCGCCTTCTTCTTTTTGAGCGCCTTCTCCTTCACCTTCGTGGGAAAGTACCCCTGCGACCGGATCTTCGTGATCGCCTCGTCCGCCGAGTTGGCGTCCACCTCCGACTTCACTTCCTGGCCCGCGGCATTCATCGCTTCATACTGAAACGTCGGCATAAAACGCTCCTACCCTGGTCGTCCACAGACGGTCAGCGCTGACACGTGTGAGTCAACTATCGGTCGCCTGACGGGTTTAAACCAGTGCCATCATCCCATCGGCTACCTCTCTATACCCCCGGGCCAAGTGTCCGGTAAGACCCGCCGCCCTCTTTTCCACCCAATCTTCATCTTTTTGTCCATCCCCCACCCCCACTCCCTTCCGCGCGGAATTTCCTGCCCCTAAACCACTTCAAGGCGTGCTCGGCGGTGGCATCACGCTCCCGATGCGGGTAGCATACGGCGCTCACAGGGCAATGATCGGCTGGTGGCGGAACGCGCATGACAACTCAGAGCGCTCAGCAGGACAATCTCGTGCGGGTCGAGGGCGTCAGCAAGTCCTACGGCGGCGTCAAAGCCCTCTCCAATGTCCAGCTCGACATCCGCAAGGGCGAAGTCCACGCCCTCTGCGGCGAAAATGGCGCCGGCAAATCCACCGTCATCAAAATCCTCACCGGCAGCGTCATGCCCGACGCCGGCCAGGTCCTCGTCAACGGCCGGCCCATGCCCCTGGGCAGCGTCAAGGCCTCCGAAGCCGCCGGCATCGCCGTCATTCACCAGGAATCCGTCGCCTTCGGCCACCTCAACGCCCAGGACAACATCTTCGTCGGACGCGAACCCCGCATCGCCGGACTCTTCCTCGACCGCAAACGCATGCTTTCCGAAACCCACCGCCTCATGGCCCGCCTCGGTGAAACCATCGACCCCTACAAACCCGTCGGCGAGCTGCCCATGGCCCAGCGCCAGATGGTCGGCATGGCCCGCGCCCTCTCCCAAGATTGCCGCCTCCTCATCATGGATGAGCCCACCGCCAGCCTCTCCACCCGCGAAACCGAAGTTCTCTTCCGCATCATCCGCCAGCTCAAAAGTGAAGGCGTCAGCATCCTTTACGTCAGCCACCGCATGGAGGAAATCTTCCTCCTCTCCGACCGTGTCACCGTCTTTCGCGACGGCCAATACGTCGGCACACGCAACACCCCCGAAATCCACCAGGACGAACTCATCAAAATGATGGTCGGCCGCGAACTCCTCCAGGTCGAAGGCGTCGTCAAAAGCGAAGCCGAGCACGCCGGCGGAAAAACCATCCTCGACGTGCGCAACCTCACGCGCACCGGGGTCTTCCGCGACATCAGCTTCGCCGTCAGGGCGGGCGAAATCGTCGGCATGGCCGGCCTCGTCGGGGCGGGCCGCAGCGAAGTCGCCCGCGCCGTCTTCGGTGCCGACGCCGCTGATGAAGGCACTGTCCTCATTGACGGTAACCCCCTGCGAAACCATGACATGGAAGCCGCCCTCGCCGCCGGCGTCGCCCTCGTCCCCGAAGACCGCCAGCACCTCGGCCTTGTCCTGCCCATGAGCGTCGCCGCCAACCTCTCCATGGCCGTTCTGTCCGAAGTCACCCGCGCCGGCCTCATCTCCTCCTCCCGCGAAGAACGCCTCGCCCGCGAGCTCATCACCGATCTCCGCGTCAAAACCGCCAACACCCGCCTCCCCGCCCAATCCCTCTCCGGCGGCAACCAGCAGAAACTCGTTATCGGCAAATGGCTTGCGCGCAAACCCCGCCTCTTCATCCTCGACGAGCCCACCCGCGGCGTCGACGTCGGCGCCAAGGCCGAAATCTACAAGCTCATCCGCAAAGTCGCCGCCACAGGCGTCGCCGTCTGGGTCATCTCCTCCGACCTCCCCGAAGTCCTCCTTCTCTCCGACCGCATCCTCGTCATGCGCGCCGGCCAGATCGCCGGCGAATTGTCCCGCCAGGAAGCCACCCAGGAAAAAGTCCTCGCCCTCGCCATGCCCGCCGGCACAGGAGCGGCCGCGGCATGACCACCGTCGATTACCAGCCCCTGCGCCCCCCGCTCACCTTCCGCGACATGCTCTGGAGCCTTGCCGCCAAACGCGAGTACGGCCTGGCCGTCCTCATCGCCCTCATCGTCATCGTCGTTTCCTTCCGCTCCCCCAGCTTCCTCGCCCTTTCCAACATCAGCGACCTGCTCGTCTACTGCACCCAGCCCGCCATCGTCTCCTGCGGCGTCATGCTCGTCATCGTCACCGGCGAAATCGACATCTCCGTCGGCTCCATGCTCGGCCTCCTCACCGCCGTCATGGGCACCCTCGTCAGCTCCAAAACCGCCCTCGTCCCAGGATTCGGATGGCCCGTCTGGGCCGCCATCCTCGTCACCCTCGGCCTGGGCACCGCCATCGGCATCATCAACGGCCTCCTGGTCACCCTCGTGCGCATCCCCTCCATCATCGTCACCCTCGCCATGTTCATGATCCTCGCCTCCATCACCGTCAAGATCATGCACCGCGGCAACATCACCGACCTTCCCCAGGGACTCCGCTGGTTCGGCATCGGCACCATCCTGGGCATCCGCGCCAGCATCTGGATCATGGCCGCCGTCCTCATCGGCACCTGGGCGATGATCCGCTACACCCCCCTCGGCCGCCGCATCTACGCCGTCGGCAGCAACGCCCACGCCGCCACCCTCTCGGGCGTCTCGGTCATGCGCATCAAGCTCTTCACCTTCGCCCTTACCGGTTTCCTCGTCGGTGTCGCCACCATCGTCACCACGCTCGGAGCCTACGACAACGGCATCGGTCAGGGCTTCGAACTGCTCGTCGTCACCTGCGTCGTCGTCGGCGGGGTCTCCATCTCCGGCGGCGTCGGAACGGTGGCCGGGGTCTTCCTCGGCGTCGTGCTCCTGATGATCCAAAAGCCCGTGCTGATCTTCCTCAACCTCGGCCCCGGCTGGTCCAACTGGGACAAGGCCATCCAGGGCCTGCTCATTCTCGCCGCGGTGCTCGTCGATCACTTTGCCGGCCGGCGCAAAAAACCCGGCGCCGGAGGGGGCCACTGATGGACGATCAGACACGCCTCGCCACCGACGCTGGAAAAGCCATCGGCGGCGGTGAGGGCGCCAGCTACCAGCCTCCGCAGCTCGCCTCCCCCTCCTTCGTCGCCCCGACGCTCACCCAACGCGTCGGTCCGTTCGCGCACGAACTGCTGCTCTTCGTCGTGCTGGTCGTCGGCCTGATCTGGGCCAAACAGATCGCCCCCCTCTTCATGACCGTCACCACCCAGCAGCAGCTCCTCTTCAACGTCTGGGACCTCGCCCTGCTCTCGCTCCCGATGACCTACATTATCATCACCGGCGGCATCGATCTCTCCGTCGCCTCCACCATGGGCCTCTCCGCAGTGGTCATGGGCATGTGCTTCCAGCTCTGGCACTGGCCCATGTGGGCCGCCGCGCTCATGGCCGTGGTCACCGGCACCGCCGGCGGCCTGCTCAACGGCGTCTTCGTCGCCAAAATCAAGGTCCACCCCCTCATCGTCACCCTCGCCACCTATTCCGCCTACCGCGGCCTCGCCGAGGGGCTCAGCCTCGGCTTCGCGTCCCTCTACAAGACCACCTCCGTTTACTCGGGGTTCCCCACCTGGTTTACCAATCTGGGCCAGAAAGCCTTCTTCGCCGGGCCCGACCTCCGCCATCCCCATTGGTACGCCCTTTCCGCCGCGGGCTGGCTGTTCATCGCCGCCGCCATCGCTATGGGCGTGGTGCTGGCGAAGGGTCCGTTCGGCCGGACGCTCTACGCGGTGGGCCACAACGAAACCGCCGCCCGTTTCTCCGGCCTCAAGGTCGGCCGGGCCAAGCTCCTGATCTACGCCCTCTCGGGCCTGGCCTCCGGGCTCGCCTCGCTCAACAACGCCGCCGAGTACAACACCGCCCAGGCCAACATGGCCACCAATCTCGAGCTCGATGTGATTACCGCCGTCGTCCTGGGCGGCACCAGCATTTTCGGCGGACGCGGACGCATTATCGGCACCGTCCTCGGCGTTGCTCTGATTCACGAAACCCGTGAATTCGTCAGTTGGCATTATCATGACAACACCCTGATCCGCCTGGTCCTGGGAAGCCTCCTGATCGTCGCTGTGGCGATCAACGCGCTCCTCGGACGGCGGTCGTCTCGAAAATAACAGCAACCGAAAGGAGCCCGGATGAGCATGTTTCGCGCGGCAGTGATGGCAATGGCGGTCTCGGCGGCCCTCGCACTGGGCGCCTGCGGCAACAACGAAAACTCCGGCTCCTCCACCACCAATACCGCCGCCACCGGCTCCGCCAACGCCGGCGGCAAAACCTACAAGGTCTACCTCCTGCCCAAGGTCAAGGGCGTTCCCTACTTCGAGACCTGCGACCAGGGGGCCCAGGAAGCCGCCAAAGAACTCGGCGATGTCGACCTGCAATATGATGGCCCCGTCGATGGCCACGCCGATGAAGCCGCGCAGCTCGTCAAGCAGTGGGCCCTCCAGGGCGCCGATGTGATTGCGGTCAGCGTCAACGATCCGGCCGTCCTCGCCCCCGCGATGAAAGACGCGCAGAACCGCGGCGTGCACGTGATCACCTGGGATGCCGACGCCGCCCCCGACACCCGCGAGCTTTTCGTCAACCAGGCCACCGCCGAGCAGATCGGCGACGCCCTCGTCGATACGCTGGCCAAGGACATCGATCCCTCCGATCCCAAGGCCGCCTCCGGCGAAGTGGCGATCATCACCGCCACCCTGACCGCCGCCAACCAGAACGAGTGGATGAAATACATGAAGCAGCAGCTTGAGAAATATCCGCAGCTCAAGCTGGTGGATGTCGAGCCCTCCGACGACAACCAGACCAAGGCCAAGGCCGCCACCGAGACGCTCATCAAGGCCCATCCCGACCTCAAGGGCGTCTGGGCCATCAGCTCCGCCGCCTTCCCCGGCGCCGCCGAAGCCATCGAGCAGCAGGGCAAGGCCGGTAAAATCCAGGTCACCGGCCTCTCCACGCCCAATGACATGAAAAAATACGTGATGGATGGCACCGTCAAATCCGTCGTCCTCTGGAACACCAAGGACCTCGGCTATCTGACCGTCTACACCGCCGAGGCCGTCGCCTCCGGCAAATACCACAAGGGCGACACCAGCATCAAAGCCGGCCGCCTCGGCGATCGGAAAATCGTCGACGGCCAGGTCCTCCTCGGCGACATCCTCGTGTTCAACAAGGACAACATCGGGAAATACGACTTCTGATTGTTAAAGCCCGCGCCCGTTTATTGATCTTTACCTGGCGAATGTCCCCATCCGCCCCGAAGGGGCCCTCGCCAATCGCCCGGGGTGACCGAAGGGAACCCCGGGTCAATAGCACGACAGGAATTGTCCAGCCCCAACGGGGCGCCCGAAGGCTTCCTCCGTCTCTGGGCCTCTCTGATGCCCGCTCACCCACGCAGCCGCCGCTCCGCTTCCGCAAGGTCCGCCGGCGTGTTCACGTTCAGCAATTCGCGCTCATATTCGACCGGCACAGGAAACGTCGCCACGCCGGGCGCCCGCACGAGCGCCCGCAACGCCCGCCGATTCTCCCGCAGCATCCCTTCCAGCGTCGGCAGAAGCCCCGGCGTATAGATCGCGCACAGCGGCTCCGGACCCTCCGGCGTCGCCGCCAGCGTCGCCAGATTCTCGGCCCGATGCGAAGCGATCAAAACCCGCAGCAACCCGCTCGTCACCAGCGGCAGATCGCACGCCAGCAGTAACATCGGCCCCCCCGCCTGCCGCAACGCCGTGATTAACCCCACCAACGGTCCCGCGGACCGCTCCGCCATCGCCCCCTCCGCCTCCTCGTCACGCACGAACGTCACATCCAACCGCTCCGGCCATGCCGCCGGCCGCTCCCGCCCTACCACCATCACCCGTGCCGACACCTCCAGTGCCGCCGTCGCCACACGCTCTAGAACGCACACCCCCCCCACCGTCAGCAGCGCCTTATCCGCCCCCATGCGCGACGACCGCCCCCCCGCCAACACCGCAACCACCGGCAACGTATCCATCCCGCGATTGTACGCCCCCACGCCTTCTTTCCGCAGATCATTGAACCCCCGCCGCCCCGCCGCCCGATAACCCACTAACGCCCGAACGCCCTGTTTGGCTTTGATTCAGGCGACGCGGTTACTACAATCCAACTCCGTGCGGCGCAACGCATTTGCGATCCGCCGCACCAACCGCCCGTGGATCTACGGAGCCCTTCGGCCAGCACTCCTTGCCTCAGGAGACCACGCCTCAAGCGGCCACCGCGCCACCTTCGCCTGTTCTCGTTTGACGCGGAGGTCGCCCCTCGATGTTCACAACCCTCCTCATCGCCGGCGGCGTCGCGCTCCTGGTTTTCGCCACCCGATTCCTCCGCGAAGGCCTTGATCGTCTCTTCGGCGCTCGCCTCGCCGCCTGGCTCCAACGCACCGCCAAGAGCCCCATCCGCTCGTTCTTCGCAGGCCTCGGCGTCGCCAGCCTCACCCCCTCCTCCACCACCATGTCCATGCTCGCCGTCGATGCCGTCCAGGCCGGCCACGTCACCACCCGCCAGATGGTCGTCATCATGCTCGGGGCCGACATCGGTATCACCGTCACTATCCAGTTGTTCGCCCTCTCCATCGACGCCTACGCCCCCATCATCATCCTCGTCGGCGTGCTCCTGGGCATGTTCGCTTCCAGCCGCCGCACCCGCGGCCTCGGACAGGTCATCACCGCCCTGGGCCTCCTTTTCATGGGCATGCACGTCATCAAGGAAGCCGTCACCAGCACCGCCCCCAACCCCGACTTCCTCACCCTCCTCGAGATGGCCCGCCACTATCCCGTCGGACTCACCTGCCTCGCCGCCATCCTCGCCATCGTCCTGCAAAGCTCCACCGCCACCATCGGCCTCGTGATCTCCGTCGCCGCCGCCAACACCGCCAGCCACCCTGGCCTCCAGATGGACCTGCCCCTCGCCCTCCCCGTCGTCCTGGGCGCCAACATCGGCGTGGGCATCACCACCCTCATCGTCGGCTTCGCACGCGTCGAATCCCGACGCCTCGGCGCCGTCAATCTTTTCGCCAAAACCATCACCGCCGCCATTGTCCTCATCCTCCTCCCCGAAATCGTCGCCCTCCTCGACAACTCCCCGGGCACCGTCGTCAACCACACCGCCAACGCCCACACCGGCTTCAACATCCTCAAGGCCCTGATCATGTTCCCCTTCATCGGGCCCCTGTGCGCCCTGGTCGAACGCCTCATCCCCGCCTCCCGCGCCGGCGAGAAACCCGCCTTCGGACCGCGCTACATCCAGCACGGCCCCTTCGACGGCGCCACCCTCGCCATGGCCCAATCCGCACGCGAAATCATGTACGCCGCCGACATCGTCCGCTCCATGCTCGAAGACCTCTGGCGCGCTCTGAAAACCAACGACGAAAAGCTCGTCCGCCAGATATCCGAACGCGACAACCAGGTCGACATGCTGGACGCCGAAATCAAAAAATTCCTCTCCCGCCTCAGCGGCGCGCCCATGGACACCGACGAAACCCAGGAGCAGCTCCGCCAGCTCCGCTACCTCGCCGAGCTCGAATCCATCGGCGACATCATCGACAAAAATCTCTGCCGCCTCGTCCTCAAAAAAATCAACCTGGGCATCGACTTCCCCGCCGACACCTGGCGCGAGCTCGACGACTTCGACAAAAAAGTCCTGGAAAACATGCTCCTGGCCGACACCGCCTTCCAGACCCGCGACCGCGACCTCGCCGAGAAGCTGCTCCGCCACAAGGACCACATCGACCTCCAAATCCGCCAGCTCCGCGACGCCCATTTCGTCGCCCTCCCCGGCCAGACCGACAGCGACTACGAATCCAGCGCCATCCAGCTCGACCTCCTGACCAACCTCAAACGCATCAACTCCCACGTCTCCCATGTGGCCTTCGCCGTCATCCACGGCGGCAACTACCCCACCGCCACCACGCCCACCCCCGTCACCTGATCGCTCCATGCCCGTCCGTTTCACAAACGCGTTTTCACTCCCACAGCATTTCCACCCCGCCAAGTTGTTGACACCCGTCGCGCAGAGCCGATGCTATGAGTGCTTTTACCGGGGAGAAGCATGATGTCCTGGAAACCTCTCATCAATGTCGTCGCCACCGTGGTGGTCCTGGGCGGATCCGGATTCATGGTCTGGAGAGCCTACAGCGTCTCGCGCCCGGAGACGCGCGAGGAAACCCGCGCCCGTCTCCTGCGTGAAACCACCGCTCTCCAGGCAGCCGCCGCCAAAGCGCGGGCCTCCGCCGGCGCGCAGCCTCAGCACCTGATCGCCGCCCCCGGGCCCGCCGCCGACCTGCCCACCCTTCCCGTGTACCCGCGCGCCGGCCGCGAGCCCCAGGTCATTTACCACGCCGAATTCAATCAACCCAATGCCGAGATGGAAGGCGCCGCCATCGCCCCCGTCCGCCGCCTCCACGGCCAGAAAGGCCTCGTCCACGCCATCAGAACCGCCCCCGACGGAAAAACCTTCGCCTCCGCCGGCTCCGACGGCACCGTCAAAATCTGGGACATCGCCTCCGGAAAACTCCTGCAGACCATCCCCGGCCCCACCAACATCGTCCGCGCCATGGACTACTCCTCCGACGGCAAACGCATCGCCGTCGGCCTCCAGGGCGGCCTGATCCAAATCCTCGACGTCCAGGGCCGGAAAGTCCTCGCCTCCTGGCAGGCCCACGACACCGGCGTCGACGGCGTCCGCTTCCTCCCCGGCGACCAGCAACTCATTTCCACCGGCTGCGACGGCAACGTCCGCACCTGGAAAACCGACGGCGCCGCGCTCCTCAACGCCTCCGTTCACAACTCCTGCGTCGGCGGCCTCGACCTCTTCCCCGGCGGCCGCCTGGCACTCACCGCTTCTTTCGACGGCAGCGCCGCCATCTTCGATACCCAGACCGGAAAAACCAACGCCCTCGTCGGCATCGAGCACCCCGCCGTGGGCGCCAGCGTCATCGACCACGGCAAGCAGGCCCTGATCTATCAGCAAACCGGCGACGCCCTCATCTTCGATGTCGATTCCAGAAAAATCGTCGCCACCCTTCCCGAACAGGTCGGCGGCGCTCCCTGCGCCACCAACGCCGACCAGACCCTCGCCGTCGAATCCCGCGGCCACGGCGGCGTGGTCTGGTCCCTCCCCACCCGCCGGCGCCTCGCCACGCTCACCGGTCCCGGGGGCATCATGTGGGGCATGGATATGTCCCCCGACGGCCGCTGGGTCATTGCCGGCGGCGGCTACGACCCCCGCGATCCCAACACCCAGGCCGGCTCCGATGACACCATATACATCTGGGACCTCTCCGCCGGCGCTTCCACCGCTTCACTCCCCGGCGGCGTCAAAACCATCGTCATGGCCTCCGGCGGCACGCACGGCGTCTACGCCTCCGGCGACGGCGTCCTGCACGCCATACAAGCCAACGCGAACGGATTCTCCGTCTCCAAAGACCTCCCCGCCAAAGCCGACGGCTCCCTTCTGGCCATTTCCCCAGACGCCACCCAAGCCGCCGCCGCCACCGGTTCCACCGTCACACTCGTCGCGCTCTCCGGACAACAAACCGGCTCCTGGACCCTCCCCGCCAACATCACCGCCCTCTGCGCCATGGGACACGGCGTCGTGGGCGCTGCCACCGGTAAGGACCTCTACGCCTGCCACACCGGACAGCAGCCCAAGCTCCTGACCCACCGCCAGGCCCCCATCGACACCCTCGCATCCCTGGGCGATGGCAACAGCATCCTCTTCGCCGACGGACCCGAAGCCGCCCTCTGGAAAGAACAGGCGGATCACCCCGGCATGCAGTTCTCCTTCGACCGTTCCCAGCAAAGTCATGTCCTCGCCATCGCCGCCTCGCCCGGCCAGAAACGCGTCTACCTCCTCGATTCCGCCTGCGGGTTCTGCCTCTATGACCTTTCCGACGGCAAATTCCTCTACCAGTTCGCCGATTTCGACCGCCATTTCACCACCATGCTTCCCGGCCCCGACGACCACACCGTCCTGCTCGGCGGCGCCGGATGCGCGCTTCTGGACTTCTCCGCCCCCGCCGTCATCGCCAGATTGCAGGGCCCCATGGGCGCTCCGATCGCCGCCGCCTTCGCCCCCGGCCAGGCGCTCTTCCTGGGCGCCGGCGGTGACGAACGCACGGAACATTTCCCACCCTCCGCGCTCCTCCCCCTCGACGGCGATGCCCGCGCTCTCGCCGTCGCCCCCAACGCCCCCGGCGCCGGCATCGCCGCCTCTTTCCGCAGCGTCAATGGTAAAAACTTCATCGTGATCTACGACCTCGCCTCCGGACAAGCCCTCCGCCAGTTCGACGCCGGCTCTCCCCTCAACTTCGAACAACACCTCACCATCACCCCCGACGGTTCCCTGGTCGCCTTCCCCACCCACAACGGCGTCACCATCGTCGACACCCAAAACGGCCACCTCGAACAAATCTCCATCCCCCAGGGACAGGTCCGCGCCATTGGCTTCTCCCCCGACCACCGCACCCTCGCCACCACCGGCCCCAACGCCCGCGGCATGGTCACCCTCTGGGACATCGCCACCGGCCAGCAAAAAACGCTCATCCAGGGCGACGATACCCAGATCGGCGGCTTCGTCTTCTCTCCCGACGGCTCGCGCCTCATCGAGTTCTCCCGCATCTACGACCTCTCCCGAAACAAAAATCCCGACCAGGGCCTCTGGATCTTCGACGCCGCCTCCGGCGCCAAAATCCGCGCCATGCCGCTGATCGGCCGCGACCCCATTGGCGTCATGTTCTCCCCTGATGGCGCCCTGCTCTACTTCATGGATGACCGCGGCGGCGTTCAATGCCTCGACGCCAGGTCCTTCGCCCCCAGATGGCTCGCCGACTTCGGCCCCACCCACCTCACCCGCGCCGTCCTTTCCCCCACGGGCGACCGCCTCTATTTCTGGGGCGGCGCGATCTCCGCCATTGACACCGCTTCCCATCAGGTCGTCGAACGCTACGCGCCGGCCGCCAATCCCCTCATGCACCTGTTCTTCGCCCAGGGCCAGCCCCTGGTCCTCTCCGCCACCGGCGACGACAACATCCATCGCAGCGTCGCCACGATCCAGAAGCTCGCCGATCTGGGAACCACTCGATGAAATGGCCGCACGCCCTCCTCATTGCCGCCGCACTCGCCAGCGCCGCCCAAGCCACCCCCCCGGCGGACGCCCCGGTCTCGTCCGTTCTCACCGCCCCGGCGCATCCCGAGACCGATCCCGCCGCCCTCAAGGCCCAGGTTGCCGGCGTTCTTAGCCGCCTCGCCTCCCCCGCGTTCAAGGAACGCCAGAAAGCCCAAGCCGATGTGGCCGACCTCCCCGCGGAGGCCCTGGGCCTGATCACCGCCGCCTCCGAAGACCCCTCCGTCGATCCGGAAGTGCGCGCCCGCCTCAAGGAAGCGCTTCCCGGGTACGAGAAAAAATCCCTCGCCAAAGCCGCCGAGGCGGAGGCCGCCCGAGTCCGCGCCTGGCGCCGCCGCCTCATGCTCGCCGAATATCAGAAGGCCGGCCAACACAATCCCGCCTGGGACGCCAAGGTGCGCGCGGCCATCACCTCCGATACCGCCGGCCACACCCCGGGCGCCAACGAACGGGAGGAACGCGAGCACACCCGCGGCCTCTATCAATCCGCGATCGACGCCGGTTGCCAGGATCCGCTGGTCCTCTACCGCTGCGTCGCGCTCACCGCGGTCGCCACCCACGATGAGGGCGTCGCACGCGCCGCCCGGTGCCTGAAAGCCGCCGACCTGTTTGACGCCTCCGATTATCCCGCGCTGGAGAAGATGTCCTGTTATCTGCGGGCGATCGACGAACTTTCCGCCTACCCGCGCAACGACGGCCAGGACGCCATGCTCAAGCAGCATTACGCCGACCTCGCGCTCGCCGGCTGGCCCGATTTGATCCGCACGGCCGGGGTCCCCGACGAGTTCCTTGTTGCCCTCGCCGGCGAGCTTCGAACCAAAGACCCCGCTTACGCCAGGGTCATCGGCGAGCACCTGCTCGAAGACTTGCGCAAGCAGGGCCTCGATTCCGGACGCGGCGGCAGCGCCGCCCTCAAAATCATCGATGCCCGCTGCCAGCTCGCACAATACTGGAAGGGCGGTTACAACCCCGATGATGCCTTCCTCAACGATCTCCGCGGCCACATGGAAACCATCCGCTCCCTCCTTGAACAGGCCTGGGCGCAGAATCCCGTCGGCTCTTCCGCCGCCACCACCATGGTCGAGGTCGAGTGGATCGAAGGGATCGTCCACCGGGCCCTGGGCGACCGCGCCGCCGATTGGCCCGCCGGCGTCGGCTCCCGCCAGGCGATGGAAACGTGGTTCAACCGCGCCATCGCCACCAATCCCGATGACTGGGACGCCTGCGCCTACAAACTCACCTACCTCGAATACTTCGGCGATCATCCCGACAAGGACATGCTCGCCTTCGGACGCCAGATGTTCGCCACCGGACGCTGGACCGGCAGGGTCCCCCTCATGCTCATCGAAGCACACCGGGCCCTCGCGAAGCAATCCGGCTCCGTCCCCGATTATTTCGCCCAGCCCGCCGTCTGGGCGGAGGTCAAAAAGTGCTACCAGGAACTGATGAAGCACGACCCCGTCCCCGGCTTCGACGCAAGCTGGTACCTCACCTACGCCGCTTATGCCGGCGACTGGCAAACCGCCGCCGAGCTCTGCCGCCAGATCGGCAATCATCCCGCCCCCGCCGTCTTCGGCGGCCTCCAGGCCTACAAAGACCTCCGCACAAAAGTTTTCCAACGCGCCGCCATCACCTCCGCCCCCGGATGACCCTGTGGCATCGGCGTCCCGCCGATGGCGGCCCGCAGGCCGCAACGCGCGCCACAAAATTATCCCACCCATACGTCAAACCCCAAATTTCTCTGGATACCAACCCCACATGAGAGTATCGTGGGAATCGGCCAGCAGAAAACGGCGGCGGGTCTTGTGCATCTCTCGACACCCGGCGCCACGGAGGATGGAGGTTTTATGAAAGCTCGCCCGGTTGCCTTGTCTCATTTTCCGCCCGACGCCCCCACGCGACCCGCCCCCGCGCGGCCCGCCGCCCTGCTCCTCGCCGCCGCCATCCTCGCCATCGCCGCCCCCGCCTGGGCCGTCGATATCGACGGCGTCCAACCCGCCGCTCTCGATCAGCCCCAGATCAACATGGTCCTCACCGGCGATGACGGCCTCGTCAAATCCTTCACCGGCCTGGGCATCGACCCCGTCACCGGCGACCTCTCCGACGACGTCACCACCTTCACCATCACCGCTTACCTCGACACCGGCAGCGGCAGCATCCTCCTCAGCCAGGATACCGGCACCAGCTTCGGCATCGGCACCGACGGCGCCTCCCTCGTCGATGTCGGCGTCGGCGGACCCGCCAACTTCGCCGTCTCCGAAAACCTCCACATCGCCCTCGCCAACTACTTCCCTCGCGACGACCTCGACCAATTCAGCAACGGCCAGCCCGTCCTCACCCCCTACACCCCCCTCACGCCCGCCCCCGGAAACACCGGCTTTCACGTCGAGATCGGACCCCTCTCCCCGCCATCCACCGACGACCTCGATAGCATCATCGCCGGTCTCGATTCCGTCGACGCCGTCGGCATGCCCGCACTCAAAGGCAAGGTCCTCGTCATCGATCCCAAGCCCACCAACGGCATGATCGACGTCATCAACGACCTCGGCGATCCCAACGCCGATTTCGACACCATCGTCACCCAGCTCGAAAATTCCGAAACCCGCACCTACATCTACAACCCCACCGAACCCTTCCACCCCGCCACCCAGGACACCAACCCCGGCATTCCCACCACCAACCTCCACGTCAAACTCTCCTACGCCGACTTCTCACGCTTCACCCCCGTCACCGGCGGCATCGGCCCTGATATGGTCCACAACCCCTTCATCGGCACCGACCCCGTCGCCACCTTCGATCACACCGCCACCACCCCCACCCCCGGCATCAAAATCACCCGCACCGTCTCCGGGCCCACCGGCGATGTCACCCGCTCCTCCGAGGGAAGCTGGCTCTTCGACACCGGCGCCGCCGCCGATTTCATCTCCCAGGACCAGGCCGCCAATCTCGGCGTCCACTACAAAGCCGGCACCTACCAGACCGACACCCCGGAACTCGTCGATGACAACGGCGTGGACATCCCCGGACAGTTCGTTCTCCCCATCGGTGGCATCGGACCCACCCAGATGGTCGCCGGCTTCTGGCTCGACTCCATGCTCGTCCGCACCCTCGAAGGCGGCGGCAACGACGACGACCCCCACAACCTCCTCTTCCACAACGTCCCCGTCCTCGTGCTCGACATCAGCCTCATCGACCCCATCTCCGGTAAAACCCTCACCCTCGATGGCGACTTCGCCATGAACAACCTCCTCGCCTCCGCCAACATCGACAACGACCCCAACGACCTCTTCCCCATCTTCAACCCCTCCCCCACCCCCTTCAACTGGGTCGTCTTCGATGAACCCAACGGCCTGCTCGGCCTCGACGTCGACCCCAGCCTCATCGGCGAAGTCCCCGAACCCGCCACCCTCAGCATCCTCAGCTTCGCCTCCCTGCTCCTGCTGCGCCGGCGGAAATAACGTGGCATGGGCGTCCCCGCCCATGTCGGCCCGCAGGCCGCCCCGCCGCGCAGCCAATGCGCCGGCCCCACGCCCCAGCCCTTGCAATTTGACGCGGCGCTGGTAGTTAAACCTCTTACAGTCCATTTCTCCCACCTCGATTTCCGGAGTCCTCCATGCTGCGTCGGCCTCTCTATCTGCTCGCCTGTTCCGCCATCTTCGCTCTCTCCTCCGGCTTCGCCCGCGCCGATACCGCCGCCCTCGAAAAAGTCTTCCAGACTCCCCCCGACGACGCCCGCATCAACGTCCGCTGGTGGTGGTTCGGGCCCGCCGTCACCAAAACCGAGCTCGCCCGCGAAATGCAGTCCATGAAAGACAACGGCATCGGCGGCTTCGAAGTCCAGCCCACCTACCCCCTCGCCCTCGATGGCTCCCTCACCGGTCCCAACGGCCCCCTCAAAAACATCGTCTGGATGTCCCCCGAATTCCTCGACATGCTCAACTTCACCGCCGGCAAAGCCAAAGACCTCGGACTCCAGTTCAACCTCACCCTCGGCTCCGGATGGCCCTACGGCGGCCCCATGTTCACCGCCGACGAAGGCGCCGGCGCCCTTGAATTCGCCGAAGTCGCCGTCCCCGCAGGCGCCAAATCCGTCGCCCCGCCCCAACTCCGTCCCGGCCGCCACGTCATCGCCGCCTATCTCGGTGAACCCGGCAACGCCGCCGCCGCGCAGAACGGCGGCGGCTTCCGCGGGCGCGGTCGTGGTCGCGGCCCCGGCGTCACCGTCGCCCCCGCCTCCATGAAACTCATCCCCCTCCAGAACGACCAGGCCCAGATCCCCGCCGATGCCCCCGCCAACGCCAAGGTCGTCTTCGCCATCTCTGGCCGCACCGGCATGCAGGTCAAACGCCCCGCCGTCGGCGCCGAAGGCAACGTCATCGACCACCTCTCCCCCACCGTCGTCGACAAATTCATCAGCGACGTCGGCGAAAAAGAAATCGCCGCCTGTGGGCCCAATCCCCCCCACTCCATCTTCTGCGATTCCCTCGAAGTCGCCGGCGAAGACTGGACCGACACCTTCTTCGACGAATTCCAGAAACGCCGCGGATACGACCTCAAGCCTCTCCTGCCCGCCCTGCTCGGCGACTCCGGCCCCAAGGCCCAGGAAATCCGCCACGACTGGGGCCAGACCCTCACCGAAATGTTCGACGACAACTTCAACAGCAAATTCAAATCCCTCGCCCACGCCCACAACTCCCTCTTCCGCGAACAAGCCTACGGCTCCCCCTCCGCCGGCCTGCTCTCCTACATCAACACCGATCTGCCCGAAGGTGAAGGCTACCAGTGGCACCAGTACCGCGCCACCCGCTACGCGGCCTCCGCGTCGCATCTCCTGGGCGTCCCCGTCACCAGCTCCGAAACCTTCACCTGGATCCACTCCGCCGTTTTCCGCGCCGTTCCCCTCGACATCAAGGCCGAAGCTGACCTCCACTTCATTCAGGGCGTCAATCAGATCGTCTGCCACGGCTATCCCTACACCGCCGAAGGGGCTCCCTTCCCCGGCTGGTCCTTCTACGCCGCCGGCGTCTTCGACGAGCAGAATCCCTGGTATCTCGTCATGCCCGATCTCACCAAATACCTCCAGCGCATGAGCGCCATCCTGCGCCAGGGCCAGCCCGCCAACGATGTCGCCCTTTACCTCGCCAACGACGACGCCTGGGCCAACTTCCGCCCCGGCAGCATCTCCCTCTCCGATGGCGTCGGCCGCCTGCTGGGCAATGTTGTCCCCTCGCTCCTCGACGGCGGCTACGACATGGATTTCTTCGACGATGGCATCCTCGACGCCCGCGGCAAAGTCGATGGCGGCACGCTTGCCTTCGGTGATGTCAAATACAAAACCGTCGTCCTCGCCGGCGTCCAGCGCATGCCCCTTTCCACCCTTAAAAAGCTCGAGCAATTCGCCGACGCCGGCGGCACCGTCGTCGCCTCCCGCTCGATCCCCTCGATCGCCCCCGGTTACAAAGCCACCGACGCCGACAACCAGGCCGTCCAGGAAATCTCCAACCGCCTGTTCAAAGGCGACGGCGCCAAGGGCATCTTCGTGCAGAACGACGCCGACGTCCCCGCCGCCATCGCCAAACACCTCGCCCCCGACCTCGCCGTCTCCAAGGACAGCTCCGTCATCGGCTTCATCCACCGCCACACCGACGGCGGCGAGCTCTACTTCGTCGCCAATACCTCCAACCAGGAGCAGGACCTCGACGCCACCTTCCGCGCCACCGGCCACCCCGAACGCTGGGACGCCATGACCGGTAAAGTGACCCCCCTCGCGCCCGCAAGCGGCCAGCAAAAGACCAACGGCACCACCACCCTCCACCTCGCCCTCGCCCCCTACGAATCCGAAGTGGTCGTCTTCACCGACCGCGAGCTTCCCCCCGCTCCCGACGCCGCCGCCATCGCCGCTCCCATCAAGCCCCTCGACATCTCCACCGGCTGGTCCGTCAAATTTGACAAGCCCCTCAAAGGCACCGATTTCCAACCCACCTCCGAAACCATGGACAAACTCGTCTCCTGGACCGACAACGACAAAACCAAACATTTCTCCGGCACCGCCACTTACGAAAAAACCGTCACCGTTGATAACGCCACTGCCGGCGCCTCTACCGTTCTCTCCTTCGGCAAAGGCGCCCCCTCCGACGAAGGCCCCGGCCAGGGCTTCCACGCCGAATTCAATGGACCCGTCCGCGATGTCGCAGTTGTCACCGTCAACGGCAAACGCGCCGGCGCCGTCTTCTGCCCCCCCTACCAGGTCGATATCACCGGCCTGCTCAAGCCCGGCGCAAACCAGATCGACATCCAGGTCGCCAACACCTCCGTCAACGCCATCTCCGCCAAGACCTACCCCACCTACGATTACAAAGCCGTCACCGAAAAATACGGCAACCGCTTCCAACCCCAGGGCATGCCGCTTCTCTCCCAGCCCCTGCCCTCGGGCATCCTGGGCTCCGTCACCATCGAGAGCAAATGAGGACCCCGTTTGACCGCCGCGCAAAATCTGAGGTACTCCGGTGGAAGGGAGAAATTTTCGCGCCCTCTATGACGAAGCGGCCAAAGCCTTCGCCCAGCGCGAGTGGCAACACGCCGAAAAACTCCTCCGCGAGGTGATCGCCCAGCGACCCCGGCATCCCGAGGCCCTCCATCTCCTGGGAATCATCTGCGTCCAGACAGGCCGCCTCGACGAAGGCATCGGCTACCTGCGACAAGCCGTCTCGCTCAAAACCTATTTCGTCGAAGCCCTCGGCAACCTCGGCGCCGCCCTCGTCGTCCGCGGCCAAGACCCCCGCGAAGCCGAAGACATCCTCCGCCGCGCCATCACACTCCGCCCCGACCACGCGATCAGCGTCAGCAACCTCGGCCGCGCCCTCCACCAGCAATCCAAGCTCGACGAAGCCATCGCCTTCTACCGCCAAGCCCTCAAACTCCGCCCCGATTTCGCCGAAACCCACCTCCGCCTCGCCGAAGCCCTCACCCAATCCGGCGACCTCGACGCGGCCATCACCGCCGGACAAACCGCCGTCGCCCTCGCACCCCATCTGATCGATGCCAAGAGTGGTTTGGGTATCATCCTCAATCGGGTCGGACGCACGAAGGAAGCTGCAGCGCTCTTCCGTGCCGTCATTGCCGCTGAACCGCGCCACATCGAAGCCGCCTCCAATCTTGTTGCCGCGGGCAACTATGACCCGGACGTCGGGGCAGCACAATCCGCCGAGGAGCATTTCGCCTGGGGACGGCAGCACGGCATACTCGCCTCTCCCGAACCCACCTTCACCAATCCAACCGATCCGGAAAAACGCCTCCGCGTCGGCTACCTATCCGCCGATTTTTGCCTCCACTCCGTGGCCTTCTTTCTGGAACCCTTGCTCGCCCATCACGGCCTTAACAGCATCGATGCCGGCGTCGAACCGGCCTGCTATGTCCTTAACCGACATTCCGATGCCATGACCCAGCGCCTCCGCCAACAATGTCCCGCATGGATCGAAGCTTGGCCCCTTTCCGACGCACAACTCGCCCAGCGCATCCGCCAGGACCAGATAGACATCCTCGTCGATCTCGCCGGACATACCACCGGCAATCGCCTCCCCATGCTCGCCGGACGTGTCGCGCCCGTTCAGGTGGCCTACCTCGGCTATCCCAACACCACTGGCGTCCCCGCCATCGACTACCGCATCACCGACGCTATCGCCGATCCCCCCGGCACAACCGACGCCTGGCATTCCGAAAGACTCTGGCGACTCCCCCGCACCTTCCTTTGCTATCGGCCTCCTGAATTCGCAACCCCCGTCCTCCCGCGACCCACCGATGGCCCCATTTGTTTTGGCTCCTTCAACACCATTACGAAAATCAACCAACCCCTCCTCGCCGCCTGGGCCCGCGCTTTATCCGCCGTCCCCAACAGCCGCCTCCTGCTCAAAAGCACAGGCATGACCAGCCCCTCCACCCGCTCCCGCATCCTCGCCGCCCTCACCGCCGCCAACATCGCCCCCGAACGCCTCGAACTCCTCGAAGCCACCAAAACCATGCAGGACCACCTCGCCCTCTACAACCGCATGGATATCGCCCTCGACACCTGGCCCTACAACGGCACCACCACCACCTGCGAAGCCCTCTGGATGGGCGTCCCCGTCGTCACCACCGCCGGACAAGCCCACCGCTCCCGCGTCGGCATGAGCCTCCTCACCTCCGTCGGCCTGCCCGAACTTATCGCCCCCGACGAAAACGCCTTTCCCTCCCTCGTCGCAGCCCTCGCCAACGACCGCCCCAGACTTGCCGCACTCCGCGCCTCCCTGCGCGACCGCATGCGCGCCTCCCCCCTCATGGACGAACCCGGCTTCACCCGCGACGTCGAAGCCGCCTACCGCGCCATGTGGCGCCAATGGTGCAACCGCTGACTTCCTGGAAGTAACCGCGGCCCCTCGCCGTTATCCCTACATCGCAACTCCGTGCGTCCCCCTTACTTCCCGCCGTGCGTCCCTCTGTGTCTTCTATGAAATCCCGCATCCAGTCAAGCCCTTTTTTCCGCATTAGATCGGCCCATTCTTCTATCCGAGCTCGGCAAGCCGCCTGCCCATGTGGATGATCCGATGATCGAAGAGGAGCTGCCCCATCTCTGTGCGAAGCCGGGATGGCCCATGACACGGTCGAGCGCGCTTAAGCCTCTCTGATCTTAAAGCCTCTCCTGCGAAATACTCAGCTTTCCCTGGACCTCCTGCCTCCTCAACAAGCCCGCCTGCCGCTACCCGCGCTCACCCGCGCGCCGCTCACTCTTGGACAACACCTGCCTGTTCCGCCGGAGCAACCATCCGATGATGCAGCGACCGCACCCATCGATTGGCCACCGCCGCTATCACCACGCACTTGGCCTTGCCCTTGGCACGCAGCTTCGCCGCCAAAGCCTTCCACCTTTCATGCGTCCGCACCAGCCGCTGGGCCGCCTGAATCAGCACCGCCCGCAAACCCTCGCAGCATCCCTCGATCAATCCCCCATCCGCCTGCCTGGACCCGCTGGAACGGTTCCTGGGCGAAAGCCCGCAGTACCGCGCCAACTGCTTGCCGTTCCGGAAACGGTCAAAGCGCCCCACCTGTCCCAACAGCCACCACGCCGTCACTTCCCCAATGCCTTCGATCTTCCGCAACCGCCCAATGACCGCATGGCCCTCGGTCGCCTGACGCAACCGCTCCTCCGCCTGCTCCACCCACCCGCTGATCACCGCAATCTGCTCGAGCATCCGCTCGATCACCCAGCGCACCGATTCGCTCAGACTCCCGTGCGCTTTGATCCTGTCCACCCACCGCCTGCTCCACCGCCCCGCATCGTCAATCTTCACCCGCTGCTCCCGCAGACACGCCCCCACACGCAGCTTCAAATCCCGCCTTTGATTCACCAGCCGCTGACGATGATTCACCAGCTGCCGGATGTCCCGGATCGCCCGGGGCGCCAGCCATACCCGCGGCAAATACCCCACACGCGTCAAATCCGCCAGCAGCCGGGCGTCACTGTAATCGGTCTTGTCCGGCGACCCTTTGAGTTTGGCCACATACCCCGCATGCGCCAGCTCCACCCGCCACGAACCCGCCGCCGCCAGTTCCTCCGCCAGGTCCGCCGCACCGCAACACGCTTCCATGGCAATCGCCCCCACCTCCCCCGCCGCCTTGAGCATCGAGACCACCGCCCCAAGCTCATTGGCGCACGCACGGTTGACCCGCACCCTGGCCGACGGATCCATCACGCACACCTGAATCGAATCCTGATGGTAGTCCAGACCCGCATACATCGTTACACTCGCCATTGCCGGTTGCTCCTGGTAAGACGCTCGAATAACACCTAACACGTGCTGGGCTATTATCCCGCGCAACCGGCTTCCTGTTTTCTCCCAAAAGGCAAGAGGACCCTCGGGCAGGGAGCGTCTCGCCCTATGGGGGGGGGGGAAAACGCCATCGCCGGCTTTCATCCCCATCTCTGTGCCTCTGTGGCAAAAGCCGCTCGCACACCATCACCTTGAAAGGATCGCCATGCCCCGCCTCCTCACCGCCCTCCTCATCGCCGCCCTCGCCAGCCCCGCCTTCGCGGACCCCGCCCCCGTCCCCGTCCACCTCCTCGACGGCCCCAACCCCCTCCCCACCGGCATCTCCTTCGGCCTCCCCTACCCCCGCGGCCAAGTCCACGCCAATGACAAATTCGCCATCGGCGGCACCAACGCCCAATCCTGGCCCCTCGCCTACTGGCCCGATGGCTCCATCAAGTGGATGGGTTTCGCCACCGTCGCGCCTGCCAACCTCGCCACGCCCCTCAAAGTTGATGCCCCGCCCGCCGGCATCGATATCCGCATGGCGCCCCTCTCCGCCAAAGAAACCGACACCGCCATTGACATCGACGCCCGTGGCGTCACCTGCCACATCTCCAAAACCGGCAACAATCTCTTCGATTCCCTCTCCGTCAACAACGTCGTCATCGCCAAAAACGCCCACCTCGACATGATCCTCCAGCACGGCCCCGAAACCGACCCCGCCAACCCGCCCCCGCGCGAACGCTTCATCAGCAACATCAAAAAAGTCACCCTCGAGCAGTCTGGCCCCGTGCGCGCCGTGGTCAAAATCGAAGGCACCCACAAATCCACCACCGGCAATCGCGAATTCCTCCCCTTCGTCGTCCGCCTCTATTTCTACAACGACGCCGGCCTCACCGGGCACGGCGAACCCCTCGGCATCAAAATCGTCCACACCTTCTTCTTCGACGGCAACGAAAAAGAAGACTTCATCCGCGGCCTCGGCATCACCGCCGACGTCCCCTTCCGCGAAGAAATCCAGAACCGCCACGTCCGCTTCTCCGGCGAAGAAGAAGCCGACGGCAAGTCCGGCCTCTGGACCGAACCCGTCGAACCCCTCCTCGCCTATCAAGGCTCCGTCTCCGACAACGACGGCAACGTCTACCCGCGCCAGGTCGAAGGCCAGCGCATCCCCAAGAAAGCCGACCTCAATCCCCGCAGCGCCCACCTCATCGACGCCCTCGCCGCCTGGTCTGATTTCCGCCTCATCCAGCCCAACGCCGACGGCTTCACCATCGAAAAACGCACCTCCGCCGATTCCTCCTGGCTCACCTCCAACGCCGGCAAACGCGACTCCGGACTCGCCTTCATCGGCGACGTCTCCGGCGGCCTCGCCGTCGGCATCAAAAACTTCTGGCAGTCCTACCCCGCCGAGCTCGACGTCTCCGGCGCCCGCTCTGATACCGCCCACCTTACCGCCTGGCTCTGGTCCCCCAACGCCCCCGCCATGGACATGCGCCACTACGACACCGTCGCCCACGGTCTCAACGAATCCTACGAAGATGTCCAGCCCGGCCTCTCGACGCCCTACGGCATCGCCCGCACCAGCGAGCTCATGCTCTTCCCCACCAAGGATGTCCCCTCCAAGGAAACCTTCGAAGGCATGATGCAGGAAAACGCCGCCCCTCCCGTCCTCGTCGCCGCCCCGGAGTATTACCACGACCAGAAGGCTTTCGGTTACTGGGCCCTCAAAGATACCTCCACCCCCTTCAAAAAAGCCGTCGAAACCGAGCTCGATAACGAACTCGCCTACTACCAGAAAGCCGTCGATCAATGGAACTGGTACGGCTTCTGGCACTTCGGCAACATCATGCACTCCTACGATTCCCAGCGCCACGAATGGCGCTACGACGTGGGCGGCTTCGCCTGGGACAACGACGAGCAAGGCACCGACATGTGGCTCTGGTACTCCTTCCTCCGCTCCGGACGCCCGGACCTCTTCCGCATGGCCGAAGCCATGAGCCGCCTCACCGGCGAAGTCATCTCCTATCACTTCGGTCCCCTTGCCGGCCTGGGCTCACGCCACAATGTCTCCGAGTGGGGCGACGGCGCCAAAGAGGCCCGCATCTCCATGGCCCCCTACCGCCGCTTCTACTACTACCTCACCACCGATGAACGCACCGGCGACACCATGCACGACACCCTCCAGGCCGACGTCTCCATCACCCACATGGACCCCATGCGCGAAGCCCTCCCCCGCACCCCCGATGATGACAACTACCCCGCCCGCATCCGCGGCGGTCCCGACTGGTTCGCCTTCGCAGGCAACTGGATGACCGAATGGGAACGAACCAACCAGCCCAAATACCACGACAAAATCGAGGAATCCGTCAAATCCATCGCCGCCATGCCCTACTGGTTCCGCACCTCTCAGGACCTCACCTGGCACTTCTTCCCCGACACCGGCAAGCTCCTCCCGCGCGACCAGAACGCCGGCGGTTACAACCTCGTCAACAATATGGGCGGCCCCGAAATCATGATGGAACTCTGCGACTTCCTCGACGACCCCCAGTGGACCAAAATCTATCTTCAATACTGCCGCCTCACCAACGCCCCCGCCGATGTCCTCAAAAAAGACCAGGAAACCGGCACCGAAGGCGCCGACGCCCGCTATGCCGGCGGTGGCCGCCTCGCCGGTTACGCCTACTACAAAACCCACGACGTCGCCTACGCCAAAAAAGCCATCGGCGCCATCGCCCTCGGCGGCGGTAACTTCTCCTCCAACGCCCGCGACCTCTCCGAAATGAACCACCTCGCCGGCCCAGACGCCGTGAAACCCACCGACGAAGCCGCCAACGGCAACGGCATCATCACCAACGGCATCAACCAGTCCTCCCTCAACACCATCGAGGTATTGGAACTCTGCAAAGACCAACTCCCCACCGAAGTCCCCCCACCCCAACCCGCACGAGGAGGCCGCGGCTTCGGTAGAGGCGGCGCCTTCGGCGGCCGTCGTGGCGGACGCGGCGCCACCCCGCCACCTACAACCGAACCCGCTCGCGCGCCATAACGCCCGACCCTCCGCTCCTTCACCAACAGCCTCACGCAGCGCCCTACCACCCCGCCCCGCTCAATCGATTGCTACACAGGAGGAGGCCCGCCATGGCGATCCACAGCAGCAAACGCATGGCCAAATGTATCGGCTTCGCTCCAGTGCAGCCCCTCGAACCGCGTCTCCTCTTCACCGCCGTCCCCAGCTTCATCGTCGACAGCAGCGCCACCTTCAGCGACGTTGTCCTCTTCGACCTCCACACCAACATGCGCCCCGACATCCCCGCCACCCTGGTACAACCCGAGGTCCACGGCTTCGTCCCCTTCGGCCCCAACTTCACCGGCGGCATCAACTCCGCCGTCGGCGACATCAACGCCGACGGCATTCCCGACGTGACCCTCGCCCCTGCATCCAAAGGCAAACCCCTCATCCAAGTCTACAACGCCGTCACCGGTGTTCTCGAACGCAGCTTCTTCGCCTACTCCACAAACTTCTGGGGCGGCGTCAGCGTCGCCTCCGCCGACATCAACAGCGACGGCAAAGCCGACATCATCACCGCACCCGCCTCCAATGGCGTCCCGCTCGTCAACGTCTACGACGGCGCATCCGGCCGCTTGATCCGCTCCTTCTACGCCTACTCCCCCAACTTCCAAGGCGGAGCCACCGTCGCCGCCGCCGATGTCAACGACGACGGCAAAGCCGACATCATTACCGGCACCGGCTTTGGCGGCGTCCCTTTGGTCAACATCTTCAGCGGCACAACTAACGCCCTCCTCGGAAACTTCTACGCCTTCGACCCCAGATTCCGCGGCGGCGTCGTCCTCGCCGCCGGCGACATGGAAGGCAACGGCCACGCCGATATCGCCGTCGGCGTGGGCTTCGGCGGAAACGGCAACATCCGCGTCTTCAGCGGCACCAATCTCTCCCAACGTTTTAATGTCAGCTCCGTCTACTCCTATGGCGTCTCCATCGCCCTCACCGATTACGACGGCGACGGCCTGCCCGACCTAGTCACCGCCCACAAGCTCACCCCCTACGGCACCAACGGTGGCGGCATCTACAAAGGCACCAACTTCGCCGGCCTCGGCGGCTGGGGCGACATCACGTCGTTCGAAGTATACAACCCGACCTCCGGCGACCTCATCTCCGGCTGGACCGCCCCCCCGTAACGCGGGCGTCCCGCCCGCCTCGGCCGCAGCCGATAATCCATCCCCCGCCAAGCCTCGCGCCTCACGACCTCACGCCCCATCCCCGATCCTCCACCCTATTATCTCCCCCACACCCCTTCCCCCATTCCGGCCCACATTCTTTTTTGCCCATCCCCCCCACATATCGTAAATCCTCCTAGAGGCACGCGCACCCGCGCCCCTCCCGATCCAGCGCACAAAAGGAAGGCCCCCCATGCGCTTACTCAGGATTCAGCACGCAGCACGCAGGACTCGCCAGTCCCGCGCCTTCACCTTATTGGAAACCTCCCTCGCCACCCTCATCGTCGGCCTCTCCGTCCTCTCCATCGTCAAGCTCGTCACCGCCGTCACCACCCAGTCCTTCTACGCCCAGAAAACCACCACCGCCATGAACCTCGCCGATAACCTCCGCGAACTCTTCGCCTCCCTCCCCTTCAACGACCCCGTCTTCGGCACACACCTCGGACCCAACTCCGGCCAAACCGCGCTCTCCCTCTACAACGACGTCGAAGATTTCAACGGCTACACCGCCAGCCCCCCCATCGACGCCAACCGCCAGATCATCCCCTCCCTCTCCAACTGGCAGCAATCCGTCACCGTCACCCACGTCAACCCCAACAACTTCCAGCTCACCGATTCCGTCGCCACCGACGCCGCCGTCGTCCTCGACCGCGTCACCGTCACCGTCTCCTACAACCCCGACCCCACCAACGCCAACGGCTGGATCCCCATCACCTCGATCGAATTCCTGAAATCCAAGTACTAACCAAAGGGCACCCCCATGCTCTTCGCAAACAAAACATCCCCCCGCGCCCTCCACGGTTCCCGGCGTCTCCGTGTCTCCGTGTCTCCTTGTCTCCGTGTCTCCCGCCCGGCCCGCGGCTCCGTCCTCATCATGACCCTCATCTACTCCCTCATGTTCGCCGCCCTCGCCTCCTCCATGGTCGCCTACTCCTACGGAAACATGTCCGTCCAGCAGGCCGAATCCAACTCCACCCGCGCCCTCGCCGCCGCCGAATCCGGCATGAACTTCCTACGCCAGCAATTCCACAACATCACCCTCCCCTCCATCACCGAAGGCTCCATTTCCTCCATGTCCACCCCTTCCCAGCTCTGGTCCTCCGCTTCCGTCGAAGGCATCTCCGGAAACAAAGGCATCGCCGTCGCATTGGCCGCGAACCTCAATGCCTCCGGCGCCTTCACCTCCGCCTCCGTCACCGCCCCCTCCGGCACCAGCCCCCTCAACGTCCCCGCCATCATCGTCGATCCCACCGGCGACCAATCCTCCTTCACACTCTCCCTCGCCTACGACGCCGCCAATCCCCAAATCCCCGCAGGCGCCGCCACCCCCGCCATCGTCCTCCACGCCAAATCCATCGGCACCGCCGGCAACATCTCCCGCACCGTCACCATGGACTTCTGGATCCAAAAACAACTCAAATACGCCGTCTATTCCAACGTCGCCATCCAGCTCGGTAAAAACGTCCGCGTCGTCGGCGACATCGCCTCCACTTACCCCGGCACCGGCAAGGGTCCCACCATCCAGATGTTCGACGACTGGCACTACCTCCCCAATATGTCCCAGATCGACTCCGACCTCTCCGCCTTCCGCAACCTCCTCAATACCTACAACACCGGCTTCGACAACCGCCTCGACGTCCGCGATCCCACCTCCGCCGCCGCCATCGCCGCCAAAAACGCCGGCTTCGCCGATACCAACGGCGACGGCTACATCGACGACTACGACATCGCCATGAACCGCATCAACCCCTCCTGGTCCCGCACCAACCCCTACTCCAACGCCATCTCCTCCGGACAGTTCACCAACCCCAACACCGGCAACCCCTACGACGCCGACCTCTGGACCCTCATCGACGATCCCCTCGGCGCAGTCGTCAACGGAAAGCTCCCCGACGGCTCACTGCCCCCCTGGACCGGCTACGACGACAACGTCCTCTCCAACGCCGACGGCTACGCCAAGGTCAACGGCTCCGTCAAAGCCGCCCTCTCCTACGCCGCCTGGCAATCCGCCGCCTCCGGTTGGTCCGGCTACGGCGATACCGCCGGCGGCGCCTCCGGCAACACCTTCCGCGACCAGTTCGAAGGCTCCGTCGTCCCCTCCGATCCCACCGCCGCACCCGTTCAGCTCGGCGTCGATTTCTCCGGCGAGCAAACCCTCGCTCCCTCCAACTTCGATACCTCCTCCTACGACTCCAAAATCCCTTCCACCACCGCCTCCAAAGCCACCGTCGGCGGCGTTACCGTCATCTCCAACGGTAACCTCACTTCCTCCATGGCCAATGGCGGCACCACCACCGAGCACTCCCCGGCCTCCGCTACCTCCGGCTGGCAGGCTACCTACAAACGACCCGTCTTCCAGAACGTCGTCTTCAACAACGTCCGCATCCCCAAGGGCCTCAACGCCAAATTCATCAACTGCACCTTCAACGGTTACACCTCCGTCAAAATGACCACCAAAATCGTCTCCCCCAACTCCTCCCAAAACGATAACCCCGATGGCTCCACCTCCGACCCCAACGGCGGCATGGCCTGGGCACAGCAAATGACCTTCGGCTCCTTCTCCGCAAATACCACCCTCACCTCCTCCAACTCCGTCGCCTTCTCCAACGGCAACAACCTCCACTTCTCAGGCTGCACCTTCAACGGCGTCATGACCGCCGATATCCCCTCCTCCTACACCCACTTCGCCGACTCCTGGGAATTCGACGGCAACACCACCATGAACAACCAGGTCGACCAGACCGTCACCATCATGGCGCCTCAAACCAATATCGAAATGGGCGGCTTCACCAACCCCGGCGCTAACCCCTCCACCCTCGTCGGCGTCGTCGTCGCCGGCAATATCGATATCCGCGGCACCGCCACCGTCGATGGTTCCCTCCTCGTCACCGGCAACGGCGCAGGTAACACCACCCTCGGTTACTTCGGCTCTACCGACTCCGGAAACGAAGTCCCCTCCCCCTCCGAACTCCCCAACGGCGTCTCCTCCTACGGCCACCTCTTCTTCCGCTTCAACCCCGCCCGCGGTATGCCCAACGGCATCACCATCCCCGTCGTCGCCTCCGCACAAATCAACACCTACCAAATCCAATAACAAAAGGTTCCGCCCATGCCCACTCTCAGCACTCAGCACTCAGTCCTCAGCACTCGACGAGGCCTCTCCGTCGTCGAACTCCTCGCCTGCCTCATCATCTCCTCCCTCCTCCTCACCTCCGTCGCCATGGCCTTCCGCTCCTCCTTCAACTCCTACAAGGACGCACAGCAACGCGGTCAGCTTCTCAACGCCGGCCGCGACCTCATGTACCACCTCATCTCCGACATCCGCATGTGCGACTCCGCCGGCCCCTACGACCCCTCCCTCACCGTCAACGCCTCCGAACAATCCGAATTCGCCGCCCAAATCGTCCCCGGTTACCCCCTCGCCGGACCTTCCACCTCCGGAGGCTCCGGCGTCGCAGGCATCCAACTCGCCAAAACCCACGCCGACTCCCTCGACCCCACCGCCTCCCCCTCCAACCCCGTCCTCATCACCTACTGGTTCGACGCCCCCTCCCGCACCATCTTCATGTCCCGCAAAACCGGCTCCGCCCCCGCCGTCACCTACACCATGTCCACCTTCGTCCAGTCCTTCACCCTTTACCTCCAGCCCGTCCTCATCCCCGCCAACTCCCAAACCAACACCCCCGCCTCCATCGCCATGCTCCGCGCCGTCGTCACCACCTCCCTCGCCAACAAAACCGCCGCCGGCACCCGCATCCTCGCCGACGGCGGCCAGGACCAAACCCTCATCCTCACTGACTCCGCCATGCCCCGCCGCACCTTCGGCGGCAGCTAAGCCCCCTCCATCCCCCTGCCAAATTCCCAAAAAATATCCAGTTGAGCTTCCCCCAAATCCCCCATCTTTGCGATTCTTCCAGCTTTTCCCCTTGACGACCCCAAGTACTTGTGGCAGGTTATAGGCCACAGATCGCCCTTAATTTCTTCTTACTTTTCAGGGAGAAGGCCCCATGCTCACCCGCCGCGCCCCCCGTGCGCGCACCCCACGCCCCACCTCGCGCCGCCCACGCCCAACGCCTACGTCACCAACACCGCCACCTTCGACAACCTTTCCATCACCGGCACCTCCCCCACAGCGCTCCCCAACGGCTGGCTCGACTCCGACGTGGGCACTACCGGCATGCCCGGCTCCGCCTCCTACGACAACGGCACCATCACCTTCTCCGTCAACGGCGGCGGCCCCGAGATCTGGGATACCTCCGACCAATTCAATTACGCATACCAGGAACTCCCAGGCGATGGCTCCATCGTCGCCCACATCGCCGACTCCGGCCAAACCTCCTCCACCTGGGCCCTCGGCGGCATCATGATCAGAGACGGCCTCTCCGACGACGCCCCCCACGCCTCCATGGTCCTGGCCACCAACGGCACCGCCGAATGGCTCCAGCGCGACGCCACCGGCGATTCCACCACCAGCGTCTACGGAACCCCCAGCGACTCCTGGTTCAAACTCACACGAACCGGCGACACCCTCACCGGCTACGACAGCAGTGACGGCCTCACCTGGAATGAAGTCTCCTCCGCCACGATCTCCATGACCGGCCCCGTCACCATCGGCCTGGTCGCCAACTCCGGCAACAACAACGCCGGTCCTGATGGTCTTGAGGTCAGCGTGACCGCAAATGGATGGTTCCGCTATAAAACTGAAACCGACTTTGGATACCTGTCGCCCGCGACGACGTTCAATGGGAACGACCAAGATAATCTTCTGCAGCTCATTCCTTGAGGGCAAAGAAAATGAATATCTGGAAAGTGTTCGCTGCCGCATTATTCGCCGCATTAGTTGCTCAGACAAATCCGGCGACGAACATTTCGCCACTAGAACGCAAGGTCAATCAAGCAGATCTCATAGTTATTGTGGCCCCAGGCAAGTACGAGCCAACTGCGCCGGGCGAGGCTGGCAAGCGTTTTGCGAGCATTGCGATCGAAAAAGTGCTCCTCGGTCCCTCCGATCTTAAGACCGTTTCCGTACTTATTGCACCCTTGCCCGGCGCAAGTGACATTAGGTTTCCCGAAACAGTTCTGATCCTCGAATCCATAGATGGAAGTTCCGCACCCGGTAAAGGGCTGACTTGGAACACTAACGAATGCTCGCATCGGAATTTCGCAATTATTCGAAGCTACGACTTAACACTCCCGCGTCGCAAAGACTTCCCTCAACTCTCGGACCAAGAATTTGAGTACCGCCGGTCGCTGATCGAATCAATCCTTCCTGCCGTCCGTCAACAGATAGTTAAACGTCTTGACTCCGAAATAACCAGTATGGAAAGTCAATTAAAATCGGCCCGTACCAATCTCGCGACGCTCTCTCAGGATGTCGATGCGAAAAACCTAAGTCCCTCGACACGTAGCAAATGAGTCGTGTTGACTACAAACGGACCGCCGAAATAATTAAGTGATAAAAAATGTCGATAAGTATATTTATACAGGACGAGACAACACAGCAAATCGAAACCTATGAATTTGCGGGCATCAGTACAATCAGGGATTTCTTGGTGCCGGCCGCCAAGAAGCTTGGACTGACGCATCTTGCAGAGCTTCCTCAGGAAGTGTACATAACCCACGGCAACCTTGCGGCGATCACCGAAGAAATGGACAAACTTGCCGAATACATGAAGCATGAACCGGGCCGCTGGGGGTTCGTCCCGCAAAACAGCGAGCGCATCGTTCAAAAACTGCGGGAGCTGCGGACTAGAACCAATTGGACCGCCTTCCTTGGATAGAAGGCACCGCCTCCCTGACGATACTTACTTCAAGAGCGAGCCGTCCGCACAACACCTTCTCCGTCAATTCCCCCTCGTCTCCCTCGCGCGCACAACCTGGCAAACCCCGGGCGCATTCCCCGCAAAAAATTCCCACCCCAACCCCCTCCCCCACAACCCCTTACCGCCAATCACCCCCAACCTGTGTGCGCACAAACTGGGCGCGACTCCCCTCTATGGACGAGCAGGAGCATGCGCGATGACCAGAATCCAAAGAATCTTCGTGGTCCTTCATCCCTTCGTGACTTTCGTGTTCAAGTCGGTGAAGGGTGGCGGTTGATGCCGCAAGCGGGGCAGCGGAGGAGGGTGGCGTAGATGCGGGTATGGCACGAATCGCACGGGACGCGGGGGGCGATGGGCAGGGCGCATTCGGGGCAGCGGTCGGATTGGGCGCGGATGTCGTAGCCGCAGCCGAGGCAGAGTCCGTGGGCGGCCCAGTGGTCGGTCTGGTCCCAGCCATAGAGAAGGTAAATGGCGGCGAGGGCGACGGCGTAACCGAGGACGAGCCAGACTTCGAGGAAGTGCACTTCGCGGGGGAGCCAGTGGAACAGCAGAAGCGTGGAGATGCCCTGGGCGATAATGAGGAGCGATCGCCAGGCGTTGCGTCGGCGGCGGTTGGCCCACCAGTTGGCCAGGGCAATGGCGGCGATGGCCGCGTCGATGAAGATGCGCTGCCACAGTTCCAGGGCCTGCCACCAGATGAGACCGGCGCACAGCAGGACCGCGAAGGGAGCCGTCCACCACCAAGTCTCCACGGCGGGAGGCTCGGCGAGCCGCACGCGGCGGAAGGTGCGTCCGGCGGCAAGGGCGAAAAGGACGGCCATGAGCCCCGCGAGCAGGATGGAGCCCAGGAGCATCTGCCGGGCGAAGGGGCCGCGGAACCGGGAGAGGTGGTTGGCGCCTTCGACGGTGAGCATGGCGAGGGAGAAGAGGGCGATGCCCAGCGCGTACGTGCGCCAGTCGCGGGACGCCCGGGACGTGGTGAGGGGGGTGACAGGGAGGGAAGCGCTCATGGCGAGACTCCTGTTGCCTGTCAGCATAACACGCTCCCGGGGCGGACGTTGCAGGGGGGGGAAGCGTCGATCTTCGATCGACGGCTAAACTTTGGGGGTTGGCACTCGGGCTTGACCGGGGGCGCTAAAGTGATGGATTGCGTTTTGTGGAGCTTTTCCATGTATCTCACGGGTTTCCATCATCTCACCGCGGTGACGGCGCATGCGGCGCGGAATGTGGCTTTTTACACGCAAACGTTGGGGCTGCGCCTCGTGAAAAAGACGGTGAATCAGGATGATCCGTCGGCGTACCATTTGTTTTATGCGGATGGGGCGGCGTCGCCGGGGACGGATATCACGTTTTTTGATTGGCCGGTGACGAAGGAGCGGCGAGGGACGCGGTCGGTGGTGCGGACCGGGTTTCGGGTGGGATCGGCGGCAAGCTTGCGGTATTGGGTGGAGCGGTTTGGGGAGTTGGGTATCGCCCATGGGGGGATTGCGGAGGTTGGGGGCCGGGAGATGGTGCTGTTTGAGGATGGGGAGGGGCAGCGGTTGGGGTTGGTGGTGGATGGGGCGGGCGACGGGGGACACGTGTGGGAGAAGAGTCCGGTGCCGGCGGAGCATCAATTGCTGGGGCTCGGGCCGATCACGATGTCAGTGGCGGAGCTTGGGCCGACGGAGCGGGTGCTGACGGGGCTGATGAAGATGCACAAGATGCGGGAGTATGAGGCGGCGGGGTCGGATGCGCGGGCGGCGGGAGGGGGGTCGGCGAGGGTGCATGTGTTTGGGATGACGGAGGCTCCGCGGACGGCGGCGGAGGAGCTGCATGTGATGGTAGAGCCGGGGTTGGGGCGGTCGCATGCGGGGGCGGGCGGGGTGCATCACGTGGCGTTTCGGACACCGACGATCGAGGAGTATGACGCGTGGGCGGAGCGGTTGCGAGAGGCGGCGGTGGCGTCGAGCGGTCCGGTGGATCGGTATTACTTTCGGTCGCTGTATTTTCGGGAGCCTGGGGGGGTGTTGTTCGAGATAGCGACGGACGGGCCGGGGTTTGCTGCGGATGAGCCGCCGGAGCATTTAGGGGAGCGGTTGAGTTTGCCGCCATTTTTGGAGGGACGGCGTGCGGAGATCGAGTCGCGGTTGAAGCCGCTGGGGACGGCGGCGGAGGGGGCGGGGAAATGACGTGAGGGGGGAAGTGTGTCACGGCAGAGGCCAGTGGCGGGTTTTATTGGACGGCGATTGCCGGGGGTGCCGAGAATAGCTAGAGTGAAGGCGTCCCAATGACTGAAGGCGCGGGCAGGATGTCCGCCAGTGGCAGTAGAACGCCGTGCGGAGCGGAAGTATGGCGACCAACAAGAGCAAGGATGCAGCCGCGCTCTTCGAGCTGATCGACAAGAGCACGTTGAAAGTGCCCAAGAACGCCGGGGCGTTGAAGATACCGTCGTGGTGGTCGAGCAAGACCAATCCGGCGGCGCCCAGCGTGCCGGGCCAGGGGGCGCCGGTGAACGGCGGGGGGGGGGCGGTAGGCGGAGGGGGGGGGGGCGGCGGTCCGGCGCCGGCTTCCGGGGGACAGGCCGGGGGCGCGACCCCTGCGGCAGACCCTGCCGCCCACGGAAATGGCACTCACCATGGACAGCCCGTGACCCTGCGCCCTGAAGCGCGCGGCCCCACGCACGTCAACGGGGCCGATGCCGGGAGCGGCGTACCGGCTCAGCACCGGCTTTTTCAACCACCGCCCGCGGGGGAAGCGCCCGCGGTCACTCCATCCATCCGCCCCCCCGCACGGGCCACGCCATCCCCGGTCTCGCCGGGTGTTGCGCCCGGAACGCCGGCGGAGAGCACGGAGCCGGCGGCGGCGCCGAAATCCACGGAAGCGATTCCCGAGGCCGAGCTCGAGCGCGTTCCCGAGGCGCTGGCCAACAAGCCCGTAAGCCTGGGGGCGGCGGGGCTGGGATCGCCATCGCGAAGTCCGGCCGGCGGGAGCCACAGCGGGGCGCTTCGGAGCTGGCCGCGCAAGGAGCGGTCATTTTTCTCGCAATTCTCACAAGTGCCCCGGCCGGCGATCATCGCCGCGTGCGCCGTGGCGGTGTTGATCGTTTTGGTCATTCTTTACGTGGCGTTCCGTTCGCACAAGACAGGGGTGGCCGGCGGCAACATGTCCAGCTCGGTGGAAACCCCCATTAAGGGGCCCGGTCAGGCGGCCGGCGGGGGAATGCTACCCGCCGTGGGCGGTTCCGGCGCGGCCGGAGCGGCGCCCTCGGGCGGCGAGACGCCGCAGCGGACAAGCGGCGCGGCGGCGGCTAATCCGGCGCAAGGGGGCGGCCCGCCCGTGAACGGCACGCCGGGCGGCGCGACGGTCTACGAGCCCAATACCTATCATTTTCAGCCCGACAAGCTGTATGTCTTCATTGCGACCGACAGCTCGGAGGCGAACGTGCGGCGCAACGCGCGGTTCTTCGCCGAGCATGGCATCAGCGTGGCCATCGAGCGCTCGAAGAATTACTTTGTGCTGATCGCGACCGAGCCGCTGGCGAGCAACGTGGCGGCGGAGCCCTTCCTGCGGAAGATACACGAGGTCGCGAAGCTGCATTGGGACTACAAGTCCAATCACCGCGTGTTCGCGGATGCGGTGCCGCGGCGCGTGGTCATCGGTTCATCCGACAAGGACGCCGCGACGAAATAACCGGTTGTCGAGCCGGGGGTTTTCCCGGCAGGGGGGGCGGCCTACGATTAAGCGTCGCCGCCGACCGCGCGGCGCGGGAGCCCGTGTGGCCCGGCGGAACATTTTCATCGGACCGCGCCGGCCCTGTTCCGCGTGTGCTGTTTCCCCGAGGATTTGCCCATGGCCGTGCATACTTGCGATCGCTGCAACAAGCCCGCCACCGTGCAACTCACGGAGATATCCGATGGCAAGCCGCACGACATCCACCTGTGCGAGGCCTGTGCGCAGGAGGCCGGCTATATTCAGCAAGCGCAGCATGTGCACATCAACGATCTGCTGAACCAGTTTTTGAAAACGCAGGCGAATGTGAGCGATCCGCAGACGGCGCGCTGCGCGGAATGCGGGATGACCTGGCAGGAATTCAAGGACACGGGGCTGCTGGGGTGTCCGAAGGATTACGAGCTATTTGTGAACCAGCTTTCGGGGGTGATCGAGCGGGCGCAGCAATCGGCGACGCATCACACGGGCAAAACGCCCGATCCGGCGCGCAAGAACGCCGCGTCGCACGATGCGGTAAAATTGCGGCAGTCGCAGCTTGCGAAATTGCGGAAGGAGCTGGCGCGGGCGGTGGAGGCGGAAAGCTATGAGGCGGCGGCGAAGTTGCGGGACCAGATACGGACGCTCGAAGAAGCGTGAGATATCTTTTATAGTTCCTTGAATGGGACTCACATACGCCATGTTGAAGTTGTCGAATCCCCGGCTTTCCCAGATCCAGCCGATTGAAGTAGAGGCGTTGGCCGACACGGGCGCCGTGTGCCTCATCGTGCCGGAGCATATTCGCATGCAGCTTCAACTTGAGGAGCTGGAAAAGCGGGAGGTGGTCATTGGGGATGGCAGCCGGCGGTTGGTGCCTTATGTGGGACCGGTGGAACTGCGGTTCAAGAATCGTGGAGGATTTTTCGGCGCCCTGGTGATGGGCGATGAAGTGCTGCTGGGGGCGATTCCCATGGAGGATCTGGACCTGGTGGTGCTTCCGAAGGACAGGCGCGTGGAAGTGAATCCGGCGAGCCCCAATTTCGCTTGTTCCACGGTGAAGTATTACACGGTCACCGATCATTTTCCTTCCGGCCATTAAGGGTGGATAGCGGCGCATGAAACTTTCTGATTTGGCGAATCAATCCGGCGAATGGCTTGCGGGCAGCGGGCCGCAGCATGAGATTGTGGTTTCCTCGCGGATACGGCTGGCGCGGAATCTGGCGTCGTATCCATTCATGTCGAAGGCGAACCGGTTGCAGCGATCGGAGCTGCACAAGCTTTGCCGGGAGCAGCTCATGGGGCTGTCGCAGGCGCGGCCGACGTTTTACGTGGACATGGAGAAGACGGATGAAATCGACCGGCAGATGCTGGTGGAGAGGCACCTGATTTCCAAGCAGCATGCGGCGGGGGAAGGATCGCGCGGGGTGGCGATTTCGAACGATGAAGCGGTGAGCGTGATGGTGAACGAGGAGGACCATCTGCGGCTGCAGGTGCTGCGATCGGGGTTGCAGCTCAAGGAAGCGTATGATGAGGCGGACCGGCTGGATGATGCGCTGCAGGAGCATCTGGATTTTGCGTTTTCGCAGCGGTTCGGATTTTTGACCGCATGCCCGACGAATTTGGGGACGGGGCTGCGGGTGAGCGTGATGCTGCATTTGCCGGCGCTGAAATTGACGGGGGATATCGAGAAGGTTTTTCGCGCGGCAAAGGACATGCACCTGGCGGTGCGCGGGCTGTATGGCGAGGGAACGGAGGCGATTGGGGATTTTTACCAGATCAGCAACCAGACGACGCTGGGGCGGGCGGAGCAGGAGATTCTGAACGAGTTCAACGACGCGATCATTCCGCGGATCATCATGGCGGAGCTGGCGGCGCGGCAGGTTCTGGAAAATGAGCGGCCGCTGGCGCTGGATGACAAGATTGGGCGGGCGATCGGGGTGTTGAAATATGCCCGGCTGCTGTCGAGCGAGGAAACATTGTTTTTCCTGAGCCATTTGCGGCTGGGGGTGGTGATGAAGCGGGTGACGGGGCTGGATTTAGGGGCGATCAATTCGCTGTTCCTGCATACGCAGCCGGCGCACTTGCAGCGGTCGCTGAATAAGCCGCTGGATGGGGATGCGCGGAAAGCGGCGCGGGCGCAGTATGTGCGGGAGAAGCTGGGGCGGAACAATCTCTAATCAATCGGGTTTCGATGGGATGCCGGCGGCGCACCAATTTTGCCATGCGTTGCGGCAGGCGGCGTGGAATGCGCGGGCGAAGCGCGGGGCGTCGCACAGGACGCTTTCGGTGAGGCGAAGGCGCAGGGTTTGGCGGAGATTGGAGAGGCGGGGCAGATCGCTTGCCAGGCGGACGGCGGCGTCGATGTATGGGTCTTGGGCGGTTGCGAGCAGTTCGGGCAATTGCAGGGCGGTGAGGATGCTGGCGCCGCCGCGCGTGTGGGGCGCATGGCCGGCGAGGGAGATGGTGGGCACGCCCATGAAGGCGGCGTCGAGCGTGGTGGTGCCGCCGGCATAGGCGAAGGGGTCGAGGGCGATATCGATCTGGTGGTGGAGCGTTAAGTAGTCTTTGAGCGGCAGGCGGTCGAAGAAACGGATGCGATCGGGTGCTACGCCCGCGGCTGAAAACAGGCCGAGCACGCGGGCGCGATGGGGTCCGGGATAGGCGTGAATGACAAGTTCGGAACGCGGAACCTGATTCAAGATACGAATCCACGCAGCGAGAGCGCGCGGCGAAACTTTGCAGAATGCGTTGAGGCTGGCGAAGGTTACATGATTGGTGCAAAGGGCGGGAAGCGTGTTGATTTCCGGGGCCTCGGCGGGGGGGGCGTAGCACCAGTAAGCGTCGGGGAGTGCGAGATTTTTTTCGGGATAAGGGCGGCTGCCGGGCGGGTCCAGCAGCGGATCGGTCACGCGGTAGTCCATCTGCGGAAGGCCGGTGGTGGAAGGGTACGCGAGGTAGGTGATCTGGACGGGCGCGGGGCGGAGGGCGAACATGCCAAGGCGGTTGCCGCTCATGTGCATAGTGAGATCGATCAGGACGTCGATGCGATCGGCGCGGATTTGGTCGGCGAGTGCGGCGTCGGTGTTGCCATGGACATTCAGCCAGCGGTCGGCGCCCAGGCGGAGCGCGGCGGTGATATCGTCGGTGCGGCGGCCGGCGGAATAGCAAATGACTTCGGCGCTCGCATGCTCGTGCGAGGCCAGCAGCTTGATGAGCATCCGCCCAACCGGATGGCGGTGGAAATGGGGCGAGACATATCCGATGCGAAGCCGGCGGTGCGGGTCGCGTTCGTTAGGGAAGGGCGCGGGCGTGCCGGTGACGGGTGGGGCGCAGGACCGGGCCCAGCGCGCGTGCTCGGCGGCGATGCGTTCGGTGGTGACGCCATCGAGGAAATGGAGGACGTAGAGGTAGTTGTCCCAGGAGAGGGCGCCGCCGGGCATGTCGATGGCGGCGCTGAGGGCGTCGAGCGCCGGCTGGGTGTCACCGCAGTCATGGAGCGCGAGGCCGAGGTTGTTCATGGCCGCGGTGTAGCGAGGCTCGAGTTCGAGGGCGCGGCGATAACAGGCGAGGGCGCGATCGAGGTCGCGAGCCTCCTGCAACGCTTTGCCGGCCTCGAACCACGCGACGGGATCCGCGGGACGGTCTCCGGCGTTGCGCAGCAATCTTTCAATTTCCGCCGCCAGGAGTTCCTGAACGCCGGCCGCGGCGCCGATCGCCGCGGCTTTCCGCCAAAACGCTTGCGCGCCGGCGAGGTCCTGGCGCTGCTGGGCGATATGTGCCAGCACGATCCAGGCGTCGCGAGAAACCGGCGGGTTTGCGGTCATTGCGATGGCGCGTCGGGCGAGTCCTTCGGCGCCGGCGAGGTCTCCGGCCGCGAGAAGCTGCCGGGCCATGGAGATCAGTTGTGCGGCCGTGAGGTCGGACATAGGGATTCCGTCGAGGGCGTCAGCATCGCTCGCGCACGTTGCTCCATTTGCGCCGGAACTCGGCCGCCGCTTCGAGGTACGCCGGCGCTTCATAATTACCGCGTGAGAGATGCTGCACATAGACATTCACGGTGGCGCAGACGAGTCCGGCGCGATGGGCGGTGAGGCAAAAATCGAGATCGTAGAGGTGAAAGGCGAAGCGTTCATCAAAGCGCACGGCGCCGATCGAGAGCATGTCAACGGCGAGCAGCAATCCATCGAGGATCACGCAGCGGCGCGGGGTGGGCCCGAAGACCGCCCAGCAGGTGAGCGGTCCGTAAGGATGCTCGACGGCGCCCGAGAGCGCGGCGCGGGGCCAGGCGGACCAACGATAGGCGTTTTGCTCGATATCGGCGGTGAATTCGGCTGATCCGACGAGTCCCAGGACATCGGCCCATTGGGTTGCGGCGACGATTTTGTCGACGGCGGAGGCGTCTGCGATCACGAGGTCGGAATGGGCCAGCACGAGGATGGCGTCGGTGCCGGCGGCGTGGTCGAGGGCTTCGTTGTAGCAGGCGGAGAGACCGCGGCGGTTATGTTCAAAAAAATAGCAGGCGGTGAAACCGAGCTTTTGCAGCGAGGCGTGGAGCGCGGTTTCCTCCCTGGCCCCCTGGCAGGTGGAGATGATCCGCAAGTCGCGCATGGGGGCAGTGTACCCGCGGGCGCGTAATTCACCATGCGGCGCGAATTGCTGCAATATGCTCGGCCAGGCGCGGTTTTCCTGGTAACGCATTCATGAGAGGGCGACTATGACCACCGACGCATCCAGCCGGCGCATGTTTCTCAAATCCGTTGCGGCCGCCTCTTCGATCGCCGCGGGCGCATGCGCCGCGACGCCATCGGGACATTCGGCGACGGCCGCGGCTTCGGGCGCCGGCGGCGGCGGCGAGCCGTGGTATCGCCGCGCGCACCGCTGGGGACAGATCAACATCACCGAAGCCGACGTGCAGAATTTCGATATCGCGTTCTGGCGGAAGCAGTGGAAGCGGACGCGTCTGGATGCGGTGATCCTGAATGCCGGGGGCATCGTGTGCTATTACCCATCGCAATACACGCTTCAGCACCGGCCGCCGGAGCTGAACGGGCGGGATCTTTTCGGCGACCTCGCGCGTGCCGCGCGCGACGAGGGGCTCTTCGTCGTCGCACGTATGGATTCCTCGAAGGCCTATCAGCCTCTTTATGATGCGCACCCGGACTGGTTTGCGGTGGACGCGAACGGGCGGCCGTATCGTTCCGGCGAGTATTATCTTTCCTGCATCAACACGCCTTATTACTCGCAGTGGCTGCCGGACATCATGCGGGAGATCATCGCGCGCTATCGGCCGGAGGGTTTCGGCGACAACATCTGGTCGGGCGTGGAGCGCTCGATGATCTGCCACTGCAACGCGTGCAAGCAGAAGTTCCACGATTTCGCGAACGCCGATCTTCCGGCGGGCGCGAATTGGGACGATCCGGTGTACCGCAAATGGATCGACTGGTCTTACCAGCGGCGGACGGAGCAGTGGGATTTCAACAACTCCGTGACCAAAAGCGCCGGCGGACCGACCTGTTTGTGGATCGGTATGAATGGGGCGGGGCCGACGGGGCAGGGAACTTCGTTTCGCGATCTGAAGCTGGTGGCGGAGCGTGCGGAGTTTCTGCTGCTGGACGAGCAGTCGCGGTCGGATGGGAGCGGCTTTCCGCAAAACGCGCAGATCGGCAAGATGGTGCATTCGCTGATGGGGTGGGACAAGCCCGGAACCCTCATGGCCGAATCCATGGCCATGTATCAGCACGGCCGGCCGCAGTTCCGCCTGTCGGCCAAGTCCGCCGATGAGGCGCGCCTGTGGATGCTCTCCGGTTTCTCCGGCGGCATCATGCCCTGGTGGCATCACGTCTCCGCCTATTCCGAAGACCGACGCTCCTACCAGACGGCGATTCCGGTGATGAAGTGGCATGCGGAGAACCAGCAATATCTGATCAACCGCCGGCCGATCGCGCCGGTGGCGCTGGCGTGGTCGAATCGCAACGCGGATTTCTTCGGGCGCGACGATGCGGGCAATCTCGTCTCGTCGCCATGGCAGGGTTTCACCAACGCGCTGGTGCGGGCGCGCATTCCCTATACCCCCCTGCATCTCGATCATCTCGATCGCGATGCGGATTCCCTCTCGGTGCTCATCCTCGCGAATGTCGGCCTGCTCACGGAATCGCAGCTCGCCGCGGTTCGAAGATTCGTGAGCAAGGGCGGCGCGCTGATCGCGACCGGTTACTCGGCCACCGTCGACAACGACGGAAAGCCCCTCGCCGATTTCGCGCTTGCCGACCTGCTCGGCGTCCACCTGCGGCAGCCCGTCACCCTTCCCGGGGGCGGTGGTGCGCGGGGACGCGGGTTCGGCGCCGGTGCCGCTTCGCAGCATACCTATCTGCGCCTGCTTCCGTCGCGCGCCGCGATTACCGATGGCCCGCATCATGCCGATGAACCACACACCGCCCCGCGCCGCCACCCGGTCCTGGCCGGCTTTGATGACACGGACATCCTCCCGTTCGGCGCCACGATCCCCTTTGCGGTGAATGTTTCCCCCGAGGCCTCCGTTCTCGCCACCTTCATCCCTTCATTTCCGTCATCCCCGCCGGAAATCGTTTATATGCGCACTCGTTCGACCGATATTCCCACGCTGATCGTCAACGAATCCCATCCCGGCCGCGTCGTGTATCTGCCCGCCGACATCGACCGTCTGTATGCCCAGTTCAACCTCGCGGACCACGGGGATCTGCTGGCCAACATCGTCCGCTGGGCCGCGCGCGACAGCCTGCCCCTGGAAGTCACGGGCCCCGGCCTGCTGAATGTCGAGCTTTACCGCCAGCAGAACCACCTGATCCTCCATCTGCTGAATCTTTGCAACCCGAACGCCTGGCGCGCTCCCGTCACCGAAATCACGCCCGCAGGACCCTTCCAGATCGCCCTCACGCCGCCCACGGACCTGCCGCTTACGCGCGCCCGCTCGCTGGTCTCCGGAAAATCCGTCGGCCTCACGCGCCATGGCCGCCAGGTGCGGGCAGCGATTCCCACGATCGCCGCCCACGAAGTGCTGCTGTTCGAGTAGGCGGGGTCGCCTCGGAGAATTGACAGGCGGCCGCGTCAGGGTTCGTTCGGCGCTTGGCGCTCGGCCCACTCCAGCCACACGGATTGCGCCGGGTTAATCTTCTCACGAGCTTCGGCGATCCCAAACCACGCGGCTCGATCCACCTCCGGGAACTCCACAAACTTCCCGGAACGCGGCGGCCATTCCATGCGAAACGTGTTGCTCCGCACCTTCCCCACCTCCATGTTTCCCCGACACGCCCACGCACGCACCACTTTCCCGCCCTTCTGCTTCACCACGGGCAACTCGCGCAACTCTCCCTCCGCCACCGCTTCCAGCCCCGTCCCGAGCTCCTCCGCGAATTCCCGCACCGCGCACGACCGCGGGTCCTCGCCCTCCCCCACCTCGCCCTTGGGAATCGTCCACGCCCCCGCATCCTTGTTCTTCCAGAACGGCCCGCCCGGATGCACCAGCAACACCTCGAGCGCGCTTCCTCCCACGCCCGCGCCACGCTCCACCCCCCGCCGATACAACAGAATGCCCGCCGATTGCCGTGCCATGTCGCCATCATACCCCGGTTCGTCCTCCCCCGGCTTTACGGTTTGAGTTTTGCATTTTGAGTTTCGCCCATGACGCCGTACGCTGGTTGCCATGTGCTCCGCCGCCACCTGTTCCGCGCCCCCGACCGCCCCCCCTTCGCCCGCCCCGCCAACCAGGGCGCGCCTGGGCGCTCCCCTCGCGGCGGCGCTGGCCGAGCCCATCGTCGTTCGCTCCTGCGCCGCGATCGCCGCCGCGCAGATCGGACTTTCCGCCGCACATCTGCCCGCGTGGCCCTGCATGTTCTTTCACATCACCGGGCTCCCCTGCCCCGGCTGCGGGCTGACGCGCTCCTGCATCTCGCTCCTGCACGGGCATCCGCTGGAGTCGCTGCGCTATCACCTCTTTGGCCCGCTGCTGCTGGCCGGGATTCTGCTGATGGTCGTGCTTGCGTTCCTGCCGGCCCGCGTCCGTTCGCCGATCATCCGCGTCATCGCCGCGCTCGAACGGCGCACGTGGATCGTGCCCATCCTCTTCGTTCTTTTCTGTCTCTATTGGCCGCTCCGTCTTGCCGGGATTTTCCCCCTGCCCGTCTGATCCCGCGCGTTCCGGGAACCGCCGCGCCCGCTCGCGCATCCAATACAGCAGACCCCTGAACCCGGAGGATTCCCATGACCGCCCTCACCCCTTCTCATGCCTGCCGCACCGCCGCACTGGTGGCTCTGGCCATCGCCGCAGCGCTTCCGGCCTGGCCCCAGCCCGCTCCCGCAACCCAACCCGCCGCGCAACCGCCGGCCATCGCCACCGCCGAAAAGCGCCCGACCGTGGATGTCCCCGTGCGCCGCGTGGTCCTGTTTTCCTCCGGCGTCGGCTTCTTCCAGCACGCCGGCACCGTCACCGGAAACGCCGCCACGGAACTGCGCTTCAAAACCGACCAGATCAACGATGTGCTCAAGTCCCTCGTCGTCTCCGATGCCGACGCCGGCCGCGTCACCTCGATCACCTATCCCTCGCAGAATCCCGTCTCCAAAACCCTCAAGAGCTTCCAGATCGACATCTCCAGCAATCCCAGCTTTGCCGACATCCTCTCGCAAATCCGCGGCGCGAAAGTCACGGTACAGCTCTCGGACAACACGCTCACCGGCACCATTCTGGGCGTGGAATCCAAGGACCGCCCAGAAGGCCCGAAGGATGATCAGAAAGTCGTGCATACTTCTTATCTCAATCTGATCACCGGCGGCGCCGACGCCGGTATCCGCTCGATTCGGCTGGACGACGTCCTGAAGCTCACGCTGGATGATCCGGCGCTGCAGTCGGAACTCAATCAGGCCCTCGCCGCGCTGGCGCAGGCGCGTGACAAGGACAAGAAGCCCGTCATCGTCAATTTCGACGGCGCCGGCGATCGCCGCGTCGCCATCGGCTACGTCGTCGAAACGCCCGTCTGGAAGACTTCCTACCGCCTCATTCTTCCCGATCAATCCTCCAAGGATGAAGCCCACCTCACCGCCTGGGCCATCGTCGAAAACCAGACCGACAACGACTGGAACAACATCCAGCTCGACCTCGTCGGCGGCCGGCCGATTTCCTTCATCGAGGACCTCTATCAGCCCCTCTACGCGCCGCGCCCGGTCGTGCAGCCCAGGCTCTATGCCGGCCTCACGCCGCAGACGTATGACGAGGGCATGAACGAAAAGGCCCTCAATTCGCCGGCCCCGACGGCTGCTTTCGGCGGTGGCGGCTTCGGTGGCGGCGGCGGGGGAAGAGGCGGACGCGGCGGCAATGCCAGGGTGCTCAATGGGGCCTTAAGTAGGGAGCTCGCACAACAACAAGCGGGCGCGCCCATGATGACTCCCGCCGCCGTTCCCCCGGCCGACTTCGCCCAGGGAGTCGCCGCGCTCGCCGACGCCTCGAAGGTTGGCGAAATGTTCCAGTACTCGGTCGCCAATGTGTCGCTTCCCCGCCAGCGCTCCGCAATGATTCCGATCATCACGGGCCAGCTCCCCTTCGACCGGGTCAGCATTTACAACCAATCCGTCCTGCCCCGGAATCCTCTCCACGGCGTGCGTCTGAAAAACGATTCAAAGAACTATCTACTCGCCGGACCGGTCACGGTGCTCGACATGGTCAAAGGTCCCAACGGCCAAATGACGCAAAGCTATGCCGGCGACGCCTCCATCGACGACGTTCCGCCCGGCCAGGACCGCCTGCTTTCCTACGGCGTTGATCAGGATGCGCTCGTCGATGCCGACAAACATGACGCCAAAAACAGCCTCATGACCGGCGTGATCGTCAACGGCGTGCTGCGCCTGCAATACCTCGACCGGATGTCGCAGACCTATCAGATCGAAAACAAATCCGACCTGCCCAAGGATGTGATCATCGAGCATCCGCGCTCGCCGGATTTCACGCTCAAGACTCCCGCGAAGCCGCTGGAAAAGACCGACAAAGTTTACCGGTTCGAGACCACGGTCGCCCCGAAGGGCAATGCAACGGTGGATGTCGTCGAGGAGCGCACGCGCTGGGAGGAACTGGCCATTATGAACCTCGATATCACCGGCCTCGACACGTGGGCCAAGAACGACACCCTGCCCAAGACCGTCCAGAAAGCCCTGTCTACCGCGGGCGACATGCAGCGCAAGCTCACCGATCTCAACCGCCAGAAACAGACCGCCGACGCCGACCGGGCGAGCATTCTTCAGGATGAGGACAACCTGCGCAAAAACATCGACGCGCTTGCATCGGACACCAAGTCGCGCAACGAAGCCGTCAAAGCCCTCACCGACAAACAAACGGAGCTTAATGACACCAACAAACGCATCCGGGACCTCCAGGACGGTATCGAAAAAGCGCACCGCGACCTGGAGTCCTACCTGTCCACACTCAACGTCGGTAATACGTGAATAGCGTCGAAAAAACACGGACGCACGAAACGACGACGGAACCATCCACAAATGAACACAAATGTTCACAAATAGATTTTCGCCAGCGGGCTCGCGACAGAAACCGCGAGCGGCAAAGGCTATATTCGAGGGATTCGCTGTCCGCGCGGCCCATTCGGTAAAAAAACAGCGCATTCGTGCGGATATGTGGGCATTTGTGGACAATCCCCCCGTCGCACGCCGTTCGTGTTTTCGTGGCCAGTGACATCACGGCAAAGGCAGGTCTTTGATTTCAAAGGGAATCTCCAGCTCTTTGGACTTCGTCGTCACCGAAAAGGTCGCCTTGATCGGCGATGCGTAAGGCCCGCCGAGGCTGCCGCCCCAACTGCCCAGGGTCGTCTCCGTCACAACCTGCTTGCCTTTCGCATCCACCATGTTGATCGTGACCCCATGGTCCTCATTGCCGTTGCCAAGGGCCCGCCCAGACGTCTGCATGTTCATCTGAAATTCGATCATTTTCTGCGGCGTGACCTGAAACCTGGAAAACGTGATCTTCCGCCCGGCCAGGTTGATCGTGGTGTTCACGGCCTTTTCCATGTCCGGCACTTCACGCGATTGATGCTCCACCCCCACCTCCAGCCGCACCGTTCCCTTCACCAGCGATACCTGACGCGCGTTTCCGCCGGGCTCCAGTTGCACCGTCTCGTTGAACATCCACTGCCCGCCCACGTTCATGCGCTGCGCCCGCACGATGGGTCCGCCATCCTGTCCCGGCTTCCTGACCATCTCGTGGTCCGCGCTGTCCCGCACCGTGCTGAGCTCCATCCCGTCGTAACGCACGATCTTGAGCCGCGGATCGGCGAATATATGCAGCCATAGTGCAAGCGTCGCATCCCCGGGCGCCGGCGGGCCGGCCTGCTGATAATTCACCGTCCGCTGGTACACCATGTTCATCGGATAGATCAGCAAGGGGCCCGCCGTCACCCCGTGAAACATCGCCGCGCCCGGCAGCACCTGATACCCCCGGCCCTGCACCGCGACGCTCCCGTGCTCGTTGAGCTCCCGCAGCACCTGCGCAAATGGCTTGTCCACCGCGTGGATCGTGTACGGGCCGCCCTGTCTCCCCCCAATTGCCTGCAGCGGCCGATCGAGCGCCTTGCCCAGCGCATCGACCATCTCGGAAAAATTCGCGTTGTCCAGTTGCAGCGTGATCGGCGGCGGATTCGCGGCCAGATCCTCCTCGATCTGCTGCACTCGCGCGAGCAATTGCTCCTTGACTTCAGGGTCGGAGGCGCTTTTTCCGAGTTTTCGCAGCAGGTCCAGATTACGCCAGGTCGCTTTCTGGAGCGCCGTGGCGCCGGCCTTGCGGGTCGCGAAATCCTCGCTGCCGAGCTGCTCGATCGCCGCTTTCCATGGCCCCGGATCGACCAGCGGCTGCGTCGCCGCGGCGCCGGTTGCCCCGGCGGGTGCTGGGGCCGTGGACGCGGGAGCGCCGGCGGCGGTGAGAATCATGGCCGATGACGTGTTAATTTTCCCAGGCTGCCGGGGCTGCTGCGCTGCGGCGGAGCCGCATCCAGCGAGCACCGCGGCCGTCGCAGCCCTTGTGAGGAAATTCATCCGCATGTTCACTCCTTCCGTCGCGAGCCGGCCGCCTCGGGGGGCGTTGCCAGCTTATCCGCCCATCGCCCACGCACCCTCTCACATCCTCACGTTGCTGCTCGGGACTTTACCCGTTCCCTGAAACAACGCTTGGCGGAATTAAAAATGTCACCCCCGGGAATGCCGCCGGCAAGCCCCTGGCACGATTTGCCCGTTGCTGTCCGTCATGGTAACAACCGGGCAGGTCTGTTCGTTGTGGAGCATATGAGCACCTTGTCCATCCACCCTGCGATGGCGCCCCCGGACCGGCCCTGGTGGCGCGGTCGGCGCGGCGCCGTGCTCGCCCTGGCCGCTGTCACCCTGCTCGCGGCTTTGCTGCGCTTCTGGCGGCTCGGATACCAGGCCTATTGGACCGACGAATCCTACACCATCGGCCGCATCAAGAGCTCCTTCGATTACCTCCTCCTCCGCCTGTCAGACCAGGGCTTCCCGCCAGGCTGGTACGTGCTGCTGCGCGCCTGGTGCAATGCCGTCGAGGGCCTCACCGGAAATGGCGCCTTCGCCTTTTCCCCCGCCGTCACACGCTTCTTGCCCGCCCTTTTCGGCACGCTCACTGTCCCCGCCATGTATCTGCTGGCCCGCGCCTTCACCGGGCGGCGCATCGCCCTGGCGGTGGCGCTTCTGGCGGCGGTGAATCCGTTCCTGATCTACTACTCCCGCGATATCAAAATGTACGCTCCCCTGCTCTTCTTTGCCGTCCTCAACGCCGCCTGCTTCTTTCACTGGCTCCGCACGCAGAACCACCTGCTCTACGTGCCGCTGTTCCTGCTCAGCGGCCTGGCGATGACCGCCACGCATTCCCTGGCCTGGACGCTCGTGCTGCTGGAGCTGCTTTTCCTGATCACGTCCCCGCGCCTCAAGCCGCTCAATGCGCCCGTGTGGTTGGCGTGCGTCGCGCTGATGGCCATCCTGCCGATCTCCTGGTATGCGGGCCGGAACGAATATCTCGCGAAACTCGCCGATCGTGGCCAGGACATCTCGCTGCTGTGGATCACGCGCTACACGGATATGTCGTGGTCCACGGTGGCGGGGCTGGCGACCGAGCAACTTCTGGGATTCCTGTGGCCCGTATATCCGCCGAGCCCCGCCATCGAAAGCTGGTTCACGCTGGGGCCGGATTTTGATGCCCACCTGGCCACGCGCTCGTGGGCGTGGCTGGCGACGGTGGATCGCGTGGCGGGCGCGGCGCTGCTGCTGACATTGGCGCTTGGGCTTATCCCCTGGTGGCGAGTGACGCGCCGCGCGCCCCCGCCCGAATCGAAAAAATCCCCCGCCCGCTTCGCACCGCCCTGGTGGGTCGCCGTCTGGATCGCGCTGCCAACCATTGCGTTGCTGCTGACATGGATTCCCAAGGAGTCGCCGTGGCACCAGCGCATCTGGCACGGCATCACGGTGCAGCCGATCTGGGAGCCGCGTTATCTGGCCATTGTTGCGCCTGCGCTGATTCTCTGGTTTGCGGCCGCGATTGGGCGCTTGCCCACGCGTGTCCTGCGCATCAGCTTGCTCACGCTCGCCGCCCTCTTTTGCGCTTTTGTCTCCCTGCTGACCAACCAGCTCACCTACCGCAACGCTCCGTTTCAGCGCGCCGCCGAAATCGCGGCCCGCTATGCCGACGGCGGGACATGGGAACACGTCGCCATCGGCAACCCCGCGGTCTCCTTTCTCGGCGAGGTCGATGTCGTGTCCTACACGCTCGCCCTTCACAAGCGCCCCGATCCCAACGAACGCCTCCGCTCCAGTCGCACCGGCGGCGTCTTCTATCGCCTCGGGGCCGTCAACAATGCCCGCGACCTCCCCGCCACGCCTCAATCTCCGACCGTGCGCTTCCTCCGCCTCGCCGCCATCGATCCGGATGTGACCGTCGTCGTCCTCACCGATCGCAACGGCGACCTGCCCGCCGATCACGCTCCCTTGACCGACGCCCAGGTCGGGCAGGTCCTCGGGCCCGAATGGTCGCTCGTGGACACCGAACGCTACGCCTGGCATTACGAATGGCGTCCCTATCTCTTTCACACCTGGCGCACGCGCGTCTGGACCCGCAAGGCTGAGCCGGCAGATAGCGCCAACCCTTGAAAAATCGCTCTCGCGGAATGTGGATAGATTCGGGATATCCTGTCGGAACATAATTACCGATGCAGGCCCCCGGTTGCCGACGTATAACTACGCCCATGTCCACCTTTCCCACCACTGCCCGTCCCAAGCCTCTCGGCATCGCCGGCGCGGGCGTCGATGCCCTCGTCGACCGTCTGCCGCCGCATGACCTCGCCGCGGAAGCCGGCGTGCTGGGCTCGATGATCATCGATCCGCAGGTCATCGGCCCCGTCTGCATGTTCCTCCAAAAGGCCGAGCTATTTTTCAAGGAAGAAAACCAGACCATCTTCCGCGTGCTCACGGAGTTGTTCGAGCAGAACACTCCCGTGGATGCGATGATCCTGCATTCGACGCTCAAGACCAAGGGCCTGCTTGAGCAGGTCGGCGGGATCGAATACATCAAGGACCTCGCCAACGCGGTGCCCACATCGGCGCATGCCGAGTATTACGCGGCGATCGTCAAGGAGAAGGCGACCATTCGTTCCCTCATTTCCGCGTGCACGAGCACCCTCCGGGATTGCTACGAATCGGGCGATCCAGCCGCCACGATTCTCGATCGCGGCGAGGGGCGCATCTTTGAAATCGCCCAGCAGAAAACCTCCAACCAGGCCGTCCCGCTTACCGACGTGCTCCACGAAACGTTCGAAATGCTCGATCGCCAGACCGGCGAGCATCTCTCTGGCCTGCCTTCGGGCTTCATCGAACTCGACAACCTCACCAGCGGCCTCCAACGCGGCGAAATGATCATCATCGCGGCGCGGCCCTCCGTGGGTAAAACCGCTTACATGATGAACATCGTCGAGCACGTCGCCATCGACCGCGAAAAGGCCTGCGCCGTCTTTTCCCTCGAAATGTCCAAGCAGCAGTTGGCGCAGCGCATGCTCTGTTCCCGCTCCGGCGTCGATTCCCACAAACTCCGCCGCGGCATGCTCTCCAAGCAGGACCGCGACCGCCTCTCCTACGCCGTCGGTGATCTGGCCAAGGGACAGGTCTTCATCGACGATACCCCCGGACTCACGCTCATGGACCTCCGCACCAAGGCCCGCCGCCTCAAACTGCAATACAACATCGAGCTGATCGCGCTGGATTACCTGCAACTCATGGAAGCTCCCGGCCGGGCCGACAATCGGCAGCAGGAAATCGCCACGATTTCCCGCGGCGTCAAGGCCCTCGCGCGCGAGCTGAACGTCCCGATCCTCTGCCTTTCGCAGCTCAATCGCGCCAGCGAATCGGAGCAACGCCTCCCGCGCACCAGCGACCTCCGCGAATCGGGCAGCATCGAACAGGACGCCGACGTCGTCATGCTGCTGCACCGCGAAGCCGTCATGCACCGCGGCGACCAGGAATGGATGGATGCCAACCCCGACAAGGTCAACGAAGCCCTCGTCATCGTCGCCAAGCAGCGCAACGGCCCCTGCGACAACGTGAAGCTGACGTACCTCTCGGGGCAGACACGCTTCGTCAATTACAACCCCGGCGTGTGAGCGGCGCCCGTCGAAGGGACGGGAGCTATCTCCGGCGATCGGTGGCGGCTCATCCCTTCTCTCCGGCCCGTTCCAGCAGCCGCATCACCTTCTTGTTCACGCCGCGCTGCTTCGCTTGCATGAGGGCTGAGGCTCCCCACACCGGCGATACCGCATTCACATCCGCTCCGTGCCCCACCAGCCACTCCACGCCGCTGATCCGGCCATAGTGCAATTGTGTGACCAGGGCCTTCGTGCACTCCGCGGCCAACTGCTTTTTGTCTGTCAGCCGCTCGATAACCGACAGCGCGCCCGCGTGTCCATTCTCCGCCGCGTGGTAAACGCTCTCACCATCGCACGCGCTCGCGCCGGCGAGAATCAGCAGCTCCGCCATCTGCGGGAAATCATGCCGGCCGCAACAGCCAAACAGCGGCGCCACCGGCCACTTGCCATGCCAGAGCCACGTCGCCCCCGGTTCGGCGCCCGCGGCGATCAACCGCCGCGCGATCTTGAGCAACGGTTGCGGCGAGGTGCTGAACATGGCGGAGTTGGCGCAATAATGCAACCCCGTCCAGCCATTTTCATCGCGTTTGCGCGCGAGGCGCACATCATCCCGCAAAAACTCCCCCACAAGCCGCTCCTCACCCAGCACGCAGGCGTGAAAAAAGTCGAGCGGTCCGAAGGCTTCCCGCAACATCGGCACAAAACGCCATTCGCCCACGGCCGCCAGCCCCAGCACCGTGAGCTGATCGTTTCCGCCGCGGAGCTTCACATCCGCCCCGCCCTCCATCAGCGCGCGCACCGCTTCCTCATGCCGCTCGCTACGAGGGTGGCTCAGTTTCCCTTCCACGGCACGGTGCAACGGCCTGTAGTGCGCCGGCGTCGTGCTGACAACATTCGGATTCGCACCGGCAGCGAGCAATCTGCGAATCCGACTGGCATCTCCCACGAATGCGGCATCCATCAGCGGCTTCCACGTGGCGATCTTGTGCCCGCGCCGGTGGGGGGGCAACGCTTCGATCACCGGATCCCGCTCGACCGCGCGGGCCTTTTCCAAAACCGCCAGCACCTGTTCACCTCCCGCTTCGCCCGCCCCTTCCCGCGCCGCCTCCAGATGTTTCTCCGTCACCCCCGCCTCTCCCACCCGCTCCACGATTCGCTTCACGATCGCCGCTCCCCGGACATGCCCCCCGTGCGTCGCCCCATGAATCGCCGTCTGCAGAACATCTCCCACCCACTGATTCAGCGCTCCCGTCCGCGCCCCCCGCTTCAGCAGCAGCTCCACCACTTCCTCATGCCCATGCCACGCCGCGTGATGCAGCGCGCTCGCCCCCCACTCCCCTTTCGCTTCCAGATCAAACCCAAGGTCCGCCATCAACGCCACCGCGCCCGCATTCCCCGCCGCCGCCGCATACGCCACCAGCTTGCGATCCTCCGCCTCAAGGCTCTCCATCAGCTCCGGCGATTTCTTCAGCAGCGCCCGCGCCCGCCGCCGGTCCCCCGCCATGCACGCCGCAAGAAACGCATCCTTCCCGCTCATCTGTGCCCGCGCCCCATGCCGCTCAAGCACACGCGCCGCTTCCACCCGCCCCAGCCGCCGCGCCAGCGCCAAGGGCGGCACACCATCATTCCCCACGCCATTGACCTCCGCTCCCGCCTCAATCAACGCCTCCACCACCGCCGCGCTGCGCCCGCGCCGGATCGCCACATTCAACAGCGTCCAGCCCTTCAACATTCCCCCTTCATTCCGGCAAGTCACATCCGCGCCGGCCTCCAGAAAAACCCGCACCCCCTCCAGATCCTCAAAATCCAGCTTGTGCCCGAGACAATACGCCATCCATTCCCGCCGCGGTTTTCTCGCGAGGATCAGCCGCAGCACCTCGCGCGCTTCCTCCCCTGAAAACTCCGCCGCGTGATACAACGCCTCGCCATCATTCACATCCGCCCCCGCCTCCAGAAGCACCCGTGTCAGCGCCGCATCGTTCGCCACGCCCGCCGCTCCATACAACGCCGACTCCTTCACGCCATCCTCCGCGTTCACCCATGCCGTCTGCACATCCGCGCCGGCATCCAGGAGCATGCGCGCGCACGAGACGAACTCGCCGCTCCGCCGCTTCTCGAATCGCAGAAACCGTGAGAAGCACAGATAACTCAGGGGCGCCCAGCGCCGCGGCCCGCCAATCTCGCCCGCCAGCGTTCTCCGCTTGACAAGCAAACCCCGAAGGGCATCGACATCACCGGTCACGGCCGCCGTCCAGATGTTCGTCTTCCCCAGCCCCGGCGCGGCGTCCAGCATTTCCCGCGCCGCCGCCAGCGTTCCCGCACGATGATCCCCACTCCCCGGGCAAACCGCCGCCTCCAGAAACGCCTCCACCCGCGCCGCCATCGGCCTCTCCGTCGGCACAGCGACCGCCCGCTTCGCCGCCACCGCCGCCACCAGTTCCTGCCACTTCCCAAATCCATATTCCCGCGCCACCGCCCGCTGCACCGCGCTGAGCGTCGCCGCCCCACCGCGGGCGCGCAGCACCTTCACCCGCTCCTTGCACACTTTCCGAATGTACGCCAGATTCGCCCTCGGCGGCAGCCCCGTTCCCTCCATCCCTGTTCCCCGCGCAAAATCGCCCTTGGCCACGATACACCTTCCTTCCGAAGCGCCCGAGCGTCCGCACTTTTCGGGCAAGAAAGAAGGCCACAATGTCTCGCACGGCCGCCGCAAAAATCACGGCGGCCACTCCAGGCGGGTTCAACCCTTCACGCGGACCGTCGGCCGCCTGCACGGCCACGCAAAAGTCTATCGCCCCGCCCGCCCCCTCACAATCCTGAAGCTAAAAGAAAACGGCAGGCGTCCGAGACGCCTGCCGCCACGCAATTCTCGCGATCATTCCCCATTCACGGCTGCGTCGCCGGCTGCGTCCCCGCCGGCTGCACATTCGTCTGCGGCGTCACCAGCACTCCCGGCCCCTCATCGGCCGGCGGCGGCACCACCGGAAGCCCCGGCGTCGGCGGTATCGGCGCCATTTCGGCGCCCGGAACGCTCTCCATCCCCGGCGTCGCCGTCGTCGCCGCGGGCATCGTGCTCGTCCCGCTGAACGTCTGCGGACCGTTCGTCAAAAACGGATACTCCCACGTGATCTCCCCCGGCGGCGGCGAGGGCACGATCGGCCCCGGCGGCAAATAACCCAGATAAATCGGATCCGCTCCCAGACGCTCCGTCCGCACCTGCGAGAACGGCTCCTGTATCACCATCAACGCCGGCAAAATCGCCGTGTTTACATAAAACCACGGCACCTCATACAAGTCGCTGTAGTAATCCCCCGCAAACGTCCCCACGTTCTTGTTCGCGCCCGGCACGAAGTCCTGGAAATACCAGTAATACGTCGGATCGTGCTTCACCTGCGCCGCCTGATACGTCGTCTGCGACTCCGGCCAGTTCCGATGCGGATAACTTTCCATCGGCAGGTTCTCTCCCCACCAGAACTGCACCCGCCACCCGGTCCCCGCCACCGGCACCGACCCGATCGTCGGATGCGCCGGCGGTTTCTCCGGCAAATGCGGAATCATCCCCTTGTAGAAATCCGTGTTGAACTGCGTCACCGGCAGATTCACGCTCGACAACGTCGCCACCCGACCCTCCCCCTTCCCCCCGCCCGCCGGCCCCTTCGATTGCCCCGGAAACTCCCCGCCCCGGTCCTGCGGCACCGCACGCGCAGGCGCTTCCTCCTCCCGCTGCTCCGCATTCTGCTGCCCGCCATTCTGCGGACCCAGCACGTTCCGCGTCCGCGGCCGCGTCGGCGCCGACATATCCGCATCGCATCCGGTCATCATCGCCGCAGTTCCCACGGCGAACGACACCGCTCCCGCAACCACCATCGTCCGGCGAACGATTGCCATCATCACACTCCTTGCGTACAGCGCGGCTATTCTAAGGGCTCCCCGCAAAATTATCGACCCAGCCCCCATTGAAACGCCGCTCGTCCCATAGCTGCGCGATCGCCGCCCCTTCCGCCGGATCGAGATCACGGATTTTCGCAACCCGGGTGAGGAAAAGCCACGGTCGTTCCTGGCTCGATGGCTACTTGGCGCAGGTTGCAAGATATTTTTTGACGGTTTCGGTCATGCCGAATTCGAGGGCGTCGGCGATGAGGGCGTGCCCGATAGAGACTTCGGCGATGTGGGGGACGCGCTGAAGGAAGATTGGGAGGTTGTGGAGGTTGAGGTCGTGGCCGGCGTTGATGGCAAGGCCGGCGGCGTGGGCGCGGCGGGCGGCGGCGGCATAGGTGTCGAGGGATTGCTCCAGCGTGTCACCGCCTTTGACGAACGCGGCGGCGTAGGGTTCGGTGTAAAGCTCGATGCGGTCGGCGCCCAGGTCGCGGGCGGTTTCGATGGCGGGGGAATCTGCGTCCATGAACAGGCTGATGCGGCAACCGAGATCGTGCATTTCGCGGATGAGGGGGCGGAGGGTGGCTTGTTCGTCGGGTGTGAGCGACCAGCCGTGATCGCTGGTGAAGGCTTCGGTCGTGTCGGGCACGAGGGTGCATTGCGTGGGGCGGACGGCGCGGATGTGGGCCATGTAATCGATGAAGGGGTTGCCTTCGATGTTGAACTCGGTGGCGGGAAATTGACGCCAGAGGGCGGCGAGGGCGGTGACATCATCGGGGCGAATGTGGCGGTGATCGGGGCGCGGGTGGATGGTGATGCCGGCGGCGCCGGCCTGGAGGGCGATGCGTGCGAGGCGCTCGACGGAAGGGATGTCCAGCGCGCGGGTGTTGCGGAGGGTGGCGACTTTGTTGATGTTGACGGAGAGATGGGGCATGGGACGAGAAGTCGAAGTCAGAAGTCAGAAGACAGAAGTCAGAAGTCAGAAGACAGAAGACAGGGGACGGAGTTTCGACAGGAGAAGTGTAGCAGGGATCGAGGCGTTTGCGGCGCGTCGATCCCTGCAATTCTCAATTCCGGATTCTTGCTGATGAATTCGGAGATCAGTGCATTCCGCCCATCCCGCTCATGCCTGGTGTCGAGGCGGCGGGAGTAGAGGACTTGGCGATGCCGATGACGCCGACGCCGATGCGGCCGCCGGCGTTGCCGACGGGTTGCGAGAAATCGTCCGGCTTCGCATGAATCACGACGGCCCGGCCGATGATGGGGTCTTTCATCCCGGCGATGGAGATGCCGTTATCCATCAGGTCGATGGTGGCGGTGCCGGAGGCGTCGGCGGTGATGTTGCCGAGATCACCGGCATGATGGATTTCGGAAGTGGGCGAGCCGTGGGAGTGGCCCTCGGGGTTGTAGTGGCCACCGGCGGAGCTGCCATCGTCGGAGGATTGATCGCCGAATTCATGGATGTGGATGGCGTGGGTGGAGTTGGGAGTGAGGCCAGTGATGGTGCCGTGGATATGGACGCCGCTGCCCATTTTCACGAAATTGATGGTGCCGGAGACGCTGTTGCCTTTGGTCGGATAGATCACGGCGACGGCGTGATCGACGTTGGACCACATCATGGCGTGGCCGTTGGCGCCCGCGCTGGGGGCGGTTTGCTGGTTCTGGCAGCCGGCCCAGGTGGCGGCGGCGAGGGTGCAGACGGTGGCGAGAAGGACGCGGCGGGCGATCATGGCTTGCTCCTCCAAGAGATTCAGGATCGTGACAGGAGCATCATGCGCTCTGCGGCGCGGGCGTCAATAGCTCATCCATTGGCGACGGTGGCGCGGCCGGGGAAAGGCGGCGGCGGTGTTTGCGTCCGTGGCGGCTTGTCCGTACCTTAGCGGGCTCGCAATTTTTTCCTGGAGCGCGTGATGAACATGAAACTGGCGGTGCTGCCCGGAGATGGAATCGGCGCGGAAGTGATCGAGGCGGCGATGCGCGTGCTGCGGCACGTGGCGCAAAAGTTCGGGCACACAATCGACGCGCAACAGGGCGATATCGGGTGGGCGGCGCTGGACAAGGGCCACAAGACGGCGCTGCCCGCCGCGACCAAGGAGTTGTGCGCGCGCTCCGATGCGATTTTCTTCGGGGCGGTCGGGCTGCCGGATCGGGACAAGACGTTGCCGCTGCAGGAGCGCCCGGAGCGCGTGGCTCTCCTGGAATTGCGCAAGGGGTTGTTTGCCAACCTGCGGCACGTGGTGCTGCCGAAGAATCTCGGGCATCTGTGCCCGCTCAAGCCGGCGCTCATTGAGAAGGGCATCGACATCATGATCATCCGGGAGCTGACCGGCGGGCTTTATTACGGGCAGCCGCAGGGCGTGACGGGCAGTGCGCCGGATCGCAAGGCGGTGGACACGATGGCGTATTCGGAGATGGAGATCCGGCGGATTTTGAAGGTGGGATTTGAGACGGCGCGGAAGCGGCGCAAGCGGTTGCTGTCGGTGGACAAGGCGAACATCCTGGCGACCAGCCAGTTGTGGCGCGAGGTGGCGACGGCGATGGCGAAGGAGTATGCCGACGTGCAGGTGGAGCATATGTATGTGGACAATGCGTCGATGCAGCTTCTGCGCCGGCCCAGCGAATTCGATGTGATCGTCACGGAAAATACGTTCGGGGATATCCTGTCCGATGAAGCGTCCATGCTGGCCGGCTCGATCGGGCTCGTGCCGTCGGCGTGCCTGGGCAATGAGTTTCTGGCGACGTACGATCTGGCGGCGAAGGGCCTTCCGCGGGCGACACCGTTTTACGAACCGATTCATGGCAGCGCGCCGGATATTGCAGGGAAGGATCTGGCGAATCCGATCGCGACGATTCTGACGGGCTCAATGATGCTGCGCTACACGTTCGGGCTGCAGAAGGAAGCGGATGCGATCGATGCGGCGACGTTTGCGGTGCTCAATGAAGGCAAGACGTTGACGGGTGATCTGGGCGGCAAGGCGAAATGCAGCGAGGTGGCGGCGGCGGTGATTGGGAAGATTTGATCACTTATTAGTTGTTCTTAGGGTCTACCCCCGAACTGCGGTGCGGATCGAAAACCCGTTCAACGTCTCGACTTCCGTGCACTATGCGCACGATGTAGACAACGTCGCCACGCACTACGTACGCGGCCATATAGGAGTAGACGCGCCAGAAGCGGTAATGCGGGTTTTTGACATCCTTTCGTTCGTGCCCCATTCCAGGCAGATCGCCCAAGCGCTGCATTGCGGATTTCAGATCCGCAAGGACTTTTTCGGCCGCCTGAATACTGTCCCGAGCAATGTAATTGTAGATTTCGTCCAAGTCGGTCAGGGCCGCCTCCGTGAGTTCCACCCTCATTCGGAGATCCCGCCCTGGCGCTGGTCATGTCGGCGTTTTAGTTCATGGAATCCCTCGTCCAACCCCATCACCCGTCCGGCATCGATGTCCTTCTTGCCCTCTGCGAGAAGCGCGTCCAGCTCTCCCGGGCCGAAGTCACCATAGCGGACCTGTTGTTGCAGACTGGCCAAAGCAGCAACAATTACTTCCTCTGGAGTTTGGTAACAGCCAGATTTTACCAAGTGATCAATTTCGTTCTGAACCTGCTGTGACAGTAAGATTTGCATAGGCACCTCGCGCAAAAGTATACCACGCTGTCTTGGAAGAGCAGCGATATTTTTGGCCCGGAGCTTGCTTGCGATCTTCGAGCGAGGAGAAAAAAATGGCCACGAAGAAAGCCCGAACGGCGAAGGTGACGAAGCGCCATGCACCAGAGGCGCTGAAACGCTACCGGGAGAAGCGGGATTTCAGCAAGACCCCGGAGCCAACGGGGGGAAAGGGGTCGGGGAAGCAGGTGATCTTTTGTGTGCAGAAGCACCTGGCGTCGCACCTGCATTATGATTTTCGGCTGGAGTGGGGCGGGGTGTTGCTGTCGTGGGCGGTGCCGAAGGGGCCGAGTTTGAATCCGCGGGACAAGCGACTGGCGATGCGGGTGGAGGACCATCCGTATGACTATCGCACCTTCGAGGGGGTGATTCCGTCGGGGTATGGGGCGGGCGTGGTGATGTTGTGGGATGAGGGGACGTGGGAGCCGGAGGAGGGGTTTGAGGATGTGTCGGGGGCCCTGCGGAAGGGGGAGATCAAGTTTCGGCTCAATGGGGCGAAGTTGAAGGGGAGCTGGGTGCTGGTGCGGACGCGCTCGCCGAACGGGCGCGGGCCGACGGCGACGGGCGAGCGGGAGCAGTGGCTTTTGATCAAGCATCGGGACGAGTGGGCGGGAGAGGTGGATGTGACGGCGAAGTTTGACAAGTCTGTGCGGACGAAGCGGGATTTCGAGGGGATTCTGAAGCATGCCGATGTGTGGGAGAGCCATCAGCCGGGAAAGGAGGATTTGCAGGCGATCGTGGAGAAGGTGATGGCACTGCGGGAGAAGGAAGGGGGGAGTGAGGTGGCTGGTAAATCATCGAGTCGCCGCGCTGCAAAGAAGAAATAAAAAGAGCCGATCGGGGGATCGGCTCATGGGGATCGGCTCATCTGCTTCGATACGGGCTTTGCCCGACATTGGCGAGACGCCAATGCCAGGGTTACAGGCCGCCTTTGAGGTGCTTCCTGGGCTTGACGGGGGCTTTGGCGGCGGCGGCTGCGCCACCTGGCGTGGTCCCCGGGGCGGCGGCGGGTTTGGCGGGTTCGGGAGGGAGCTCGCCGCTGGCGATTTTGGCGTCGCGTTCGGCTTCGGCCATGGAAAGAGAGATGCGGCGTTTTTCGCGGTCGATGCCGAGGATTTTCGCTTTGACCTTGTCGCCGTCCTTCACCACTTCACCCGGGCGATTGATGCGCTTCAGGGCGAGTTGGCTGACGTGGACGAGGCCTTCGACGCCGGGGGCAAGCTCGACGAAGGCGCCGAACTCGACCACTTTTTTCACCGTGCCATCAACCGTGGTGCCGACGGGAAAATCCTGTTCGACGGTGTCCCAGGGATCCTTGGCAAGCTGCTTGAGCGAGAGCGAGACGCGTTTTTTATCCTTGTCCAGGCCAATGATCATCACCTGGATTTTCACCCCCTCCTGGACGATTTTCTTGGGATCGGTGACGCGCTGGTGGCTCATCGCGGAGACGTGCAGCAGGCCGTCAACGCCGCCCAGATCGATGAACGCGCCATAGGGTTGAACGCTGCGCACGGTGCCTTCGCGCACCTGTCCGACGGCGAGCTCGCCCCAGGTTTGCTCGGCCATCTTGGCCTCGGCTTCTTCCATGATGGCGCGGCGCGACAACACGATGTTGTGGTCCTCGCGGTCCACCTTCATCACGCGCACGGGCATCTTCTGGTTGAGGAAGACGGAGAGGTCCTGGTGGAAACGCGTGTCCACCTGGCCGGCGGGCATGAACGCGCGGGTGGTGCCGACTTTCAGTTCCAGGCCGCCCTTGTTGACTCCAGTGACGACGGCTTCGACGGTGTCGCCCGGAGATAGCGTTTCCCACGCGCCGTGCTGGATGGCGCCTTTGCGGGCGAGGATCACGAGGCCTTCGCGGGCGTCGTAGCCCTTATAGATGAAGTCATATTCCTGGCCGACCTCGATGCCTTTTTTCTCGGGTTCGGATTCCGTGGGCTGATCGAACTGTTCGAGCGGAACCACGCCCTGGCTCTTGCCGCCGATGTCGACGAGGACGTTGAGTCCCTGGATGGCGACGATCTTGCCGCGCTTGATGTTGTCGGGGTTGATGCGTTCTTCGTGGTGGCTGTGGCGTTTGGCGCCGGGACGTCCGCCGCGGACGGGCCGGGAGGGATCGAGCTTTGGGCCCCCGGTCGGCGGAGCGGAGGTTTCCGGCGGCAGCGGGTTGGAGGAGCCGGCCATGAGTTCTTCGATGGAGAGTCCGCCGAGCGCCTGATTGACTTCGCGATCGATGTCGGACTTTTCCGCGTTGCCCGGCGAGGGCGGCGGCACGAAGGGAATGCCGTGGGATTTGGAGGCTTCGGAAGGCTGGTGCACGGACTCGCTGGAAGACTGGTCGGACGTCATAACGGCCTCAAGACTAAACCGTGGGTACGCGGCCCGGGGGTACAAAACCCCGGCGAAACAGGACATCCTACTGCAAGGCGTCAAAATGACAAACGCGCGGGGAGGGGAGAAAAGCCGAAAATTCGCGGTGATGGAGGCTTTTTCGCCGGCGGCGTTGGGGTACCATGTGCACGCACGCACATCTTGAGATTCCTTTGCATGTCGCAGCGCGAGCGCCTCGGCGCGGAAGAACTGGCGATTGTCCTGTCTTACTTCGATGTCGGCCCGATCCGGTCGATCAAGGAGTTTCCGCGCGGATCGCGCCGCGCGCCCAAGCTGCTGGTCACGGCGAAGAACGGGCAGTTTCTGCTGAAGCGCCGGGCCAAGGGAAAGGATGACCCGTTCAAGGTGGCCTTTTCGCACGCGCTGCAGTTGTACCTCGCATCAAAGCAATTTCCCCTGCCCCACCTGGTGGGCACGCGCACCGACAACAACTCCATGCTGCAGCTCAACGGCCACGTGTATGAGCTGTTCGAGTTCATCCGCGGCGGGCCCTACGACGCCAGCGTGGAGGCGACCGCCGACGCGGGGAAAATCCTGGCGCTGTACCACCGGCTGCTGCGGGATTACACGCCCGAGTTCGATCCGCCCGTGGGTTCTTATCACGACGCCATTCCCATCAACACGGGCATCGACCAGATCCCGGTGACGTTCAACCGGCTGGAGCAACTCCAGAACATTTCGCAGGAACAGGTGAACGCCACGCTCTCGTTTTTGCGGGATGCGTATATCCAGGCGGCCGTGGCGGTGAACGAGGCGGGGTTGCGCGAGTGGCCGATCCAGATCGTGCATTCGGATTGGCATCCGGGGAACATGCTGTTTTTGAACCGGCGGGTGGTGGCGGTGATTGATTACGATGCGGCGCGCTTGCAGCAGCGGGTGATCGACTTGGCGAATGGGGCGCTGCAATTCTCGATCATCGGCAGCGCGGAGGAGCCGCAGTCCTGGCCGGACCATGTGGATGAGCCACGGTTCGTGGCGTTTATTCGTGGATACGACGATGTAGATGTGATCTCGACGGCGGAGCTGCAGGTGATACCGCATTTGATGGTCGAGGCGCTGGTGGCGGAGTCGGTGCTGCCGATCGCGGCGACGGGGTCCTTCGGACGGATCGAGGGCTACGGGTTTTTGCAGATGATCGAGCGGAAGGTGCGGTGGATTAAGCAGCGCGGCGCGGCGTTGGTGGGCGATTTGACCCGCGGGGAAAGCGGCGCGGTGGCGGGGTAGGGCGCGGCGGTTTGGCGTCTATATTTCCCATTTTCACAACTCAGGCGCCAGGTGGGGAAGTTGGTTGCCCAGCGTGGGGGAGGAAGCTCTGCTCAACTACAAAAAGATGCCCTGATAAGGGGAGGGTCCGCAAAGCTAACCTCAGGGGTGCAGCGTATTTATCTTCGCAAAATCCACTGGAGAGTTGTCCCCGGCTTTTGCGAATCTATACTTAAGTGTTCATCCGAACGATGGATTAACACCAAGCGTTTTTTATCACCGGAGCATCCCTATGCGTTTCGATCAAGAAGTCCCCCTGAACACGGCCGCAATTTGTGAGCGGTTGAAGCAGGTGCGGGTCCAGGTCTGTGGCGCCCGCGGGCAGTCACATTTTGCGGCGTTGTTGCACCTATCTCCGTCCACCTACAATTATTATGAAAAGGGCCGGGTGCCGCCGGTGGACGTGCTGGACCGCGCCGCGCGCGTGACGGGCGCACCGCTGCTGTGGCTGATCCGCGGCGAACCGGCGGATTTTGCGCTCGAGTCGCTGACCAAGATTGAAGTGCCGGCATCCAACGGGTCCGTCGACCTGACGGAAACTTCCCAGCCCAACACGGCCGGGACGGCGGCTGCCTGAGCCCCGTTCGCCAAGTTGCTTGAGTACCCAAGGCCGCGGAAACGCGGCCTTTTTCGTTGGGGGCGCGGGGGACGGAGAGGTTCATCTCGGACGATTGCCGCCGTGTCTGGGTGGCGGTCCCGGGGGCTTTCGCTATGCTGCGTCGACATCACGTGATCGGGGCCAAGCCCCGCCGGGACACCGCGCGCCGTTCTTGCGGACGCACGCCACTTCGGTGAACCGGCATGCGTGTTCGAAGGGCCATCCATGAAAAAATCGACCGGTTATCGTGGTTACGTGCTGGCGGGGGTATCGGGGCTGCTGATGGCGGGGACGTCGGCGTTTGGAGAGCCGGCGCACGCGCTGAGCGTGGGCGAGGGATTCGTCAACCCGGTCGGCTTTTACAACGCGAAGCCGGTGTTCTCGTGGAAGCTGCCGGCGGGCGTGAAGAGGCAGACGGCGTATCGGCTGGACGTCCGCGTGGATGGGCAAGCGCGGCCGACGGAGTGGGTGCAATCCGACCAATCCACGTATGTGCCGTGGGTGGGGGCGGCGCTGTCATCGCGCGACCGGGTGACCTGGCGGGTGAATTTCCGCGATGAGGCGGGAAAGGAAGGCGGGTGGAGCGAGCCGGCGACGATCGAGGAAGGGCTGCTGTCGGCGGCGGATTGGAAGGCCAAGTGGATACGTCCCGCCGCGCAGCCGGACCCCGTAAAAGAATCGGTCGCGAATCTGCGGCGCTCTTTTGCGATCAGCAAAAAGGTGGCGCAGGCGCGCGTGTACGTGACGGCCCGCGGGTTGTTCGAGCTGCAACTCAACGGGCAGCGCGTGGGCGATGATCATTTCGCCAACGGATTCACTTCCTATCACCAACGCATCGACACGCTGACGTACGATGTCACCAACCAACTGCATCAGGGCGACAATACCCTTTCAGCCCTCGTCGGTGACGGCTGGTATGCGGGCCGATTCCCCTTCGCGGCCAAAACCAAAGGGTACTTCGGTAAGGACGCGGCGCTGCTGCTGCAGATGGAGATCACCTACGACGACGGCACGAAGGAGACGGTCGTTTCGGATGAGAAGTGGGAAGGAACTTTTGACGGGCCGATCGTGGCGTCCAGCATTTATGATGGCGAGGAATATGATGCGCGGCGCGAGGCGGCGAATTGGAAGCCGGTGGCGGCGGAGAGCGATCTGGGGCCGGAACTGCTCATGCCCAAGCCGTTCGCGCCGGTGCGGCATACCAACACGCTGACGGTGCGGAACATCACGCAGCCGCAGCCCGGGCATTATGTCTTCGATCTGGGGCAGAACATGGTCGGTTGGGCGCGGATCAACGTGCCCGCGGAGAGGGACAAGACGATCACCATTCACTTTGCCGAGATGCTCAAGGATGATGGCACCCTGTACAACGAGAACTACCGCACGGCGAAATCGACCGACACCTATACCGCCGCACAGACCGGCACGATCCAGTGGGAACCGCACTTCACGTTCCATGGCTTCCGTTATGTGGAGCTTTCGGGATTGCCCTCAGGCGCGACGCCGCGGAAGGAATGGGTGACCGGCATCGTGCTGCACTCCGATTTGCCGACGATCGGCACGTTTACCTCGTCGCATGCGAAGCTCGATCAACTTCAGAGCAATATCCTCTGGGGATGGCGCGGAAATTCGGTGGACATTCCCACGGATTGCCCGCAGCGCGATGAGCGGCTCGGATGGACCGGCGATGCGGAAATTTTCTGCGCGACCTCCATGTTCAACACCGACGCCCACGCCTTCTGGAAAAGCTGGCTGACTTCCATGCGTGAGGATCAGATGCCTGATGGGGCGATTCCGGATGTGATCCCGGATGTCGCGTCGAAGAATCACAGTCCCGGGTGGATGGATGCGGCCACGATCATTCCGTGGAATGTGTATGTGCGCACGGGGGATGTGGAAATGCTGTCGCAGAATTACGAGATGATGGAAAAGCTGGTGGGGTGGTATCGGTCGCAATCGAAGGATGGCCTGCTGCCGAACATCAAGGGCTATGGCGACTGGTTGCAGCCTTATCAGCAGAGTCCGGCCGTCGCCGGCGACAGCCAGAGTGGTCGCCGCGGCGACACGCCACGGCCGCTGCTAGGCGCTGCGTTCTATGCGCGGAGCGCGCAGATTCTCGCGGACAGCGCGCGGGTGCTGGGCCGGGATGAGGACGCCAAGCGCTACGACGCGGAGGCCGCGGGCGTTCGCGCGGCGTTTACGAAGGCTTATTTCGATAGCGACGGAAAAGAGCAGATCGCCCCGGAGACGCAGACGGCGTATGTGCTGGCGATCGCCTTCAATCTGATTCCCGATGACCTGAAGCCCAAGGCCGCCGACAACCTTGTGCGCATGGTGCACGAAGCGGGCGGCCACTTGCGCACGGGTTTTCTGGGGACGCCGTTCTTGACCGATGCGCTCGATGACACCGGCCACGCGGATCTGGCGGCCGAGTTGTTGTTCCAGGAAACCTATCCTTCGTGGTTCTACCCCATCAACCAGGGCGCGACGACGATGTGGGAGCGCTGGAACAGTTACACGAAGGATAAGGGCTTCGGCGACGTGTCGATGAATTCCTTCAATCACTATTCCTACGGGGCGATCGGGCAGTGGATGTATGAGCGCGTCGCGGGTCTGTCGCCCGATCCGGCGCATCCGGGATACAAGCACCTTATTATTCGGCCGCTGCTGGTGAAGCAACTGAACGCCGCGCGGGCGGAGCTGGAAACGCCGTATGGCAAAGCGGCGAGCGCCTGGAACCGCAACGGCGGCAAGGTGAGCATGGACATCGTGGTTCCCCCCAACACCACCGCGACCGTCGACTTCCCCGATGGACGCAAACCCGAGACGGTGGAAGCGGGCACCTGGCACTACGATGTTGCGACGCCATGAGCGAGCGTGCGTGCGCCGAGTTGGCAATTACAATGTGGCCGACCTGGAGCGCCTTCATGCACGTGATCGCCGTCATCGCCGGAGTGGCCTGCATTCTTGTGGCCCTCGTCGACGCCTTTGAAACAATTCTTCAGCCGCGGCGCGTCACGCACCGGTTTCGGTTGGCGCGATTTTATTACCGGCATACTTGGCGGGTGTGGCGGGCGGGAGCGTCGCTGCTGCGCCCGGGCCGGACGCGCGAGGCGCTGCTGAGCACGTTTGGCCCCCTGAGCCTTCTGGGTTTATTTGCCAACTGGATTCTCTGGCTGATTTTTGGCTTTGCGTTCCTGAATGACGGTGTCGGCACGGCGCTCTCCGGCGCCTTGCACCACAATTTTTACGATTATCTGTACTTGAGCGGCACGACTTTTTTCACTCTGGGTTACGGCGACGTCACGCCCGCGCAAGGTTTCGGCCGCACCCTGTCCGTCTTCGAAAGCGGGATGGGATTCGGTTTTCTCGCCGCGGTCATCGGATATCTTCCGGTGCTTTACCAGGCTTATTCAGCGCGGGAAGTGGTGATTTCGCAGATGGACGCGCGCGCCAGTTCTCCGCCGACGGCCGGCGAAATCCTGCTCCGTCTGGCGCGGGCCCGGCGGTTGGCGGACAACGACGATCTTCTGGCGTTGTGGGAACGCTGGGCGGCGGAGCTGCTGGAGAGCCAGCTTTCATTTCCGGTGCTGAGCTTCTACCGCTCGCAGCACGATAACCAGTCGTGGCTGGCGCTGCTGGCGGTCATTCTGGATACCTGCGCGATTCTGCTGGCGGAGGCAGGCGACCGCGACCTCTATCAAGCCGAACTGACCTTTGCGATGGCGCGCCACGCGGCCGTCGATCTGACGCTGATTCTCCGAACGCCGACGCGCGCGCCTGCAAAGGATCGGTTGAGCGCGGATGATCTCGCGTGGCTGCGCGAAAACCTGCAGAGGGAAGGCGTGACGCTGCGCCGGGCGGACGATGCGCGTCTGGCGGAATTGCGCGCGACGTACGAGCCGTTCCTCCAGGCATTGGCGCAGCGCCTGCTGTTTGTGCTGCCGCCGGTGGTGGTGCGCGGCAAAGCCATCGACAACTGGCAGCGCAGTTCCCAGGGCCGGGCGCCGGCCATCGGCGAGCTGACCTCCGGCAACCAGGACCATTTTTGAGGGCTTGATGGGAAATCTGAAGAGGTGAAGAAGGAAAAGCGGGCGATGGGATTCGAACCCACGACCAACAGCTTGGAAGGCTGTGACTCTACCACTGAGTTACGCCCGCGGAAACCGCAAGTGTAGTGGGTGCGAACGGCTGGAACAAGCGGCACCGCTTCGATTGCGAGAGCGCACCAGTGACCCATTATCTCGCGAAATCCACCGCTCGCACCTCGCGCAGCACCGTCACCCGGATTTCGCCGGGATACGTCATCTCCGCCTGGATGCGCTTGGCGATGTCGCGCGCGATCAACCGCGACGTCGCATCGTCGCAGCGCTCCGGGTCCACGATCACCCGCACCTCGCGGCCGGCCTGGATGGCGAACGCCTGCCGCACGCCCTGGAAACTCGTGGCGATGTCTTCCAGTTCCTTGAGCCGTTTGATGTAGCGCTCGAGGGTTTCGCGCCGCGCGCCGGGGCGGGCGCCGGAAATCGCATCGGCGGCCATGACGATCGGCGTGTAAGGGCTTGTCGAGGGGATGTCGTTGTGGTGGCCGCCGATGGCGTTGAGCACGGGCTCCGGCTCATTGAGCTTCCGGCAGAATTCCATGCCGATCGCCGGGTGGCCGCCCTCCTGGTCGTGGTCCATGCTCTTGCCGATGTCGTGCAGCAATCCCGCGCGCCGGGCGAGGGTGCCGTCGAGGCCGAGTTCGTCGGCGATCATCTGAGAGAGGAACGCCACCTCCACCGAGTGCCGCAGCACGTTCTGGCCGTAACTCGTGCGGTAGTGCAGCCGGCCGAGCATCTCGACCACCTTGGGATGAACCCCCTGGATGTTGCACTCCAGCACCGCCTTTTTTCCCATCTGCCGGATGTTGTTCTCGATCTCCTTCTGCGTCAGATCAACGATCTCCTCGATGCGCGCGGGGTGAATACGCCCGTCGGCGATCAATTTCTCCATCGTGATCTTCGCCACCTCGCGCCGCACCGGATCGAAGCAGTTCACCGTGATCACCCCCGGCGTGTCGTCGATGATCACATCCACCCCGGTCGCCTGCTCGAACGCGCGGATGTTCCGCCCCTCGCGCCCGATGATGCGGCCCTTCATGTCATCCGAGGGAATCTCGACCGACTTGGTGGTGCCTTCGCTGGTCACCTCCGCCGCGTAGCGCTGCATCGCCTGCAAGAGGATGTTGGTCGACTTGGTCTTCGCCTCCTCCTTTGCCTGGTCCTCGATGCGTTGCACGAGCACGGCCGTCTCGTGGCGAATTTCGTTTTCCACCCGGCTCAGCACCAGTTGCCGGGCCTCGTCGGGCGACATGTTGGTGATGCGCAGCAGCAGATCCTTCTGCTGGGCCAGCGTCTCATCGAGTTGCTTCTCCTTGGTCTCGACGTTTTTCTTGCGGTCGGTCAGGCTGCGCTCGAGGTTCTCGAGGTTCTTTTCCTTGATGCCCAGCGTGTCGAGCTTGCGGTCGAGCGTGTCCTCGCGTTTCTGGAGGCGTTGGTCCTGCTCGCGCAATTCCTTGCGCAGGGTTTCCACCTCTTTGTCTGCCGATTCTTTGATGCGCAGGTATTCCGCCTTGGCGTCAATCTCGGCTTTTTTGACCAGCTCTGCCGCCTCGGATTTCGCTTTGTTCAGCGTGTCCGCCGCTTCCGCTTTGGATTTGCTGATCGCCCCTTTGGCCGAATTTTTCATTAACGCGAACACGCCCCCGGCCCCAATGAGCACACCCACCACGAGTGCAACCACAACCAGCACGATCTCCATGAAATGCCTCGCAAGCGGAGCGCGAAAGCGTCGCACCCGCATCAAAAAGGAACCGGCCCGCAGCGGAAACAACCCGCCGCCGGCGTTGACCGGATTCGGACAGCATGTCGGGGGATAACCGGGTTTCAGTCGGTCGCCAGAAATGCCTAAATCAATTTTAGGCCGCGACTTAGAACCGTGCAGGAGAGGCAGGCAAGAACGCAACGGCGGTGAGGAGGCCGGGTTTCTTGATCCGGCACAACGATCCAGAAGCATCGGCGCTGGAGGCGTTCCTTCCGCGCCGGGTCCGGCGACATCGCCGCCACCCGCACACGAGGGCCCAACTGCCAGCGTGTAAATGCATACCCATGAGCGGAAGCCCCGGTATCAGAGTGCTAACCCGTGGATTAGCAGGGGCTTAAAGAGGTTCACCAAATCCGTTCGATCTATCCCGCTCCGCCTGGCGGAACGCCTGGCCCGTCCCCTTTGGAATGGAGGCCGGCCAACTAAAACCGGGTGGGACATTCTGCCGCACACCGTATCAACGCCAACGCATCCCGACCGCAAGCTGCCGCCGCCCCCCTGGGGTAGACTCAGCGGCGATCACGGACGATCTGACTGGCTCGTGCCCCGACTCTACCCTCCCCGCAACGCCCGGTCAATCCCTCGACCGCTGAGCTTTCACGTTTCGGCGACCTCCAGCCGGCCTCTCACCCCCGGCGATGCCGCGCATTCCCCGCTCTGCCCTGAGCGACTACCATGGAAAGGCTGTCACCCGGGCTCCCCGCTCTTTCCGTTTTGCGTTTTGACTTTTGCGTTTTGCATTTTGAGTTCCCCCATGCCTTCCCCCATACCCGCCGCGCTCGCCGCCCTTCAATCCGGTCGCATGGTCATTCTCGTGGACGATGAGGACCGGGAGAACGAAGGCGACCTGGTGCTGCCCGCCCAGTTCATCACCCCTGAGGCGGTGAATTTCATGCTGAAGGAAGCGCGCGGCGTGCTGTGCGTCGCGCTGACTCCGGAGGCTTGCGACCGTCTGCAGCTCTATCCCCAGGCCGCCTTCAACACCGCGCCCCTGGGCACCGCTTTCACGATCTCGGTCGATGCGCACCCGAAGTTCGGCATCACCACCGGGGTCTCCTCCGACCAGCGGGCCACGACGATCAAGCTGCTCGCCGATCCCGCCGGCAAACCCTCCGATTTTTGCAAACCGGGCCACATCTTTCCGCTGCGCGCCCGCCCCGGCGGCGTGCTCGAGCGCGCGGGCCAAACGGAGGGCTCGGTGGATCTCTGCCGCCTCGCCGGTCTGACTCCCGCCGCGGTCATCATCGAGATCATGGCCGAGGACGGATCGATGGCCCGCCTTCCCGTGCTGGAGGCGTTCGCGAAAAAACACGGCATCCCGCTGTGCTCGATCGCCGACCTCATCCAGTTCCGCCTGCAGCGCGACACGCTCATCCGCCGGCTCGAATCCCTCCCCCTCACCACTCCCGAGGGCCCCTTCACGCTGCGGATCTACGAAACCGTCGGCGATCCGCTCGTGCACCTCGCACTGACGGCCGGCGACGTCGGCGACATCGACCCGCTCACCAACCGCACGATCCAGCAGAAAAAGCCCACGCTCGTGCGCATGCACTCGGAGCATCTCCTGGGCGACGTCTTCCACGCCCATGGCACCGATTCGGCCAGGGAACTCCACGCATCGCTTCGCCTCATCCAGGAAGCAGGCCAGGGCGCGCTGGTCTATCTCCGCCAGGAATCCCGCGGCCGGGCGCTCCTGCACCGTCTCCATGAGTTCAAACCCCCGGAACACATCCCGCCGCTCACGGCCCAGCCCTCCGCACTGAGTCCTCCCGTCATGGACCGCCGGGACTTCGGCATCGGCGCCCAAATCCTCCGCGATCTGGGACTCTCACAACTGCGGCTGCTCACCAACCGCCCCAAGAAACTGCACAGCCTCGAAGGCTTCGGCCTCACCATCGCCGAGCAAGTCCGCATTCCCCTGGCCTGACGCTCGCCACACGGTCGTCCCCCCGATCCCCTGGCGCCATCCTGCCGCATCGCTTCGTGAGTACACTTCAGGCAACAGGTCTTTTCAGCGGGATGATAGGCATGCACATACCGGTATTGCTTCGAGAGGTTTTGCTCACCCTCCGGCCGCGGCGCGGGCAGGTGCTGGTGGATTGCACGCTGGGCCTGGGGGGGCATTCGGCGGAATTGCTGTGGCGGATTTTGCCGACCGGGCATCTGGCGGCGATCGATTTTGATCCGGCGTCCATCGAGATCGCGCGGGGGAAGCTGGGGGCGATTCCCGGCGCGGCGGGGCACTTCCATCTGTTTCACAACAATTTCGCCGCACTGCCCACGCTGCTGGCGCAGATGGCGATGGAAGCGGGCCTGCCCCTGGAAACAAAAGCCGATGGTTTGCTGGCCGACCTGGGCGTTTCTTCGCCGCAGATCGACACGCCGGAGCGGGGCTTTTCCTATCGCGCGCCGGGGCCGCTCGATATGCGGATGGATCCGAGCCGGGGACAACCGGCGTCGGCGCTGGTGAATCGCCTTTCGGAGCGTGAGCTTGCCGAGGCGTTACTGGAACTCGGCGATGAAAGCGATGCCGAGAAGATCGCCCGCCTGCTCGTGGAGCGCCGGTCCCAGGCGCCGATCGAAACGACCGAGCAGCTCATGGCGCTGGTGTGCGAAGCGCGCGATTTCACGCTCAAACGGGCGGCGGGCGCAAAACTTCATCCGGCGGCGCGCACGTTCCAGGCGCTGCGGATTCTCACCAATCGCGAGCTGGCCAACCTCGAACGCCTGCTCGCGGTGCTGCCGGAGGTGCTCAAGCCCGGCGGCGTGGCGGCGGTCATCACGTTTCATTCGGGGGAAGATCGGCGCGTGAAGAAAGCCTTCAAAGAGGGCCTGCGCAGGGGTGTTTATTCGGAAATCGCCCCCGATCCCATTCTCGCCGATGAGCAGGAAATCGCGGAGAACAAACGCGCCCGCAGCGCCAAGTTACGATGGGCGCGCCGTGCTCCTATCGATTCATGAGGGCTCATCGCCTGCGCCGTCGACCGATACCTCTCAGGGGCGTTTGTCGCGCGGATTGGGCGCCTGCCGGCCGGTCGATTCGCCCTGCATGCGTTCGTTGCCTTCCTGGATGTCGGTCAGATTCGGATTCTGCCGCGTTTCGGGGTGGGGCATTTTGACGCTGTTTTCCGGGGGCTTGCCGGTGGGGGGGGTGCGGGGCTCCTGCTTTCCTTCCGCCATGGGTCGCTCCTTCAGTTGACGTGGGCAGTTGAAGTGGGGGGCCATCGACAGCTCAACCGCCGCCGGGCTCACCCGCAAACTCCGCGCCCGCGCAGTGCTCAGCCTCCGCCATTGTCCGGCCGGCGCTCGATCTGAATGGACCGCAAATTCATGCCCGCCTTCACGACCCCGACGCGCAGCACCAACTGTCCCGGCGACAGCCGCACCAGCGCCGGCGGCGTGTTCCCCCACGTTGTTTCGCCGCCGGTGTCGGGCACATCCACGGTCCCCAGGTGCGTATCGCTAAGCGACAGATCGAGCTGTCCGCCGGTCCCGCGCTCGCCCGCCCGCACGCTGATCGCGTACACGCCGGGTTGCTTCACGAGCAGCAGGTACTCGAACCAGTTGCCCTGTTTGCTCCATTGCACGAACGGCCCATCGCTTCCTTTTCCGGTGCTGCCACCCTCCTTCGCATCGGCGGAGGCGGCGTCGATCGTCAGCGGCGCTTCCCCGGCCGTGGGCAAGACGGCGCCGACGCGGACGGGCGGCATCGGCCCGGCAATGACCGCATCCACCGCCCGGGTCTTGGCCGTCGCCTTGCGGATGTCCTCGGTCAATCCCCAATTTCCATACTTCCCATAGGGCCCGGCCAGATTGAAATACATGAACAGGTCGCCGCCCAATCCATACCATTGATCGAAATAATTTTTGATGGCCCCGCCGATGCGCGGATCGCGGTTGGCGGCAATCTTTGCATTCACGGCATGCTCGCCTTCAATGCCCATGCCGCCTTCGTAGCACAAATTGTGCACGCGGTAATAGCGTGCGATCACCTGATAGCTGGTGGTGACATCCTTCACCCATTTCATCTGATCGGGAATCCCCTCTGTGAAGATTTGATCCACCGTCAGGGAATCGTCGTTGCTATATTTCTGCGACAGGCCCAGGTAAGGCGCTCCGGCGACGCCGTAAATAAGCCCCGAGGGATGGCCGTAGTTTTTCGCGATGAAATCCATCTGCATCTGCAGCATGAAGGGATTGGCCGACTGGCTGGCCAGCACCGGCCGGATGCGGGTGTTGATCGCATCGACGCCCCATACGTCCTTGAAGATCTGTTCGATCTGTATGAGCCGCTGGGCCACGCGCTTCCACGCCCAGTAATACTGATTGTTGTCTTTGCCATGATCGCTCAGCAGGGAGCTGTCGCCTTCGCGCGCCACTTCCGCCTTGGCGGCATCGAAGTTGGCGGAAAACTGCGGGAAAATGCTGTTCCATACCTCGTTGGAATACTCGACATACACCACCCGGTCGGGGTCCAGCTTGTCCTTGAGCAGCTTCGCCAGTTGCCGGACGTAATCGTCCGACGCCTTCACGGGCACATTGATCCACAGGTCCTTCTTCGCGGTATTGGCCAGCGCGATGCCATATTCCCACGCCGCGCCGCGCTTGCCGGATTGCAACGCATCGGTGGGCTTCGTGCGGTCCGCCCATTCGACCGAATCGTTCGTGTTCGTGCGCGTGAAGTCCATGAGCCGGAGCGCCTGGAACGGCTCAATGGCGTGGAGGAATTCTTTGGTGAAGATTTCTTCCTTGGGCGCGCCCACGGCGCCCGGCGGCCGATAGCCGGGCCGATAGAGCCGGATGTTCTTCACGCCTCCGCCGCCCGCGCCTTGCGTGCCGGTAAAGTTGATGAACAAGTTGTCGGCGTTCTGGCCGACGTTGATCAGGCCGGTCGTGGTATTGGAGGCCCGGTCATATCCCTGCCCCTGCACGGAGGCCCCGGCGCTGAGTACGCCCAGCCGGCAATGGCCGGTGCAGGTGAAAATGTACGCTCCCGGCGGCACGGGCACGCTGGCCATCACCACCGTTCCGGCATCGCCGGTCGGCCAGCCATCCTTATCTACAGGGGCCTTTTCATCCCAGGGGGCTTTGGCGCTTCCGAACGTGCGCGCCGATTTGATGCAATCGACGAACATTTCCGAACGCGCGTAATCCAGCACGTACTCGAGATTCACGCCCATCGGCGGGTGCGCGGGACGTTCGCCCTCGGCGGCGGGTACGGTGATCACGGCGGCCCGTGCGTACCTGGGCATGCAGGCGGCGAGTGCGAGGGCCACAAGCGCACCGCGGGATCGGACGGTAAAACTACGCATGCTCGCCTCGTTCTCGCGTCATCCCGCTGCTTCACGCGGGCGCGGGGTGACTTAAAAGGGGAAGCCGCCACTTCACGAAAAATCGTTTACAGATTTCCTCATCCGTGTCGATAACTTATTTCAACCGCTGCATCAAGCGCCGCCCTCCCTTCCTCGCCGTGGCGCCGATGCCGCACCTGGATAGCCCGCCCGCGCCCGGTCCGTGCGACCTCCCCGAAAAATTTTCCAAAATTCCGGGAACTTTTTCGTGCGTTCGTACGGTTACACAGATACCTAACATGGGTGGGGCCCTCTTCGGCATCGCCGGGGAGTCGCCGCCGCCGTGAGAAACGGATGTATTCGCCAGACCTTGCCATGGGCGTACCCATGGGGAGGAAGGTCGGCGCGTATCGCGCGGGAATCTGCCACGGATGGTGGGATTCGCCGACCGGAGGTGTTCTGCGCGCAAACCCTGGCCGAGGAGAAAGCTATGGCGTACTCGTGCTCGCCTCCTTCCACCGCTTCGCGCAGCCAGTCGCAGCGTCACACCGTTCTGCAACTGGAAGCCCTGGAAACGCGGATCAATCTCTCGACGCTCAGTTCGCTGGCCATCCCGCCGGTTACCGTGAACACGCCCATCCGTACCGTCGGCACCCTCGCCGGGGGCAACGCCGCGGTCTCGCTGACCGCGGGCGGCAGTTCCACGAGCATCTCGCCCAGCGCCGGCACGCCGGTGGCCATCGATTCCTATTCGGGCATTTCCAACTGCCAGGTCGTGTACGCCAATGGCCAGCCGATCGTGGGCGCGACCACGGGCGGCAACGCGTACGTGGAATACACCGTCACCGCTCCCACCGCCGGGGCCTACGTCGTCAATCTCACCCTGGCCGCTCCGAACGGCGCGGGCGTGCGCGTTTTGGCCAATGGCAACGCCGCCCCCTCGGACATCTGGACGGCGGCCACCGATTCCTGGTCGCGGAACGTCTCGGGCAAGGTGACCATCCAATTGGCCGCCGGCGCCAACGTGATTCGCCTGGCCTCCCTGTATGACACGCGCTACACCATCAGCAGCCTGACGCTCTCTCCGGTCGCCCTGACCGTCACCCCGCCGCCGGCCTCCAGCACTTCCTCGGTCACCGCCACCGCCGTAGGCAGCGACAGTTGGCTGTCCCTGGGCAGTTATACCGACGACTGGAATTTCAGCCTCACCCAGGGCCAGTGGGGACCGGCCATGGTCGCCACCTCCACCACCGGCTCTTATATTGATTACACCATCAACGTCGCCACCGCGGGCGCTTATACCCTCCGCAGCGGCCTGGCCAGCACCACGGGCGGCACCGTCAGCGTGTCCTCGGGCGGAAACGCCCTGGGCAGCTTCGTGATCGGCTCGACCGGCGCCGCCGACAGCTTCACCCTCTTTTCCCAGACCATCAACCTTGCCGCCGGAACGCAGACCATCCGCCTCTCCGCCAACGCCGGCACCCTCGTCAATCTCAACTCGCTGGAACTCGCCCGCCAGACGCCCTCCTCCACCACGACGACCACCACTTCCAGTTCCTCCACCTCCACTTCCTCCACCTCCACGACGAGCACCACGACGACCCCGCCTCCGGCCAACACGCCCTCCGCGCCTGCCGCCGGCGCGATCACTGTTTCCCAACGCTGGATGTCCAGCTTCACGGAACTCGACATCGCCGGCACCTCCGGCAACGACAACATCCTGCTCTCCCAGGACGGCAGCACGCTGACCATCAGCGCCGGCGGTCAGACGCAGACGGTCACCGGCAACTTCGGCGACATCGTCATCCACGGCGGCGCGGGCAACGACACCCTCTCGGTCGCCTCCTCCGTCACCGCTTCCACGCTGGTGTATGGCGATGCGGGCAACAACACGATCGTCGATCTGGGCCAGGGCAAGGCCATGCTGGTGACGCTGGGCGCTGGGAATGACACGCTTACCGGCAACGGCATCAACACCAGCTACTGGGTGGATCCGGCCGACAAGGTCAACGCCTCGGCCGCCGAATGGAACGCCGGTGACGTGCACAGTGTCGCCAGCTTCTACCAGCCGACCGGCGCCGCCCCGGGCTCCGCCGGCTACATCACCACCGCCCTCAACGGCCAGGCCATCCAGGATCCCACGGTCAACAGCGGCGACAGCTTCACGCGGCTGACCACCTCCAGCCTGTGGGGCTCGGGGCCCGCCATGACCGACATCAACCAGGGCGGCGTCAGCGATTGCTACTTCCTCACCACCCTCCAGGACCTTGCCCGCCTCCAGCCCGGGACGCTTGAGAACATGGCGGTGGACCTGGGCGATGGCACGTATGCGGTGCAATTCGTGCGCAACGGCACGCCGATCTATGTGCGGGTCGACGGCGACCTGGCGATGAATCAGTGGGGTACGCTGGATTACAACCATCTCGGGCCGTCCGGCGATCAATGGGCGAGCATCATGGAGAAGGCGTACGCCTACTTCCGCACCGGCGCGAACTCTTACAGCTCGCTGAACATGGGCTGGATGACCAACGTCTACAGCGACCTGGGCGTCGCGTCGGTCAACTTCAGCATGACCGACCAGAACAGCTTTTACACCTTCGTGACGCAGACCCTGGCGGCGGGCAAGGGCGTGGACTTCGGCACGCAGCCGACGATCAACGGGGGCGCGCCGCTGGTCTCCAGCCACACCTACTCGATCCTCGGCGTCTCCTACGATTCCACCGGGACCGTGCAGGTCTCGCTGCGCAATCCCTGGGGCATCGACGGCTTCACGGTGGACGCGAATCCGTATGACGGCCTGCTGACGATTTCCTTTGCGACGCTGAAAGCCAACGCTCTTTCGGGTGTGGCGATGACGTGAGGACGCGGGGGTGGGGGTGGGGGTGGGGGGCGAGTGGTCAGTGGTCAGTAGTCAGAAGTCGGTAGTGAGCGGTCAGGCGAGGGGTGGCGGGCGTTTTTTTCCTTGCGTGGCAGGGCTGAGGTGCCGTAGAGTTTCCGGTTTTGTGGGACTGAATTTTCGAGGAGCCCCGCCATGGCCATTGGCAATCGGAAAATGCCCGAGGTCGTCACCCAGCAGAATCTCGCGGAAATCTACGGGATGCTCGGGGAACTGAACACCGCGATCCGCTCCAAGAACAACCCCGCAACGCGCAAGGAAGTGGAGACGGAGCTGAAGCTGCTCAGCGGCCTGGTGGGAACGTGCAAGCAACTGGGCAACGACGCCAAGGACCCCAACTACTTCAAGAGCCGCATGGGGGCCTGCAAGGAATTCTACGAGTCCTACAACAAGCTGGTGAAGGACTACAAGGAAAAGCTGGAACACGTGGAGGTTGCGGAGGGCCCTAGTTCTCCCGACAAGGTCACGGTCAACGGCGACCAGGGGAAATTCAAGAAGCAGTGCGGCCTGGCGGCGGACTTCGACGACCTGATCGTCGAAATGAAGAAGCCCGCGAATTACGCCCCGACCAGCGTCGCCGGCCAGTTCACCCCGCGGTTCAACAAGCACGAAGCCCACGTCACCGGCGGCGGCAATGAGTGGAAGGCGTATGTGGAGAAGGGGACCAAGAACACCAAGTGGCGGCTCTATTTCACCACCAAATACCACGAGCAGGACCACTCGCTGGAGATCAAGCTGACCAAGTGCCAGCAGGATCACTGAGCGCGAGGGGCGCGGGGCGGCGGGTCCTCAAGCGGCGGCGACTTCGCGGGTGAACTGGCGATAGAGTTCGGCATACTTGCCGCCGAGGGCGAGGAGCTGCGCGTGGGTGCCGCGCTCGATGATGCGGCCGTGGTCGAGGACCAGCACCAGGTCGGCGTTGACGACCGTCGAGAGGCGGTGGGCGACGATGAAGGTGGTGCGGTCGGCGACGAGGCGTTCCAGGGCGCTTTGCAGGACCATCTCGGTGTGGGTGTCGACGGCGGAGGTGGCTTCGTCGAGCATCAGGATGCGGGGGTTGGCCAGGAAGGCGCGGGTGAAGCAGATCAACTGGCGCTGGCCCAGCGACATGGCGGCGCCGCGTTCGCCGACCTGCGTCTGGTAGCCGTCCTTGAACCGCAGGAACAAGTCGTGGGTGCCCAGGGCGCGAGCGGCGGCTTCGACCTGTTCCAGCGTGGCTTCGGGGGAGGCGTAGCGGATGTTGTCCAGCACGGTGCCGCTGAAGAGATAGTTGGATTGCGAGACGATGCCCATCTGGCGGTGGAGGCTGTCGCCGGTGACGCAGGTGAGGTCGAAGCCGTCGATGGTGATGCGTCCGGCGGTGGGGAAGTAGTAGCGTTGGATGAGGTTCATGATGGTGGATTTGCCGCAGCCGGTGTGGCCGACGAGGGCGATGGTGGCGCCGGGTTTGGCTTCGAAGCAAACGTCGTGGAGGACTTTTTTCTCGGGGACGTAGTGGAAATCGACGTGCTCGAAGACGACGTGGCCGCGGAGAGGCGGCAGGGGGGCGGCGTCGGGGGCGTCCATGACTTCGGGGGTGAGATCGAGGAGGGCGAAGACGCGTTCGGCGGAGGCCATGGACTGCATCATTTCGTTCTGGAAGTTGCCGAAGGTGAGCACCGGGTTCATGAACCATCCCCAGTACATGGTGAGGGCGATGAGGGTGCCGACGGTGAAGCGGCTGTTGCCATTGCTTGCGGAGGAGATGACGAGGTAGCACCCGAGGATGAGGATGATGACGTTGCCGAGGTAGCCGACGATGGAGAGGAGGGGCTGATAGACGCCGTTCATGAGGGAGACGCGGACGTTGTTGTGGGTGTTGGCGTCCTGGAGGACGTTGAAGGAGGTGAGGTTTTCGGCCTGGCGGTTGTAGGCGGTGACGACGCGCATGCCGTTGATGTTCTCGGCGAGGTTGGTGGAGACGCGGGTGTAGCCCTCGCGCGCCACGCGGTACTGCGTGCCGATGCGGCGGCGGTAGAACTGGTTCATCATGTAGAGGACGGGTCCGAGCCAGAGGGTGGCCAGGCCGATGCGCCAGTCGGCGATGACGAGCATGGCGGCGGCGACGGTCATCATCATGGCGTTGATGACGACGGTGTTGATGCCGTTGATGACGGGGTTGGAGAGGGCGTCGACGTCGGAGGTGCCGCGGGAGAGGATGCGGCCGAACTTCGTGCGGTCGTAATAGGACATGGAGAGGCGCTGGAGCTGGGCGAAGATGGCCTTGCGGATGTTGAGCATGACCTTTTCGCCGACGCGGCGGTTGTACTCGATGTTGAAGCGGTTGATGAGGTTGGCGGCGAGCACCGCGAGGGCCCAGAGGGAGATGGTCATGGCGATGTCGGCCATGGCGGGGCTGGTGGCAATCCAATGATGCAGAGCGGGGATCAGCGAGGCGACGGGCGCGAGGGGGTGGGGATCGCCGGCGATGTCGTGGTCGATGAGGTGCTTGATGAACATGGGGCCGAGGAGTTCGAGCACGGTGAACAGGACGTTGAGGGTGAGGGCGACGGCGTACTGGGCTTTGTAGGGAGCCATCCAGGAGAGCATTTTTTTGACGACGGGCCATTCGAGGGGTTTGTATTCCTCTTCCTCATCGGGCGCGTTGGGATTTTTGGAGGCGGGCGCGGGCGTACCGGCGCGGGCGATGGCGGCGCGGCGGGTGCGGCGCGATTTCATGAGTTCAGTGAGAATCATCGGGGGTCCGCTCCGGGCGAGGATTTTTTTGCCACAGAGGCACAGAGGCACAGAGGACGACGCTTGGGTTGATGATGTCGGTTGATGTTTTGTGAATGCACGGTGATGTCCTCTGTGTCTCTGAGTCTCTGTGGCAAAGGCCGCTCGTTGAAAAAAGGTCTCACGCTTTCCGCGCCGCAATATCCGCCTGTTTTTCGGCTTTGGCGAGCAGTTCCTTTTCCTGGTAGGCGAGCTGCACCTCGGCGATGTGGCGGTAGTGGCCGGGCTCGCGGATGAGTTCCTTGTGCGTGCCGGCCTGGGTGATGCGGCCGTTTTCCAGGACGATCACGAGGTCGGCGGCTTTCACGGTAGAGAGGCGGTGGGCGATGATGAAGACGGTGCGGTCGACCATCACCAGTTCGAGGGCGCGGGAGATGAGGTGCTCGGTTTCGGGATCGACGGCGGCGAGGGCGTCATCGAGCACGAGGATGCGCGGGTTGGAGATGATGGCGCGGGCGATGGCCAGGCGCTGGCGCTGGCCGCCGGAGAGCGAGGCGCCGCGTTCGCCGAGCAGGGTGTCGTAACCCTGGGGCAGTTCGGCGATGAATTCGTGGGCCTGGGCGATGCGGGCGGCGGCTTCGACTTCGCCGATGGTCGCGTCTGGTTTTCCATAGCGGATGTTGTCGGCGACGGTGGCGGAGAAGAGGAAGGTTTCCTGGAAGACGAAGCCGATCTCGGAGCGGAGGCTGCGGAGGGCGACGGTGGAGATGTCGGCGCCATCGATGAAAATCTGGCCGGCTTGGGGATCGTAGAAGCGGGCGAGGAGCTGCATGAGCGTGGACTTGCCCGCGCCGGTGGGGCCCACGAGGGCGACGATGGAGCCGCCGGGCACGTCGAAGGCGATGTCGTGGACGACGGGCTTGGCGGGGTCGTAGCCGAAGGTGACGAAGTGGAAGTCGATGGCGCCGGGGCCGGCGGGCAAGGCTGCGGGCTCTTGGCCTTCGGGCACGGTGGGGGGGGCGTCGAGGACTTCGTAGAAGCGGCGCGCGGAGACGATGGCCTTCTGATATTGCTCGGAGATCTGGTTGATCTGCTGGAGGCGGGAGAGGATCGCGCCCATGGCCATGCCGAAGACCAGCAGATCGCCGACGGTCACTTTGCCATAGCGGTCGGCGGGCCAGGCGCTGCTGACGACGACCAGGACGGAGCCGATGGCAAAAAGCGCCAGGTGGCTGGCGCTGGCGACGCCGCGAATGACCGGGACAAAGTTGCGCCAGAGGCGGACCGACGCCATGATCTTGCCGAAGTAGACGTCGGCGGAGCGGTTGTACTTGGCTTCTTCGGTTTTCTCGGTGGCGAATGCTTTGACGACGTGGACGCCGGCGATGTTTTCGGTGAATACGGTGACGACATCGTCGCCGGCCTTCATCTGGGCGGCCTGCGCGGGCTGAATTTTTTTGCTGAAGCGCAGGATGTACCAGATCCAGAAGGGGATCGGCACAAAGGCGGCGAGGGCGACCCACTTGTTGATGGCGATGATCAAGAGCTCGTAGCCGAGGGTGAAGGTGACGATTTCCGAAGACATGATCAGGCCGATCTGGAGAAAGGCACGGACGTTCTGGAGATCGGAGAGGGCGCGGTTGATCAGGGCGCCGGAGGAATGTTCATCGTGGAAGGCGAAACCGACGCGCTGAAGCCGGTCATACACGGCGGAGCGCATGTGGAAGACCATTTCCATCGAGAAGGTGGTGTTGACGAATTCGCGGAAGAAGCGGATGACGCCGCCGAGGAAAACGAGGAGGCCGAGGAATTCGATCATGGTGAGGATGTGGCGGAGCGGCGGGCGGCGGAGGGATTGGACGAAGGATTCGCCGGGGGCGGTGACGAGACCCTGATCGACGGCATTTTTGACGGCGGTCATGACGTTGCCGGTGAGGCGGGTGTAGGAGACGTCGATGACGACCCAGACGCAGACGAGCACGCAGGCGATCACCGCGAGATGCCAGACGGGGCGGATGAAGCGGAGCATGCGGAGCAGGAGTTGGAAGTTGGTGGGGGAGGCGGTCGCTTGATGCGCAGGGAGAGTTGCCTGCGCGCTGGCGTTGGAAGGCGTGGCAGGAGTTGCCGGGGGGGACACGATGTCGCGGGCTGCCGTCATGTCTTCGCCAACGAAAAAGGCCAGGGCATGGACCCTGACCCCAGTAAGGACGATTTTCGCATCTGCGACGGCTTATATTATCGGCCATGCGCGGGCATCACCTTAACAAATCCCGCAGGTGTCGCAAGAATGGAAAAGCGCGAGAATTGTGCAATCATGCAGTCGAAACCGTCAGGAGTGATCATCGTGATGAAGGATAAGCGGGAGAGTGCCTGGGGGAAGCGGCGTGTGGCACGGCTGCGCGGGGGCGAGGAGATCGTGTATGGGGTGGGGCGGTGCTGGCTGGGGAGCTTGGTGGTGGGCGTGAGCGAGATGGGGGTGGTGACGGTGCTGATGGGGCGGGAGGAAGCGGCGCTAGTGGCGGAATTGAAGCGGCGGTTTCGAGGGACGACGCTGGTGCGCGCCCGGCAGGAAATCCGGCGGGAAATGGAGGCGGTGATGGCGCTGGTCGAGGGGAAGAAAAGCGAGGTGGACCTGGAGTTGGATATTCGCGGCACACCCTTTCAGCGGCGGGTGTGGCAGGAGGTGCGACGGATACCGGCGGGCGAGACGCGGACCTATTCCGAGATTGCCGAGCGGGTGGGCGCGGGCAAGGCGGTGCGGGCGGTGGGATCAGCGTGCACGCGGAACCCGCTGGCGATGGTGATTCCGTGCCACCGGGTGATCCGCAAGGGTGCGACCGTCGAGGACGGAAAGCTGAGTTGCAGCAAGCGGCAGCGCGAGATGTTGCTGCGGGAGAAGATGTGGGGCGGCGGGGGAAGCGGCGGCGGGACGGGCGTGGTATAGGTCGGCGGCATGGGGGGAGAGGCTTTGGCGGGAGAAGTCGGCTGGCGGATTCGACGGGTGGCGACCGTCGGCGCTGCCGGGCATTGAGCGATGGGCATGGTGCGGGAGCGATCGGTGGCTACAATTCGCTCGTGCCGCGACTCTCGGGAGCAAGCGGGTGGCTGGAATGGAATCGGAATCCTCGTCCGGGTTGCCGCCGGTGCGGTCGATTGCGGCGCGCGAGGAGATCGTGCGCACGATCGATGTCGTGAAGGAGTACAAAGTCGGCGGCGGTGGGGATGGAACGGGGAGCGGAAAGGGTAGCGGTGGGGGGGAGACCCTGCGCGTGCTCAAGGGCATCAACCTGACGATTTACAAAGGGGAGTACATTTCGATCATGGGGCCGTCGGGGTCGGGGAAATCGACGTTGTTCAACGCGATCGGGGGGTTGGACAAGCCGACGTCGGGGAAGGTGTTTATCGACGAGGTGGATGTGGCGCAGTTGGATGCGTTGGAGCTGGCGTGGCTGCGGTGCCGGAAGATCGGGTACATATTTCAGACGTTCAATTTGATACCGGTGATGACGGCGCTGGAGAACGTGGCGTTGCCGATGATTTTCGCGGGGCTGTCGACGGCGGCGGCGCAGGAGAAGGCGGCGGGGATTCTGCGGCGGGTGGAGCTGGGGCATCGGCTGTTCAACCGGCCGTCGCAGCTTTCCGGGGGGCAGCAGCAGCGGGTGGCGATCGCGCGGGCGTTTGCGAACGATCCGGCGATCATTCTGGCGGATGAGCCGACGGGGAACCTGGATTTGAACACCGGCAAGGCGATCATCGGGCTGCTGCGGGAGATGAACCGGGAGCGCGGGGTGACGGTGATCTCGGCGACGCACGATTTCAAGATGCTCGACGTGTCGGACCGGATCATCTGGATTCGCGATGGGCAGATCGACAAGATTCAGCGGCGCGAGGAGGTGGATATTCATATGGGCGACATTCATTAGAAAAATTGGGGGGTGGATTCAACTGGTAAAATTGGGACGAAGGCTGCGCTTTGCGTGCGAGGGCGGGGCAAAAAAGGTCAGGCCCCCGGCGATTTCTCGCGCGAGGGCCTGATGCGGGTGGATCGGTAAGCCGAATTCTGTGCCCCTGGCGGGGCGGCGATCATTTATCTAGGAGCGTCCTTGCGGGCGCCCTCGAGCAACCTACCCGGAGCCTCGCACGCCGGTGTTCCTGACCCCGCGAGGGGCTTCGTACTGGCCGGCGATGTTCCGCCGCGCGAGGCGGCGGAGGGCGCGGGTCGCGCCGTGGGCTCCCTATTTGGTCTTGCACCCGGTGGGGTTTTCCATGCCGGCGATGTCGCCATCGCCGCGGTGCGCTCTTACCGCACCTTTTCACCCTTGCCTGATCCTTCTTGCGAAGGCCATCGGCGGTTCGTTCTCTGTGGCACTGTCCCGCGCCCTGTCCCGAAGGACCGGACGGGTGGCTGTTAGCCACCACCGTACCCTGTGGTGTTCGGACTTTCCTCTCGGCCTTGCGGCCCAGCGATCGCCTGATCCATCCGGAATCATTATAGCATGCGGTGTGCTTGAGACGTGCCGCGGGGGCCGATAGAATGTCTGCTCTGATCCCCAGCGCCCGGGTGGCGAAATTGGCAGACGCGCTAGCTTGAGGTGCTAGTGCCGCAAGGCTTGCAGGTTCGAGTCCTGTCCCGGGCATTTTTCCTGTTTTATCAGCGGGCGGCGGGTGTGGGGGAGGATGCGGCGGCGGGCCCGTTGGGGTGAGGGTGCGCCTGGGATTTTATCGGGCGGAGGGGGAATTGGCCTCGGGGGAAGCGGGGGCGGGGGTTAAGGGTCCGGCCGTGTGATTCGATACTCCATGCATGCGACTGTTGAATGGTGACAGCGGGTTATTGGGCGTGGGGAGTGGCGTGCGGCGGCGCGGGTGGGGGCGCGCGATGACGCTGGTGGAGCTGGTGATCGCGCTGGCGATCACGGCCATCGTGGCGGCGGTGCTGGCGATTCTGATCGACGCGACGGCGGTGGGCACCAGTTCGAACAACGACGGCCGGCGGGGCCTGACGCGGATGCAGGCGATGAAGGCGCAGCTTGGGGACGCATTTGCCAACGCGCGGTGCATCCTGGCGGTGGATGCGACGCACGTGGTGTACTGGGTGGGGGACGTTGCGGGCGCTCCGACGCCGGCGAACGGGGCGGTGAATTTCAGCGAGCTGCGGATGCTGGAGCTGGACACGACGACGGGCAGCCTGAATTTGTACACCTGCCAGTGGCCGTCGGGATATTCCACGGCGAGCATCATTGCCGCGGATCAGACGTACGCCGCCGGCTCGGATTGGCTCAGCGCGGCGCAGGCGGCGAAAGGCACGGGCAACTATCCGGCGACGCTGGTGGCGGGCAACGTGACGGGAATCACCGCGTGCCTGGACAGCGCGTCGCCGACGCAGGCGCATCTGATTCAACTGCGGGTGGACATCGATGACGGCAGCACGCCACGGTCAGTGATCATCGGCGCGGCCCTGCAATCGCAGGCCGCCCCCATGTAAGGGGAGATTGTTATGAGCGCCATCCCGACAACCGTTCGCACCGTTTCGCCGCTGGTTGCGCCGGGCGCCGGTCCGCGCCGCAGGCGCCGGGGCGTGGCGATGCTGCTGGTGATGGTGGGGCTGGTGGTCTGCTCGATTCTCGTGGCGGGGTTCCTGAGCTCGCAGGGGACTTCGATCGGCATTGCGCACAACGAGCGCGATGCGGAGATCGCGCGGAACTATGCGCAGTCGGGCATCGACATGTGCTACTGGCTGGTGGTGAACCGGTCGGACTGGCGCACGAACATGAACCCGGGGGCGTGGCTGACGAATTATCCGATCGGCTCGGGAACGGTGTCCGTGACCACCGCCGACGGCGCGGGCAACAGCAGTTTCACGACCGATCCCACGCAGCCGCTGCTGGTCACCTCGACGGGCTCGTGCAACGGGCGTTCGTTCACGGTGTCGGCGAGCATCACGCCCACCGGGGGCGGCACGGTGTTCGGCGGGGGCGCATTCACCCTGGGGCAATTGATCCTGCACAACACGGCGGCCATCGATTCGTTCAATTCGTCAGTAGCGCCGTACAACATTCTGTTTCCCGGTTCCAACGCGCTGTTCTCCACCAACTATTCGGGCTCCGGCGCGCTGACGATGGACGGCCTTTCGGTATTCCGGGGGTCGTTCCTCGGCGGACCCACATCGCTGCTGGGCTCGATCGTGCAGAGCATCCTGGGATTGCTGATTCCGACGAACGTCTCGGTCGAAACCCAGGTTTACATTCCCGGCCATATCATCCCGCCGAATACCGCGGGCCTCACAACGTACGGCGCGAAAACCCTCCTGACCAACGGCGTGCTGGCGCCCGGAGAGTACACGAGTGTCACCAATACCAAGGTCATGACGCTCAACACCAGCGGCACCTACCACATCACTGGCAATCTCACCAGCACGGTTGGCAGCATCAGCGTGTCGGACGGCGTGAACGCGGTGGTCGAAATCGACGGCGCCACGAGCGTCGGGGCCATCAGCGTCAAGGGCGCCGGCATGCTGACCCTTTACGTCAATGGCTCGAGCACTTTCTCGGGCAGCATCAGCTCCGCGGGCGGGGCGGCCAATATGAGAATCTTCGGGATGAGTTCGGCAAGCAATATCACGCTCCAGGGCGCCACCTCGATCACCGCGGTCGTCTTCGCGCCCCAGGCGTCGGTGTATCTCACCGATTCGTCGAAGCTCTCCGGATCGGTCATCGCCCACGACATCACGGCGGACAAGTCCTCGGGGATTCACTACGATGAAGCGACGAAAAGCGTGCGAATCGACAACATCACCTCCGGCAGCGCGCCGACGGGCACCGCGGATTATGTGGTGACGCGGCTAGGCGGGTCGTGAGGGCGGCGGGACGGCGGGCGTCAACCGGAGTTACCAGAGCTGGCGGAGGCTGGCGCCGGGGTAATAGAAGCCCAGAATTTGATTGTGGGTTTTGCCCTGGAGCGCCAGGGCCTGCGCGCCCCATTGCGACATGCCGATGCCATGGCCATACCCGCGGCCGTTGTAGAGGATGATGGCGCTGCCGGCGTCGCGGATGTCGAAAAAGCTGGAGGGAGGTTTGGGCGCGTCGCCGGCGGGGTCGGTGAGCAGGGCGATGCGGAATTCCTCGGCGCGGATGGGGGCGCTGCGGCCGGCGGTGTCGGTGACGGCGAGTTCGGTCGGGCGGCCGGTGGCGGGATTGCGTTTGGCGATGGTGACGGAGCGGATCGGCCCGAGGCGCGTCAGGTAAGTGAAGCCGTTGCGTTGACCCCAGCTTTGCATGCAGCGGGTGATGTCGGCCTTGGAGACGGTCATCGCGGGCCAGTGGAATTTCGGGCAGTTGTCATCGATGTCGCCGAGGAGCCGGGCGGAGAGCGGGGGCAGGGAGGAATCGCCCCAGGCGTCGAAGGGGTCCTGGGATGCGCCGCCGGAGCAGGCGGAGTAGCGGGCGCAGAAGATGCCGGCGGTTCCGCCGCGGGTGAGGACCAGAACCTGCCCGCGGGTAGCGGCGACGGCGGCGCGGGATTTGGCGGTTTCCCCGGCGATGCCGCCGTACATCTGCGAACCTTCATCATCGGAGACATCCCAGGGTTTTCCCGGGGAGGTCATGGCCTGGGTTTTGAGGGCGTAGAGCGCGAAGGTGCGGGCGGCGATGGCCTGGGAGGCGAAGGCTTCGAGGCTCCAGGAGCCGTACATTTCTCTGGCCAGCACGCCCTGCAGGTAACTTTCGATGGGCACGGTGTTGACGGCGACGTATTTCAGCGGCGCCCCCGGAATGCCGCCGGCGGGAACACGCAGGATTTCCACGCGCCCGCGGTAAGCGGTGCGGCGGACGGTCGGCGGCGTGTCGGATTCCTCGGTCAGCTTGATGCGAATCATCGGTTCGGGCATCTGGTCGGGCACGGCCACCAGGGCGGGAGTCACCGGGCCGAGCACGCGCGGCTTCTCGAGGCGGATGGGCGTTTCGGGCATCGTTTCCGGACGCGTTGAGCGGAGTGGGACGACGGGGGACGACGTCCCGGGGGCGCGGGGCGCATGAATCAATGGCGCCTGATCGGTGGCTGCATCGCCCCCGCCATCCTGGCATGAGGCGAGCAGGAGCGACGCGAGGAGTGCTGCTGCGCCTGCCGCCCTGCGTGAGACTAAGTTCATTGGAAACCCCGGCTTCATGTTTCCATCGCCGAACGGCAGTGTTTTCGGCGATGTTTCAGTGTGAGCGATTGTCCTCAACGAGAACGGGCAATCAGTAGTGTCCTTGCGTAAACTATCGGACCATTGCCAGGAGAATCTTCGATGGAACTCAAGCTCAACGGTCAAAAAGCGGTGGTGACGGGCTCGACGGCGGGAATTGGTCTGGCGATCGCGACGGCGCTGGCGCGCGAGGGGGCGCAGGTGCTGGTCAACGGCCGGACCCAGGGCCGGGTGGATGCGGCGGTGCGGCACATTGCCGCGGCGGCGCCGGGGGCGGCGGTCTCCGGGCTGGCGGCCGATCTGTCCACTTCCGCCGGCAGCGACGCGTTGATTCGCCATTGGCGGGAGGCGGACATTCTGGTGAATAACCTCGGCATTTTCGAGCCCAGGGCGTTCGCGGAAATCACCGATGCCGACTGGCTTCGCTTTTTTGAAACCAATGTCCTCTCCGGGGTGCGGCTGTCGCGGCATTATTTCCCGGGCATGCTCAGGAACAATCGTGGCCGGATCATCTTCATTTCGAGCGAATCCGCCCTGAACATCCCGGCGGAGATGATTCACTATGGCATGACCAAAACGGCGCAGCTTGCCGTGGCGCGGGGGTTGGCGGAGTTGACGGCGGGGACGGCGGTCACGGTGAATTCCGTGCTTGCGGGGCCGACCAAATCGGAAGGCGTGGGGACATTCGTGGCGCAGATGGCGGCGGCGCAGAAGAAAGAGCCGGCGGAGATTGAGAAGGAATTCTTCGCCCACGTGCGGCCCACGTCGCTGCTGAAGCGGTTTGAGACGCCGGAGGAAATCGCCAATGTGGTGACGTTCCTGTGCAGCCCGCTGGCGGCGGGGGTGAACGGAGCGAGCATTCGCGCCGAAGGCGGCGTGGTCAAGACGATCGCGTGAGGGCGGGCGTTGCGCGGGCCAGTGCTCGGCAGGTTACTTGAGCGGCGTGGTGAGGAACCAACTGTCGGCCGGGCGGCGGCGCAGGGAGGCCAGCAGCGCCTCGCCGTCGCCGCGCGGCATGCGTCTCATGGCGCGTCCCGCGATGGCGACGCCGCCGCGCGCAAGTTCGTCGCCGTTGACGGTGATCAACGTCTCGGCGGTTCGCGGAACGGGGACGGTCGCGACGTGGAACTTGTCGGCCGCCAGCAGCCAGGACAAGTCCGTGCCGGTTCTGGCGGCCAATCCGTCCTGCCGCACGATCGCCGCCAGCAGGAACAGGTCGGTGATATTCTGCAGGTCAGCGACGGCTTCGATGCGTCCTGCGACGGCATCCATTTTGGAGGAGAATTGCTTGGAGAAGCGTTCGACGGACGGCGGGACGGGGCCGGTGTCGGCGTCGATTTCACCGACGGATACTTCGAGGCGCGGGCCGCGGAAGGCGTAGCTGAGTCCATCGCGCGAAATCAGCAGCGGGGCGTAGCTTGGCCGGAACCAGAAGCGGCCGGCGCCTGAACTGCCCAGCGCGCTTCCGATGCCCGGGGCGATGTCGAGGCCCATGCTGAGGCGCTTGAGGCGGTAATCGGCGGCGACCATGGCGAGGGCGACGCGCGAATCCTCCGGCACGCCGAAGATTTTCACCTGCTCGGGGCCGAGGGTCTTGTGCATCTCCTCCAGCAGGCGGGGGCGGTCGGTTCCGTAGCGTGCGATGAGCGCGTTGGCCGCTTGGGTTTCGCCGGGGGCGGGATCGATCGAGCAGCCGAAGAAATCCTTTCCGCGGCCGCCATTGCCGCCGCCGGAATAAAGCGCGCGGAACACCACGGCCAGATCGTCGAACTGCAACACCGGCCGACCGGTGGCGGCGCCAAGCGGTTCTAGCGGATTGTCCGCCCGCACGGTTTCGGCGGGTCCGGCGATGACGAGGTCGTGCTCCCCCGGGAACGCGAAGACGTATTGGATTTGCGTGAGGCCGTGAAGGTAGCGGATTTCCGGGGAGAGCGGCTGATGGGCTTCGACGAGCGTCCGGGCGTCGTTGAGGAGCCGGGGGAGAGAGATGTAGACGAGCGAGGCGTTTTTCTGCGGCTTCAGGGGAAGTCGCGCGACGGTGGTGCGCGGAATGTGCAGGAGTCCTTCGGTGGTGATGGCGACGCCGCCGACGGCGTTGCCGGTGGACGTCTGCGTTTGCGCCGCCAACGGAACGACGGCAACCGCTGCCAGCGCCATTGCCGCCACCCAGTGCGTCATCCGCATGGCGCGCTCCCTTGTACGCTCCGTGGTTCGCTCCCGTCCGGCCGCCGCATTATACCGTTGACGCCGCAGGCGTATGGAGCGATGCTGCCTCCGCTTCCGGGAGGCCTGGCATGACGACTCCGCTGCGTGATTACATTTATCTGGACTGGGAGCGCGTGCGCGTGCTGGCGGCGCAAGCGGCGCCTGGGGAGCAACCCGGGGGCCTCTCGGTGCTCTCGGGGGCCTTCGCCGACGACCGGCGGTTTTACAAGCACGAAGGCGAAACGCGCAGCCTTCATGCGTCGGTGTTTGCGGGACTCGAAGCGGCGCTCGGCGAGCGTGTCGCCGACATCGGGACCGGCTACGACTTTTCCCTCTGGAGCCCGCAGCTTTTTCAGGATGGCCAGTTCATCCGCACCACGGGCCTCGTGCGGCTGCTGGATTATCCGTGGCTGGCCAGCGTGATGGAGACGATGCCGCGGATGCTCAAGGTGACGCAGCGCGCGGAGCTGTCGGCGCTCAAGCAGCGTCGCGAGGCGCACCAGATCACGCAGCAGGAGCTCGATGACAAGGTGAAGGAGCATCAGCGGCAGCTCAAGGACCTCGAGGGCTGGAAGATGGAGGAGCTGACGGAAGTGGTGCGCGAATTGTTCGGCCAGGCGGTGCGGTTGAAGGTCGTTCCCACCGGCAGCCAGCGCGGCGAGATGTTCGTGGGCACCTGCTTGCCGGGCGGATTCCTCGAGAGCCCCGCGGTGATCTCGCAGAAATATGGCTGCGACATCGACACCGCCGGGGCGGGCAACTCCGGCTGGAAGGTGGTGGGGATGATGAACGTCGGCACGGCGGACAACACGCCGGTGATGCCGACGGGCAACGCGGTGGAGGATATGTTTGAGCGGCTGGCGCTGGCGGTGAACCGGATTCACCGCGTGGCGAGCGCCCCGCAGTTCCCGGCGCTGAGCCTGACGCCGCTGGCGATCTACCGCGAGCTGGCGTGAGGTAACTGGTAATTGGTAAATAGTAATTGTAATTGGTCGGAGGCAGCGCGCTGAGGACCGGACCGGCCAGGGGGGAACCAGTTACCAATTACCAATTACCAATTACCAGTCACCCGCGATGTTCCCATCCGCCTTTGGGCCACGGGTGGGCAGCGCCTGAGGCGTCGATGAGCCGGAGTTCGGGTCCGGCGGTGACCGTGCCGATGACCGTCAGCGGAATGTCGGACAGCGCGACGATTTTTGGCACGGCTTCCGGGTCGATCGCAAAAAGCAGCTCATAATCCTCACCATCCATCAGGGCGTGCAGCGCGGCGGGAAGGCGGTCTTTTTCGGAGAGCCGCCACGCGTCGTCATGCACGGGCAGATTGGCGGTGTGAATGTCGGCGCCGACGCCGGAGGCTGCGCACAGGCGGGGCAAATCGGCCGCGAGGCCATCGGACAGATCCATCATCGCATGGAGCGCCCCCGCCGGTCCCGTGCCCGCCGCGCGTGCGAGTTGCCGCGCCAGGGCGATGCGCGGCGTGAAAGTCAGATGCCTGCCGAGGATGGATCCGCCCAGCGCTCCGGAAACAAACAGCGCATCGCCGATCCTGGCCCCGCTGCGCGTCACCGGGATCGCGCCCGGCTCCATCCGCCCCAGCGCGGAAACCACGATCACCAGCCGCCCATCCCAGATCGCCGTGTCGCCGCCGACGACCGGGCAATCGAACGCCGCCGCGGCATCCCGGCAGGCGAGAAAAAGTTCCCGCGCAAAGGCCTCGCCGCTGCCCGGCCCTTCGCGCGGCAGCGCGACGCTGACCATCACGCCCGCGGGCACGCACGCCATCGCCGCACAATCCGACAGGCAGCGGTTCACCGCCTTCCGCCCCGCCTGCGCCGCCGAATGCTCGCGCAGGTCCACGTGCACGCCGTCGAGGCATTGATCGATTTTCAGCAGCGCGAGCGGTCCCTCGGCGCTGCCGGGCTTTCCCTCACCGGCAAGACGCACCGCCGCCATGTCGTCGCCCACGCCGATCGCCACCCCCGCCTGCGGCGGCGCGTTCTGATAAACAAAACGAAGAAATTCATTTTCTCGCATGCGTGCAGTATAGAAGCGGCGAGCGCGAAATGCCCTTTTTTCAGGGCGTGGCGCTATTGTTTCCCACCTTTCAAATCGATAGCTTAATGGCGTCCCTTCTCAGGCCAACGCCATGGACATTGCTGTGGGAGAAACACCGTGCGAGCACGGGCCGGAGCCATCACGCGAATCGTCGTCACCCTCGTCATCCTGATTGTGCTGGTTGTGGGGGGCTTCTTTGTCAAAGGCATTCTTATCGGGCTGGGGGCGATCAGTCCCAATTTCCCGGTGGCGTCTCTCCGCATGGTCAATCAAGGCTTGCTGGAGCCCCAGCCCTATTTTGATGCCAACACCAACACCTCCATGAATTACCCCCGTGGATCGAACATCGCCCGCGGCAATTCTTCCGCGAGCGGCGGCAGCTATACCCTGATCATCAAACCCGGCGAAATCATTGGCGTGTCGGTGGACAAAAACCCGCCCAACGCCGTCCTCGGCGCGGTGCTCCTGGCCTCCCGCGGGAAGAACATCCCCCTCTCCGGCGTCACGGGGAAACTCACCGATGTCCACAGCATCACCGTCGACGGACACGCCGGCTACCTCCTCGATCTCGATCTTGTGGTCAACGGGCAAGCCGCTCGTGGCCGCGCGCTCATGATCATGACGCCCGACCGCAAGCTCTACACCGTCATGGCAGCGTCCCTCGATCCCGAGTGGCCGGAGGCTGAACCTGTTTTCGAATCCGCCTTTTCCACCTTCCGTTTCGGCGGCGCCGCGCCGCGCCTCGAAGTCGCCGCCGATGACAGCCCGCGCCAGGCAACCTATTCCCCGGCCGCTCCCGCCGATGATGCGCCGCCACTCCCGCTGGTTGATGATGGCGCCCCCCCGGCCGCTTCCGCCCGGGACCTACCCGCTGCGCCGGCGTCGCTGGATTCGTCGTTCAGCCCTGATGCGCCGGCCTCACCCGCCGCGCCTGACCAGACGGTGCAGATCGCCAGCGCCGCGCCCGCCCCGCCGGATGTGCTGCTCAACAACAATGTTTCTCCTGCCGCCGCGCCCATCGCCGTTCCCGCTTCGCCCACGCCCGACTCTCTCATCGATGCCGTCACCCGCCTGAAGCACCCCGACTGGAACACGCGCTACCAGAGCGTCGTCTGGCTGGGCAAACAGAAGCCTGGCCTGGGGGAAGACCGCTCGTCCGTCACCGGCGCGCTGGCCGATCTTCTGGCGGATCCCGATGGCGCGATTCACACCGCGACGCTCACCGCGATCCGGCGCTGGGCAGACGCCTCCACGGATAAGGTCCTCGCCGACAAAATCACGAGCGCCAAAGGCGACGCCCTGCATGATCTGCTCGATCTCGCGGCCGCGATCAAGACCGGCACGCTGGCGGAAGCCGTCGCTCCGCTGCTGGCGGATGCGGACGAGCGTCTCTGGGCCCGCCGCTGTCTGCTGGCGATGGGGCCCGTCGCGGAGCATTCCATCGCCGGCCAGCTCGATAGCCAGGATGCCGGCGTACGCGTGGAAGCCTGCCGCCTGCTGGAAATCCTCGGCACGCGCGCCAGCATCCCCGCCCTTAAAACACATCTGCGCGTCACCGAAAAAGACGATGCCGTCCAAGCCGCCGCAACCCTTGCGATTTCCGTGATCCAATCCCGCGGCAAATGAGGCGCTCGCCCCTACTCCCCCCGAACCGCTCACCCGTTCTTCTTCTGCTCCAGCATCCCCTGCAGCGCTTTGAGCGCCTCCCACGCCTGCATCGGGCTCATGCGGTTCATATCCAGCGCCCGCAACTGCGTGAGCGCCTGCTGGTCCACCGGATCGAACATCCCGATCTGCGGGCTCACCATCGCCGCCGCCGCCTTCGGCCGCCCGCTCTTGCCCACATGCACCGCCAGTTGTCCCATCAACGCTCGCGCCCGCGCGATCACGCTCCGCGGCACTCCCGCCAGCCGCGCCACCTGCACGCCATAGCTCTTGTCCGCCTGCCCGGGCGCGATGCGGTGCATGAACACCACCTGGTCCTCCCACTCGCGCACCAGCACGTTGTAATTCGCCACCGCTTTGCTCGTCTCCGCGAGTTCCGTCAGCTCGTGATAGTGCGTCGCAAAGAGCGTCCGCGCCTTGGTGGTATCCGCGAGAAATTCCGCGATCGCCCACGCCAGCGCCAGGCCGTCGAGCGTCGAAGTCCCCCGCCCGATCTCATCGAGAATCACCAGCGACTGCTCCGTCGCGTGATGCAGGATGTTGGCCGTCTCGGTCATTTCCACCATGAATGTCGATTGCCCGCCCGCCAAATCGTCGGATGCTCCCACGCGCGTGAACAGCCGATCCACCACCCCGATCGTCGCGCGCTTGGCCGGAATAAACGACCCCGCCTGCGCCATCAACACCAGCAGCGCCACCTGCCGGATGTACGTCGATTTGCCCGCCATGTTCGGCCCGGTGATCAGATGTAGCGTCACCCCTTCTGCTTTCTGACTTGCGACTTCGGACTTCTCGCCAAATGCCGTGTCGTTGGGCACGAACTTCTCCCCGAGCGTCTGCTCCACCACCGGATGACGCCCATCCTCGATCGCCAGCGCCTTCTCCCCGGTCATCATCGGCCGGCAATAGCGCCGCGCCCGCGCCAGCGTCGCCAATCCGCCGTACACATCCAGCTCCGCCGCACACGCCGCCAGCTTCTGCAGCGTTTCCACGCGCTCCGCCAGCTTCGTGCGCAGGTTCTCAAAAATCTCCTGCTCCAGCGCCAGGCTCCGTTCCTGGGCCGTCAGGATATCCGATTCATACTGCTTCAACTCCGGCGTGATGTAGCGCTCCGCGTTCCGCACCGTCTGCTTGCGGATGAAATCCGCCGGTATCTTCTCCACATGCGTGTTCGTTACTTCGATGTAAAACCCGAATACCTTGTTGTAGCCGACCTTCAGCGACGGAATGTTGCAACGGGCGATCAGCTTCGACTGATATTCCGCCAGGAATGTCCGCGAATCGCGCGACAGCGCCCGCAGCCGATCCAGCTCCGCATTGCATCCGTCGCGAATGATGTTCCCATCCCGCAGATGCCCCGGCGGTTCGTCGGCAACGCAGCAGGTGATCTCCGCCGCGATGTCATTGCCCGCCGGCGCCGCATCCATCAGCGCCTCCCAATGCGTGCCATCCCCGCCCTGCGCCGCCAGCTCCGCCAGCGTCACCGCCGCCGAGGTCAGCGTTCCGAGGCTCCGCGCCAGCGCCACCAGGTCCCGCGGACTCGCCCGCCGGCAGCACAAACGCGCCGTGATCCGCTCGATGTCCGAGCATTCCGCCAGCGACGCCCGCACCTTCGCCAGCGCCTGCTCCTCGCTCACAAGCTGCTCCACCGCATCGTGACGCCGGCAAATCTCCGCGACGTCCCGCAGCGGATAGCACAGCCAGTTCCGCAAAAGCCGCGAGCCCATCGGCGTGAGCGTCCGGTCAATCGCCCCCACCAGCGATCCCTCCACCCCATTCCCGCGCATCGTTCGCAGCACCTCCAAACTGCGCAGACTCGTCGGATCGATCACCAGGTGCCGCGATCGCTCAAACGCCCGCGGCGGCTGCAAATGCTCCAGCGCCGCCCCCCCCCCCTTCTGCGTCTCATGCAGGTACGCCACCAGCGCCCCCGCCGCCCGCAGCGCCGGCTCCCCGTCCGTCTCGTACCCGAACCCCGCAAAGGTCGTCACCCCATAATGCGCCTTGAGCGTCTGCGCCGCGTGATGCCCATCCATCTGCCACGCCGGCCGCCCCGTCAACGCCGGCCCGGCGCCGGAGCCCCCCGCAATCGCGCTGCGAAAATCCTCCACCCACCCCGGCGTGTGATGGTCCGCATTCTCCGCAAACAGCAACTCCCGTGGTCGCACCCGCGCCAGTTCCTCCCGGCACGCCGCCGCCGACCCCACAAACGTCAAAAACTTCCCCGTCGACAACTCACACCACGCCAGCGCGCCAATATCCCCGCCCTCTGCCGTCGTCACATCGCCTCCCCCCGGTTTTGCGTTTTGCGTTTTGAGTTTTGCGTTTCCACAAACCGCCGCCGCCAGAAAATTCTCCTCCCCCCCCTCCAGCATCGCCTCCTCCGTCAGCGTCCCCGGCGTCACCAGCCGCGTCACCTCCCGCTTGATCACCCCCTTGGCGTTTTTCGGATCCTCCATCTGCTCGCAGATCGCCACCTTGTACCCCGCCGCGATCATCCGGTGCAGATACGTCTCCACCGCATGGAACGGCACCCCCGCCATCGGCACCGGATTCTCCCCCTTGCTCCGCGCCGTGAGCGCCACCCCCAGCACCCGCGCCACCGTCCGCGCATCCTCATAAAAGCACTCATAAAAATCCCCGATGCGAAAGAACAAAATCGCATCCGGATACTGCTGCTTGTACTGCTGATACTGCCGCATCGCCGGCGTGAGCGTCGCCGGATCAATCGCATGAATCGAATCTTTCGCAGCCGTGTCGGTCATAGGCGGAGAGTATACGGTTTAGGCCTTCCGCCCCGCCATAGCAATGCACTCCTCCCCGGGTTCATCGTCGATCACCTGTTTTGCGTTTTGCCTTTTGCGCTTTGCGTTTCCCCCGCAACCGCCTCCCGGATCGCCCGCTCCAGTTCCTCCGGCTCCACCGGCTTGGTCAGATGCGACCGAAACCCCGCCGCCGCGCTCCGCTCCACGTCCGCGTCCATCCCAAAGCCGCTGAGCGCAATCGCCGGTAATCCGGGCTGCACGCGCCGCACCCGCCCCAGCAACTCCAGCCCCGATCCGTCCGGCAGCCCGATGTCCGAAATGAGCAGGTCAAACGCCGCCGCCTCCGCCGCCGCCACCGCTTCCCGCATCGTCGCCGCCTTGCTCACCTGCATCCCCAGCCTCCCGAGCAGCCGCTCCGTCACGCGCAGCGTGTCCGCATGATCATCCACCAGCAAAATGCGCAACGCCTTGCCTTCCCGCGCACCGCCGCGCCCGTCACCCGCTCCTGATGCCGCCGCGCCGCTTCCCCGCGCCTCCCCCTTCATCGGCAACAGCACAAAAAACATCGCCCCCTTCCCCTTCCCCTCGCTCTCCACGCCGATCTTGCCTCCGTGCAACTCCACGATCGCCTTGGAAATCGCCAGCCCCAATCCCAACCCCCCGAACGTCCGCGTCACCGTCTGCTCCCCCTGCTCAAACGCGTTGAAAATCCGCTCCTTCACCTCCGGCACGATGCCCACGCCCGTGTCAGCAACGCTCACGCGCAGCCACGCCCCTCCTGCCTCCTCCTCCATCCGCGTCAACATTTCCACCTTCCCTCCCGCCGGCGTGAACTTGATCGCGTTCTTCAGCAAATTCCAGAACACCTGCTCCAGCCGTCCCGGATCCGCGTCCACCAGATCCGCCCCCGCCTCCAGCTCGCACAAAAGTTCGACACCCTTCGCCCGCGCCTCCGCCCCGCAAATCGTGCACACATGCTCCAACAGCTCGTGCACCTTCACCGCCCGCGGACTCAACCGCAATTTCCCATTGGCGATCCGCGTCACATCCAGCAGATCGTCGATCAACTGCGTCTCCAGATCGATGTTCCGCCGGATCATCGCCACATCCTGCCGCGCTCCCTCGGGCAGCGTCCCATCGTTCTCCAGCGCCGCCAGCGTGATCACCACCGGCGTCAGGGGCGTGCGCAGTTCATGCGACAGCACGGCAAGGAACCGGTCCTTGGCCAGATTCGCCGCCTCCGCCGCATCCTTCGCGCTCTCCAATTCCTCCTGCGCCCGCTTCTGCGCCGTGATGTCCGAGCACACTCCCACCATCCGCACCGGTTCCCCGCCGGGCGCGCGAATGACCCGCCCGCGCCCCGAGACCCACCGCGTCACGCCATCCGCCCCGCGCAGCCGCGTTTCGGCCATGAAATCCCCGCTCCCGCCGATCGCCGCGAAATACGCCTCCTGCAGCCGCTGCAAATCCGCCGGCTCAAGGTACTGCGCCCATTCCCCCGCATGCACGTGCCTCGTTCCGGGAGGCAACCCAAACAGCTTCACCATCGCGTCCGATTCCGTCACCGCCCCGGTCGCGAAATCCACCGCCCACAGCGCCAGCTTCGCCGCCTCCAGCGCCACCTGCAGCCGCCCCTCATCCGACCGCAGTTCATCCTCCATTTCCCGCCGCTCGGTGACATCCGTGTGCGAGCCCACCACGCGCACCGCCTTGCCCGCCGCTTCCCGCAGAATCAGCCCCCGCGCCAGCACCCACCGGTATCCTCCCCCCTTGTGCCGCAGGCGATACTCCACCTCCAGATGGTTCCCCTCGCCCTGAAGCTGCGCCACCACGCTCGTCCACGCCGCCTCCCGATCGTCCGGATGCATCAGCTCCCGCACCGCCTCCCGCGTGTCAATTTCATGCTCCCCGTACCCGATCATTTCCTTCGCCCGCGGCGACCAATACACCTGGTCGTTCACAATGTCCCAATCCCAAATCCCATCTTGCGTCCCCCGCAGCGCCAGCTCCCACCGCTCGTTCGACGCCTTCAATGCCTCCGCCCGCGCCTGCGCCTTCCGCCGCGCCTGCACCATCTCCGTCACATCGTGCGCCTGGAGCAGCACGTCCGCCCCGCCCAGCGGCGCCATCTCCACCCGCCAATAAGCCGCCGTCCGCGACCCGCCCCCAACCTCAAACTCCGGCAACACCCGCCCGCGCCTCTCCCGCACCACCGTCAGCAGGTGCTCCTCCAGCCCCCCGTTCCACCCCTGGCCAAACACCGCCCTGTATGCCGCACCTTCCACCCCGCGCGACCGGTACGGCTCTTCCAGCTCCCGCTGATACGCCGCATTGCACCACCGAAAGCACAGCGTTCCCCCGTCGATCACCGCCATCGCCGTCGACGTATGCGCCATCACCTCGCGCAGCACTTCCGACAACGAATCCGACGCTTCTCGCACGCACTGCTCCGCCGACACTTTACTCGACAACGCCGCTAGTATACGTTCTCCTGAGCGTTTTCCGCACGCCGCCCAAACGCAACCTCCGAAAATCCTGAGCCCCCCAAACCGCATCCGCCGCCCCCCCGACTTTTCGACTAACCACGTGACGCCCCAACGCTCCTCCTACTGACCACTGACCACTGACCACTGACCACTGACCACTGCGGCCGAAGGCCGGCCCGCTAGACCTTGAACCCCGAGATCACCTGCTTGAGGGCCCCGGCCTGGGCGCCGAGCTCCTCGGCGCTGGCGGAGAGCTCCTCCGAGCTGGAGGCGTTCGTCTCGGTGATGCTCGAGACGTTCTGGATGGCCTTGTTGACCTCGGTGGAGGCCTCGGTCTGCTCCCTGGTCGCCTGCGCGATCTTGGTGATGCTGGCGGCGGTCTCCTCGACGCCCTGGACGATCCGGGAGAGGGATTCGCCGGCCTTCTCGGAGAGCTGGGCGCCGTCGGCGACCCGGCGGGTCGACTCCTTGATCAGCGCGGTGATCTCCTTGGCCGCGGCGCTGGAGCGCTCGGCGAGCTTGCGGACCTCGTCGGCGACCACCG
>DASZZD010000025.1:0-46617 GCA_035545015.1 Phycisphaerae bacterium
CCGCCTGCTCGGCCACCAACCGTTCCTCGGACGTCATGTCCTTCCATTCCATGGGAGTCTCCTGACCTCAAACACCGAAATCCTCCGCCTTTCGACAACCAGCATAAACTTTACCCGGATTAGGAACTACACCCCCACGCCGCCACGCCACTCTCCCGCGCTTGACCCACCCCGCCGCCGTGTGCTAGTGTGATATTCCCACGGGGATATAGCTCAGTTGGGAGAGCGTCTCGATGGCATCGAGAAGGTCAGGGGTTCGAGCCCCCTTATCTCCACTCTTCCGAAGCCCGCCGCAGCCTTGAAGTTGCGGCGGTTTCGTTTTTGCGGCGATGAGTGGCCGCAATCTTGCCGCGCTCGCCCTGCCAGTCCCCTTCTCACGTTGGACCGCGCTGCTCCAACTGCTCGACCACCGGCCCCAGCCGATTCCCCGCCCATCGCACCGAATCCGCCAGCATCCACCCGAATACCCCCAGCGCCGCCGCCAGCAGCACGATCGCCCACCAGTGCCGCGGACGCCATCGCCGGATCGTCGAGCCATACGCAATCAGCGCCAGCATCGCCGCAATCAGAATGATCGCGTCGTAGCTCGCCCGCTGCCAATACGGCCCGCCCAGATGCAGCCACATCCCGAATTCATCGAACGTCAGCGCCAGGCCGATCCCGTAAAAAATCGCCGTCGTCGACAGCCACTTGCCCTTGGGCCGCGCAAAAAGCAGAACCGCGTTGGTCACGCTCAGCAGAAAAATCCCGTAATTCAAATGATGGACGTGCGTGCCGCTGACATGGAAGAAAAGTTGTGGCGGCAGATTCCCCGCCATGATGAGGATCACGAGGATGCGCGCGCTGATGAACGTGAACACAAACGCCGCCAGCACCAGTCGCGCCAGGCCGTGCGTCATGCGACGTTCATCGACCAGCGGTTCCACCGATGCACCCGGTTCCGCGCCCTGAATGCCGGTCTTGACCGTCGTCATCAAGCCCCCTGGAGATGCCGCCACCATTGCACGTCCGCCTCCCGCTTCCGTCAATCCGCGACGCTGCCTCCAAACTCCCGCACCATTTTCACGTGCGGCCCCGCCGTGGGAATCTCAAACACCGCCGACACCACCCGCCAGCCGTGCACTTCGTAAAACCCCGCCGCCGGCGTGCGCGCATTGCACCACATCGTGCCCACTTCCGTTCCGCGCACAAACGCCTCCGCCGCCCGCAGCAATTCCTGCCCCAGCCCGCGCCGCTGCGCCTCCGCCGCCACCGCCATTCCGCGAAGCTGATACGCCGGCCGCCCCTCCCACGCATTCAGATGCAGCGTCACGCACCCGATCACCCGCCCCGCCTCATCCAGCGCCGCCCAGTGCCGCGAACTCGCCGCCTCATCGCCCGCAAACCGCGCCGTCTCCACCGGCAGCCCCGCGCGCAGCACCGCATGCCGCAGCGGCATAATCCGCTCCACCGAGGAAAGCTCCACCCGCACGCCTTCCATGCAACACCTTGCCGTCCGTCACAACCGCCCGCTATTCTGACGCCATGAATCTCCGTTATCCACACCTTGCCGCCGCCGCTCTCGCGGTCATCATCCAGATCCCCGCGCTCGCCGCCGACGACGCCCCCTCCATCGTCAAACGCCCCGACGCCTTCTTCACCACCGACGCCGGCCGCCACGATGTCGATAACCTGCTCACCTGGCAGGGCGTCGGCCCCGGAAACGTAATGGCTTGGCCCAAAGCCTACCCGCTCACGCAGTCGCGCCAGGAAGATGCCGCACGAAAACTCGAATGGGACGGCATCGCCACCATCGACAATGGCGCCACCTACTCGGAACTCCGCATCCTCGCCCGCGCCATCACCCTGAATGCCTCCGCCGACGATCCCGATGGCACCCGCGCCGCCCAACTGAAGCGCTGGACCGACGCCTTCTACCAAGGCCTCGACGCCGTCCTCGACGCCCAATATCCCAACGGCGGCTGGCCCCAGCGCTTCCCCCCCGACGCGCCCAATCAGATGCCCTACGCCAAGCACATCACCTTCAACGACAACGCCATGACCCGCCTGATGGTCGAACTCCAATCCATCACCACCCGCAGAGCTCCCTACGCTTTCGTCGATGACGCCCACCGCCAGCGCACCGCCAAAGCCTTCGACAAAGGCCTCGATTGCATCCTCAACTGCCAGATCACCCTCAACGGAAAACTCACCGGCTGGTGCGCGCAGCACGATGAAATCACGCTCAAACCCGCCGGCGGCCGCGCGTACGAACTGCCCTCCATCAGCGGCCAGGAAGGCGCCGAAATCGCCCTGCTGCTGATGGACCAGCCCCGCCCCTCCGCCCGCATGAAAACCGCCATCGACGCTGCCGCCGCCTGGTTCGATGCCGCCAAAATCGTCGACAAGCAATCCATCTCCATCACCGCATCCGACGGCAAAAAAGACCGCATCCTCGCCGACGCCCCCGACCACATCATCTGGGCCCGCTTCTACGATCTTCAAACCGGCAAGCCCCTCTTCGCCGGCCGCGACGACCAACCCAAAACCGCCATGGCCGACGTCGAACGCGAACGCCGCACCGGCTACTCCTGGTACGGCAACTGGGGCGAAAAAGTCGCCAAAGCCTACGCCAAGTGGAAAAAACGCGAAGGGTGAATCCCTCACGGCGGCCCGACCGGTTCGAGCCGGTACACATGCACGTCCCCCGCCTTGAAGTCATCCGTCCACGCCCTGTCCTTCATTTTCACCGCACGCCCCTCCACATCCGAAACCTTCGTGCCCGGCCCCACGTCGCTCACCCGAAACGTCGCCCGCACCTCTTCGCCGCCGCCGTTCACCGCGAAGACATACACGTCCGACCCCATCTTCCTGGCTATCGCCGAAATCCCCTCCGCCCCATCAACCCGCTTCCCATCCGGCCCCGCCGTCTCCACCGTCACCTCCACCGGCTCGCCGCGCACCAGCACCTCCGCCCACCGCTCGATCCGCGCATTGATCTTCCCCACCGCCGCGCACATCTCCTTGTCCTCCAACAGCCCTGCCTCCACGAACCGCGGCTTGAACTGATGCGCAAAATATACCAGCCCCGTCGCCCCATGCGTGATCGCCAGCCACGCCTCCGTCTCCACCTGCTCCGGCGTCGGCTTGCGCTCCGCATTCGAAATGTGCGTGCATTCCAGACACGCCCATACCGGCTTCTGATGCCCCGTCCATTCCACCAGCCGCTCCACGCCGCGACCTACCAGCTCCAACTTCCCCGCCACCGCCGCATCCGTCGACACCACCGGATAAATGTCGAACGACACGATGTCCCCGCCCTTTACATACTCCGGATAATCCTCCGGCTTGTTCGTGCGCACCCCGCGCCCATACCACCCATCCCACGCCACGCCCTGCCCCAGATTCAATAGCACCGGCCGCGACGGATCCGCCGCCTTCATCTGCCGATACCCCGCCTCCACTTCCGCCGGCGTGATCGGCGGCCCATAGCCCTTCCCACCCGCCAACGTCTGCGCATTGTCCGGCTCATCCCCCTGCATCCACCCCACGATCTCCTCCTTCCACCGTGGCTTGAGCCCCTCCGCATTCTGCTCACAAATCACCGGCATCCCCGCCCGCTGCAGCGCCCCGAGTTGCTCCGCCGTCGGACCCTGCCACAATCCCACATACACATTGATCCCCAGCGCCTTGTACTTCCCCGCATTCGCCGGGTTCTGCAACCACACCCCGATCGGAAACACCGGCATCCCCCGCGCCGCGCCCGCCTCCGTCGCAGAATTCCCTCCAGCACCCAGCGCCACAACCGCCCCCGCCAGAACCCCCGCGCCCACTATCCACCGCATCCACCGCTGAGCCGCCATCGCCATCCTCCGTCACCGCGCCAACTCCGCCTATCATATATTCCCCGCCTCCGGCCAGGCCCGTTCCCCAGGTCCTTCGGAGATCAACGCCCATGACCGCCTCCTCCCGACGCTGCGGCGCCATCCCCACCGACACCGGCATCCGCTGGCGCGTCTGGGCCCCCTTCGCCAAGCGCGCCCAACTCGTCCTCGTCGCCCACGACGACCACCCCCGCGAATACGACATGCTCCCCGAGCCGGACGGCTTCTTCCAGAAAGAACTCCCCGCCATCCCCGACGGCCAACGCTACTACTTCCGCCTCAACGATGGCGAACTCCGCGCCGATCCCTGCTCCCTCTTCCAGCCCGACAACATCCCCGGTCCCTCCTCCGTCGTCCGCACCGACCGCTTCCCCTGGACCGACCACGCTTGGCACGGCGTCCCGCAATCCGACCTCGCTCTCTACGAACTCCACGTCGGCACGTTTACCCCCGAAGGCGCCTTCGACGCCATCATCCCCCGGCTTCCCGCCCTGCGCGACCTCGGCATCACCGCCATCGAAATCATGCCCGTCGGCCAATTCCCCGGCGGCCGCAACTGGGGCTACGACGGCGTTCTGCCCTACGCGACGCAAAACACCTACGGCGGCCCGGCCGGCCTTGCACGCCTCGTCGATGCCGCCCACGCCGCCGGTCTCGCCGTCCTGCTCGACGTTGTCTACAACCACTTCGGCCCCGAGCACAATTACCTCTCCGAGTTCGGCCCCTATCTCCACGATTGCTACCGCACCCCCTGGGGCCAGGCCGTCAATTACGATGGCCGCGATTCCGATCCCGTGCGCGATTACGTCCTCGACAACGCCCGCATGTGGCTGTCGGAATTTCATCTCGACGGCCTGCGCCTCGACGCCGTCCACGCCATCTACGACCTGGGCGCCCATCACATCCTGCGCGCCCTTCAGGAAGTCGCCGACGATGTCGCCGCCGCCACCGGCCGCCAGATCCACCTCATCGCCGAAAGCGATCTCAACGATCCGCGCATGGTCCAATCCCCCGATCGCGGCGGCCACGGTCTCGCCGCCCAATGGGCCGACGATTTCCATCACGCCCTTCATGCCCTGCTCGCCGGGGAACGCCGCGGCTACTACAGCGACTACGGCGAACCCCGCCAGCTCGCCCGCGCCCTCGAAACCCCCTTCCTCTACGAATGGACCTACAGCCGCAACCGCCGCCGCAAGCATGGCGCTCCCGCGGCCGGCCTTCCGCCCGAGCGCTTCGTCGCCTGCATCCAGAACCACGACCAGGTTGGCAATCGCGCGCTGGGCGAACGCCTCACTGAGCTGCTCTCCGACTGGCGCAAATCCCGCCTCGCCGCTGCTCTCCTTCTGCTCTCGCCTTACATCCCGCTGCTGTTCATGGGCGAAGAATACGGCGAGCCGCACCGCTTCCCGTTCTTCTGCTCCTTCTGCGGACCCGAGCTGATCCAGGCGGTGCGCGAAGGCCGCAAACGCGAGTTTTCTGACTTTGTCGACTCCCCCGACGACATCCCCGACCCCGCCGCCGAGGAAACCTTCAAAAGCGCCATCCTCACCTGGCAGTGGCCCGAAAACTCCCCCGCCGCCGGCCTGCGCCGCCTCTACGCCGACCTGCTCCGCGGTCGCCGCGAATGGCCCTGGCTCCGCGCCGCCGCCGGACAATCCGGCCAAGCCTCCATCACCACTTCCGACCCATCCTCCTGTCTCCTCAACTATCAGCGCGGCCCCCTCACCATTTTCGCGAATATCGCCTCCCATAATACACCCCTCCGCGGATCCGCAGGCCGGCTCCTCTGGAGCTCCGAATCCCCGCGCTACGGCGGCGACCGCGCCGATTCCTCCCCCGCCCCGCAGGACCACCCGTCCGTACAGTTGCTCTTACCGTACGAAGTGGTAGCGTTTGGCTAAGCCGCCCGCCCCAGCCCTGCCGCTGGAACCCTCCGCGGCCTCCCTTGCGAGGACCCCTCGTGGCCTATCAACCCATCCAGGATTACTGCCTCATCGGCAACATGCACACCGCCGCACTCGTCGGCCGCAATGGTTCCATCGACTGGCTCTGCATGCCCCACTTCGATTCCCCTTCCGTCTTCGGCGCCATCCTCGACGATCAGAAGGGCGGCCGCTTCCGCATCTGCCCCGACGCCGAGTCCACCTGCAAACAGGTCTACTGGCCCGAAACCAACGTCCTTATCACCCGCTTCCTCCTCGAAGACGGCGTCGTCGAAGTTGTCGATTACATGCCCGTCGGCATGCGCCGCGGTGAACGCGGCTTCCGCCAGCTCGTCCGCCGCGTCGAGGCCATCCGCGGCTCCATCCCTATCCGCATGCTCTGCCAGCCCGCCTTCAATTACGCCCGTACCCCTCATACCACCCAGCGCCTCGATACCGGCGTGCTCTTCCACACCGAAGACCTCACCCTCGAACTCACCACCCGCATCCCCCTCGAGATCAACCCCGACGGCTCCGTCTCCGCCGCCCTCACTCTCGCCCAGGGCGAACGCGCCCTGTTCTCCCTGCGCCAGCTCGATGAAAAGCACGAATCCGTCGCCGTCCTCACCGACGAAGGCGAGCAGACCCTCCTGGAAAAGACCGTCCATTACTGGCACAAGTGGCTCAGCAAATGCACCTACAAAGGCCGCTGGCGCGAGATGGTCTACCGGTCCGCCCTCGTGCTCAAGCTCCTTACCTTCGAGCCCACCGGGGCCCTCGTTGCCGCTCCCACCAGTTCCCTTCCCGAAGCCATCGGCGGCCCGCGCAACTGGGACTACCGCTACACCTGGATCCGCGACGCATCCTTCTCCCTCTACGCCCTGCTCCAGCTCGGCTTCGCCGACGAAGCCGGCGCCTTCATGCGCTGGCTCGAACAACGTTGCCACGAACGCAACGAAGATGGCGGCCTGCAAATCATGTACGGCCTCCACGGCGAACACTCCCTCCCGGAATTCACCCTCGATCACCTCGAAGGCTATCGCGGCTCCAAACCCGTCCGCGTCGGCAACGGCGCCGCCGACCAACTCCAGCTCGATATCTACGGCGAACTCATGCACGCCGTCTTCATGTACAACCAGCAGGGCGCCCCCATCTCCTGGGACCTCTGGGTCGAACTCTCAGAACTCGTCGAATGGGTCTGCAGCAACTGGAACCGCAAGGATGAAGGCATCTGGGAAACCCGCGGCGGCGCCCAGCACTTCATCTACTCCAAGGTCATGTGCTGGGTCTGCCTCGACCGCGCCCTCCGCCTCGCCGACGAACGCTCCTTCCCCGCCGACTGGGCCAAGTGGACCCGCGTCCGCGACAACATCTTCCTCGAAATCATGCAGCTCGGATGGGACCCCAAGCAGCAGGCCTTCATCCAGCACTACGGTTCCAACGCCCTCGACGCCGCCAACCTCATCATCCCCCTCGTCCGCTTCCTCGGTCCCAACGATCCCCGCGTCATTTCCACCATCGGCGCGATCTGCAAAGACCCCCGCGACGGCGGCCTGCTCTCCAACTCCCTCGTCTACCGCTACAACACCCACCAGTTCTCCGACGGCCTCACCGGGAGCGAGGGAACCTTCAACATGTGCACCTTCTGGCTCGTCGAAGCACTCACCCGCGCCGGACACACCGAACGCGACAAGCTCGACCAGGCTCGTCTCATCTTCGAAAAAATGCTCGGCTACGCCAACCACCAGGGCCTCTACGCCGAGGAAACCGGCGTCCGCGGCGAAGCCCTTGGCAATTTTCCCCAGGCCTTCACCCACCTCGCCCTCATCAACGCCGCCTTCCACCTCCACCGAGAGCTCGGCCCGCGCGAATGGTGAGCGCCGCCCCGGACGCTCACCGCTCCGACGCCGCCGACGCATCCTTCACGCTCGCGATCGCCTGCGCCAACGCATCCGCCATGTGCAGATGCTTCTGCAGCACCGGCAGCGACAGCGACGCATACTGCTTCAAAAAGGCGTTGGGCAAGTTCTTGCTCGCATAGCTGAATTCCAGAATATCCTTGTGGTGATCCGCGATCGCCGAAAACGCGAATTCCCGGTCCAGCTCCTTCCCGCTCTTCTTCTCCAGATCCGCCAGCATCGCCTGATGCACCGGCGTCAGCGTGTCGTCAAACGCCACCCGCGCCTTCTCCGCCGCCTGCTTGAGTTGCTCCTGCGACCGCGTGTGGTCCTGCACCAGCGTCTGAGCAAGTTGCTTGGTCTGGGCATTCTGCGTATGCGCCGCGACGTATTGCCCGAGCTGCACCTCCATGTTGTTCCCGCTCGCCGCCTCATGCACAAACTCCTTCTGCTCCTCCTGCGGATCGTTGCCCTGATCCGCCGCACGCACCGCCGCGAATGGCAAAATCGTCACCGCCAGCGCCATCGCCAAAACATGCCTGTTTCTCATGGGAATGCTCCCTTCAAGCGAACCAACCCGGCAAGTCACGCCCCACAGTATAATCCGCCCCCCGACAACCCCGCGCCTGCTGAGCTGCGGGAGTTGCTCATACCCCGACCTTATCAGCAAAAAACCTGCCCCCGCAGCAGCAACCCAATACCTCCCCACAACCATTTGTGCACAGTGGTGCGCATTTTTGGACCGGTCACCCCCGCCCGCCGCCAGCCCCCCCCCCCCGCCCGCCCCCGCCCCTCACTTCAACATCCCTATCTCCTTCAACCACGGCACCACCTTCTCCGGCCAATCCTTCGCCGTCCCCATCCCCAGCTCAAACGCCCCATGGCCGCCCGTCGGCACAATGTCCATCTCCACTTTCCCCGCGCCCCCCGCCTTCTTCCACGCGTCCCCCACCGCCCGCGCAAACGCCACCGGCGCCGTCCGGTCGTCCTCCGCGTTCCCGATAAACGCCGGCGGCGGATCCTTCGGCATCGGATACGCATCAATCGCCTTCCCATCCGGCCATGGCGACAGCAAAATCGCAAAATCCAGCCGATCGCTCACCGCATCCAGCGGATTCCCCTCCAGCCGTTTCCCCGCCGCATCCGCATCATCCTGGTGGCTCACCATGCTCAGGATCAAATTCCCCCCCGCAGACCATCCCACCATCCCGATCTTCTCCGGATCGATGCCCCATTCCTTCGCATGCTGCCGCACGATCCGCACGCACCGCTGGCCATCCGCCAGCGCATCGGCCTCCACATCCTTCGACGGCGGCTTCAACCGGTACATCAGCGAAATCACCGCGATCCCCTGCGGCACAAATGCCTCCACGCACCCGTCCGCGCCCACCACCCGCGTCAAATGCGTGTACGCCCCGCCCGGACACGCGATCAACGCCACCCCCGTCCGCTTCTCCGCCGGCGGCAAATACACCACCATCCCCGGCTCATTGACATCATAAATCCGCGACGTCCCATCGTCGTAAGCCGTCCCCCAGTCCTTATCCTCCGCCGGATTCGGGCTGGGCAGCCGATCCCGCAGATGCGACACGATCGGCGTCACGCCCGCCACCGGTTGTTCCAGATTCAACGGCAGCTTCTTTGCGGGCCCCCGGCCCATGCCACGACCGCTCGTCGCCCCCTGCCCCATCACCACCCCTGCCGCCGCCATCCCCACGATCCCCGCCACCGCGCCCATCTGCCATACTCTCATCATCAACCTCCTTTCCATACCCAAACGCCGCAACCCGCTCCCCACTGCATACTTCGCTCCCCTCTCCCCCGCAATTCACGCCCGCCCCCTCCGCACCGCCGCCTCCAGATCGTGCAGCACATCCGCCACCGCCTGATGCCGCGGACCCTCCGCCGTGTTCCACCGCAGCACTTCCCCCGCCGCCAGCCACGCCTCCACGCGCTGGCACGCCGCGATCGCCGTCGAATGGTTCTTGTTGCCCATCGCCCGCCCGATCTCCGGAAAGCTCATCCCCGTGTGCTGCCGCGCCAGATAAATCGCCAGCGCCCGCCCCGCCGCCACCGCCTTCTCCCGACCCGCTCCCAGGATCGCCGACGCCTCCACGCACAAATGCTGCGCCACCGCCTCGACGATCCGTTCCACGGGCACCGGCCCGCGCATCGCCGTGCGGTCCTTGATGCTCGCCACCACGCGCTGCGCCGCCGGCGAACCGTCATTGATTAGCCGCATCCCCGCCACCACCTGCAGCAGCAACCCCTCCAGTTCCCGCACGCTGCTCGTCGCCGATTGCGCCACGTGCATCAGCACCGCATCCCCGATCTCCCACCCGTTCCGCGCCGCCCGCCGACGCAGAATCTCCAGTCGCGTCGGCAAATCCGGCGCGTCGATCCGCAGCACCATCCCCGATACAAACCGGCTCGAAAGCTGCTCGCTCAGCGACTGGATGTGCCGCGGCGCACAATCGCTCGCCAGCACGATCTGTTTCCCCGCCGCCGCATCGATCTGGTTGAACGTGTGCAGGAATTCCTCCTGCGTCGCCTTCTTGTTCGCCAGGAAGTGCACATCATCGATCACCAGCAGGTCCGCGTTGCGAATCCGCTTGCGAAACCCCTCCATCTTGTGCAGCTTCAACGCCTCCAGGAATTCGTTCGTGAACTGCTCCCCCGTCAGATACAGCCACCGCTTTCCCGGATGCAGCCGCGCAAACCTCTGGCAAATCCCCTGCAGCAGATGCGTCTTGCCCAGCCCGCAATGCCCATGCAGAAACAGCGGGTTGAACTGCTCCCCCGGATGCGCCGCCACCTGCAGCGCCGCGTGATACGCCAACTGATTCGCCGGCCCCACCACAAACTCTTCCAGCGTATAGCGCGGATTGATCACCGCTCCCGCCCCCGGCGCCGCCGCAACCGTCGCATGCCCCCTTCGCGGCGCCGCGTCCGCCTGCACCGCCCGCGGCATCTCCGCGCCGCCGGCACCCACCTCCGCCCCCACCCGCACGCAAATCTCCACCGTCCGCCGCAGCGCCTCGGCCGCCGCCTCCCGCATCTCCTCCCCGAATTTGCTCCGGATCCAGTTCGCCGCGAACGCGTTCCCCGCCTCCACGATCACCGCGTTGCCATCCAGCGACACCCGCGTCTTGCGGTCGAACCACAAGTCGTATCGCTGCTCCCCGATCCGCCGGGCCAGCGCCCGCGAAAACGAATCCACCGCGTCAGCGCTGCTGTGCGATTCACCCGATGAAGAAACAAAATGAGCGGCGGCCTCCGCGATGGACAGCATCGGCGGCTCCTTCAGACAACCTTGACGTTTCAACAAATCCTTCGAGACATGTGAACCGTCTTGGTTCTGCCGGAGAAACCGCGCCTCATGCACGGCTCGTCAATGCTTCTTTGCTGCCCCGGCCATCCGCGCGGCTCGACAGGCGTCCGAGCCGCGCGGATGCTCCGCGCCGGGGTGCGAGTTCATCCTCCCTGACAAGTTCTTACCAATCGCATCGGCCGCCTCCTGTGCAACCGCTTCCCTCAAACGCCCAAGCCCATCGCCCGCTTCGAGTGCCTCCGCGGCGCGCACCTCGTCCGCATGAGAAACCCTGAGTTTTTCCTTCGAAACCCTCGGAAGCCTCCCGCAGGACTGATCCGCTCGATGTTCTCGGTCGTTCGAGGACCCGCATGTTTTAGCATTCGGTCAAGAAGGTGACAACGAAGAAAACCCACCCTCACTTGTCCACACCGCCCTTTGCGAAGGACGTGTTAGGACTTGCGCACTAAAAAAAAAATTGCGCCCACCGATTGTCCACATAGACCGCCATCCATTGTTGAAAAACACGCCCGCACCTATCACTGGTGGAACCACCCGCCAAAATTCCCACGTTTCCTCCCCCGCAACCACAACGCATTGTGGATCGCGCCCGGAAACATCACCTGCGCGCCGCATCGCCCTCCCTCACGAAAATCCGCGCCCTGCACTCACATCAGCCGCTTGATCATCGCCACCCGCTGCCCCACGCTCGCGTACCCGCTCCGCCGGTACAAATGCACCGCCGGCGCATTGTTCGCATCTACCGCCAGCGTCGCCACTTCAAAATGCCGCCGCGATGCTATCGCCAGCACCCGCCGCATCATCAGCCGCCCCAGCCCCCGCCCCCGCGCCCCCGGCGATAGCCCCAGATACACCAGCTCCAGCGAACGCCGCGCAGGAACCTCCGCCAGCAGCAAACACCCCAGCGACTCGCCCCCGCCGCGCAACACGCACCACAACTGCGGATCGAACGGCCCCACCGCCTTGTGCCCCTCGATGATGTCCTCCACGCTCCGCATCCCCGACAACGCCGGACAATCCAGCGTCCGCTCATAACTCGCCAGGATCGCCTCGCAAAACAAGCCATGCGTCGCCGCGCAATACGGCTCCAGCTGCACATCCCCCGGCAACACAAATTCCGGCGGCTGCACCGGCGGCCGCCGCTCCATGTACGTCAGCGTCGCCAACTGCGTCAATCCCGCCGCCGCGAACACCGTCTTCGCCGCCCCATCTCCCGGCTCCACCAGCGCCTGCACCAGCACCACCCCCGCCTCCCGCGCGTCCTCCAGCGCCACCCCCACCGCCGCCGCCGTCGCCGACGCCGCCTGCGGATACTCCGTCTGGCTCGGACCAAACAGCATCGCCGTCCGACCCGGCGCCGGCACCCACAAACACATCCCCATCACGCGCGAACCGCTCCCCCCGGCCCCCACCTCCAGCGCCATCACCTGCCGCCGGATCTCCAGCCCCACCGAATCCGCATACGCCAGAAACCCCTCCACCCGCCCGGCGATCTCCTCCTCCCGCCCCGCGCCATGCGTGCCCGGCCCCTGCTCGGGACCCCCCATCAGCACGCGCAGACCGCGCGTCGCCGCCGCTCGATCCGCAGGGCGCATCAACATGTACCGGCCGCATTGCTGCATCCCACCATTGTCCAACCCCGCCCCCGCCCCCGCAAATCGCAAAAATGCCCGCCCTTCCCACCAGGCCCCGCCGCCCCGCCCACGCGAATCCACCTTCCCCCTTGTCACCACGCCCCCCGCAGGGTACTTTTACAGTGGAAACAAAGCTGCTTCCCCACCCGCTTTCGTGCCCCTTCGTGTCTTTCGTGGCCATTTACGTCGGAAGCAGCACCCATGCGGAGGCTTCCATGCGCGCAGCTCACTGGTGCACACCCTCTCTTCTCGCCCTCTCCCTCGCCGCCGGCGCCGCTCTCCTCGCCACCCCCTCCGCGCCCCTCCGCGCCGCCCCAGAGCCCTCCATCGTCCCCATCTCCTGGGAACTCAACTTCCGCCACGGTCCCCTCGAACGCCTCACCATGAACATCAAGGGCAAGCAGCAATCCTTCTGGTACATGCGCTACACCGTCATCAACAACAGCGGCCGCGACGTCCTCTTCACCCCCGACTTCCAGCTCCTCACCGATACCGGCGAAGCCATCTCCGCCTTCAAAGACGTCCCCAATGAAGTCTTCGACAAAATTAAATCCATGTCCAACAACAGCCTCCTCGAAAGCCCCACCGGCATCCTCGGCAAACTCCTCCAGGGCGAAGACAACGCCAAAGACGGCGTCATCATCTTCACCGCCCCCTCCGCCGACGCACACGAATACGATGTCTACGTCTCCGGCCTCTCCGGCGAAACCGCCGAAGTCAAAAACCCCGTCACCGGCCAATCCGCCATCGTCCAGAAAACCCTCGTCCTCCAATACAACGTCCCCGGTGAAGCCGTCGGCATCCAACCCCATCCCCAGCTCACCGCCACCAAATGGGTCATGAAATAACAGCCTGGCATGGGCCTCATGCCCATGTTCGCACAACGCCGCTTTTTCCGATCGGGAACATCGCCGGGACGCCAACGCCGCCATCTGTGAAATGACAGCCGGGCTGCAGTACCCCAATTGAACCCCTCGACGCCCTCCTCCAATTGAACGAATTGAACCACTTTTTCCCGTTTTTCCCCACCTCCTTTTCGGCTGCGGTTTCGCCGCGCTGCCGTTCCTTCAATCCCGCGTGCCCACGGCATCCGCAAAAACACGCAAGGCCCGGCTCTCGCCAGGCCTCGCGTTTCTTTCACGCCGCTCTCGCGGCTTCAATCACTTCTTCTTCTTGTCCTTCTTCGGCTTCTTCACTTCGCGCTTGTCACGATTGTTGCCTTTGCCCATAACGAGCTCCTTTTCTCTGCCCGCACGCCGCGCCATCACACGACAACGCCGCCACGCGGGCTTGCGACGACCTATCCTACACTCCATCGGCTCGCCGCACCCGCCAATTTCATCAAATAAATCATATTATTAAATGAATATACATAAGTTTGATGCATGCGATCGCCCGTGCTCGGTCGCTCCACGCTCCCTCGTTATGGCAACCGATCCCCCGCCGGCGCCGCGCCGCCTCCCTGCCCGCCTCCCGTGCGCCCGCCGCGCCCTCCGCCCCCGAACCCGCCCCCGCCACGGCCCCCAAATCCGCCCGCGCCCCGGCCGCCGCCGCCGGACCCCATCAACTGCAACACCGGCGGCAAGGGCGTCCCCCCCATCACCAGCGCCGCCTGCCCGTCCGTCAACACCTCCGTCATGATCCTCTTCGCCAGCTTCCCCTGAACCCCCTCGATCGCCGCCACATCCGTCAGGTCCGGCAACTGCGCAATCTCCTTCCCCGCCTCCGCCGTCAGCTCCTTCACCTTCGTCTGCTGGTCCCCGCTCAGCCCCATCACCAGCTCCCGCCCCGCCAGCGCCCGGTCGATCTTCATCGTCTCCCAGCTCGCACGCTGCTCCGGCGTCAGCTCCGCATCCACCGCCGCCTGGTCCTTCGCCACCAGCTTCTCATAATCCCCCAGCACCGCCTGTATCCGCTCCCCAAGCTGCTCCTGCCCGCCCCCCGCCGCTCCCGCCGCGCCCCCGCGCCGCCCGCCCCCAAACCCCCCGCGCCCCAACTGCCCCGGCGCGCTCTGATCGAACTGCTCCACATCCGCCACCAGCGCATCCACCTTCGCCTTCACCTTCGGCTGCTGCTCCTGCGTCAAGTTCAAATCCGCCAGCATCAACGCATATTGATTCTCAAAGGGATTCGCCCCGCGCCCGAAAATCCCCCCGCCCCCGCCAAATCGCCCGCCGCGCCCTCCCCCGCCGCCCCCTCCGCCGCCCGCCTGCCCCATCGCCCCTCCCACCCCCATCACCCCCATCACCAACCCCGCCGCACACACGAGAATCACCCGCTTCATAAAACTATCTCCATCAAAAAAAAATCTCCCAACATCCTCAACCCCCACACCAATGAACCAATTGAATGCCCCCAATCGCCCCCCCAAGCCCCACGCCCTCTCTCCCGCCAAGTTGCACCCCGCCCACGAAGAGAAAGAGGATGGTTCAAAGCCACCATTCCCGCGTTCAACCGCACAAAAAATTAAATCCCGGAAGTAAATCTTCAGCGGGAAGCCGCGTATTTCTCGCCGCCGCCTTCGCGTCCTTCGTCTCTTCGTCCTTCGTGTTTTGGTCTGTTGCGTCGCGCCGAAATGTTGCCGCGCCCCGCCCGTTTCCCCCCGCCGCTCCCCCCGCTATACTCCCTCCCCTATGCTCCACCGACTGCCACCCATCGCCCGTGCCGCCGCTCTCGCCCTCGCCGCCTCGCTCCTCGCGCCTGCGGCCCTCGCCGCCCCCATCGGCTGGCAGCTCCAGAATGGCTCCTGGGTCCCCCTCGTCCAGCCCTCCCCCGATTCCCCCGAAGGCCAGGTCGCCCAGATGATCCGCGACCTCGCCGACAACCGCACCAAAGACCTCATCTTCAACGCCCAACAATGGATCAAAAAAAACAAAACCAATCCCCTCATGCCCCAGGTCCTCCTCCTCCAGGGTGATGCCGAGGTCAAACGCGGCAACCGCTACAAAGCCCTCTTCTCCTACGAAGCACTCGTCAACAACTACCCCAACTCCGATCTCTACCTCCCCGTCCTCCAACGCGAATTCAACATCGCCGATTCCTTCCTCCGCGGTTACAAACGCAAATTCCTCGGCCTGCGCATCATCTCCGAAACCGGCGACGCCCTCGAACTCCTCGACCGCATCCAGGATCGCCAGCGCGGCAGCCCCCTCGCCGAACAGGCCGGAATCCGCATCGCCGATTACCACTTCGACCACGGCGAATTCCCCGAGGCCGTCGATACCTACACCGACTTCCTCAAACGCTACCCCTATTCCCAGTACGTCCGCAAAGCCGAAATCCGCCGCGCCCAGGCTTCCCTCGCCAACTTCCGCGGCGTCCTCTTCGATTTCACGCCCCTCTACGACGCCCGCGAACGCCTCGGCGCCGTCGCCCAGGCTTATCCCCAATCCGCCGAAGCCCTCCAGGTCCCCGCCATCGACGACCGCATCTACCAGCTCGAAGGCCGCAAAAATCTCGAAATCGCACGCTACTACTGGCGCGCCGGCGATCGCCACGCCGCCGCCGAAACCTACAAACGCGTCATCGCCAACTGGCCCAACACCCCCTACGCCCAGGACGCCCGCACCGAACTCAACCGCCGCCTCCCCACGGAGGCCAACAAATGAAACCCTCCCGTGCCTCCTCCCTTCTGACTTCTCTCTTCTGTCTTCTGACTTCTCTCCTCTGCTTCTCCTCCTGCGGCTACTCCCCCACCCCCCTCTACAACCGCTCCGTGCGCACCATCGCCGTCCCCATCTTCGCCAACAAAACCTTCCGCCGCGAATGGGAATTCAAGCTCACCGAAGCCATCGACAAAAATATCGAATACCGCACCCCCTACAAAATCGTCCCCCAGAACCAGGCCGACACCATTCTCACCGGCGAAATCGTCAACATCCAGGAAGCCGTCCTCACCCGCCGCTTCGGCACCATCCTGCCGCGCGAAAGCCAGATCACCGTCGTCGTGAATTTCACCTGGCGCGACGCCCGCACCGGCCGCGTCCTGCTCGACCGCCGCTCCTTCAACCGCAGCGCTACCGAAATCCCCCAGCTCGATGAACGCGTCGAAGACGCCGAACAGCTCGCCATCGAACGCCTCGCCGAAGGCATCGTCGACCAGCTCCAGCGCGACTGGAACACCCCCGCCACCGCCACCACCCAACCCGCCTCGCAGCCCGCCCCGCCCCCGCTCCCCGCGCCCACCACCACCTCCTCCACCATCCCCGCCCCCATCGTCCCCCCCGAAGCCCCCCCCGCCCCCCTCCCCTCAACCGCCCCCGCAACCGCTCCTGCAACCGCGCCATGAACCGTGTCGGCTGTCCCGCGCCGGAGCCCGCTTACCCCCGCTCTCGCATTGCACCCAATCACCACCCTTTCACGTTTCCCGTTTTGAGTTTTGCGTTTTGAGTTTCCCCCCTCCCCCCCGGCTATAATGTCCTGGTTTGCAACGTCCGATTATCTCCCTACCGGCCGCGCTACCCTACCCCTGAGGACCCCATGCCTGATCCCCACGACGACCAGCACGACAACCTCGATACCTCCGATTCCCCGCGCTCCCAACTCCGCGACAACAAACGCGCCGGCAACGGAAACGGCGCCAATGGCGGCGGCAGCGGCGGTGGCGGCGGGGGCGACGGCAACATGCGATTCTCCCGCTCCATGCTCGGATGGATCCTCATCCTCTCCATCGCCCTGCTCCTCTTCATCCTCCTCCACAACGGCGCCGCCGGCCCCACCGTCATGTCCTATGACCAGTTCACCGAGCACCTCGACCAGGGCGACGTCAAAACCATCACCGTCCGCGACGACTCCAACACCTACACCTTCCTCGTCTCCCTCCGTGAAGGCGTCCCCAACCAGCCCCTCTCCACCAACGGAGAACCCCCCAAATACCTCGTCTATTACCCCGCCACCGCCCTCGATGGCTACGGCTGGAACGCACTCGTCCAGCAGGCCCGGAACGCCCAGAAAGGACACGCCGGCACCGTCGCCCCCTCCGTCGAATTCAAACCCTCCTCCAACTTCATCGTCAACTTCCTCATGAACACCGTCCCCTGGCTGGCGCTGTTCCTCATCATCTGGTTCCTTTTCCTCCGCCAGATGCGCGCCTCCGGCGGCGGCATCGGCATGCTCGGCAACTTCGGCCGCTCACGCCACCGCCTCCTCTCCAAGGAACACACCAACATCACCTTCGCCGATGTCGCCGGCATCGAAGAAGCCAAGGAAGAACTCACCGAAATCGTCGAGTTCCTCAAAAACCCCAAACGCTTCCAGAAACTCGGCGGTCGCATCCCCCGCGGCGTCCTGCTCGTCGGTGATCCCGGCGTCGGCAAAACCCTCCTCGCCAAGGCCATCGCCGGCGAAGCCGATGTCCCCTTCTACTCCATCTCCGGTTCCGACTTCGTCGAAATGTTCGTCGGCGTCGGCGCCTCCCGTGTCCGCGACCTCTTCAAAACCGCCAAGGAATCCTCCCCCTGCATCATCTTCCTCGATGAAATCGACGCCGTCGGACGCCGCCGCGGCAACGGCATGGCCTCCGGCGGACACGACGAACGTGAGCAAACCCTCAACGCCATCCTTGTCGAAATGGATGGCTTCGACACCAACGACCAGGTCATCGTTATCGCCTCCACCAACCGCGCCGACGTCCTCGACCCCGCTCTCACCCGCCCCGGACGCTTCGACCGCCAGGTCTACGTCCCCCTCCCCGACATCAAGGGCCGCTACGAAATCCTCAAGGTCCACTCCCGCAAAGTGAAGCTCGCCGGCTCCGTCGACCTCATGCGACTCGCCCGCCAGACCCCCATGTTCTCCGGCGCTGATCTCGCCGCCATCATCAACGAAGCCGCCATCATCGCCACCATGGCCAACAAGGAAGCCATCGAGATGGGCGACCTCGAAGAAGCGCGCGACAAGCTCCGCTTCGGCAAGGCCCGCAAATCGCGCGTCATCGACGAAAAAGAAAAAGCCATCCTCGCCTGGCATGAAGCCGGTCACGCCATCGTCCAGGCGCTCCAGACCGATTACGATCCCCTCCACAAAGTCTCCATCATCGGCCGCGGCCGTATGGGCGGCGCCGCCTTCTCCATCCCCGAAAAAGACCGCATCGTCTACTCCAAACGTTACATGCAGGCGCTCCTCCGCATCTGCTACGGCGGACGCCTCGCCGAGGAACTCTACGTCGGCGATATGTCCACCGGCGCCTCCCAGGACATCCACCAGGCCTCCAACGTCGCCCGCGCCATGGTCACCGAGTACGGCATGTCCGAAACCCTCGGACCCATCAAGTTCTCCCCCGACGAAAACCGCCAGTCCTTCTTCGGCGAACAAAAAGATTACTCCGACAAAACCGCCGAACAGATCGACCAGGAAGTCCACCGCCTCATCTCCACCGCCTACGAAGAGGCCAAGCAAATCCTCATCGAAAAGAAGGAAGCCCTCACCGCCCTCAAAGACGCCCTCCTCAAATACGAAACCCTCGACGCCGAAGACGTCAAACGCATCCTCGCCGGCCAAACCATCAGCAAACCCACCGTCACCGACATCCTCGCCAGCGAACAACAACGCCGCGCCGAAGCCCGCCGCGAAGAAGAAAAACGCACCCCCACCCCCGAAGGCCCCACCACCGGCCCGATTCCCCAACCCGGCTGATCGACGGCACCCAGTCCCGCCCTGGAACTCTTCGGCTTCAGCCGCGATCTTTAGCCTCCTCGATCCGCGGCCCCGCGGTCATTTTTTTCGCCGGCGCGCTGCGGTCGGTTCATCCAGCGCGGCCCAGTCCACTCGATAGAGCGCGCCCGGCGCCCCCGGCTCGCGCACCAGCCCCTTCTTCGCGCCTCGCACATAGGGCCTCAGGCAGTCACGCAGCCGATCCGCATAGATGAGCGTCACCCCGTAATGCCGGGCGATCTCGAAAATCCGCGCCGCTGCCTCCTCCGGCGTCCCGCCCGGGTCCGGCAGGCCCACCGCCTTGTTGTCCGGACCGCAGTAAAACAGCAGCTCCCACGGATTGCGGCACATCACCACCGCCGTCGGAAGGTGCTCCTTGATCCACGCCCCCATCCGCGGCACCTGCGGCTTGTCCTCCGCTTGCGCCCAGCGCGCCACATCGATCCGATTCTCCTCCGCCCGCACCACCAGGCCGCTGCCCAGGATCACCGCGGCGCACGCCCCCAGCGCCGCCCAGTGGCCCGCTCGAACCCGGCCCTCATCGCTCGGCCACCGCCACAGGCCGCTCCGCCAGCGCCGCCAGCCCGCCACGCCCGCGGCCACGCCCGCTTCCATTGCCCGCACCAGCCCCGCGCTGCCCACCGCCGCCATCAACGCCATCATCCCGATGCAAAACCGCGGCAGCACCGTCCACAGCAGCACCAGAAACGCGCCATGCGCCCCGATCACCACCGCCACCGCCAGCACCCGCCCCATCATCGCCGTCCGCCGCGTCGCCTTGCCCCGGAACTTATGCACCGCCCAAATGCCCGCCCACAGAAGCGCCGCCAGCACCGTCGCCGCCCCGCAAACACTCACCGCCATCCAGAACCGCACCCACCCCTTTCCTTCCCGCCAGGTCTCGGCCAGGGCGGTTTCGCCCTGGTCCACTCCGCCCGACATCACCAGCCGCGCCGCGTCGCCTGCCTGCGCCCGCACCAGCTCGCCGTACGCCCCGCTCCACCCGCCGTGCTTGCGCCATCGATCGCTGGTATGCGGAAGGTCCACCCCCTCGTAGGGAAAATAGGTCTTTGCCTCCCAGTCTTCGAGACCAAAGTAGCCGCTGACATAGTTCTGCGTCGAATGCAGCGGGTTGCCGTAGGCCCGCCAGTTCCCCCACCAGTAGGGCGCGATCACCAGCACGCCCGTCGCCAGGCCCATCCACACCCACCGCCGCCGCAGCACCGCCGCTCCCCCCACCAGCACCGCGACCGGCGCCTGCAATCCCAGCAGCATCACCTCCGATCCTTTGGCAAAATAGGCCAGCCCCAGGAATACCCCGGCGGCCACATGCATCCACTTTTTCTCCCGCGACATCAGCAGGCAGCCGCACCACCCGCACAACATCACGGCGTTAGCCACATCGGAAAGCGTCCGCAGGCTCTCCTCAAACACCAGCGCATTGCCCATCACCAGCAGCCCCGCCAGGAGCGCACCGGTCCCACGCCGCCCCACTCCGTAGGCCACCCATGCCGACGCCAGCGGCAAACCGATCGATCCATACATCAACGCAGGCACCCGCGCTGCCGGGGCGCTCACGCCCCACATCCAGAAAAACGGTGCAATGCTCATCCCCATCAACGGCGGCCAGTGATCCTCCCGCCGGACCACCCCCGCGTCATACCGCTCAAAAAACCAGCTCACATAGCGCACCTGCAGTCCCTGACCGCGCGCCAGGGATTCGCCCATTAACGCATAGGCCGCCGAGTCTGCGTGACCGATGAAGGTCATGCCCTTGACCCCCGCCCATTTCTGCCGCGACTGCACAATGCCGATCGCGAGCAGCACCGCCGCCACCGCCGCCACCATCGTCCAGCGCAGCCAAGCCCGCCCCGCCGGGGACGGTCCCGTCTCCATCGCCGCGTACGCCATGATCACCTCACGCCACTCACATCTGCATCTTCATCGACCAGAACGCCGACGCGCGTCTTGTTATCCTCGTTCGCCCGTCATTCACACAAGTCGAGCCGCCGTCAAGTGGCCCGCAACTCGATCACCTTCGCGCCCGTGTGCCCGGCCGTGCCCCCGATTTCCGCACCCGCACCTAGCCATTACCCATTCACCACCGAAGCCACTACCATGAACACCATCCATCCCACCGGAGCCGCCGTCATGAATCGACAATTGAAACTCGAAAACCGAACATGCCTCCTCCTCCTCCTCCCCCTCCTCCTCGCCGCAACCACCGCTCCCGCTCCCCCGGCCACTCGCCCCGCGAACCTCTTCACGATGCCCCCGGCCCAATTCGCCAAGCTCCCCGATCTCCACTCCCGCATCACCGACGATTCCGTCGATCTTCCCCTCCTCGATGCCGCCATCTTCCACCGCACCAACCAGGAACGCCTCGCTCACAACCTCCCCCCCTTCAAATTCTCCGACAAACTCCACGACGTCGCCGAAGGCCACTCCAGGGAAATGGCCACCCTCCACTACTTCGACCACGTCTCCCCCACTCCCGAAAACGCCACCATGGACCAGCGCTTCAAAAACAACGGCCTCCAACCCCGCCTCGAAGGCGAAAACATCGCCGTCCTCCCCGCCCGCGAAATGGGCTCCGGCGAATACATCGTCACCGGCAACCCCCCCAACGAAATCTACACCGACAAGCAAACCCACAAAGTCCTCAACTACTACACCTACGCCGAACTCGCCGACGCCTTCGTCACCCAGTGGATGAACTCGCCACCCCACCGCGCCGCCATCCTCAACCCCAAATTCCTCTACCTCGCCCCCGCCGCCGCCCGCGGCGACTACCAGGACCAGGACTCCTTCTACGCCACCCAGAACTTCGCCTCCGACCTCACCCCCGACCCCGCCTCCCGCCAATAACCCCTGATGCCCCTCCGTATTCGCCCACCCATGACGAATCTCCAAGCGCCCGCAAAACTGGAGAAGTGCAAGTCCCCCTCCCACCCCCGCGCGCACAACCTGGCAAACCCCGCGCGCATTCCCCGCACAAAATTTCCTCCCCAACCCCCACCCCCCCAACCCCTTACCGCAATTCACCCCCGACCTGTGTGCGCACAAACTGGGCGCAGAACCCCTTTATAGACAAGAAGGAGCACTGCGCCATGACCCAACCCCAAAAAACTCTTCGTGGTCCTTCACCTCTTCATAACTTCGTGTTTCCGTCGCCGGCCGCGGGCGGGGGGGGGCTGTGTCGAATTCACGCAAAACCCCAAGACACAACGGCAAAAACCCCAAACTTGCAAAAACACAACGGCAAAAACTCAACGTTTTTTCCAAAACACCCCAAAAACATCGAACAAAACCCCACATTCTCCCCCCCGCTTTCCCGCTCCCTTCACCAAGTTTCAAAAAGAATTGAACTCAGGACCCACAACTCGCAACCCATCACTCACCCCTCCGCCCTCAGCCCTCCGCACCCAAAAAGGAATCCCATTGACACCCCTCACACCCCATGTTACGGTTCCCCAGCGCTTCCCGCGGCCTCGCGCCGCGCACCGACCGCTTGTGGCAGGGCGGCCGCAACAGCGCCCGTGTCCCCTTTCCCGCAGCCCTCTCCGGGCCTTCACGCCCGGCTGTTCACGCGGAGAACCCATGATGCACCTTCGGCGGCGGTGGCTCCCCCTCGTCCTCCTCTCCACCTCCCTCGCTACCCTCACGCCCCTCACCGCCCGCGCCGGCTACGTCGAGGACCAGGCCAAGGCCATGGAATCCGCTACCCCCGAACAAGCCATCACCATCCGCAACGACGTCCTCAAGGCCGCTCCCACCGGCGTCCTCGACCGCGACAAGTATGGCTCCGAAGTCTGCCACGCCTTCACCCATATCATCTCCGACGCCAAAAACCCCGACGCCGCCCTCAACTCCGCCATCCTCATCGCCAAGCTCGGCACCCTCTCCACAGACGCCACCCTCGAAGCCATGCTCAAAAACCCCGACCCCGCCATCCGCTACTGGGCCGCAAAAGGCCTCGAAGGAATCATGACCACCCTCGCCAAACTCCCCAGCGCCCAGAAAGAAGCCGTCACCGCACTCACCGACGCACAAGCCGCCGAAAAATCCGACATCGTCAAATCCGCTATCGCCCGCGCCCTCCACGCCGCCGGCAAGTAAACCCCCTCCGCCCACGCCACCCCTCGCCACCGAACCCGCTATGCCCCCTTTCCTCGATCTCCATCCCCTCCGCCTCTCCGCCCCGCGCGCCCTCGCCCTCCGGCCCCCCGGCAGCAAAAGCATCACCAACCGCGCCCTCATCCTCGCCGCCCTCTCCCCCCCCCGCGCCACCCCCACCTCCCTCTCCGGACTCCTCCTCGCCGACGACACCCGCCGCATGCTCGAAGCCCTCGCCTTCCTCGGCTACACCCTCCACCTCGACGAACCCGCCCGCACCCTCCTCCTCCACGGCCGCGGCGCCGACATCCCCACCCTCGCCCCGGACGCCCCCGCCCTCTCCTGCGGCAACTCCGGCACCACCCTCCGCTTCCTCGCCGCCATGCTCTCCCTCGGCGCCGGCGACTACACCCTCGACGGCGTCCCGCGCATGCGCGAACGCCCCATCGCCGAACTCGTCGACCAGCTCCGTGCCCTGGGCGCCCCCATCGACTATCCCCTCCGCGACGGCTACCCGCCCATCCGCATCCACGCCCGCGGCCTCGCCGGCGGCCACGCCCAGTTCCACGACGCCAAAAGCTCCCAATACATCTCCGCCCTCCTCATGGCCGCCCCCTACGCCCAGAGCCCCATCTCCATCCGTCTCGAAGGCCCCATCACCAGCGAACCCTACATCGCCATGACCACCCGCATGATGCAGCAATTCGGCGTCCAGGTCAGCGCCCGCGACGAACCCGCCGCCCGCATCCTCGACGTGCCCCTCGGTCAATACAGCGCTCCCGGCGGCGCCTACGCCATCGAACCCGACGCCAGTAACGCCAGCTACTTCTGGGCCGCCGGCGCAATCATCCCGGGATTATCCGTGACGGTCGACGGCCTGAGCGCTGCGAGTTTGCAGGGCGATGTCGCCGTCGCCGACGTGCTCGCGGAGATGGGCGCACGCGTCACCAGCAGCCCGGGCAGCATCACCGTCGCCGCCCCGGCGGGGGGGGAGGCGCTTCACGGGATCGAGCGAGACATGAATGCGATTCCCGACATGGTGCAGACGATCGCGGTCGTGGCGCTGTTCGCGCAGGGCCGCACGGTGCTCAAGAACGTGTGGAACCTGCGGGTGAAGGAGACGGATCGCCTGGCGGCGCTGGAGAAGGAGCTGGCGAAATTCGGGGCGCGGGTAGAGACCGGGCGCGATTGGATCGCGATTGACCCGCCGGCGCGGGAACAGTTGGAGGGCGATGCGTTGCCGCGCGTGGACGTGGAGACGTACGACGATCATCGCATGGCGATGGCGTTCGCGGTGGCCGGTCTGCGGCGCGGCGGGGGCGGCGTGAGGATTCTGGACCCGGGATGCACGGCGAAAACCTATCCGGAATTCTTCGACGACCTGCAAAGGCTCTTTCCGGTTGCGCATACGTAAGCCAGGCCGAGCGCGAAATTGGTCATTATGAAATCGTGGTTGGGCGGCAAGGTGGGAGTCTCTCGACGGAAGATGAACGATGTCCTTGGTAGGGGACGCTGTTCTCCAGGTCGGTTGCCGATTGCATTTTGAAGATTCGGCGCGCGCCTCGCGCCGGCCTGTCGTTATCTTGGGCAGTGGAGGCACATGGGCGCGGAGATGGGATGAACCTGGAACTGGCCACCCTGGTCCAACAGGCGCGATCCGGCGATCACGCCGCGTTTGAGCGGCTGCTCCGCCGGACGGCCCGGCTTGTGTATGCCCACGTGGCCTCGGCGGTGCGCGATCGGCATCGGGCGGAGGACCTCACGCAGGAGACGTTTGTCCGGGCGTGGAAAGCCATCGGCACGCTGGAGGATGCGTCGGGTCTGAATGCGTGGCTGCTGGCGATTGCCCGCAATGTGGTGATTGACGCGGGCAAATCGCAGAACCGCGCCAAGCGCGGCGGTGCGACGGCGGCACGGGTTGGTGTGCGCGAACAGGTTCTGGAGGTGGCGGATGAAGCGACGAGCGGGCCGCGGGAGATGGCGGAGCGTGCGGAAGACCGGGACCGGATTCTGGCGCTGCTGGAAGAGTTGCCGGAGGATTACCGCCGCGTGCTGCGGATGCGTTACCTGGGCGGCGCCGGCTACGAGGAAATCCGTCAGGCGCTGAACCTCTCCGATGGGGCGCTGCGCGGATTGCTGGCGCGCGGGATGGCGATGATGCGCGAACGCCTGGGCGTGCGGAAGGATTAGAAGAATTGGTTCAACGGGTCCATGCGGGGGCGGGGGCAATTGGACCATGGATTCAATGAGTGAAATCGGGTGATGCGATGAGTGCGGATGACAAAGCGGGGCCGGGAATTCCCGAGGGAGAGGGGATGCATCGATGGGTGCACGAGCAGATGGGCGCGTATCTGGCGGGGGGGTTGGATGCGCAGGAGCGTGCGGCGCTCGATGGGCACATTCATCAGTGCGCGGCGTGCTTCGAGGCGTTTTCAGAGGCGCGGGCGGCGGACCTGGAGGTGCTGCGGCGGCTGGGGGCGGAGGAGACGGGGCTGACAGCGGGGGCGGATTTTGAAGATCGGCTGGTCAAACGCTTTCGGGAGAAATCGATGAAGCGCACTTCCTTTTCGCGCCTGGCGGGCATGAGCATCGCGGCGGCGGTGGGGCTTGCGGCGACCGGTGTTCTGGCGAATCACCTGGTGCGGCAGGATCGGTTGAACAATCCGCTGACGGAGCGGTTGACGGCGCAGTTGCCGCTGCCGGGGTGGATGGGGGGGACGGCCGGACCGACCACCGCGCCGGCGGAATTGACGAACTTTTATTTTGATCGAGCGAATCCGGAGACCGTGCTGAATTATCTGGCGAGCGCGGGGGGATATCGCATCATCAAACCGGAAACGGGCGTGACGGGCGCTCCGATCACGGTCGGGTCGGCGGGGCCGGTGACTCCCGAGCAGGCGGTCGAGGGGCTGAATGTGGCGCTTCAGGCGGATGGGTATACGATCACGGAAGTGGGGGATCGGACGTTGAAGGTGCAGCCGATTCCGGATGCGAAGCGCGTTGCAGCGGTGCAGGCTGGGGCGGATCCGGACGTCTCCGGCATCGTGCCGGTGCAGAGCGTGGATGGAGTGCGGATTCCGAATCCATTGGTACCGGAGCTGAAAGCTGGTTCCGCAGGACAGGGGGGCGTCAACGACGCCAAGAGCACGTCCCCTCGGGTGAGGTTATACAACGGCCAGCGCGCCGTGTTGAGTTCCGGAACTCTCACCCTCGGCACCACCGTGGGACAGAATTTCGGTCCACCTGTGGCTGGCACATATTTCGGCTCGCTGCCGGGAGGTCTTGTTGCGGGGGTGCCGGGGCAGGCGGCCGCAGGAAACACGAGTATCAGCGCGGGCGTCATCCAAGTTCCACCTGTCGTGCCGGGAAACTGGGATCAGCAACTACGGGGAATGCCGACCCCGCAAACAATCAATTTGAATGGCGGTTCTCAGAGCGTCGTCCCCGGATCGGTGGGCGGCGGAGCGATTGTCGGGGGGAACGTCGGGGCGATAGCGGTTGCGGGTAAATGGGATGCTGAGACTCATTTGCGCAGCGGCGCTAAAACCACCTATTCCTTCCCGCGCGGCAATGCCGATCTTTACGGCCAAAGCACCTACGCCCAGCAAAATATTCAGCGGCTTCAGAATCAGACGCTCGCGCAAGAAGTGGTAGCCGTCGTGAAAAAACGCGTTGATCCGGAGCCCGGCTTCGCGGACTCTCATGCCGAATTCTCCCGGAAGGCCGACGTCGGGCCGTCGAATGACAACATCGTCGCCCAATGGAAACAGACCAACGATTCCTCCATGCCGCTGGCCGCCGACTTCCCGGCTACAACTCCCGCCACGCAGCCCGCCTCTCCCTCCGCTGCCGCTCCCGACATCATCGAGCGCAAAGTCATCCGCAACGGCACCGTCGAATACGAAGTCCGCTCCTTCGACGACGCCTATCAAACCATCTCCTCCCTCACCACCGAACTCGGCGGCTTCGTCTCCTCCACCTCCTCCGATCGCCTGGCCAACGGCAAAATCCGCGGCACCGTCGTCGTCCGCGTCCCGCCCGAAAAACTCGATAAGTTGTTGCTGCAACTGCGGGGCATCGGCGAGCTCAAAAATCAGCAGATCGCCGCCAACGACGTCACCAAGGAATACGTCGACACGCAAAGCGAGCTTCGCGGCCTGCAGGCCATGGAGGAGCGCATGCTCGATCTCATCAAGAACGGCAAAGGCGAGGTGAAGGATCTCGTCGAAGCCGAAAAACAGCTTGGCGATTACCGCGTGCGCATCGAAAAGCTCGAAGGCGAACTGCGCTATTACAACAACCTGGTCGCGATGGCGACGCTGACGATCACCGCCTACGAAAAGGACATTCAAAAGGCGGCGGCGGCGACCGAGCAGGAAACGGCGTCGATCGACGTGCAGACGGAAGCCGTGGAGGACAAGCTCGCGGCGGCGCGCAAGCTCGTGGATGACGCGAAGGGGCGCGTGATCGACAGCGGGGCAAAGAAGGGCGACAACGACCAGATCACGGCATATCTCGCGGCGGATATTCCAGCGGACAAATCGGACGGCGTGCTGGCGGGGCTGCGCGTGCTGGGCCAGGTGGTGCATTTCGAGCGGACGTGCAAGCAGACGTTGTCCGGCGGTTCTGACACCACCGCGGCCGATGCGCCGGGGGTGGCGCTTCAGCAGAAGGACACGCGCATCACGCTGACGCTCTCGAACCTGGCGAGCGTGCCGCCGCGGGAGACGATCAGTATGAACCTTGCGGTGTCGGATGTGCCCGCGGCGTATCAGGCGGTGCTGGGGGCGCTGCGTGCGGGGGGCGGGAACGCGCCTGCCGCCGCCACGCAGCCGCAAGAAGGGGCGGGGTCGATGGGGATCGTCGGGCGGGTGATCAGCTCGCAGGTCACGGGGAATCGGCCCGAGGACATCACCGGAAATATTCAGGCGGAGGTCCGCGCCGAATCGCTCGAGAAGGTGCTTACGCTCCTGCGGGCGCAGGGGCTCGTGCTGGGGCAGAATGTCACGCAAAATTCCAACGGCAGCGCGACGACGGAAAAGGAGGGGCTGAACATTCAGATTCTCTCGGCAGCGACGGTGGCGCCGCGGGAAACGACGGCCGTCAACGTCGCCGCCGCCGATGTGCCGTCGCTGTATCAGGCACTGCTCGCGGCGATGCAAGCTGCTCCCGCGGGCGGCGTCAACGCCCAGCCCCCAGGCCGCGTGACGAACTCGCAGCTCAATGGCAACAAACCCACCGAGATGTCCGCCGCGATTCAGGGCGACATCAACACCGCGGATTTTCCCAGGCTTCTCGCGCTGCTGCATGACCAGGGCGCCCTGCTCGCCCAATCCGTTTCGCAGAATACCAATGCGGTGACGATGCCCACGAAGGAAGGCCTCTCCATTCAGATCGTTTCCGCCGCCACGATTCCGCCGCGCCGCGTCACCACGCTGGGCCTCGAGGTGAACAGCGCCAACGATGTGACGCGCGGGCTCGATCATGTCCGCGGCGCTCTTCCCGCCGCCGGCCCGGCCGGAGCGAAAATCCTCGAAGACGCCGTCTCCAGCGAAGCCACCGGTCGTCTCACCGGCCGCCTCACCGTCGACGTCCCCGTCGCCGACGCCATGAAAGTTCTCTCCGCCATCCAGGATCTCGGCGGCGAGGAAAAAGTCGACAACGTGCAGATCAACGCCGACGCCCCCGACACCAAATACGCCACCGAGCGCATCTCCCTCTCCGTTTCCAGCCGCGGACCCATCGTCGAATCCGACAAAGGCATCTGGCCAACCCTCCGCGCCGCGCTCTCGAGCGCGCTGGCCGCCCTCTCCTGGAGCCTCTACCTCGTGCTCACCGGGATTCTGTTCCTCCTGCCGTGGGTGCTGATTCTGTGGGGCATCCGCCGCCTCTGGAAACGCCGCGCCGTGGCGTAAAATGGTGAAGTTCATGCATGGGAGCAACTTGAGTACAATGGCCTGTGTTAAGAGGAACTTTGCCATGACCCAAGTGAGCGCCCGAGAGGCAAAACTTCGTTTCAACCAGTTGCTTCGGCAGGTCTTGTCCGGAGAGGAAGTGGTCATTACGCAGAACCAAAGACCCGTGGCCAAGCTCGTGAAAGAACCCGAACGCGACAGACGCGAGGTGCATTCCGCTGTCGCCGGGTTGCTCCGCTTGCGGAAACAAATCGCCAAACGCGGCACCAAGGCCAATATCACCCTGAACGACTGGAAATCCGCCGTCGAGGAGGGGAGGCGGTGAGCTTTTCCGGCGTCCTCGATTCCTCCGTGGGAATCGCCTGGGTGCATCCGGCGCAGGCATCACCCGCAACCGACGCGATTTTGCATCGTGCCGACGCCGGGGAGACATTCGCAGTTCCCGTGCTTTGGTTCACGGAAATGGCCAACGGAATCCTGGTCCTTCAGCGACGGAACAAAATAAGTCCCGCTGCGCGAATCGCCGCGCTCGATCGGCTGCTCAAGCTGAACCTGCACATCGACATCCCATCGCCGGCGCTCGCTTTTACCGATTATCTTCGATCGCCGCACGTTATGGCCTCACCGTCTACGATGCGACCTACTTGGAAACCGCCATCCGCCTGTCGGCTCCCCTCGCTACACGCGATATCGCGCTGGCCGCGGCAGCGCGCGTCGCTGGTGTCCCGCTGCTGCTTTGACGTTCACCCGCGAAGCGCCCCCGCATATAACCCCTGCCCACCCGCCAACCTCGCCGCCTCTGCCAACCCCGCCCAGCGAAATCGGAACAACTTTTCCGCGCGATGCTCGATCATCCCGCCATCCGTTTCGTAGTGATCCCACGTCTCCGGAACGTTTTCCGGCGCTGCCAGCTCATACACGTGCCGCTCAAACAAACACCCCCACTCCGCATTCCGCCACTCGAATACGCCGAGCTTGCGCACGATGCGCAGTCCTTGCAAACCCGTTTCTTCCTGAGCTTCGCGCATCACCCCCACATCCGGATCCTCCCCATGATGCAGTGTCCCATGCACCACCTGCGTGCCCGCCTCCGGCACATGCACGTGCTCAAACACCAGCATCTCCTTGCCGCCGCCGCGCCCCGCCCGCGTGATATACGCCAGCACCTTCCGCAAATAGGCCCGCTCCCCCCCCCCCTCCCCCCCCCGCGCCCCATCGCGCTCCAGGATCCCCTCACCCCACCACCGCACCGCCTCCGGATACGCGATCCGCTCCTGCTCAAAAACCCGCGCCGCCAGCGTGTCCGGCGTATCCCCCGCCTCCACGGGCACGCGCCGCTGCAAAATGATCGGTCCCGTGTCATACCGGTTGTCCGCAAAATGCACCGTGCAGCCCGATTCCTTCTCGCCCGCCGCCAGCACCGCCTCATGCACATGCCGCCCATGCATGCCCTTCCCGCCAAATTTCGGCAGCAAGGCCGGATGAATGTTCATCACGCGCCCGTGAAAATCGTCGGGAATCGTCCACAGCGACAAAAAACCGGCCATCAACGCCAGATCCACGCGCGCCGCGCGCAATGCCGCCGCAATCCGCTCCGAAAACGCCTCCAGCGTTCCCCCTCCCCCAGCCTCCTTCCGCGTGATCACCTCCACCGGCAGCCCCAGCTTCTTCGCCCGCTCGATCCCGAAGCAATGCCCATTCGAAGCGATCACCAGCGCAATCGTCGCCCGCAATTTCCCCGCCGCAATCCGCTCCGCCAGATTCTGCAGCGTCGTCCCCCCGCCGGAAATCAGCACCCCCAGCCGCGGCGTGAATGTCTTTGTGCCCGTCATCGCATCCTCATCAAGCATCCGCCGCCACCCGCCGGGATTTCCGTCCCGACAGCAACCCCGTCACGATCGTCCCCGCCGCCAGCAGCGCCGTCACGCCCACCCCGATCCGCCACACCGCATCCTGCCCCATGTCGCCCGCGCCCGCCAGCGCCCCGATCGTCGGCCCCACCGCCACGCCCATCCCAATGAGCGCCTCGTGAAACCCCGCGTGCCCGCCATGGCCCGACGACACATGCATCGCATAATACAACGATGACGAATACACCAGCGCCACCGCCCCGCCAAAAACCACCTGCGCCACCAGCAGCACCGGCAGCGTATGCACCGTCAGCATCAACAGAAATGTTACCGCCAGCGCCCCCTGCGCCCCCACCAGCCACCGCGCCTTGTAATGCCACCCCGTCCACATCCACGCCACCGCAAATCCCGCGAACCGCATGAATGGCCACACCGACGTGATCGCTCCCGCCGCCGCCAGGTCCTTCACATCCGCCAGGTCCGCCAGCCGCAGCATCACCGGAATCAGCACGTTGATCGCCACATACGCCAGCGCATTGGCGATCCACGCCATGTGCAAAAGGGTCTTCGCGCGCTCGCGCATCGCCGGGGAATCCAACTCGTGCGCTGCCGACAGATCATCTTCCACCGGCCGCGCGATGCGCAAATCCGTCCGATCGCTGAACGCCGCCAGCAGCAAAAATCCCACCAGGCTCGCCCCCGCCGGCACCACGAAAATGTTCCCCCACCACCCGCGCTCCAGCGCCCCGCGCACAAAAAACGCCAGAAATCCCGACGATCCCCACGACAAATTGTAAAGCGACATCCGCGACGTCAGCCGCAACCCTCCCGGCGCCCGCGACAGCCCGCTCTCCACCGCCGGCCAGATCATCGTCGACGTGAAGTTGTACGGCAGCATCACCGCCAGCACCATCCACAGCGACGGCACCCGGATCGCCAGCAGCCCCACCGCCGCCGTCGCCACGCACGCCACCGACATCGTCAACACCGACCGCCGTGGGCCCCACCGCTCCGACACCCGCCCCGCCGCCAGCGCAATGAAAATGTAGCTGAACCCCCAGAACGCCGACAGCCACAACCGCTGCGAAGGCAGCGCATGCAGAACCTTGTCCGCGTAATCGTAACACCCCGCCGTCAGCAGCGTGCACGCAAACGAATTGGCGAACTCCACCGCATACCACGGCCACAGCCGCGCACGCCTGCCCCCGGAGGAAGTTGCCGATCCCACGCTCAAGCCGAACTGGCCGCTATTTGGTAAAGAATTTCTTGATCGAATACACCGTCGCCGCGCGTCCCACCCACCCGATCGAATCCACCAGCGGTATCTCCTTCGGGCAGACCTTCACGCAGTTCTGCGCGTTGCCGCAGTCGGTGATCCCGCCCTCGCCCATCACCGCTTCCATCCGCTCGTCCCCGTTCACCTTGCCCGTCGGATGCATGTTGAAATACTTCACCTGCGAAATCACCTGCGCCCCCACGAACGCATTGTCCAGCGTGAACTGCGGACACGCCTCCAGGCAACACCCGCACGTCATGCACCGGCTCATCGCATACAGCTCTTCCTGCTTCTTTGGACCGATCTTCGGTCCCGGCCCCAGCTTGTAATACCCATCCACCGGAATCCATCCCTTGATCCGCTTCAAATTCTCAAACATCCGCGTCCGGTCCACCACCAGGTCCCGGATGATCGGAAACTTCGACATCGGCTCGATCGTGATCGGCCCGTCCCCCTCCGCCGCCCGAATGTGATCCACCAGCGCCGAGCACGCCTGCCGCGCTTTCCCGTTCACCACCACCGTGCACGACCCGCACACTTCCTCCAGGCACGCCGCATCATAATTGATCGGCGAAGTCTTCTGCCCCTCCGCCGTCACCGGCTCCGCCGCGATCGCCCGCAGCACCGACGTCAGATTCATGTTCGGCTTGTACGGCAGCGAAAACGTCTGCCAGTACGCCGCCGAATCCGGCCGGTCCTGCCGCTTGATCTTCACCACGATCGGCGCCGTCGAACCACTCACTCCATGCCCTGCGCTCATTCACCACCTGTTGCGAATCATCTTTTTCAAATCAGCCACCATTACCGCGCCGCCGCCACCGTCTCGGCATGCTTCGCCGCCCCCGCGCTCGACGTCTGCGTCTTGCCGTACGTCCGCGCCTTAGGCGCAAACAGCGACGTGTCCACCTTCTCATACGTCAGCTTCGGCGTGGGAAATTCATCCGGCCCCACCGGATCGCACGTCACGATCGTCGACTTCAGCCAATGCTCATCATCGCGCGGATAACACCGGTCATCCAATGACAAATCGTGCCGCTCCGCCAGATCGTCGGGCACCTTGAAATGCGCCCCGCGCGATTCATCCCGCGCGATCGCCGCCGTCGTGATCGCCTCCGAGAGCGCCAGCATGTCCCGCAACGCCTTCGCGAACGTCAGCGTGTTGTTCGTCCACGTCCCCGTGTCCGGCATGCCAAGATTCTTCTCGTAGCGCGACTTGAGCTCCTGGATCACCCCCAGCGTCTGCCGCAGCTTCTTGTTCACGCGGATGATCGTCACGTTGTCCGACATCGACTTGCCCAGCAGCCGGTGCAGCACGTACGGATTGTCCGTCCCCTGCGACCCCAGCAGCTTCCGCTCCCACGTCTCTTGCGCCTTGGCTACGTTGTCGAAGATCTTCTGGGGTGCCTCATCCGACACACCCGCCGCCTCTCCGAGATAACTCTTGATGCACGGCCCGATCACCAGCCCCGTCGTAATGCAGGACAGCAGCGAATTCGCCCCCAGCCGGTTCGCCCCGTGATACTGGTAATCCGCCTCGCCCGCCGCATACAGCCCCGGAATGTTCGTCGCCTGGTTCCGCGGATTCCCGCGCACCAGGCCCCCGCCGCCCTCCTCGATCGGCCGATTGTCCTTCACGAAATCCACCCACAGCCCGCCCATCGAATAATGCACCGCCGGATAAATTTTCATCGGCTCCAGCAGCGGATCCACCCCCACGAACTTCTCGTAAATCTCCAGGATGCCCCCCAGCTTCCGCTTCAGCGTCGCATATGGAATCCCCGTCGCCCGCTCCGTCAAATCCAGATACACCATCTGCCCCCCGCCGATCCCATACCCCTGCTCGCAGATGTAATAAATCTCGCGCGTCGCGATGTCGCGCGTCACGATGTTGCCATACTTGGGATAAATCCGCTCCAGGAAATAATCCCGCTCCTGTTCCGGAATGTCGTTCGGATGACGCTCGTCCCCTTTCCGCTTCGGCACCCACACGCGCCCGCCCTCGCCGCGCGCCGATTCGCTCATCAGCCGGCATTTGTCTTCCCCCGGAATCGCCGTCGGATGCACCTGCACGAATTCCGAATTCGCCAGCCGCGCCCCCGCGTAATAACACCGCGCCGCCGCCGAACCCGTGCAAATCGTCGACATCGTCGATTGCCCGAAAATCAGCCCGTTCCCCCCCGTCGCAATGATCTCCGCATCCCCGCGGAACGACCGGATCTGCATCGTCCGCAGGTCCTGAGCCACGATCCCCACGCACCGCCCGTCCGCATTCAGCACCGGCGCGAGAAAATCCCAGAACTCATATTTCTTCACCAGTCCCGACACCTCCCACCGCCGCACCTGCTCGTCCAACGCATACAGCAATTGCTGCCCCGTCGTCGCCCCCGCAAAATGCGTCCGCTTGTACAGGCTCCCGCCGAACAGCCGCAAATCCCGGTTCCCCTCCGCCGTCCGATTGAACGGCACCCCCAGCCGGTCCAGCAGGTCGATCACCCCCGGCGCCATCGCCGTCATCTCCATCACCGGCGGCTGATTCGCCAGGTAATCACCCCCCAGCAGCGTCTCCGAACAATGCTCCAATTCCGAATATCCCTGCTGCCGCGCCACCTCGTTGCATGCGTTGATCCCGCCCTGCGCGCACACGCTGTGCGACCGCTTCACCGGCACCAGCGAAAACAAATCAACGTGCACCCCCAGCTCGCAAAGCTTCATCGTGCTCGCCAACCCCGCAAGCCCGCCGCCAACAACAATCACCCGTTTCTGCGCCATAATGCCCGATCCTGAAAACGCCTCTCTGCACACCCGCCCCCCCACTCCGTCCGGCCCTATCGCGCCGACCCCTTAAACGTCGGATTCACCCCCGCCAGGATGTGCACATCCATGCCTCCTCCACCCGTGGCTCGGTCATGCACCGCGTCCGACACCTGGTCTGGCAGCGTGCGCGTCTGGTCAATGTCCAGCGTCGGATTTCCCTTGATCGTAAACGCCACCCACGCCGCCGTCCCGATGATCAGCATGATGATCCCGAACACCAGGCACACATGCCCCCACCGCCGCTGCGCCGCCGCCGTCGTCGTCAACCCCCATGCGATCGCCGCCGTCCACAGCCCATTCGCCCAGTGGAACACCGCCGACCAGATCCCCAGCAGATAAAACGCCATCACCGCGATATTCAGCGGGTACCACCACTCGTTATTCCCATACGGCGTCTTGATCGCCGCCACCGTCGTCTGATACGCCATGTTCTGGTGATTGAAAAGCGGATAGCCGTCCACATGGAACAGCGCCAGCCCCCACCTGTGCAGCGTCGCAATGTGATACCCGATGAACGCCAGCAGAATGTACGCCGTCCACCGCTGCAACGTGTACCGCACATTCCCCCCATACGCGTATTTCATCGTGTTGAATTTCACCCCCGCCTTCCCAATGTAAAACCCGTAAATCGCATGCACCAGCAGCGGCAGGAAGATAAACACAATCTCGATCACCGGCAGCATCGGCTCCAGCGTGTAGATGTGATCCACGTTCTGCTGATAAACCTTTGGCCAAAGCCCCGTTGCGTTCACCAGCAGGTGCACCGTGATGTACCCGCCGAACAGCAGCCCCATGAACGAATGAAACCGCCGGATCGCAAAATGCCGCCGCCCCGGCGACGTCCCATACCCCGGCGACTGCGCATACGCCGCCGCACGCGATCCGCCGCTTTCCTGACCCCCATGAGCCGCTGGAGAGGACGACGCTGACGCTGACGATGAGTGGGGGGGGGGAGACTCCAGAATGCTCACGGGGAGGTCCTTTCTCGGTCTCCGCGGCATCTTCGCCCGCGGATCAGACCAGAGCCCGATTCTAGGAGTTTGCGCCCCCCCCGGCAAGCGAGCCCTCCTTCCCCTTCCTCGCCTTCCCCCACCGCTCACGCTATACATACCGGTCGATTCGCCCCCCGGAGACCCCATGCGCCGCCTCCTGCCCATCCTCCTGCTCTCCCTCTTCTTCCTCCAGCCCCTCCGCGCCCAGCAATCCGCCCCCGCCTCACAACCCGCCACCGCCTCCCGCCCCGCCACCACCTCCCAACCCGCCTCCGCCCCGACCTCCGCTCCCGCCACCGCCCCCGCGCCCACCGGCCCCTTCGTCCCCCTCGCCCAGATCGTCACCCAGTCCGAAGCCGACCTCGCCTCCATCAACGCCGGCGCCGCCCAGCTCACCGCCGATCCCGCCGTCGCCGACGTCTCCGACGAACTCCCCACCCTCGCCCACGAAATCAACGCCCGCCTCGACGACAACTCCAAAATCCTCTACGCCCGACCCTCCCTCGATACCCTCCGCACCGCCGATTCCGCCTGGTCCACCCTTTCCCAGCAGACCGCCGCCTGGAAAACGCAGCTCACCAACCGCGTCGCCGCCATCGACGCCCTCATCACCACCCTCCAGGGCGATTCCGAAAAATGGACCAACACCCTCTCCGTCGCCCACGCCGGCAGCGCTCCCCCCGAAATCATCGACCGCATCAACGCCACCCTCAAAGCCATCGCCGCCACCCTCAAACAGGCCCAGGCCGCCCGCACCAACATCCTCAAGCTCCAGGCCCAGGTCGCCGAGCAGGACACCCGCATCGCCGCCGCGCTCACCGAAGTCGACCGCATCCGCGATGAGCTCTTCGCCCACCTCTTCGTCCAGGACAGCCCCCCGATCTGGTCCCCGCATGCCTCCCTGCAATCCGAAGCCGGCGCGCCTGCCACGCAACCCGCCTCCAAGCTAAGGCCCCAGGTCGAAGCCCTCTTCGCCTACCTCCACCGCCAGTCCGCCCGCATGGCCGCCAGCCTCTTCATCCTCGGACTCCTCCTCTCCGCGCTTCTCTGGGCCCGCCACCGCTTCGATTCCTGGGTCGCCGACGAGCCCACCCTCTCCCCCGCCAAACCTGTCTTCGCTGCCCCCATCGCCACCGCCATCATCCTCTCGCTTTTCATCTCCATCTGGCTTCATCCCCAGGCCCCGCGCCTCTTCTGGACCTGCATCGGCCTGATTACCATCATCCCCGCCGCGCTCCTCATCCGACGCCTCGTCGAGCCCCGCTTCCACCAGGTCCTCTACGCCCTCATCGCCTTTTACCTTCTCGACCTCCTCCGCGAAATCATCGCCGGCCTCAACGTCTGGGCGCGCTACTCGCTCCTCGTCGAAACCTGCGCCGCTCTCGCCATCCTCGTCCACTTCCTCCGCCCCCGCCGCGCCAAAGGCCCCGCCGCCCCCTCCGCAACTCCTCCCGCCGCCTCCGCCCCCCAGGGCCTCTCCCCAAACGCCCCCTCCGTCGCCGCCCCCGTCAAGCTCTCCCAATCCTCCCGCCGCCGCGCTTCCCTCCTCAACCTCATCTTCCGCCTCGCCTTCCTCATCTGCGCCGCCGCCATCCTCGCCAACATCCTCGGCTTCGTCGCACTCGCCACCTTCATCGCCCACTCCCTCTTCCGCTCCGCCTACATCGGCCTGATCTTCTACGCCGGCATCGCCGTCGCCGACGGCCTCGTCATCGTCTTCCTCCACATGCGCCCCCTCCAGCGACTCGCCGCCGTCAAACGCCACGCCTCCGTCATCCGCTCCCGCTCCCGACGCTTCTTCGGCTGGGGATTCTTCCTCCTCTGGCTCTACGTCTTCGTCGGCATCCTCAACCTCCGACCCCAAACCTACAACCTCCTCCATTTCCTCCTCGCCACCCCCTTCGGCCTCGGTCCCCTCACCCTCGGCGACATCGTCAAAGGAATCATCACCGTCTGGGCCGCCTTCGCCCTCTCCCGCTTCATCCGCTTCCTCCTCGAAGAGGATGTCTATCCCCACGTCCGTCTCCCCCGCGGCGTCGGCACCGCCGTCTCCTCCGTCCTCCACTACCTCATCCTCTTCTTCGGATTCATGACCGCCCTCGCCTTCGTCGGCTTCCCCCTCTCCCAACTCACCATCCTCACCGGCGCCTTCGGCGTCGGCCTGGGCTTCGGCCTCCAAACCATCATCAACAACTTCTTCTCCGGTCTCATCGTCCTCTTCGAACGCCCCGTTCAGGTCGGCGATGTCATCGAAATGGACGGACTTGTCGGCAACATCACCCGCATCGGCATCCGCGCTTCCATCATCCGCACCCAGGCCGGCTCCGACATCATCATGCCCAACTCCCGCCTCGTCGCCGAAAAAGTCATCAACTGGTCCCTCTCCGACCGCTGCCGCGGCTTCGAAATCCCCTTCACCATCGACGGCAGCGCCGACGCCAAAGCCGTCGCCAAACTCCTCGAAGACACCGCCCGCTCAGTCCCGCACATCGCCCACAACCCCGCCCCCGTCGCCCAATTCACCGGCTTCGCCGGCCCCAACCCCCAATTCACCCTCCGCGCCTGGACCGAAGACGTCGAAAACTACCTCCAAATCAAATCCAACCTCGGCCTCGCCCTCCTCCAAGCCCTCACCACCCAAAAAATCCCCCTCAAATAATCACCGGCCCCCCAGCCGGCGCACAACCTCACCCACGAATTGAACCAGTTGAACCAATTTTTCCCCCATCCCCCATCCCCTCATTCGTGTCCATTAGTGAACATTTGTGGATAATTCCCCGCGTGATCTTTCGTGTCCTTCGTGCCTTTCGTGGCCATTTACGTCGTCGTCGGCGGCGGGGCGTCGTCCTCAGTAAGCATTCGGATGCCGGAATCCCCGAAAGATCGTCGCAATCACAATCCGCACATCCAGCAGCGGCGACCAGTTGTTCAGGTAATACAAATCATACTGCAGCCGCTTCCGAAAACTTGTCCGCCCGCGGAACCCATTCACCTGCGCCCACCCCGTCAGCCCCGCACGCACCTTCAACCGCAGCGGGAACCCCGGCACTTCTTCCTTGATCTTCTCCAGCATCTCCGGCCGCTCCGGCCGCGGCCCCACCAGGCTCATGTCCCCCATCAACACGTTGAACAACTGCGGCAATTCATCCAGGCTCGTCGACCGCAGCCACTTCCCCAGCCGCGTACACCGCGGATCGTCCTTCGCCGCAAACGCCGGCCCCGCCGCTTCCGCGTTCACGCTCATCGTCCGGAACTTCAGCATCCCAAACGCCCGCCGCCCATAGCTGATCCGCTCCTGACGATAGAACACCGGCCCCCGATCCTGCAGCTTGATCACCAGCGCGATCACCAGCATCGGCAACCCAAACAGCATCAACCCGAATGCCGCCCCAAACATATCAAACACCCGCTTGTAAACCCCCGGCCACCCCGCCAGCGGATCCTCCCGCAACGTCATGATCGGCAACCCATCCAGATCCGAAACCCCCACGTTCGTCGGAAACCGCGACAAAAACAGATCCGGCACCACCCGCACGTCGACCGCCGTCTCCTCCAGCGCCTCGATCACATCCCGCAGCAATTCCCCCTGGCTCGACGGCAGCGCCACAAACACGCAATCCACATCCAGCCGTTCCACCGTCGCCAGCAGCTCCTCCGTCGTCCCCACCACCGGCACCCCGCGCACATCCGTCTTCGCCCCCGGCCCCGTCCCCGGCCCCTCCACATGCTTATGCACCGTGTCCACAAACCCCGCCACCCGAATCCCCGTCCACGAATTCCGATGCAATTTCAGCAGCGTCGATTGCCCCAGCCGCCCCGTGCCCACGATCAGCGCGTGCCGCAGATTCCATCCACGCCGCCGCAAGTACCGCAGCATCGCCCGATACGTCCCGCGTTCCAGGATCAGCCCCGCCATCATCAGCGGCAGAAACCACGCCAGCATCGCCCGCGTGAACGGCCCATCCATCGTGTAGTAAATCAACACGATCATCACCGTCCAGATGATCGCCGTCGCCTTGATGATCTGCCCCAGCTCCAGCAGAAAACTCTTGTCCCGCCGCGGCTTGTACAACCCCGTCCCCGCCATCACCACCAGCGACACCAACAGCACGATCAGCAGGTTCGTCCCCACCAGGTGCAGCGGCGGTATCTCTTTGTAGGGAAAAAAGTTAAAGCGAATCACATAGGCCGCCGCCCACGCCAGCGCAATCACCCCCAGATCGCACACGCCCATCAAAAAATGGGTCACCTGTGAATGCTGCTTAACCATGCGTCCCGCCCAGTGTTGACGCAATACTCTAACAACCGCCCATGCCCGCGTAAATCCCCATCATGCGATTATCGGAACCCGCGCGGGCGACTCCCCTCTTTCGGCATCCCCACCCCTCAATCCTCATCAAATCTGCCAATCCGCCACCGGCTCCTGCTTGAACTCCCGCACCACCCCCCCTTTGAACTGCAACTCCGGGCTCTTCACGCTCACCCGCGTATGCGCCGGCACGCTCTGCGTCACAAACGCATTCGACGTGATTGTCGCCCCCTCCCCGATCACCGTCTCCCCTCCCAGAATGCTCGCCCCCGGATACACCGTCACATCATTCTCCAACGTCGGGTGTCGCTTCTTCCCGCGCAGCCCCTGCCCCCCGCGCGTCGACAGCGCCCCCAGCGTCACGCCCTGGTACAACTTCACCCGCTGCCCGATCACCGTCGTCTCCCCGATCACCACCCCCGTCCCGTGATCGATGAAAAAATACTCCCCGATCGTCGCCCCCGGATGAATGTCGATCCCCGTCAGGTTGTGCGCATACTCCGTCATGATCCGCGGAATCAGCGGCACATCCGCCCGGTGCAGCTCATGCGCAATCCGATACACGCTGATCGCAAACAGCCCCGGATACGAAAAAATAATCTCGTCCATATCCCCTGCCGCCGGATCGCCGTCAAACGCCGCCTGCACGTCCGTCGCCAGCATCGCCCGCAGCGCCGGCAGCGTCCCCAGGAATTCCTGCACGATCACATCCGCCGTCGCTTCGCAGCTCGGGCATTCCTCCCCGCGCCGCGTCGCCTGATGCCGGATCGCGCTCCGCACCTGCGCGAACAGCCGCTCCCGAATCGTCCCGATCAATTCCCCCACGTGATAATCCAGCGTCGCCGTCGCCAGGTTCTGCTTGCCAAAATACCCCGGAAACAAAAGCTCCCGCAGCAGCTCGAGCAACTCGATCACCGCATCCCGGTTCGGCAGATGCCCCGCATCGATGTGCCGCGTCCGCGGATCGTCCTGGTAGCTCGCCACGATCGCCTGCACCAGCGACTGAAAATGAACCGCATCATCCGCCATCGCTCACCGCCCCGTCCTCGCCCTCCGCCCCCGCCGTCGCCAGTTCCCGCACCGCCTCGCCCACCTCCAGCGTCCCCTCATAAATCGCCTTGCCCACGATGATCCCCGCGATCGGCAAACGCTTCAACGCCGTGATGTCCTTCAGCGTCGTCACCCCGCCCGAATGCACGATCGGCACGTTCTTGCACAGCTTCGCCAGCACCGCCGTCGCCTTCACGTTCGGCCCCTTCATCATCCCATCCCGCGCGATGTCCGTGTAAATGATCGCCGCCAAGGGCCACCCGTCCACCTGCCGCGCCAAATCCGTCGCCTTGGGCAAATCCTCCGCCGTGTGCGTCCACCCATGCGTCGACACCAGCCCGTCCCGCGCATCCAGCCCCAGCACCAGCCGCTGCCGAAATCGCGGATCCCGCGCCATCCCCTCAAACCATTCCATGTCCGCCAGCGCCCGCGTCCCTAAAATAATCCGCTGCGCCCCGATCGCCAGCACATACTCCATCGCCTCTTCCGTCCGTATCCCTCCGCCCACCTCCACGTGCAGCCCCGTCGCATGGATGATCTTCTCCACCATCGCCAGATTCACCGGCCGCCCCTCCTTCGCCCCATCCAGATCCACCACGTGCAGCCACTTGCACCCCGCCTCCTCAAACCGCTTGGCCGTATCGATCGGATCGACCTCATAGGTCGTCTGCTGGTTGTAGTCCCCCCGCCGCAACCGCACCACCTTCCCATTCCGCAAATCAATCGCAGGTATCAGTTCAGGAGTCATAACCGCCAACTTCAAAAAACCACACCGTCAAACCCTCCCCAAAAAACCAACACAACTGCTCAACCTATGCGATTTCTACGTATCCCCATTTTCGTGCATTTCGTGTTCTTCGTGGCCATTTATTAGTGTCCATTCGTGAAAATTCGTGGACGATTCCCGTCACCCATACTCCGCAAAATTCTTCAAAATCACCCCGCCCACCTCCTGGCTCTTTTCCGGGTGAAACTGCACCGCCATCACGTTCTCCTTCCGCACCGCCGCCACGAACGGCTCCCCGTACTCCGCCGTCGCCGCGATCACCCCCGCATCCTTCGGCACCACATGATACGAGTGCACAAAATACACATACGCCCCACGCTCCAGCCCCCGAAACAACGGTACATCCTGCTCCCACCGCAATGCATTCCACCCCATGTGCGGCACCTTCAATCGGTAGGGGGGCTCATCCACCCGAAACCGCACGCATTCCCCCCCCAATATCCCCAGCCCTTTGTGCACCCCATCCTCATACCCCACATCAAACAGCAACTGCAGCCCCAGGCAAATCCCCAGCATCGGCTTCCCGCTCCGCACGTGCTCCCGAATCGCCTCCGCATTCCCACTCGCAAACAGCACCCCCGCCGCATCCTTGAACGCCCCGACCCCCGGCACCACCAGCCGATCCGCACGCCGCACCTGCTCCGGCGTCGACACAATCTCCGCCGCATGCCCCAGGCGCTCAAACGCCTTCTGCACGCTCCGCAGATTCGCCATCCCATAATCCAGAATCGCCAGCACGCCAGCTTCCCGCAAAAATCTCAAAAAACACGCAGGGCGCACCACCCGCAAGACTTTTTCGCCCCATCACAGAGAGGCAACCAAGCCGCGCGTGATGCGCCCCGATTTCTCAACAATGCAACATCATCCGACCCTCACGGGCTCCTGAAAATCCCCACACAATCCCCATTTCGTTTCCTTCGTATGACCATCGCGCCAATTCTTCGCGCTGCAACAAAATTTCAAATCACAACTTTCGTTCTTTTGTGCCTTTCGTGGCCATTCTCGTCGTCGTCGTGGAGAGGGGGGGGGACCGTCATCGTTCCTCCGTGCCGTCCGTGTCCTCCGTGTCCTCCGTGGTTATTTATGGTTGCGGCTCTTCCGCCCAAGGTTTTCGTGGCCATTTACGCCCGGCTCACCGCCCGTTCCGCACCACCACGATCTCCACCCGCCGATCCGCCGCCAGATTCTTCGTGCTCTTCAGCTTCGTCGCCCCGAACGACGCAATGTACATGTTCCGCACCCCCTTGCCCTGCAGGAATAGCATCACCGCATGCGCCCGCGCCGCCCCCAGATCCCAATTATCCTCCCACCCCGAATGCTTCACCGGATTCGGATCCGTATACCCCTCGATCCGCAGCTCCTGCCCCGCATAACTCTTCTTCAAAATCCCCGCCACCTTGTCCAGCGCCGTCTTCGCCGCCGGCTTCAAAGACGCCTTCCCCGAATCAAACAGCACGTCGCTGCTCACCCGAATCGTCTCCTCCCCATGCTCGTTCCGCCCCGTCGTGATCCCGCCGCCCAGATTCGCCTCCCCCGTCTGCACCGGCGGCTGCAACTCCGGATTCTCCATCCCCGGCGCCCCCGACCCCTGCGACAGATCCGTCGGCCCAGATGCCGGCGTCGGCGGCGTATTCGCCCGCGCTTCCGCAGCCGCCCGCGCCGCACGCTCCTGCTCCAACTGCGACGCCAAATCCTGGTTCTGCTTCAGCAGGCTCGCACGCTCCGCATTCGCCTTCGTGTTCGCACACCCTCCCATTCCCACAAACGCCACCGCCGCCCCCGCAACCACCGCCACTTTCACAAAGCCCACGGACATGTGATCTCCTTATCGTTCGGCAGGCACAGGCGTCGCCGCCCCGGCAAAACCTCGCCCCACTCCGTTCGCATACCCAAAAAATTGTAGCCGGAACCCCCCCCATTGCAAGGAACCGCCATCCCATCTCGATCCCACCGCCGCGCCCCCACCCACGCCCCCCCACCTCTGTTCACCTGTCCCCCGCCAAAGCTTGCCGCCGTCGCGACCCCATCGCCATCACCCCGCCCCTCGATCTCTACCGCCCCCTACCTCCCCGTCCCGCCACTCTCACCCCCCGCGCTTCTTCTTCGCCGCCGCCGCCCCCTTCTTCCCCAGCGCCGTCCGTGTCTTCTTCGGCAACTTCGCAATCGTCTTCTTCCGCTTCGCCGCCGCCGCCGCCTTCTTCACATTCTTCCGCGCCGCCGCCTTCTGCTTCGCACTGGCCATCCGCCACTCCTTTCAAAAACCACCCCCACAACTCTCCCCCACATCCACCCCCCAAGCAAGCAAAATCTCCCCCAACACCCCCCGCACCCGGCAAAAGGGGAACCCGTAGCGTAAGCGCCGGCACGCCAACGTCTCACCCAAACGGAAGCCCCCTAGATCACCCACGATACCCCCACCCAAACCCAAACCCTCCGCCCCTCCGCCCACTAGCGCCAGCGCCCGCCCCGCCCGCCGATTCCCCCCGCGTATGCGGCCCTTCGACGCCCAGCTACCATCATCCACCAATGCCATCAAGCGCCCCCGGCCACCCCCACCCCGTACCGCCGCCACAACGCTCTTCGCCAGCGCCCAGCGAGTTCGCTTCATCGAACCTCGCCCCTCGGAGGCAGCAAAAATGGCCCGGGGACAACGCCTGCGGGCAAATGATTCCCATGCCTCGCAATGCTTTTCAGCAATTCACGAATCTGCCATTCCTTCGGGCTTGCTTTCCCCTCCCCCGCCCCTGGGTAGCCACATTTGTTCCCCCGTATTTCCAGCCATCCAACGAGGTGGGTCTGTCCGGGATCAAAAAGAAAAAGGTAGGGTTGGCCTACCTTCAACTCAGACTCATTGTGTAAAGAAAACAGGGACCCTTCAAGACTCCCCATTAACACCTTATCCACGTGCACCGCCGCCAAATGGTCATAGTCCAGCACGGACCCTTCCGCCATCCATACTTTTTCAGAATTATTTTTCTCGTTTGATTGCACCGTCCCTCGCACCACGGCGCCGACCGGATCCCCCTCCGCTCCCTGGTCCATCGAGCCAAACTCCATCCTCGCCTGATCTTTGCCCGGGGTAGGTCCCGCCGCCGGCGAACGCAAAGCCGGAGCTTGCCCCGATTGGTTTGCCGTCCCCACGCGGCACGCGCAAACGCAACAAAGACTCACCACGATCAGAGCCGCACGCCACCCGATCAACAATCTCACGGACACCGACTCCTCTATGAATCCAGCCCCGCCCAACCTTCGATCAAGGCGGCCCGTCAACAAAGGAACTGTAATTCTTCGAATAATATATATATAAATCATCAAATTCTCTCGCGAGATCCCGATCCGTCCGCCATCTCCGTGTGCTCGTGGTTGGCCCCCTCCTCACCCCCTCCGCCGCCGCCGCATCAACATCCCCACCACCCCCGCCCCCATGACCACCAAACTCCCCGCCTCCGGCGCCGGCGTCGCATCCACCTCCACCGCCGTGATCTCAATCCCCGCCGGCTCCGGCGGATCCAGCAACTCAAACTGCAAGTCCGCCACCCCCTGATTCAACGCCTCCGATGAATCCGACTGCAAAAAGAAAAACTGGAACGTGAAGTCCGTCGGCAACGTCGCCGGCGCATCCAGCGTCCCCAGCACCTGATTCCCCAGCATCACCACCAGCTCCCCCGTCGTCGACGTCCACCGATACCAGAACCCGATCCCCACCGTCCCATTAATATCCGTATCCATCGATTGCGATAACGAAAACGTCGTCGGCCCAGATGCCATCGACGCCGCGTTGTTGAATCCTTGCGTGTTCACGTTCGTCACGTTCGCATTCCCGCCGCCCGATTGCCGCCACCCGAACAGCCCGTTGCTGAAATCCCCGTTGTAAATCCCCGGCCCCGCCGCCGAAATCGACAACGCCGTCAGCCCCCCGTTCGCTCCGTTCGCCCCCGCCGGCCCGTCCAAACCCTGCGCCCCCGTCGTTCCATCCGGACCCTTCACCCCCTGCATCGTCCCCGGCGGCCCGCCCGCCCCGCCTGCCCCGCCCGATGTCCCCTGTCCCGGCTTCCCCCCGTTGCCGCCCGTAAAATTCATCGTTCCCGTCGTCGCCGTTCCATCCGACACCACCAGCAGATTCCCGCCATTGCCCCCCATGCCGCCAATCCCGCCCACCCCGCCAGGTCCCCCGGATTGCCCCGTGCCCCCGTTGCCGCCGCCCGCTCC
>DASZZD010000026.1:0-132437 GCA_035545015.1 Phycisphaerae bacterium
GGATTTGGGCCGGGGATGCGCGGGGGCCCGGGGGGCGGCGGGTGGGGGATGGGCGGCGATCCGAACGGGCCGGGGCCGAGGGGTGGATTTGGCGGGCCGGGATTTCCGCCTCCGGGCGGGGAGGAGGAGGGGGGACCGGGCGGGCCTGGCGGAGGGGGAGGCGGTCCGGCGATGGGTCAGGAGGACATGGGCGGTGGGGGAGGGGGCGGGCCTGGAGCGGCGGGGGGCCGGCAGGGGTGGCGAGAATTGCCGTTCAACGGGGGTGGCGGTGGCCCGCAGGCGGGCGCGCCGCAGTTGCCGACGATAGATGCGCGGACGGTGGTGGCGGTGTTGTCATTGGACAAGGTGCGGGCGGATTTTTTTGATCCGCTGAATCATGAGAGGGGCGCGCCGGAGGCGGATGCGAACGGGAACGTCCCGGACGCGAGCGTCGTGAATGCGATGCTGGTGGATCAGAAGGGTGACGTGCTGGTGTCGATATCGGGGCGGTGGGTGGGGACGAACATGATGACGGACCTGGATGCGGGGATGCGGGACGCGATTGCGCCGTACATACAGGAGGGGAAAAAGGGGTCGTATGTGATGACGGGGGATGCGCGGCTGGGGAAGGAGACGCTGCCGGCGCGGATCATCTGGTTCGAGCCGGTGGACTTGCCGTCGGGCCAGACGTGGACGGTGATGACGATGTCGCCGGTGGCGGATGTGGACGCGCTGGTGAACCGGCTGTTTTCGTCGGCATTTCAATGGGCGGTGTTCGTGTCGGTGGCGGTGGCGGGGATCCTGTTTTCGTCGTCGGTGTTCATGATCCGGTCGCGGGTGCGGCTGGAGCGGGCGCAGCACGAGGTGATCACGAAGGAATTGCAGCAGGCGCGAAACATTCAGTTGGCGTGGCTGCCGGGGGAAGGGGAGACGCCCGAGGGGATAGACGTATCGGCGGTGAATCTGCCGGCGAGTCACATTTCGGGGGATTTTTATAACTGGTTTGCGCTGGATGGGGCGGGGAAAGGGAAGGTGGCGGTGGTGATCGGGGATGTGACGGGGCATGGGATGGCGGCGGCGTTTCTGATGGCGACGACGCAGCTTTTGGTGAAGGTGGCGTTGCAGCGGACGCAGGATCCGGGGGCGTGCCTGGGGATCGTGAACAAGCAGCTTTGCACGCAGGGGTTCAGCGGGCAGTTTGTGACGATGATCGTGGTGGTGCTGGAGCCGGGGTCGGGGGCGGTGGAGGTGGCGACGGCGGGGCATCCGGCGCCGCTGCTGCAGCGGGGCGGGGAGTTTTCGGTGATGGAAGTGGTGCCGAGTCTGGTGCTGGGGGTGGACGCGGCGGAGACGTACAAGACGCACGGATTCGTGGCGGAGCCCGGGGCGACGATGATTCTGTATACGGATGGGGTGGTGGAGGCGGAGTGCGAGGATGGGGAGCAGTATGGTGTGGAGCGGCTGGTGGAGGCAGTGAACCGCGGAGCGGCGAAGACGGGCGGGACGGGGCGTCCGGACCAGCGGATCAAGACGATCGTGGAGGATGTGAGGAAGTTTTGCGGAGCGAAGGATTTGCTGGATGATTTGACGGTGGTGGCGGTGCGGGTGGGGTGAGGGGCAGGCTTAAATTGGCCACGAAAAACACGAAAGACACGAAACGGGAATTGTCCACGAATTGACACCAATGCGCACCAATGGTTGTTTTTGGCGGAGCGCACGGATGGCAGATGGGACCTTGGAGCAATCATCGGCGGGACGACGATGCCGTGGCGGTGGGGCTACACGTCGGCGAGTTGTTTGATCAGGTCGCGGACGGGGGTTTGGACGGCGGTGAAGATGGGGGTGTCACGTTCGGTGTAGCGGGAGCCTTCGGATTCGCGGAGTTCCTGGACGAGGTCGAGGAAGTCGGCGGGTTCTTCGGTTTCGAAGGCGACGACGAATTCCTGGTCATCGAGGCCGAAGGAATAGGTGGTATTGAGGCGGACGGACTGGTACTTGTTCCCGATTTCGATGTGTTCGTCCATGATGCCCTGGCGTGCGCGTTTGGAGAGGAGGTACCACTCGCGTTTTTTGACGAAGGGGTAGACGAAGACGAACTTGTGTTTGCCGGGCTTGATGACGGTGCGGGATTCGTCGTGGGAGGGGTCGAGCTTGTCGATGTAGGTGGAGCGTTTGGTCTGTGCGAGGAAGGCGTGGGGGGTGGTGAGGTAGCCGGCGAGGGGGAGGCGGTTGACGGCGGCGGAGAAGTTCTGGAGGTCGTCGAGGTTGAAGGCGATTTTCCAGAAGAGGATATCGACGTCGGGGCGAGTGCCGACGCAGGAGTAGGTGAGGAGGATCATTTTTTGGTCGGGGGCGCCGGCGGATTTGTTGTGGGATTCGACGAGGGTGGCGAGGCCGTCGAGGAGGGTGCGTTGCTGGTCGGCGGGGAGGCGGCGGAATTCGGGGAGGAGCTTGTAGAAGGAGAAGGAGACGAACTGGCGGCGGACGGGGGTGGAGGCGGGGCGCGCGCCGGCGGGCATGGGGGCATGGCCGGGGCGACCGGCAGGGGCGCTGGCGGCATGCGGAGCGGCGGGGGGGGGGAGGGTTTCAGACATGACGGGGGACTCCAAAGGGGAATTTTTTTGCAACAGGGTATTTTGTCAGATAGGGGTCGTGATGTAAAATCCCGGCCGCATGTTTTGGAATGCAAACGGTTGAGCCGGCGGGACCTGCGGAAGAAAGAGTGCCGGGCGTGGGCGTTTTCGGCCGATAGCAGGGTCTTATGGGCAGACATTAACCCGGAATTTTTTTACGTGGGAGCGATGATGAAGCGGATGGTTCTGGCGGCGTTGGCGGCGACGGTGTTGGCGGCGGGGACGGCGGGGCTGGGCGGATGCAACGGTGCGCGGGACACGGCGTTCAAGGTGGGGGAGCAGTCGGGCGGAAGGGGGTTCATGATTCGGACGCTGGTGCGAGGGGAGCGGCAGCGGAAGTATGGGTTGTTCGTGCCGCTGAGCTATAACCCGGCGCAGAAGTACCCGGTGATCATCTTTCTGCATGGGATGGGGGAGGGCGGAAACGATGCGAAGGCGCCGCTGCGGGTAGGGCTGGCGCCGTTCGTGGCGGATCGCGCGGAGAATTTCCCGTTCATCTGCATTTTTCCGCAGTCGCCGGATGGGGGATGGAATGAGAACTCGGAATCGGCGAAGGATGTGATCGCGGAGCTGGATGAGGTGTCGAGGCAATACTCGGTGGACCAGGACCGGGTGAGTCTGACGGGGCTTTCGACGGGCGGGTATGGGACGTGGGCGATCGGGGCGAAGTATCACGACCGGTTTGCGGCGCTGGTGCCGATGGGCTCGTCGGCGATGGACATGAAGGACGCGGAGGTGCTCAAGGACATGCCGGTGCGGTCCTATCACAACGCGATGGATATGTTCGCGGGGGTGTGGAACGACACGGCGATGGTGGACAAGCTGAAGAGCCTGGGCGGGGACGCGCAGATGACGGTGTACACGGCGGTGGGGCATGATTGCTGGGAGACGGCGTATTCGAGCGGGGAGTTGTTCGATTGGTTGTTGCAGCAGCGGCGGAAGGGGGCGACGGCTGCGGCTCCGCGGCAGACGTCGAGCGCGGCGCCGGCGGGACGGACGGGCGGTGCGGCGGTGAATACGCCGTATTGACCTTCGCCGCGCATGACGGCGGTAAATGGCCACGAAAGACACGAAAGGCACGAAAGTGGCTCGTGTCTTTTTTTTATTGGGCGTTGGGGGGAGAGTGAAGGTGCATGGTGGAAGAGGCGCGTGGCGAGGTGGATTTTGGGCGGCGGGGGAGTCGGCCGCGGGCGGGGCGTGCGGCGCGGGTGATTGTGTATTTGATTTTGCTGGCGTTGGCGTGCGGGTCGATCTGGTGGATCGATCGGGGGGCGATGCTGACGAATGTGCAATCGGGCAGGGCGGCTACGCGGGCGGGCGGTTGAGAAGCTGGCGAGCGGCGGTGAGGGCGGCGTCTTTGTTGGTGAGTTCGCCGTTGAGTTGGCGGTCGTAGAGGGCATCGAGCCAGGATTTGAAGGCGGGGTTGGGGCGGGCGCCCAGGCGGATGAGGGTTTCGCCGGTGATGAAGGGGGGCGGGGCGACGCCTTCTTCGGCGAGGGAGGCGGTGCGTTCGGAGAAAGGGAGGAGCTGGTCGGCGTGGTCGGGGATGGCGCGGAAGAGGGCGTCGAGGTCGGGCCAATGGCGATGGGCCATGAGGCGTTTGGTGGCGGCCTTGGAGAGGTCTTCCCAGTCGTCGAGGCGGGGGAGTTTTTCGGTAAGCCAGGCGAGGGCGGCGGTTTCATCGTTGCTGAGCATGAGGCGGGCGCGGAGGGTGGGGAGGAGGGGGGCGTGCGGGGGCGGGGTGGAATCGAGGAGGAGGGCGAGGAGGGCGGTAGTGCGGGTGGTTTTTTCGGGGAGGTTGGAGAGGACCGGGAAGGTGGTGCTTTGGTTGGGGGGCAGGAAGCCGAGGGCTTCGTGGAAGAGGGTGGGGAACGCGGCGAGGAGTGCGGCGGCGGCGGCGCGGGTGGGGTGTTCGAGCATCATGCGGAGTTCTTCGCCGATGCGTTCGCGGCTGATGAGGGCGATTTTTGGCTGGAGGTCGGCGATGGCGGCGTGGGTGTCGGGGTGGATGGAGAATTGGAGGCGTGCGGCGAAGCGGAGCGCGCGGAGCATGCGGAGGTGGTCTTCGGCGAAGCGGTCGTGGGGGTTGCCGATGGCGCGGAGGGTTTGGGCGGCGATGTCGGCTTGGCCGCCGACGAAGTCGTGGAGCTGGCCGGCGCCGTTGTTGGCGAGGGGGTCGAAGAAGAGGCCGTTGCAGGTGAAATCGCGGCGGCGTGCGTCTTCTTCGGCGGTGGTGAAGCGGACGGCGTCGGGGTGGCGGCCGTCGGAGTAGTGGCCATCGGCGCGGAAGGTGGCGACTTCGACCTGGTGGAGATGGTTGTCGATGCGCTGTTTGACGAGGATGACGCCGAAGGCGACGCCAACCTGCTGGCTGCGTGGGAAGAGGGCGAGGACCTGGTCGGGGCGTGCGGAGGTGGCGACGTCGAAGTCTTTGGGGGGGCGGCTCATGAGGCGGTCGCGGACGCAGCCGCCAGCGAGGTAGGCGGTGTGGCCGGCGGATTGGAGGGTGCGGAGGATGCGCAGGGCGAGTTGTTCGGAGGGGGATGGGGACATGGTGGGATTGTAGCGTATGATGGGCGGCGCTGGGGGTGAGGGGGGCAGCAGACAGGAGGAACGATGATGCTGAAAGCGGGAGCGGTTGCACGATCGAACATGGGCGGGACGCCCATGCCACGGCTGGTGGCGGTATTAATAGCCCTGGCAAGCGCGGGGGTGGCGTGGGGGGAGATACCGGTGATGTTTCCTGCGGGGGATGCGAAGAATGTGTGCGTGGATACGCCGCTGCGGTTGACGTTTGCGGGGAAGCCGAAAGTCGGCGTAGGGGAGGTGAAGATTGTGGATGCGAACGGGGATAAAGTTGTGGACACAATCGATGTGGCGCAGGCGAAGCGCGTGATCGCGATCGGGGGCGTGGGGAATTTTTCGGTATTGCCGGTGATCGTGACGGGCAATACGGCGGCGATCTATCCCGTGCACGGGGCTTTGGCTTACGGGCACCGGTATTACGTGACGATGGATGCGGGAACGTTCACCGACGCGGAGGGCACGGAATTTCCGGCGATCGGGAAGGGGGCGTGGGAGTTCTCGACGAAGGGGGCGGCGCCGGCGTTTCCTCCGGCCGGCGGGAAAGTGACGGTGGCGGCGGATGGGACGGGGGATTTTGCGACGGTGCAGGGGGCGATTGATTTTGTGCCTGATGGGAACAAGACGCCGGTGACGCTGTTTGTGAGGGCGGGGACGTACGATGAGATCAACGTGATGGTGCAGAAGAATGATGTCACGCTGCTGGGGGAGGATCGGAAGAAGACGATTATTGAGTATCCGAACAACGCAAAGTTCAACAGCAATGAGAACGCGAATCCGTATGCGAACGGGGCGAATCCGACGACGCGGCGGATGGGGAACGTGTATCACCGGGGGATGTTCCTGGCGCACCGGTGCAACGATCTGACGATCGCCAACCTGACGCTGCACAACACGACGCCGCAGGGAGGGAGCCAGGCGGAGGCGCTGATTTTGAACGGGACGGCAAACGCGCATGCGATCGTGGCGAATTGCGATTTGTACAGTTACCAGGACACGGTGCAGATCAATGGGCAGGCGTATGTGACGGGGTGTCATATCGAGGGGGATGTGGATTTCATCTGGGGGACGGGGCCGTGCTTTTTTGAGAAGTGCGATATCGTGGCGTTGCGGAAGAACGCGTATTACACGCAGATTCGGAATCCGGCGACGCACCACGGGTATGTGTTTAAGGACTGCACGTTTGAGGGGGCGGAGGGGGTGACGGGGAACATGCTGGCGCGGATTGAGCCGACGCGGTTTCCGGGGAGCGAGGTGGTGTTGATCGATTGCACGCTGACGGATGCGGTGAGCCCGGTGGCGTGGCGGATCGAGCGGGCGACGGAAGCGCCGGAAGTGCACTTCTGGGAGTACAACAGTCATGATGCGTCGGGGAAGCCGGTGGACACGTCGCAGCGGCTGGGGGTGGGCAAGGTGCTGACGCAGGAGAAGGATGCGGAGACGATCAAGAATTACAGCGATCCGAAGTGGGTGCTGGGTGGGGAGTGGGAGCCTGCGGTGCCGGCGGAGGTGAAAGAGTAGGGGTGGGGCATGGGGTTTGTTGGGCGGAGGGGGGCAGGTGTCAGAGGGCGGATGCAAGGGCGGGGTGGAACGGGTCGCGACGACGCAAGCGTTGGCGGGGGCCCGCGTGTTGTGCGGGGGGTGTGGTGGGGGGATTGTGTGAGGAGAGTGGCGTATGCGGTTGCCGATATTGTCGAGCGGGCGGGAGAGTCAGCCGTACAGTGAGCACACGCTGCGGAAGCACTCGCGGCTGCGGGGCGCCACATTGACGCACTCGGTGTGTCCATATTGCGCGGTGGGGTGCTCGACGAACATTTACACGAAGCAGGGGCAGGTGATCGACATCGAGGGGAACCCGGCGTCGCCGATCAATGAGGGGACGTTGTGTCCGAAGGGGGCGAACATTTTTCAGTTGCAGAACAACCCGCACCGGGTGATGCGGGTGATGCACCGTGAGCCGCGGTCGCGGGAATGGAAGGTGGTGACGCTGGACTGGGCGTTGGATCGAATTGCGTATCTGATGAAGGATTCGCGGGAGCGGGGGTATCACGAGAAGACCGAGGACGGGCTGCGGTTCAATGCGGTGACGAACATCGGGACGCTGGGCGGGGCGACGCTGGACAACGAAGAGAATTACCTGATGAAGAAGTTGTTCGGCGGGGGTCTGGGGATATTGTCGATTGAAAATCAGGCTCGAATATGACACTCCGCGTCGGTGCCCGGTCTGGGCGCCTCGTTCGGCCGCGGTGCGGCGACCACGTTCCAGCAGGACCTGGCGAACAGCGACTGCGTGTTGATCATGGGATCGAACATGGCGGAGGCGCATCCGGTGGGATTCCGCTGGCCGATGCGTGCGCGGGAGAACGGGGGGACGATCATCCATGTGGATCCGCGGTTCAGCCGGACGTCGGCGTGCGCGGATCATTATGTGCAGATACGGGCGGGGTCGGACATTGCGTTCCTGGGCGGGATCATTCACCAGATCCTGGAAAACGACTGGTGCTTCAAAGAATACATGATGGCGTACACGAACGCGGCGACGATCATTGCGGAGGGATTTGAGGACACGGAGGACCTGGAGGGGATTTTCAGCGGGTATCAGGAGAAGAAGCGGGAATATGAGGCGGGGAAGGGGCACTGGGCGTATGAGGATTCGACGGCAAGTAAGAAGAAAGTGGAGGGGGCGAAGGGGCCACCGGAGCAGGGGCCGGGGGGCGAGGGGAAGGCGGGCGCGGGCGGTCGGGAGGAGGGGGAGGCGTCACATGGCATGCATGGGCCGGCGTTGATGGGCGGGGCGAGCCATCATCACAGCGAGCGGTCGGCGACGACGGATGCACCGAGCGGGGCGATTCCGAGCGATCCGACGCTGCAGAATCCGCGGTGCGTGTATCAGCTTTTGAAAAAGCATTACGCGCGGTACACGCCGGAGACGGTGGCGAGCATCTGCGGATGCACGGCGGAGCAGGTGGTGAAAGTGGCACGGCTGCTGGCGGAGAATGCGGGGCGGGAAAAGACCAGCGCGATCGTGTATGCGGTCGGGTGGACGCAGCACACGACGGGGGTGCAGATCATCCGGGCGGCGGGGATCATTCAGTTGCTGTTGGGGAACATGGGGCGGCCGGGCGGGGGGATCATGGCGATGCGCGGGCATTGTTCGATCCAGGGATCGACGGATATTCCGACGCTGTATGATTTGCTGCCGGGGTATTTGACGCAGCCGTCAGCGGAGAAGACGCACGAGACGCTGGACGGGTATTGCAAGTATGAGGGGCTGCCGACGGGGTACTGGGTGAACTACAAGAAGTTCGTGGTGTCGCTGCTGAAGGCGTGGTACGGGGAGGCGGCGACGAAGAAGAACGATTTTCATTTCGACTGGCTGCCGCGGCTGGATGGGGATTACTCGCAGTTGCCGTTTTTCAAGGAGATGGTGGAGGGGAAGGTGGAGGGGTACATGGTGTTCGGGCAGAACCCGGCGCAGGGCGGTCCGAATGCGGGGCTGCACCGGGCGGGGCTGCGGAAGTTGAAGTGGCTGGTGGTGTGCGACTGGTTTGAGACGGAGACGGCGACGTACTGGAAGAACGATCCGAAGGGGCCGCCGCCGGAGGAGATCGATACGGAAGTGTTCATGATTCCCGCGGCGGGCATCGCGGAGAAGGAGGGCTCGTACACGAACACGCAGCGGCTGATCCAGTGGCACGACAAGGCGATCGATCCGCCGGCGGATTGCCGGAGTGATTTGTGGTTTGTGTACAACCTGGGGAAGCGGTTGAAGCGGATGTACGCGAGCTCGACGGATCCGAAGGACGAGCCGATGAAGAATTTGACGTGGGATTACGACTACGACGAACATCCGCGGCTGCCCGATGGGTCACTGTCACGGATCGAAAGCGAGCCGGATGCGCACAAGGTGATGAAGGAGATCAACGGGTACGACTTGACGAAGACCGACGAGAAGACGGGGAAGCAGAAGCTGCTGAGCGGGTTTGCGGACTGCAAGGATGACGGGACGACGAGCTGCGGATGCTGGGTGTATTCGGGCGTTTTCCCAGAGCACGACCGGAACCGGGCGCGGGAGCGGACGCCATCGGCGGACAATTACACGCATCCGAACTGGGCGTATGCGTGGCCGAAGAATCGGCGGATCATGTACAACCGTGCGTCGGCGGATCCGGAGGGGAGGCCGTGGTCGGAGAAGAAGAAGTATGTGTGGTGGGATGAGGCGCATGGGAAATGGACGGGGGTGGATGAGCCGGACTTTGAGACGCAGAAGCGTCCGGACTATCGGCCGAAGAAGGGGGCGGAAGGCATGGACGCGATCAGCGGGGCGGATCCGTTCATCATGAAGCCGGACGGGAAGGGGTGGATATTTTCACCGGCGGCGAAGGACGGTCCATTCCCGACGCATTACGAGCCGGTGGAATCGCCGTTCAAGAATCCGCTGTACAAGCAGATCGACAGCCCGACGGCGCGGTATTTCGAGGGGCCGCTGAATGAGATTTGCCATGCGCCTTCGGACAAGTATCCGATTGTGGCATGCACGTTCCGGCTGACGGAGCATTATCTGTCGGGGCCGATGTCGCGGTTCAATTCGTGGCTGAACGAATTGCAGCCGGAGATGTTTGCGGAGCTATCGCCGGAGCTGGCGATGGAGAAGGGGATCGAGCATGGGGGATGGATGGTGATCAGCAATCCGCGCGGGGAGATCGAGGCGCGGGCGATGGTGACGCGGCGGCTGCGGCCGCTGGCGGTGCAGGGGCGGACGGTGCATCAGATTGGGTTGCCGTTCCATTGGGGCTATGCGGGGGAGGCGGTGGGGAGCCAGGCGAACGATTTGACGAGCCTGGTGGCGGATCCAAACGTGTCGATGCACGAGGGGAAGGTGTTTGTGTGCGATGTGCGGGCGGGGCGGCTGCCGATGAACATGCGGGTGCGTGCGACGAAGCCTGTGGCGGCGCGGCCGCTGGGCGGCTTGGCGCCGGAGACGGCCCCGCAGGCGCAAGCGGAGGGGCGTGAGCAATGACGATGAAGCTGCCGATGTTTGAAGAATTGGCGGGAAATTTTCGCAGCGAGATCGAGAATTTTCCCAACGCGTTTCCCCCGCGGCGGACGGCGGCGCCGGACCCGGAGAAGCAGCGCGCGGGGGAGCAGGATGGGCAGCCGGTGATGGGGTTCCTGACGGATGCGACGCTGTGCATCGGGTGCAAGGCGTGCGAGGTGGCGTGCAAGCAGTGGAACCAGTTGCCGGCGGATGGGAATAACTTTACGGGGCATTCGTACGACAACACGGGGCATCTTTCGGAGACGACGTGGCGGCATGTGGCGTTCAAGGAGAAGATTGGGGGGGCGATCGGGGACATGATGGGGGCGGGGCCGACGGCGGGGAGCTGGCTGATGCTGTCGGACGTGTGCAAGCATTGTGAGGATGCGCCGTGTCTGAAGAGTTGTCCGACGGGATCGCTGGTGTACAACCCGTTTGGTGACGTGTATGTGCAGCCGGACATCTGCAATGGGTGCGGGTATTGCGTGTCGGCGTGTCCGTTCGGGGTGATCGGGCGGTCGGAGGAGGATGGGCATGCGAAGAAGTGCACGCTGTGTTTCGATCGGCAGGCGGACGCGCATGTGCCGGCGTGTGCGAAGAGCTGCCCGACGGAGTCGATCAAGTTTGGTCCGGTGGAGGAATTGCGGGCGTATGCGGAGAAACGGGTGGCGCTGCTGCGGGAGCGCGGGCATGAGAAGGCGTATACGTATGGGGCGGATTCGGTCGGGGAGTATGGGCGGCTGAATGCATTTTTCATATTGGAAGAGCATCCGAATGAGTACAACCTGCCGGAGGAGCCGCGGCAGGCGGATCGGGGGCAAGGGGTGCGGTACATGCTGGGGAGTTTTGCGGCGTTGGCGTTGACGGGCCTCGCCGCGGCGTTGTTTTCAGGAAAGTCCCGTCGCTAGGAGCACGTATGCCATCCAGGACTGACATGGTTCGGCAACCGGCGCAGGGGATGCCGCCGTCGGGGAGGCCGCTGGATGTGCATGATCCGGCGAAGGGGCCGGCGTATTACGACGTATCGATGTTGAAGCCGCCGGTGTGGAAGTGGCAGATCGCGACCTATTTTTTCCTGGGGGGACTGTCGGCGGGGGCGTTTGTCCTGGCGCGGCTTGCGGAGCGGTTTGGCGGGGAGGACTTTTGGGAGGTAACGCGGTGGGGGACGTATACGGCGATTGCGGCGGCGGCGCCGTGTCCGATCCTGCTGATCGATGACCTGGGGGACAAATCGCGGTTTCATCACATGCTGCGGGTGTGGAAGCCGAGCAGTCCGATGAATCTGGGGACGTGGGTGCTGACGGCGATCACGCCGATTGCGGCGGCGGCGGCGGTGCGCGAGTTTTTTGCGCATCGTGATTATCTGCGGGCATTGCCGGCAGGTGGCAAGGCGCGGCGATTGGTGAGGCGGGGCGAGCGGGCGGTGCGGCGCAGGGCGCCGGCGGGGATGCTGAACGTGGTGTCGGGGTCGATCGGGGTGATTGCGGATGTGGCGGGGGTGCCGCTGGCGTTTTTGCTGGCGACGTACACGGGGGTGCTGCTGTCGAATTCGGCGACCCCGGTGTGGACGCAGAACAAGTGGCTTTCGCCGCTGTTTGCGGTGGGGGCGATGAGCACCGGGGCGTCGGCGATTGGGCTGGCGATGGAGCTGTCGCGGACGAGCGGCGCGCCCGAGACGCGGGCGGAGCGGGCGTTGCGGCATTTTTCGACGGCGGCGCATGTGGCGGAGGTCGCCGCGTTTTCGGGATATCTGGCGAGTCTGAAGGGGCGGGTGCGGCATCCGTTCACGCGCGGGACGATGAAGCATCACACGCTCTACACATTTGTGGGACTGGCGGTGGCGGAGACGCTGAAGCATTTGCCGGCGTCGCCGGGGTCGAGCAGGCTGCTGAAAATAGCGGGGCATCTGGCGGGTTTGTCGTCGGCGTATTCGGTGCGGTGGTCGGTGGTGTATGGAGCGCATGAATCGGGGAACGATGCGGAGGCGGCGCGGATGGTGTCGCGCGCGAAATCGCGGGAGCGGTACGGCTGGTTGAAGCAGGCGGGGAGCCGGGAGCGCACGGCGGGGGTAGCGGATCCGGAGGCGATCTCGACGCTGGATCCGAATTTGGGAATGAATCCGCGGCATCGGTGAAGTTCGCAAGCGGCGTTGCGCGGGGCAGTTGTGCCGTGGGGAGCGGCACGGGAGCGGGGTGTTTTTTTGCTGAGTAGAAGTTGACCGTGGGCGGGGGTGCGCTAGGGTAGCGGTCGGAGAGTCGAGGGTGCCTGGTGGTCCCCGCGGTCTTCAAAACCGTCGTCGCGCGCCATGCGCAGCGAGGCAGGTTCGATTCCTGCCCTCTCCGTTTTTGTGGGAGATCCGGATGCTGCACCGCGTTCTTTCCGTGGCCATGGTGTTGGTTCCCGTCGCCGCCATGGCCGCCGCACCGGCGAGCGCTCCATCCACGCGCGATTTTACCTTTCATGATGGCATGATGATCACGGGATTGGCGCCCGGAAAGAGGGCGCGCATCTGGCTGCCAATGGCGTACACGAACGAAGATCAAACGGTTTCTGTGATCAGCAAGCCGGCGGACGCGCGCGAGACGATCGAGCCTGCCTATGGCAATCACCTGCTGTACCTCGAGCGGAGTGCGGGGGCGGACGGCACGATTTCCCTGGAGTGCACGTTTCATGTCAAGCGGCGCGAGGTGATCGGCGCGGGCCCCGAGAAGCTTGGCGCCGCGGAGGAGGCGAGGCGTTTTCTGGCCGCGGATGCGAAGGTGCCGGTGGGGGGAAAGGGGATGGCGTTGCTCGAGGGCAAAGTATTGCCGGCGGATGCGATGGCGCTGGGGCGCGTGCTGTATGATGCGGTAGACGATCACATGCAGTATCGCAAGGACAAGCCCGGCTGGGGAACGGGCGATTCCAACTGGGCGTACGATTCGGGGTTTGGGAACTGCACGGATTTTCACAGCTTGTTCATTTCGCTGGCGCGGGCGGAGCATTTGCCGGCGAAATTCGAGATCGGCTTTTTGCTGGGGCCGCCGTCGACCAGCGACGCGCAGGTGCCCGGATATCACTGCTGGGCGAAATTCAAGCCTCCGGGGAAGGGGTGGGTGCCAGTGGATATTTCGGAGGCGAACCAGCATCCGACGGAGCGGGACCTGGATTTCGGGACGCTGACGCCGAACCGGGTAATGTTCACGCTGGGGCGGGATTTGGAGTTGAATCCACGGCAGGCGGGCGGGCCGGTGAATTTCCTGGTGTATCCGTACGTGGAAGTTGACGGGGCGGCTTGGAGTCAGGATAAGATCGTGAAGCGTTTCAGCTATCAGGATGATGCGCCGGCGGCGACGCGGCCGGCGAATTTCGGGTCCCGGTGAATGGTGACGATTGCTACTTCCAGCCGGGCGGAACGGCGCTCCGGCCCCAGTGGTTCGGGCGAGGCGATTCGGCTGACGGCGCTGTCGGCGTGCGCGGGATGCGCGGCGAAGGTGGGGCAGGCGGCGCTGCGCGAGATCGTGCGCGGGCTGCACGCGCCGGTGGATCGGCGGCTTCTGGTGTCGACGGATACGGCGGATGACGCGGGGGTGTACCGGCTGGATTCGCGGACGGCGCTGGTGCAGACGATCGATTTTTTCACGCCGATCGTGGACGATCCTTATGACTTTGGAAGGATCGCGGCGACGAACGCATTGTCGGATGTGTATGCGATGGGCGGGAGGCCGGTGACGGCGCTCAATGTGGTGGCGATGCCGGTGGAGCGGGTGTCGGGGGCGGCGATCAATCGGATTCTACGGGGCGGCGCGGCGGCGGCGAAGGCGGCGAACTGCGCGGTGATCGGAGGCCACACGATCAAGACGGCGGAGCCGATTTATGGAATGGCGGTGACGGGAATCGTGCATCCGAAGCGGCTGATCACCAATGCGCGGGCGCGGATCGGCGATCTGCTGGTGCTGACCAAGCCGCTGGGCGTGGGGATCGTCACCACCGCGCTCAAGCGGGGCCTGATCGACGGGCGGGATCCACTGCTGCGCAAGGCGGTTCGCGGCATGACGACGTTGAACAGCGTCGGGGCGGCCCTGGCCGAGGCGCGATTGGTGAGCGCGGGGACCGATGTGACCGGCTTTGGCCTGACGGGGCATCTGTCCAGTTTGTGCCGGGCGAGCGAGGTGGGGGCGGAGGTGAGCGCGGCGACGCTGCCGGTGCTGGACCCTCGGGTGCTGCGGCTGATTGCCGAGGGCTGCGTGCCGGGGGGCACCCGGACAAATCTCGAGAACGCGGCGGGTGCTGTAGAATGGGGGCGTGTGGAGGAGCCGCTGCGGGTGTTGATGGCCGATGCGCAGACGAGCGGCGGGCTTTTGCTGTGCGTGGCGCCGCGGCGGATCAGCGTCGTCGTGCAGATGCTGCGGATGCACCGAACCCTTGCGGCGTCGGTGATCGGGCGCATCGTGCGAGCGCGTCGTCCGGGGATTGTGGTCACATGAGCGACATGCCCAGTCCATCGCGTTCCGTTCGTTCCCCTGCGGGGACGGGGCCGGTTGCGCCTGCGGAGGCGGTGACGGCGCCGGTGGGAGTGGTTGGCGGAGCGCGGCGCTTGCCGGCGGTGGATCGGGCGGTGCGGGAGCTGGAGGAGTTGGGGCTGGGCCTGCCGCGGCCGGTGCTGGTGCGGCTGGTGCGGCGGGAGCTTGCGGAATTGCGAGAGGCGGAGCGGGAGATTCCGCGTGAGGGCGGGGAGGCGGAAGTGATGGGATTGTTGCGTCGGGCGGCGGAGGCATTGGCGCAGGGGCGGTTGCGGCCGGTGATCAATGCGACGGGGGTGATCGTGCATACGAACCTGGGGCGGGCGCCGCTGGGGGAGGCGGCGGCGCGGGCGGTGCATCAGGCGGCGGGGCAGTACACGACGCTGGAATATGATGTGGCGAGCGGGGAACGCGGGCGGCGCGGGGCGTATCTGGAGGAGCTGCTGGCGACATTGTGCGAGGCGCCGGCGGCGACGGTGGTGAACAATTGTGCGGCGGCGCTGGTGCTGATGCTGCGGCATTTCACGGGCGGAGCGGGGGACGGCGCGAAGAAGGAAGTGATTATTTCGCGCGGAGAGCTGGTGCAGATCGGCGGGGGGTTTCGGGTGCCGGAGATTCTGGAGGCGTCGGGGGCGGTTTTGCGGGAGGTGGGGACGACGAACCGGACGGAGGTTGCGGATTATGCGCGGGCCATGTGCGAGCGGACGGCGCTGGTGCTGAAGGTGCATCGGAGCAATTTCTGGATGGAGGGTTTTGTGGAATCGGCGGGGCGGGTGGAGTTGGCGGCGCTGGCGGGGGCGCACAGGGTTCCGTTGATCGAGGACCTTGGAAGCGGGGCGACGGCGCTCACGGCGGATGCGGCGGGCGCGCCGCCCGAACCCACGCCGGCCCAGGCGCTGGCGGGCGGGGTGGACCTGGTGTGTTTCAGCGGTGATAAGCTGTTTGGCGGTCCGCAGGCGGGGGTGATTGCGGGGCGTGCGGGAATGATCGCGGCGCTCAAAAAGGATCCGCTGTTTCGCGCGTTTCGCTGTGACAAGCTGGTGATCGCGGGGCTGGAGGAGACGGCGGCGGCGCACCTGCGGCGGGCGACGGCGGAGGTGCCGGTGGTGCGGCTTTTGGGGGCCGATGTGCAGGCGCTCCATGCGCGGGCGACGGCGTTGTGCGAGCAGCTCGCGGACGTGCGGGCGTCGGTACGAATTGTGGAGACGACCGCCCAGGTGGGTGGCGGAGCGTTGCCGCGGGCGCGCATCGCGTCGGTGGCGCTGCAAGTTGTTCCGCGGGATTTTTCGATCGATGAGCTGGCGCGGCGCCTGCGAGTCGGTGGGGCGGGGGCGACGGCGGTGGTGGCGTATCGCTCGGTGGATGCGCTGCGGCTGGATTTGCGCACGGTGTTTCCGGAGCAGGATGCGGCGCTGGCGGCCGCTCTTCGCAAGGCGCTCGCAGCGTGAGCGAAAGGCATTACATCCTGGCGACGGCGGGGCATGTGGATCATGGGAAGTCGACGCTGGTGAAGGCGCTGACGGGGACCGATCCGGATCGATTGCCGGAGGAGAAGGCGCGACAGATCACGATTGACCTGGGTTTTGCGGCGTTGCGGCTGGCGCATCCACGCGAGGCGCAGACGGTGTTTCGCATCGGCGTCGTCGATGTGCCGGGGCATGAGGACTTCGTCAAGAACATGGTGGCGGGGACGGGGGCGATTGATGCGGCGCTGCTGGTGGTGGCGGCGGATGACGGGGTGATGCCGCAGACGCGCGAGCATGTGCAGATTCTCGCGTATCAGGGGGTGCGGCGAATGGTGGCGGCGATCACGCGGAGCGATCTGGCGGGTCCGGAAGCGGCGCTGGCGGCGGTGCGGGAGCTGCTGCGGGGGACGGTATTTGCGGAGGCGGCGACGGTAGGCGTTTCCGCCAAAACGGGGGAGGGGCTGGCGGCGTTGCGCGCGGCGCTGGCGGCGATGTTTGCGGATGCGCCGTTGCCGGCAGATGTGGGCAAGCCGCGGCTGGCGGTGGATCGGGTGTTCACGGTGAAGGGAGCGGGGGCGGTGGTGACCGGGACGCTGGCGGGCGGCGGCCTGACGCGGGGGCAATCGGTGGTGGTGCAACCGGCGGGGAACGTTGCGCGGATTCGAGCGATGCAGTCGCACAACCTTGATGTCGAGCATGCGTCGCCGGGGATGCGGACGGCGTTGAATCTTCCGGACCTGGCGCATGCGGACCTGCGGCGAGGGGATGTGGTTACGCTGCCGGGGCTGGGGGAACCGTCGCATGCGTGGCTGGTGTCGCTGTGGCGGATGGGGGAGCTGCCGGCGTTTCGCGATCAGTCGCGGCTGCATGTTCATCATGGCACGAGCGATCTGGCGGCGACGCTGGATGTGCTGCGCGGGGCGACGGCGGAACATCCGTTTGTGCTGGGACGGTTGCGATTTGAGGCGCCGGCGTTCGGATTTGCGGGGGACCGGTTTGTGGTGCGCGACTGGGCGGCGACGGCGACGCTCGGCGGGGGGGTGATTCTGGAGACGGCGCCGCCGCGTTCGCGCTGGCGGGGGCGTGAGGCGGAGCTTGCCGCGCGTGCGGGGGCGCCGGAGGACGCGGCGGTGTGGGTGGCCACGGCGCTGCGGTGGCAGCGGGTGGCGCCAGAGCCGGACGTGCTTCGCGATTCGTGTTTTTCGGCGATGCAGATTGCTCGGGCGGTTATGGGGCTGGTTGCCCAGGGGCACATCGTGCGCGTCGAGCGCGCGGGGCAGGCGGCGCTGCTGGCGGATGCGGGGTGGTGGTCGGAGCTGCGAGCGCGCGCGGGGGAGCTTGTCGACGCTCACCATGCGAGCCACCCTGAAGCGCGGGGGCTGGCGCTGGCGGCGCTCCGCGCGGCGTTGGGACGGGAGGTGACGGCGGCGCTGCTCGATACGCTGCTGGCGTCCCTTTCGCCGGATTTTGCGCGCGCCGGGGAGGTGGTGAAGCGGGCTGACCATCGGCCGGTGTTGCCCGAGCGCTTGGCGCTCGCGGGAAATTCGCTTCGCGCGGCGCTGGCGAAGAATGCGCTGGATCCGCCGGCGCGGAAGCATCTGGCTCCGGACGCGCCGTCGCGCGCGGCGCTGGCGTTTCTCCTGGAATCCGGTGAAGCGGTCGAGATTTCGCCGGAGATCGTGCTGTCGGCGGAGGCGGTGGATCGGGCGGCGGCGGCGGTGATTGCGTATCTGCGGCAGCATGGGCGCGCAACGGTGAGCGAGTTGAAGGCGGCGCTGCAATCGAATCGGCGAATCATGGTGCCGCTGGTCGAGTATTTCGATCGGCGGAAAATCACGCGGCGGCAGGGGGATTACCGGGTGTTGCACGAGGGGTGACGATGGGGCATGCGCAGAACCGTCCGTCCATATAAAAACACGGAGAGCGCGGAGATTTTTGGCCGGGTTTAGTTCGTCTCCGTGTTCTCCGTGAACTCCGTGATTTTGAAAAATCGCTCCAAAAAAAAAGAAGGCACGAATCGCTTCGTGCCTTCGCGCGATGGTTCCGGTTTGTCGCCGGTCAGACCAGCGATTGTTCGCCGGCCGGACCTTCTTCCTCGGGCACCACGCGGGCGACGGAGACGAGGCGATCGCCGGGATCGAGGCGGAGGAGGCGGACGCCCTGGGTATTGCGGCCCATCTCGCGGAGTTCGCCGGAGACGCCGATGCGGACGACCTGGCCGCCCTTGGTGATCATCATGAGCTCGTCGCCATCGCGGACGGGCTTGACGCCGACGACGGGGCCGTTGCGGTCGGTCGTCTTGATGTTGATCACGCCCTTGGCGCCGCGCCGCGTCAAACGATATTCCTCGACCGGCGTGCGTTTGCCATAGCCGTTCTCGCAGGCGGTGAGCACGGTGACCTGGTTGTCGCCGGTTTCCTGGCCATGCGGAATCACCACGAGGTCCACCACTTCATCTTTCTCCTCGAGGTCCGCGCCGCTCACGCCGCCCGCCGGCCGGCCCATGTCGCGCACGTCGGATTCATCGAAGCGGATCGCCATGCCGTTGCGGGTGGCCAGAAGGATCTGGTCGTTTCCGTTGGTCACCGCGACGCCGATCAAGCGGTCCTTGGATTCCAGGCCGATCGCGATGATGCCTTTCTTCATCACGTTGCCGAACGCCTTGAGCAGCGTCTTTTTCACCACGCCCTGGCAGGTCGCGAAGAACAGGTGCTTGCCTTCATCCTCGAAGTCGCGCACCGCCAACACCTGCGCCAGCTTCTCGTTTTCCTGCATCTCCAGCAGGTTGGCGATCGAGCGGCCCTTGCTCTGTCGCGGCAAATTCGGAATGTCGTACACCTTCTGCCAGTACACCCGCCCGAGGTTCGTGAAGAACATCAGGTAATCCTTGGTGCTGGCGATGAACAGCGTCTCGATGAAGTCGCCTTCCTTGGCGTCGCTTCCCATGACGCCCCGGCCGCCGCGGCCCTGCTTGCGATACGTGTCCAGCGGCATGCGCTTGATGTAGCCTTCGTGGCTGATCGTGACCACCACCTGCTCGTCGGCGATCAAATCCTCGATGTCGATGTCGGTGGCGTCGTTGGTGATCTTCGTGCGCCGCTCGTCGCCGTACTTTTCCTTCATCTCGATGGTGTCTTCGCGGATGATGTCCAGCACCAGCTTGTGATCGGCGAGGATGGCTTCGTAATCCTCGATTTCCTGCACGAGGCGGTTGTATTCCTCGGTGAGCTTGTCGATTTCCAGACCGACGAGCCGCTGGAGCTGCATCGTGAGGATGGCGTCGGCCTGGGCGCTCGAAAGCGTCATGCCGCCGTTGCGCTTCACTTCTTCATCGATGCGCTTCTTGAACGCCTTGGGAATCGCCGCTTTCCACGTCAATGCTTCATCAATGGAGAATTTTTTCTTCATCAGGTTGGCCTTGGCGGTCGGCACGTCGGGCGAGACCTTGCGGTTGCGCAGGAGTTCGATGACGCCCATCACGTCCACCTTGCCGCCGCTGCCCTTGCCCGTAATCTCCTCCGCGTGGATGTCCGCCAGGGCGAGGATCAAACCTTCCAGGATGTGCGCCCGCTGCCGGGCTTTCTTGAGGCGGAACTGCGTGCGCCGGCGGATCACATCGACGCGGTGGTCGATGTAAAGCTGGATCATGTCCTTGATGCCCAGCGTCCGCGGCTGGCGGTTCACCAGCGCGATGTTGATGATCGAAAAGGTGTCCTGAAGCTGCGTGTATTGGTAGAGCTGGTTGATGACGACATTGGCGTCGGCATCACGCTTCAGCTCCACCACGATTCGCACCGCATGCTCGCGATCCGATTCATCGCGGACATCCGAAATGTCCTTGATCTTCTCTTCCTTCACGCACTCGGCGATCTGCTCCACCAGGCTCTTCTTGATCACCTGGTAGGGGATTTCCGTGATGACGATCTGCTCCTTGCCGCCGCGCAGACCGGTTTCGACTTTCACCTCGCCGCGCACCGTAATGCGCCCTCGCCCCGTGGTGTATCCGTCGAGGATGCCCTGCTTCCCGCAGATGATGCCGCCCGTCGGGAAGTCCGGCCCCTTCACGATCTTCATCAGCTCTTTGATCGTGCACTCCGGCTCATCGATGGTCTTGACGATCGCGTCGCAGATTTCCTTCAGATTGTGCGGCGGAAGACTCGTCGCCATGCCCACCGCGATGCCCTGGCTGCCGTTGACCAGCAGGTTCGGAAACTTCCCCGGCAACACGGTCGGCTCCTGCCGCATGTTGTCGTAGTTGTCGACCATGTCGACGGTCTCTTCCTTGAGGTCCTCCATCATTTCCATGGCGGGAGCAGCCATGCGCGCTTCGGTGTACCGCATGGCGGCGGGGGGGTCGGCGTCCAGTGAGCCGAAGTTTCCCTGGCCGTCGACGAGCTTGTAGCGCATCGCCCAGTCCTGGGCCATGCGCACCAGCGTCGGATAGATGACGGCTTCGCCGTGGGGGTGATAGTTGCCCGAAGTGTCGCCGGCGATCTTGGCGCACTTACGATGCTTGCTGCGCGGTCCAAGCTGGAGGTCATTCATGGCCACGAGGATGCGCCGCTGCGACGGTTTGAGGCCGTCGCGCACGTCCGGCAGCGCGCGGTCCATGATCGTGCTCATGGCATAAGTGAGATAGCTTTCCTGCAGCTCGTGCTCAATCTGCAGATCGGTAATGCGTGCGTCCTGGTCGAACATCAGTCGCCCTTTAACGAGTCGAAACGGTCTCATTGTGCAAGACGGAAACAGCGGCAGGAGACCTCGCGTTTTCCCGCAAAAAGAGGGAAAAGCCCAGGCTTCCCGCCGGTCCTCCGTGACCTCCCTATTCTACAGAATTCGACCCCGCACTGCGAGCCACGCCGCCCGCCGCCCGAAAAGGTCATGCATGCTGTTTGTTCGGTATATTTTAGGTAATCAGCCGGACGAATTCCACCCTCGCCGCCCGCTTTTATCCCTTTTCGCTTTCATTCTTTTTCGCTCTCCGGCGAGAATGCGCCCATGCCCGCCAGCCTGCCCGATTCGCCCTACGACCGCGTGCCCTACACCAGCTATCCCTATCCCCAGGCGACACCGGAGCGGATGGCGACGATTGCGACACTTTTCGGGCTGCATCCCGCGCCGCCGGAACGTTGCCGGGTGCTGGAGATTGGCTGCGGACTCGCGGGACATATGCTCCCGCTGGCGGCGCAGTTTCCTGATTCCACCTTCCTGGGCATCGACGCGTCCGCCCGCCAGATCGCCATCGCCGACGCCTTCCGCCAGCGCCTCGGTCTGTCGAATGTGACGCTCCGGCACCAGGACCTGCTGCACTTTCCACCCGGCGAGGGGCTGTTCGATTACATCCTTTGCCACGGCGTGTTTTCGTGGATTCCAGCGCCGCTGCAGCAACGCGTCCTGTCGCTTTGCCGCGAGACGCTCGCGCCCCACGGCGTCGCCTTCATCAGTTACAACACCTTCCCCGGCTGGCATACGCGCCTGATCGCGCGCGACCTGCTCGCCTTTCGCGCCCGGCGGCTTTCGGAGCCGGAGGAAAAACTTCGCGAGGGAATCGCCGCCCTTGAACTGCTTGCCGACGCCTTGCCCCCCGAGAAGCTCTACACGCACCTCCTGCGGCAGGAGCGCGAGCAGCTTCGCGGAAAACCCCAGCCCTATGTGCTCCATGAGTATTTCGAAACGCACAACCAGCCGCTGTACTTCCACCAGTTCATGGCCCACGCCGCCACTCACGGCTTGCAATTCCTCGGCGAAGCAGAGTTCCACACGCTCTTTCCGCTGAGCGGCCTGCCCAACGATCCCGAGCCGGCGATCCAGGCGATCGCGGCCGACATTCTCGAGGTCGAGCAATACCGCGATTTCCTGCGCAACCGGCACTTCCGCCAGACGCTCCTCACCCATCGCGAGGTGCGCGTGGATCGCTATCTGCCCGCCGAGCGCATGGCCGGGATGTTCGTCGCCTCCGCCCTGAAGCCGAACCAGCCAGACGCCGCGCCCGACGCGGCGATCACCTTTTCGCGCGAGGCGCTCTCGACCACCAGCGCTGATCCCCTGTTCAAGAGCGCGATGCTGCACCTTGCGGAGATCTACCCGGCATTTGCGCGTTTTGAAGAACTGTACGCCATCGCCGCCGCCCGTCTGGGCCGCACGCCGGCGCCGAATCCGCTCGCCGACCCCGAAGCGCGCACGCTCGCCGGCGCCTTCCTCCGCACCTACGCCGCCGGCGCGATCGAGCTCTCCGTCTGCGCCCCGCGCTACACCACCCAGATTGCCCAGCGCCCCGCCGCCCCGCTCTTCACCCGCCTCATGGCCGCCGACGGCGACGAAATCGTCACCAACCTCCGCCACGAATCCTACAAACCCCGGAAATTCGAACGACACCTCCTCCCACTTCTCGACGGCACCCGCAACCGCACCGCGCTCGCCGCCGATATCCTCACCCTCGCCACCAACGGCACGCTCCACTTTTCCCAAAACGATCAGCCCCTCACCACCCCGGACCAGCTCCGCCCCGCCATCGAAGACGCGCTGAACGAGTACCTCCCGCGCCTCGCCGTGCGTGCTTTCCTCCTCGCCTGATCGCCCCCCCTTTACTCCTTGGCTTTTCCGTTTTTACTCTTTGCGCGCAGGATTTCCCGCGCCACCCGATGCCCCGAGGCAATCGCCCCCGCCACCGTCCCCACCAGCCCCGTCTCCGTCGCCTCCCCGGCAAAAAACAGCGTTCCCCCCACCGGCCTCCCCAGCTTCCGCGCCGCCGCCGCTCCGCCTACCCTGGCATAGCTGTACGCCCCACGCGTCAGCGGTTCCCGCCGCCAGTCCACCACGTGCGCTCCCGCCAGCAACCCCTCGATCTTCTTCCGCGGCACCCCCATCAGCTTGCTCAGCGTCTTGACCGCTTCCGTCAGCAGCTCATCCTCGCTGTGCCCGCTCAAGGCATCCGCCGCCGGGCCGCCCGCCCACCCCGTCAACACCGCCGTCCGCAACGGCAGCGTCGTCCACCACGTCGGAAACGCCGCCCCCGGCGCATGGCGGAAATCCAGGTCCGAAATCCGCTTCTCCCAGAACGGCTCGCTGAACCGCAAAATCACCTTCACCACATTCCCCATCCCCAGCTTCCCCAACGCCTCCCGCTTCTCCGCCGGCAGCTCCGGATCAAACGCGATGCGCCCCTCCTCGCCCTGCGCCAAGTGCAGGATTCCGATCGGCACCGTGATCACCGCCGCCCGGCCCGTATACACCCGCGGCTCACCCTCACACGATAGCGCCTCCACCCGCACACCCTCCTCGCCCCAGTGCACCTTCCGCACCACGACCCCCACCTCAATATGCGCCCCCGCGTCCGCGATGCCCGTCTGCAAAAACTGCACGATCCGGTCGTACCCCGCATACACCCGGAACAGCCGGTCGCCCTCGATCTTCTCCGACGCCTTCTGCACCGCCGCCAGCCATTGCGAGCTCACCCTCTCCGGGTCCGCCGCATCAAAGCCCGAGACATACATCCGCGCCAGCCTCGCCGATTCCCGCTGGTGATTCCCATAGCGCGCCAAAGCCTCATCCAGGCTCACATCCGCCGCCGCCCCGCCGCGCACCTTTTCCACCACCGCCAGCGCCTCTTCGATCTGCTCAAAAAATCCCTCGCGCTTCCGCAGTTTCCCCTTCTCATACACCCAATGCTGGTCCGTCAGATCGTATAAACATGCCGCCCCCGCTTCCGCGATGCTCCACGTCTCCCGCGGCTTGCCATGAATGAACTCCGCACCCCGTTCGATCGGCAGCGGCCACGCCGGATCGTGCATCGTCTCGATCCGCCCCCCCAGCCGCTGCCGCCCCTCCAGCACCATGACATCCGTCCCCGCCGCCGACAACTCATTGGCCGCCGACAAGCCCGCCGCCCCCGCGCCCACGATCAATACATCCGCACGGTCCTTCATGCAATGAGCCTCCACCCCTCTCTCTACGTTGTTCCCTACTGCTGGGTTCCCAGTTTTTTCAGCGGCGCCAACTGCTCGGGCGTCACCGGCACCACCGTCCCGTGCCGCGTGCCGTTCGGAAACGCCACCTTTGCATCGATGTTCTCAAACGTCTTCCAGTCCGTCGTCCGAAGCCCCCCATACTTGTGAGCCGTGTATCGGTCGTAATAAATGTTCCACCCATCCCCCACCTTGGTCACCGTCGGACCCTCCACCCAATCCTCGCTCACCGGGTCCGACGCCTTCGACCACGGCCCTTCCGGATGCTCGGCCGTCGCCACCCGCAGATTCTTCCTGGCCACCGGCGCCTTGGTCTCGTCCTTGATCACCATCACATACTTGCCATCCCCCACTTTCTCGATGGTCGCGTCGATGCAGTTGAACCCCGGATCGTAAAACAGCTTCGTATCCGAGTAAGTCACAAAATCCTTCGTGGTGACGCAATACATCCGATGGTTCAAAATCGTGCCGTCCTGCGCCTTGTCGCCCCCCGCCACCGCCGTCTCGCTGAATTTCCCCGGAATCGTCGACGCCCAGAAAATCAGCCAATCCTGCTTCTGATCATCGTAAAACAGTTCCGGCGCCCAGGTGTTCTTCGCCGTGGGCTCGCTCTTCATCGCCTCGACGTAATGCTGCTGCGACCAATGCACCAGGTCGTTGGAGTCCGCCTCGCCGAAGCCGCGCTCATACCACCCGCTCGTAAACACCAGATGCCACACGCCGTCCGGTCCCTGCCGGGCACACGGATCGCGCATCAGCTTGCCCCCGACCTGTCCCGTCATCACCGGCTTGTCGTTATTCAACGGCGTGAACGTGTAGCCATCCTCCGACCACGCCAGATGCAGCCCATCCCCGTTCCCATTGAAATAGCTGAACAAAAATGGCCCTTTGCCTGTTTCCGCCGGCCCCTTCACCGGCGTCCCCGCCAACCCGCCATTCGCCGCCTCTCCGGCCGCCGCGCCCCAAACCGTCCCCCCTCCAGCCGCCGCGCATACCGCCACCGCCAGCAGTCCTCCGACAGCCATCACCGCCTTCACACGCATCGTCACAACTCCTCGCGCCCTGCCGAAATGACCCCTCCCCCTTCAGGCGCGGTCGTATCTTACCCCCAGCAGGAAGCTCAGCACCAGTGCCCCGCATGCCAGGATCACCAGCACCGACCGCACATCCCGCTTCTGCGTCATCGCCAGCACCGCCGGCAGCGGCTCCACCTTCCGCGGCGTGGTCGGCGTTAGGCTTTCCGCCAGCAGCGACTCCACGCTGCGGTCCTGATAGGGTGCCGCCGGATCGAGGATTAGCGTCTGCTCGCCGGGCTTCTCCAGGTGCAACTGCCGGGAAGCCAGCCGTTCCATCAGCATGGGCTCCGTCGCCGCCGCCGCCACGAAATCTTTCTGCATTGCGATTTTCTGGTCCAGCAGGTCGAGCGTCGCCTGGTAATCGTTGCGCGTCGTCTGGGCGTCTTTGACATCCTGGATCGCCGGGGTCAGCACCACCGCCGCCAGCACCGCCAATCCCGCCACCAGCAGGGCCCAGGAAATCGTCCCTACCGAAAAAACGAAGGGAATCCAGAGAAACGTCGGCGTACGGGGTTTCATCGCGGGGCTGGCCTCAGCGCAATCGTGAGCGGAATGATACCGCCCAGCACTGGATTATCGGCCATCCGCATCGCTGATCTCAAGTGAATGTGCGTCTGTGAAAAAGAGACCCCCGACTGCCGCGTGGAGGTTATCATGGCCGCCGCCCCGGCCTTCTGAATTCGCCCCCACACAGGAGAACCCTCATGAGCCTGACGACTCGCCTCTGGACTCTCATCACCCTCTGCCTGTGGAATATCCCCTGGCTGGTGATCGCGGCCATCGGCATCGTCACCTTCTTCCGCAACAAGGCCGCCCCGCGAGCCCCCCTCATCGTCCAAATCCTCGGCGCTGTGAGCGTCTTTGCCGTCGCCGTGCTCCGCTGGCTGGTGCTCTGGATCCTCGACGCCACCAACGCCCCCTACACCATCTATTCCGACACCGGCACGATCTTCAACTTCCTCGGCTTCCTCACCATGCTCATCTTCGCCATCGGCTATGGCTGGGAAAAACTCCCCAAACGCAAGAACCTGCCCGGCTTCCCGGTGCGCTAAAAAAAACGCGTGGCGACGCGCCACGCGGTCTTCGTTCGATGCACGTGAACGGCCCCTCAGCCCTTCGTCCAGAACTTCCCGCCGTAAATGGCCCGGTCGCCGAGTTCTTCCTCGATCCGCAAAAGCTGGTTGTACTTGGCCACGCGATCCGAGCGGGCCGGAGCCCCCGTCTTGATCTGCCCGCAGTTCGTGGCGACCGCGATGTCCGCAATCGTCGCATCCTTCGTCTCTCCGCTCCGGTGCGAGAGGATCGCCGCGTATCCGTTCCGCATCGCCAGGCCCACCGCTTCGAACGTCTCGCTCAGCGTCCCGATCTGGTTGACCTTCACCAGGATCGCGTTGGCCGTCTTCGTCGAGATGCCTTTCTTGAGATACTCCGTGTTGGTCACGAACAGATCATCGCCGACCAACTGAAGCTTCTCGCCAAGTTTGTCGGTGAGCTTCTTCCATCCTTCCCAGTCGTTCTCCGCCATGCCGTCTTCGATCGAGCGGATCGGATACTTCGCCGACCACTCCGCCCACACCGCCGCCAGCGCGTCGGAAGTCACGATTTCCTGCGAGCTCTTGAAAAATTTGTAGCCGCTCTTGCCCGCTTCCTTCGCCTCGTTGGCCAGCTCCGACGTCGCCGGATCGAGCGCCACGAACACATCCTTGCCGAACTGGTATCCCGCCGCCTTCACCGCCGCGGCGATCACCTCCAGCGCCTCCTCATTGCTCTTGAGGTTCGGCGCAAATCCGCCCTCATCCCCCACCGCCGTGTTATAGCCCTTCTTCTTCAGTACGCCTTTGAGCGCATGATAAATCTCCGCCCCCATCCGCAGGGCGTGCGAAAAGCTCTCCGCTCCCCACGGCTGAATCATGAATTCCTGGAAGTCCACGTTGTTGTCCGCGTGTTTGCCCCCGTTGAGGATGTTCATCATCGGCACCGGCAGCACCTTCGCCGCCGACCCACCCAGGTACCGATACAGCGGCAGCCCCGACGCTTCCGCCGCCGCCTTCGCCGCCGCCATCGAAACGCCCAGAATCGCATTCGCCCCCAGCTTCGCCTTGTTCTTCGTCCCATCGAGCGCGATCATCGCATGGTCGATCTCCTCCTGGTCCCGCACATCCAGCCCAATCACCTCCGGCGCGATCAGCGTGTTGACGTTCTGCACCGCCTTGAGAGTCCCCTTGCCCAGGTACCGGCTCTTGTCGCCGTCACGCAACTCGACCGCTTCGTTCTCGCCGGTGCTCGCCCCCGACGGCACCGCCGCCCGCCCCAGCGTCCCATCCTCCAGCACCACATCCACTTCCACCGTCGGATTGCCCCGCGAATCCAGAATCTCCCGCGCGTGAACCACTTCAATTGCAAACGACATGGCGACACTCCGTCATCAACATTTCTTAAAACGTGGTGAATCCAGCAGAATAGCCGACCCACGCCCCCCTGCCAAGGAACCGCGGCCGCGCAAAAATTCACCGCCGCCTCCGGTCCTCGCTTTCCCTCCTCGCGTGCATTTCCCCGCCCCCCGCTTTACCTTACCCGTCTTGTTTTTCCACGCCCGACCAGGAGCTCCCCGCACGATGGCGGTCCCCGCCCACTCTCAGGTTCGCCGGCTTCACGCCCTCACCGCCCTGCGCTTCATCGCCGCGGCCATGATCGTCGTCCACCACTCCCCGGACGTCGGCATGCTGCCCCAGGCCGCGCTGATGAAGCCCTTCCTCCTCTTCCAGGCCGTCTCCTTCTTCTTCGTCCTCTCCGGCTTCATCCTCACTTACGTCTATCCTTCACTGGACACCTGGAACGAACGCGGCCGCTTCCTCTTCGCCCGCTTCGCACGCGTCTGGCCCGCTCACCTGGCCACCTTCATCCTCGTCATCGCCGTCCTTCACAAGTTCGTCCGGCTCAACCTCCATTCCTGGACCCAGGCCATCGGCTTGGGCGCCCTCAACCTCTCCCTCCTCCATTCCTGGTTCCCCTACACCTCCCAGTTCTTCTCCTACAACGGCGTCTCCTGGAGCATCTCCACCGAGTTCGCCTTCTATCTCTTCTTTCCCTTCCTCATCTACCGCTGGAATCGCACCTGGTGGTGGAAAATGCTCATCGCCGCCGGCCTCGTGCTCCTGATGATCCAGCTCTCCCTCTACTGGCGACTCCCCGTCTACGACCCCAGGATCCCCAGCCAGATCGTCAGCGCCTCGCTCGTCTACATCAACCCGCTCGCACGCGTCTTCGAATTCACCATCGGCATGTTCACCGCCCTGGTCTGGCGCCAGTTCGGAAAGAAACTCAAGGTCGGACCCATCCTCGGAACCCTCATCGAAGCCGCCGCCTTCGCCCTCGTCCTGCTCAACATGTATTACTCCCAGGTCATCGGCAATGCCGCCATCCACGTCCGCTGGCTCGGCGAGCCCGGCGCCACCTGGCTCGAACAGGGCGGCTGCGTCAGCCTCGCTTTCGCCTTCCTCGTTTTCACCATGGCCGCCGAATGGGGCTGGCTTTCCTACGCCCTTTCCGCCCCCCTCGGCGTGCTGCTGGGGGAAATCAGCTTCAGCGTCTATCTGGTCCACCAAATCCTCCTGCGGGAATACGCCTGGAAATTTCAGGTCTACAGCTCCACCTCACGCTACATCGTCTTCCCCGTCTACTTCGCCCTCGTCCTGGTCGTCTCCCACCTGATCTGGACCGTCGTCGAACGCCCCTTCCGCTCCTGGATGCTCAGCCTCTGGCCCAAACCCCCTTCCAAACGCCCAGCCCCAGCTCACGCCCCCGCCCCCGCCCCAGCTCACGCCCCCGCTTCCGCTCTCGCTCCATCCCCCCCGCCGCCCGCGCCCGACGCCTCCTCCGCTTCAACTTCCACCAGCGACCTCACGCGCCGGCCCGCGGTGCTCCAGAAAACCCTCGAAACCCCCGGCGGCAAGGAACGCTCCATCTGGGACCTCTTCCTCGAGCCCTCTCCCAAAACGATCCTCGTCGACGTGCTCATCCTCCTCGCACTCCTCATTCCCATCATCGTCCGTTCTTATTTCCCCTTCTGGCGGCCCGATACGTCCGCCAACGCCCAGACCCTCGCCGGCGATATCGCCGGGGCCGAGGTGCGCGACGTGGCTTTCGGCCCGAACCTGATCCTCCGCGCCGCCAAGGTCACACGCGCCCGAAACGGATGGGGACTGCTCACCCTTGTCTGGGAATCCACCCACGATGTCCAGCTCAATTACAGCGTCGCCGTCCACCTCCTCAAGGCCGACGGATCCATGACCCAGCAGGCGGACTACGCCCAGGATTCCGCCGACGCCTACGTCCATGCCCAGCAGTGGTGGGTCGACTCCCGCCCCCTCACCCCTGCACAATTGGCCGGCGTCACCCATATCGGCATCGTGCTCTATCGCAAAGGCGACTCGCTGCCCATCTCCCCGCTGCCCGCGCCCGACGGAACGACCCGGCCGGCGCCCGACACCGATTGGTCGGCACGTCGCCTCCTGTTGCCCGTGCCCGCGCCGCCCGTCCCCGCCACGCGTCGACCATGACCACGCGCCCCCCGCCTGCCCGCCAAATCCTCCGCCCTCACGCAAACGACGCCCGCGCCGCTTCGGTCCTTTCCGCCAGCGCCGCCAGCAGCGGCCGAAGCATGCTCCGCTGCGCCCCGCCTTGCGCCGCGCTTTCCACGCGGCGCGCCGCTTCCGTCACCGCCGGAAACCCATACGACCCCCCAGCCCCCGCCAGCCGATGGGCGTGCGCCGCAAGTTCATCCAGCCGCCCCGCCTCCAGGCTCGCCTGCATCGCCTGAATCTTCTCCGGAAGGCTCTCGAGGAACTTGGCCGTCAGGTCGCGCAGCACCGGATCCTCCGACGACCCGTTCACCCCCCCGCGCTCGCTTGCCCCGGGCGACCCCCCGCCGATCGACGCCGCCTGCGCTCCGCCGCAAAATCCCGTCACCGCCGCCAGCAGCCCCAGCAACGCCGGCATGTCCACCGGCTTGGGCGCATAGTCGTCGCATCCCGCCTGCAGGCACTTCTCCCGATCCTCCCGCATCGCGTGCGCCGTCAACGCCACGATCTTCCCCGTATACCCCGCCGCACGCAGCCGGCTCGTCGCCGTATACCCGTCCATCACCGGCATCTGCATGTCCATCAGAATCACATCGTACGGATGCCCTGCCCGCGCCGCCCCCAACGCCGCCTCCAGCGCCGCCTGCCCGTCCGGAGCCGTCGCCACTTTGCACCCCGCACGTTCCAGTTGCAGCGACAGCACCTCCCGGTTCTCCGGGCCGTCCTCCGCCAGCAGCAGCGAGAGCGCCAAACGCTGGATCGGCGCGGGCGCAGGCGTCACCAGCGTCCGCGGCAGATCGCCCGCCGGCGTGATCGCCGTGTCCCCCGCCGTCGACACCGGCAAGGTCAGACGAAACGTCGACCCCTTCCCCTGTACCGAACTCGCCGTCAGCTCCCCCCCGAGCATCCGCGCCAGACGCCGCGAGATCGACAGCCCCAGCCCCGTTCCCCCATATTTGCGCGTCGTGGAAATGTCCGCCTGCGCGAAGGGTTCAAAAAGGTCGCGCACCTGCTCCGGCGTCATGCCGATGCCCGTGTCCATCACATCCACCACCAGATGCGAATTGGCCAGCCCCAGTTCATAACGCAGCGCCAGACGCACCGATCCGCGTTCCGTGAATTTCACCGCATTGGACAGCAGGTTGATCAATATTTGCCGCAGACGCGTCGGATCCGTCAGCAGCCGCTCCGGCACCGGCGTCTCGTACGCCAGCGAAAAATCGATCTGCTTCGCCGCCGCCCGTGGACGCATCAGCGAATCAACGTCCGCCAGCAGGTCTGGCAGCCGGCATTCCACCGTCTCAATCCGCAGCCGCCCCGCTTCGATCTTCGATAAATCCAGAATGTCGTTGATCAGGCTCAGCAGATGCTCCCCCGATCGCCGCGCCGCCACCGTGTAACGATCCCGCGCCGCCGCCTCGCTCGTCGCCAGCAGAAGGTCCGTGTAACCCAGAATCGACGTCAGCGGCGTCCGCAGCTCGTGCGACATGTTCGCCAGAAACGACGACTTCGCCGTGCTCGCTTCCTCCGCCTGCAGACGCGCCAGCCGTAGCTCCTCCTCCGCGCCGCGCCGCGCGCGAAGGTCCGCCAGTATCAGCCACAACGCCGTCCCCGTGATCACCACCGCCAGCCCGCTCGCGGACGCAATCACGATCAGTGTGCTTTCCGCGCCCTGTTGCGCGTCGCGATTCCGTGTCTCCAGCAACTGGCGCTCCCCGTCCGCTATCAGGTCGATCAGCCGCCGGATCGGCGCCGTCGCATCACGCCGCCACGTCGCGTTAAAAAAATCCATGTTCGCGCCGCGCGTCGTCGCCTCGAACTTCGGCTCCAGCAACGCCGCGATGTCGTCCAGCCGCCGCTGGTCGCTCCCGTTGTCCCGCGTCAAAACCCGCAGCGCCGCCAGCGCCCGCTGCGTGTCCGTCGCCGCCGTCTCGTATTCCTCAAACGGGAAAAGCTCCGGATTGCTCGTGTAATACCGGATCGCTCCGCTGCACTGCCCGACATCATTCTCCAGCCGGCTGCACTGCTCCAGCACCTCATGCGTGTGCGCAACCATCTGCTCGGCCTGCAACGCGCCGCGCGTCGTGTTCACCGCCACCGCCGATACCGCCGCCAGCAGCCCCAGCGCCGCCAGAAACCCCAGCAGCACCTTGCGTTCCGTCGAAAACCTCATCATGAATCTCAAAAGCCGCCGGCCGCACCGCCCGGCGGGAACGCCATGCCGCACTCCCGGTAACATTGCTTCCGTGGCACCCATTGTTTCCACTGCCCCGCCCCCCGTCCACTCCCCTACTTAGGATGCCACGCCTCACAACCACGCGCCGCGCCCAGAGCCTCATCCTCCGCGCGCGAGTTCGCGAGCTGTGAGCTATAACCCCGCAAGCCGAGCTTGACTTTACGATACGCGATCGCAACAATGAGGTTCTACATCGCGGGGTAGAGCAGCCTGGTAGCTCGTCGGGCTCATAACCCGGAGGTCGGAGGTTCGAATCCTCCCCCCGCTACGATTTGGGTAAAGAGGGCGGGATAAAGGCTGATTTGGACGCTACGTGCGTCTGGATCAGCCTTTATCGTTTGGACGTACAGGGCCACCAGTTCCTTTTGCTGATCCACCGTGCCCTCGGCGAATACCTTCTCCAGCCGTTCTAGTTCGGCATTCGCTCGCGATGCAATCTCACCCACGTCGGGTAAATCGGGCAGCTTACGGCTGAGCTTTTTTAATTCCGCTTCCACGCTCTGCCGTTCTGCCGCCGCATTTTTCGCTTCCTCGTAGAAGCCAAGCGCGGTGGCTGTGGCCACATCCATCGCCTTCAAGTGGTCGCGGAGCTTGGCCATCTGCTGGTCTAATTCGGCAAGCCGCCGCTGCAACTGCTGGCGGGCATCGCCATCATTGCCGGACAGCCGTGCGATTTCTTCGGCGATGTACTGCTGTAGCCGCTGATCGTCTTTGAGCTTTTCCAAGTCGGCTTTGATGAGGCTGATGATGTGATTCTCGATCACGTCGGCAGGCAGCTTGTAGCGCTTGGGGCAGCGGGCGTGGTCGCCTTTGTGGTGGGTCGCACAAATGTAATAGCGTGTCCGGTAGCCTTTGCCGCTGGTGGTCGTCTGGCCGGTCAGCCTTCCGCCACAGACGCCGCAAACAAGGCAACTGGTGAGGAAGTATTTGGTATGCACGGCGCTCCCCCGGGTGTGACGGTTTGATTCCTTGGAAGATTTGCGGCGCTGCTGCACCTGATCGAAAGTGGCTTGGTCAATGATCGCGGGCCAGGCGTTGGGCTTCACCACCCAATCCGTTTCCGGGCGCATCTCCAAACCTTCATCCAAACGCTCGACGCTCTGGCCACGTTCGCCCCCGATATGGCGGTGCCATTTGCTCTCGGTGCGCTGGTTGTACACGCTTGTGCCGGTGTAGGCGGGATTTTCCAGCATGGAGTGGAAGGTAGGAATCGTGAATATGGAACCCCGGCAGGTGCGCAGCCCGGCGCTATTGAAGTTGTCGCGCAACGTGCGGATAGGAACACCGGCGGCATAATCGGCAAACATCTTCTGCACGGCGCGCACGCGGATCGGATCGGAAAGTGTTAAGGTGCAAAGCTCGAATTCCGGTTTGGTGTACCGCTGACCGGCGGGGATGATTTCCACAAGGTCGCCAGTCTCGGGATGCAGCAGGTGCTGCGTGCGGTCGGGCATGTCGCGCAAAATGCGCTTGGGTTTGCCGTCCATGCTGATGTAGAGGCGGTCAAAGCCGAAGGGAATCGGTCCGCCGCACCACAGGCCGCGCTCGGCCCGCGCCACGTGGCCGCGCATGGTGTCACGTGAGAGCTTCCGCAGATAGTCGCCGTTCTGGTAATGCTCGACGTAGCTGATGAGGCCGGAAGCAAAGGAGCGGTCGGCTTCCTGCCCGGTCGCAACGTAGAACACGCGCTTGCCGGCGTTGATAAGCTGGCGCTCCAGCATGAGGCCGTCCACCGGGTCTTTCGGACGCGCGAGCCGGTTGCGTTCCCACGCCAGAACAATATCCACGTCAGCGCTGCGGACAGCATGGCCGATCAGCGATTCCAAGCCGGGGCGGTTCATGTCGCTGCCGCTGATGGCGTCGTCCACGTAGACTTGGGCGAGCGTCCAACCCTTCGCCTTGGCAAAGCCTTCGAGCTTTTGTCGCTGCTGGTCCAAGCTTTCTTCCTGGCGGTTGGTCGAGCGGCGGATGTATCCGATGGCGGTGGGCATGAGTGATTCCTCGAATGGTTTTCCTCAAATGAGTATACCGTACAAACTCCATACGTGCTTATGAAAAATGAAGGAGCGCCCGCGTCCATGCGAGCGCTCCCTGTCGTTCTCTGGCGGTAGTCATTGCCGCTGACCGCAAATCCAGTCCGCCGCTTTCTGCGCTGCACCCGCGGCGGTGATGATGAGTTTCTTGTCGTGCTTCAATTGGGCAAGCCATCCGCTGATGTACGCGGCTTGGTTCTCGATGACAACGGGCTGGATGCCCGCATGGCCGCACAGATAGGCCGCTGCCATTTCCGCAACCAGTTCTTCCTTGCCGTAGTCGGCGCTGCCGAAGGGTTTGGGAGCGGTATCGAGGCCGCGATTCAAGCGCTTGCTGTGACCGGTGGAATGAGCCAGTTCGTGGAACAGGGTGGCGTAGTATTCCTCTGTGCTGCGGAAGCGGGTGGGTTCGGGGATGCGGATGGAGTCGGTGAGTGGGGAGTAGAACGCCTGCTGTCCGGCATGTTCAAGGGCGGGGCCGTCGGTGAATCCTTCCGTAAGATGCTCGGCGCTTTCAATGGGCGTGAAGGGCGTCGGCTCGAAGGGAGCGGCATCGGGGGACGTGATGCCAGTACATTGTTCCACGTTGAAGACGTTGTAATAGCGGAGAAGCGGAATCTTTTTGGCTTCGCCGGTCTCTTGGTCGGTGGTCTCGTGCTGCTTCCAGAAAACCACCATCGACGATTTTTCACCTTTCTTGACCGATGCGCCGTGCGCCTTGGCTTGATTGAAGGTGAGCCAATAGGAAGAGCCATAGCCCTTCTGCCATGCGGTCATGGCAAGCAGGAATACATTGATGCCGCGATAGGGTTTCATGCTCTCCAGATTTTGCGGGCGTCCCGCCGATGTGCGGCCAAGAATGGGCGAGCGCCACGGCACCACGCCTTTTTCCAGAAGCGCGACGATTTGATTGGTGATACCTTGATAGAGGTCGATGGACATTGCATGTCTCCAATCGAAAGATGAGGAGACGGGGTGTGTGGAACACCCACAGGCAGCCCGCCTTTCCTCGACGGAGAGGAGAGGCGAAACGCCCGCGCGCAGCGGTCAAGGTGGAACTGTCCGGAGGAAGGGACCCTTTGGGAAGGACCTTGACCGCGAGCACGGACGTGTAGAATCGGACGACGAGGAAAGGCGGCAAGCTGGTTCGCGCAAGCGCTTCCTTATAAAAGTAGAAGGTCGTCAATATCCGTCATGAGAGAGGATTGGGCGGGGTGGGGCTCGGTCTGCCGGAGATATTCGCCTGAATGCAAAACTTGCGTTTTCGCCGGCACATGGCAGGGGGAGCGGGGGCTTTTAAGGAGTGGCCCTGTGCACGTTGGGCGTGTTCCCTGTCCTGCGGCGAGCGTACGCAACCGGGAGTGGCGGATCTCGCTGGCCGTGCATGTGCACATTGGCGACGGTGGTGTTCACAGGAAAATTAGTTCGGGGTGCCTTCGCTGTGTCCCGCAAAGGAATCATTTGTGGCGGAGCATGCCAGGGGGACAACGCGCGCGGCGATAAGCGCCGGAATGGGGGCACTCATGAAAAAAATCCCCCTGCCCCCATCCTTAATGATGCTTATCCTTCGCCGCATCCTTTGCAGGCAGGCATGGCGACGCCTTCGACCGAGAGATAACCTTTGGGGGAGACGGCCCAGAGATTGGGGCATCCCGGTTCCGCATTTTCCCTGTGAATGTACACCACCGCATCCAAAGCCGAGGCACGTTCGCGCGCCAGTTCGACGATCTGTGCAAAGTCATGGATTGCGCGGTCGGCGGTCGCGGGGCAGGGAACACTCAAGGTAAACGTGTGCATGGGGCCACTCCTTAAAAGAATGGCCGGATGGGTCCATGTGCCGGTGGGAAGGCAAGTTCTTGTATTCGCGAATATCTCTATTCCGCGGAGTAATTCGGTTCCGACAAAAGAAAAACCGGGGCGCTTTTGGCCCCGGCTTCGATAGTGATTCAGTTATCCCGCATGCGTCCGGTGCGGCGGAAGTACCCGTCGGGGTTGCACACCGGGCACAGGCGGGAGTGATGCTTCTGACGTTTGAGCTTGCGTTCAAAGCTTGTACCCTTGCCCCACCAGGTCCGCACGTGCACGAAGCGGATTCCCCGCTGGCTGGCCAGCTTGTCGATGGGCTGCTCGTGCAGGTGGCGGTAGAGCGTTTTGATCACGCCTGCCGGGGCATTGACGACCCGCACGGCATGCCGGTGGTGAGCACGGGGCTCCTGGTAATGAACGAGATACACTGCGACAGCCATGATTGGCCCTCCGTTAAAACGATCCCGGCCCCGTCGGCCGGTTGACGCGCCCCAACCCAACGGAGGCAGTCAAGGTGGATCGCCCGGAGGGAGGGGACCCCTTTGGGGAGGGACCTTGCACGGCCGGAGTTACACTGGAGCGTCATCCGGTCGGCGGCGACTTCCTTATTGACCTGGGTGGGGGTGGGAGCTGGGGGTGACCAGAGGGGGACTGCGGTTCCCCTTTGGACCGGCGGCAGAAACGTCTATAGAGAGCGCTTAATCGAAATGAACGATTATTTCTCGGGCTTTTGAATGTGCGACACGTAACACCGGAATCTCTATACAAATCCTATTGAAGTGCGAGTCCGTGCGCCAGTAGAGAGTAACGAATCAACACTGGAGTACAGGATCGATGCTCATTGGCTGCAATCAATGCAAAGAAGTGTTCCATAGCGCCAGTCAATGCTATTGGCACCAGCGCAACGAGCATGGAATGAATCACGAGGAAGCGTTCTCGGAAACGGGCGAACTGCTCGAAGAAGCGCGCTGGCTGGAAGAACAAAAACGTGAAAGCGGCTCTGACGGAAGCTGGGCATAAGTGCGCAGCGCATCCGTGCCGCGTGATGAATATTTGCTCTTACGGAAGGCAGTAAACCATGCAATGGGCAAGTCCCTGGGCTTTTGTGCTGGTGCACGGCTTTTATGGAATCTCCTTCTGCATGGTCGTGCACTTTTCAATCTTCTACACCGGTCAGCACAACACGTGGACCAAGCGCTTGTGAATGTCCAGTGCGACTTGGGACGCGAGAGGTGAATGCCGCGCGGTCTTATTCGCAACATGCGTTGCGGGATCAAGCGGCGGGAAGTTTCCTTTTTAGGAGGTTTGCCATGAGCAAACTGCGCAAAGGGTATGCGGCGGCAGTCGCCTTAGGTCTCACGCTGGCGGCATCGGTGCCGACGTTCGCCCAAACCGGCGGCTTTAGCCTGCCGGACACCGGCGTGGATATCGCCGCGGGCACCACGGCGGTGATTACCAAGATCGGCACGGTGGTGCTGGTCGCGGTCGGGGGCGCGCTTGCGTTCCTGGCGGTCCGCAAGGGCCTGAAGTGGGCCAACAAGTGCGGCTGATCCGCCATCTATTGGCCAAGGCATGGGGGAGAGAGGGTTACACCTCTCTCCCCTTCGCTTCGGGAGCATTCCAAACATGACAGACGATCAAGCCAATCAACTGATTCAACTGCTGACGAGCATCCAGGGCCAGCTTGCCACGCTGCTCAATATCGGCATGTGCGTGGCGCTGGCAGCTTCTTTGATCTGGGGGACTTTCCTATGGCGCATGATCATCCTTTCCAAAAACCAGCGCAACTTGTGGTAGCGCTTGTGGCGCTACTCCTTCTTGTGTCTCAAGCGCACGCCGGCAACTTCACCTATACCTTCGGCGGCTGGGTGCCCAACCCTTTTGGGGCGCTCTGGGCGGTTGAGTACCATGGCACCGATGCCAACGATGCCGCTTATGTCGAAGGACAAATCGAGCAGAAAGACGATAGCGGCAACTGGAATTACGTCGCCTACTGCTGGTCGACCTATCACACCTTTATGGATGGCTCCACGTCGGATGGCGTGTACCAGGGATGGAACAACCACGCCAACGTCGGCCATTTCCGCCTGGTGCTGCGGAACCACTTTGGCGCAAACGAAGTGGTCATGATCGGTTACTTTGATCTGGCGGGCAACACGGTTTTTCCCGTCGATCCCAACGGCAATCCCACCGATCCGCACGGCAATCCCCTGCCGCCCTTTGCCGCCTCGATGAAATCCGAGCGCACGGGTAAAACCACCGGCGTCATCCATGTCACCGGGATCACGATGGGCGATTCCGCCGATGGCAGTGCCCACACCGACATCAACGTGATGCTCTCGGGCGATCAGGCGGCCCTGGGAACTGTCAGCGTGGCCACGCCCCTTCCCGCGCGGGACACCCAGCATGGCACCTGGGATATTCCAGTCAACATCAACGACGCGACCAATCCGGCAGTGGCGTTCAACGTAATTTTAACGCCGATGGTGCAAAGTTCGGCGGACACGAAACAAGCCAAAACGCTGCCGGTTTCCTGGCCGGCCTATACCAATCCGCCGCCAACAACGGCGCCAGCCACCCAGCCCACTTCTCCCGATGACGAATCGACCACGCGGCCAGCCGGCAACAGTTCGAACGATATGGCCGGCAACCCGCTTCAGGGCGTGGGTTACGGCTTTGGCCAGGGCGGCCTGAACAATCCTTATGCGCCGCCTCCGTATCCGGTTCCTGCATCCACGCAGCCCAATGGCGGCACCGCGGTCAACGGCGTCTCGACCACTATGCCCAGCGACAATCCTTCCAATTACCGCCCGCAAGGGCCAGGTCCGGGAACCGGCTCTCCCCTGACCGGTGGCGGCGGCGTCATCGGCGGCAAAGTGATTGATGGCGGGCCGGACACGCAAAGCGGTTCGTCCCCCTCCGAGACCGGCGTCAACTATGGGGAATATGGCACCGGTGGTCCCTGGGACCGCATCCGCCAGAAGATCATCGCTTGGCTGCAACTGCCGCCGTCGATGCCGACAACCGAGACCAGCAAGATCACGATCCCGATTCCGTGGTTCGACAGCGTACAGAACTTCGACATCGATTTTGACGGTCCTTATATGAATGGCTTTCGCGTGGCGATCCGCGCGTTCGTGGCCATCTTCGTGGTCATCGCCTTCCTGCACCAAGTCATTAAAGACATCCGGGCTTACTAAAAGAAAGGAGGAGGTGATGTTCGGGCTTCATACCATTCCGATCCTCGCGGACTGGAACATCGGCCAATACATCGTCGATGCGATCCGCTGGATCATCGGCTGGCTCAGCGACATGCTCGCGGCCAAGGTCGAAGCCGTGGTCGATGTGCTTCCCAAGCTGCCGGCCATCAACTGGGCACCCCTAATCAATGTCGTGGGCTGGGTGAATTCCTTTTTTCCCCTGGCCGTCTTGATGACCTGCGTGGGCCTGTACCTGGTCTGGTGGGTGGTCTGGTCGCTGCTGCGCATCGTGCTCAAGCTCATTTGGTCGGGGTAGGCGGTCTTTCAATCATTCCAGGACAACAGAGGAGATTTCCCATGAGTGTGCTGTTTGCCTTTGCGGTGGGGCTGGTGCTGGGCGTGGCGTTGGGCCAGGGACCCTATAGGAGGTGATTGTCATGGTGCTTGCACAAATGTCGGTGCCGGACGTGGTGGATGTGGGAGCGGGCGTGCACGCCCTGATTGTGCAACTGGGAGGCGTAGCGCTTGTTGCCATCGGCGGCGCTCTGGCCTTCATGATCGTGCGTAAGGGGATGCGCTGGGCATGCCTCTCGGACGGGGATTGCGCCGATGGTGTGTCGCTGGCGATCGAGCAAAGCCGCATCCGGCGCAGGTACGAGAAGGCAATGCTGGCGGGCAATTGCCACATCGCCGGGTACTGGGCCAGCAGGTATGAAGACATCTGGGGTGAGGAAGCCTCCGCCGAGATGCAGTCCGAAGTGAATGAAGAACACCAGCTTTGGAAGAGGTAATCAGTCATGCCTACAGGCCATGCGGTCTGCATGCTCACCACCGCCCGCGCAGGTTCGGGAAAAACCTACCTGCGCTGCGCGCGGTTCCTGGTGGATGAATTCCTGCCCGACTCCAAGGGCGAGCACTGGTCGAACTTCCCGGTCTATCCTGAGCGGGTCGGCGAGGCGGTGGCCTTGCGCAAGAAAGAGGGCAAGGAGAACGGCCCCTTCTATGCCCGCCGTATCAAGCTGATTCCCGCCGAGGTGCTGCACCAGTGGCAACTGGGCAAGTCCGGTCCCTGGGACTTTTTCCAGGACATCGACGTTCAGAACGCCCATATCGCCATCGATGAGATTCACAAATACTGCGGACGCAACGCCTCCAAGGACCTCAAGAAAAAGTGGCAAATCTGGTGCGGGGAAATTCGCCACCGCGGTGCGACGGTCGAATTCATCAGCCAGCATTACCGCAAGATCGCCCAGGAAGTGATCGACGAATCGGGCATCCGGTTGCAACTGGTGAACTCGGAGGACCGGCGCGATTGGTTCTTCCGCATCCTGATGGGTGATTGGTACGAGGTAAAGGCGGCCTTGCTCACTGGGGAATATGAGACCCGCGTATGGGTCTACGAGAAGCGGGAAGTCGATGGCAAGTGGACCAACGAGGACAAGCGCACGTTTGTCCTCGATCCTTATTACTTTGGCTTCTATGACTCCTACTCGGCCCCGGACAAGGGCGGATTGAAGGGAACGGCCAAAGAGCAGGTCTTTGAAAAACGCGGCAAGCTGGGAACGGTCAAGTGGTTTTTGAGGCGCAACTGGTGGCGCTTCATCCGCGGCGGGGTAATCCTGGCCATCGTGATCTACTTTTTGACTGGCGGCGGTGGCCGGCTGATGCACTGGTTCTTAAACAGTTTTACCGGGCAGTTCATCTCCGCCGCATCGCCGGCGTCCCTGGGCATGGGCAAGAGCGGCCGATCTCTGGGCAATACCGTGCCCCCCGCACCCGGCCCCGGGGCTACAAGCGCCGGCGCCACGGCTTTGCCTTCGACCCAGCCCAATTTTGTTGCCATCGCGGATTACAAGAAACAGCAGGAGCGCGCTGATGAAGCCGAACGCAAACTCAAAAGCCTCTCGGGCGTCTTTGACAAGATGGGGGAGGTTGTCCTTCTGTCGCCCAATGCCGTTACCTTGCGCAGCGGGCTTACCTACCGCGTCGGCGACAAGGTGGAATGGGGACCGTTTGCCGGCAAAACCGTCAAGAGCGTGGACATCGCCAAGGCGGTGGTGCGCTTTGATGATGGCACCCTGGCTGGTTTGGGTTCTCGGGAGCTGCGCACCGGCGTCACCGACGCACTTAAGTAAACAGGACCCGGACCGTGAGTTGGCGCAGGCGTTCAAGCTGTTGCCCTCCAGCTATGTCGCCAGCGGCGCAGCGGTCTCCAAGTCGCCCAAGGTGACTATTGTGGCACAGGACATGAGCGTAGGGGATTTCATGCGCTACATCGCCAACGCCACGGGCTTGTCCGTCGTCGCCGAGCAGTCGCTGGATGACAAGCGCGTGACAGTGAATGTCCGCGAGGTGCCCATCGAAGATGTGCTTCAGGCGGTAGCGCGGCGGCTGGGCGTACAGCTTACCAAGGCAGGCTCGGTCTATTACCTGGGGGTCTTGCGCGCAGAAGACCGGGGTGTTCTCGTCCGCCGTGTGCCGCGGCTGTCCTCGGATGATTTGAAGGAAGCCGTCACGACGCTGCTCTCGGAATTTGGCCGGGTGAGCGCCTATCCCGATGGCCTGGTCGTCGTGGGCGACCGGGTGGAAGTGATCCAGCGCGTTTCGGAGATGCTCGACCGGATTGAAATGGCCGGCGCTGAGACTTGGGTGGTCCAGCTTTACGTTATCGAGAAAAACAGCACCGATTCAATGGATATCGGCGCGGACATCGTGCCCGCGGCGGAACTGGCCGCTTCTCTGGCAACTGCCAGCGGCGGCATCGTCAATACGGTCGTCAACGGCGGCAAGGCAACGGCGTCTTTGGATGCAACCTTGCGTGCGGCCGTCTCGAAGAACCGAGCAAAGATCGTCACCGCCCCGATGTTTATCCTGGCAGATGGCGGACAGACCAAATTCTCCAGCGGCAGCCAGATCCTGGTGCCTCGCCGCAGCGTCTCTGACCAGGGGACCGTTACCACCGTCGGCTATGACACCTTCCAGGCCGGCACCACGATCCAGATCAAGGTGCGGGAACTCGACCGTATCCGCGCCGCGGTGAGCTTGTCGCTGACCTTTTCGACATTGGAAGGCTACACCAGTGACGGCGTAGCTCCCATCATCAATCCCACCGGTCTTGATTGCACGGTCAACGTCGTCACCGGTGGCGTCTATCTGGCCGGCGTCTTTGACCAGAACGCGGATACCAAATCCGCCTCCGGCCCCTTGTCGATCGGTGTCAAATCGGGCAAGGAAACGCACCGCTTCGAGGTCTGGATGCGCGTGTATCGGGTCGCACCAGTCACGATCCAGAATCCCGAAGAACCGCTCAAGAATGCGTGGAAACAAATCGATGGTATCCCAAGGACGCTGCGCTGAGCATTTGCTGGAAATGCCTTGTTGCGCGCGCTATCGTCGTTGCGCGCGCTATCGTCAATGATTCGCTGTGTCCTTCTCCCGAGCCCCGGCTTCGCCTCCCAGGCATACCGGGGCTCACTTATTGGCAATAGATAGTTGGCAGCGGGCTCACGCGAGGCGGGGAGGGACCCCGTGCTGGCGGGGAGGGGTCCCCGCCTCGCGTGGGCCCTTTGGGGCTGGGGGAGTTTGTATAACATCCCCCCCTCTATTTACCTCTCCCGGATGGGAAGGTGCGTCGCCTGCGTGTGACGCATCGTCGTCGTCCATGTCGATGTCCGCCTTGTTGCGGCATTGGAAGCGAATCGCCTTGTCGCGAATGAGCGCAGGAATGTCCTGTTCGGGCAACATCTCCTGCACCAGTTTGCGCATCAGCGCAAACAAATCATCCAGCGTCAGCACGTGCTGGTCCTGGATCACCGCCGCCAGGCTGGTCGCATGTCCCAGCAGTTGCTGGGCGCGCTGCAAGCGCAGTTCGTGATAGACCTTCTTTTTGACGGCAGGCATCTTCTCTTCCCAAGCACCCTGCACGGCCATCCAGAATGGATGCAGCACGGCCATCGGCTTGGGATCGTCGATATGGGTGTAAAGCCGGAACCATTTGGCGGTCAGGTAGGACCACAGTTCGCCTGCACGGTCCATGACATTCTCAATCGTGTCATAGCCCAGTTCCTTCAAGCTCTCCCGGCGTACCTGGAACTCGGTGCGCATGACGTGCTGGGCGTCCACGTCACACCAGAGCAACCGTTCCCATGCCTTGCGCGGTCGGCAGGCAAGTTCCGCCTGCTTGTCGTAGATGCGCAGCATCATCTGGCCCTTGCCGATCTGCATCGTCTCCAGCCGGTTGCCTTTGAAGAAGAGTGCCGCGTCTTGATCCGTCGCATCCTGCTCGTCCCACGTGCAGCCATAGCGCGGCGCTTTGGTCCGCGCCCGGGTCACGAATGTGAACGTATCGGCAATGCGGTAATCGTCGATGGTGTGAGGAGCGTCCACGGCATAGTCCACGGTCATGTGGACTTCAGAGACTTTATTCCAGAGGTATTCACCGCCCAGATGTGCGATGAGGTTGAGCACAAAGCCGTACAAGGCGCCCAGGCCATTCTCCGCGACGTATTCCGGTCCCGCTTCCACGTACAGGTTCGGTGTGTCCTGGGACGGGATCTGCCGGCTGGAAAAGAACACTGTCAACCCCTCCACCTGTACGCCGTAGCGCGCGTGGCGATTGCCCTTCTCCAGCGCCACCACGCGGTCAAAGGGCGCGACAGCGCACAGCGAGAATACCACCGGTTCCATCGCCTCGAACGCTTCCTGCTTGTGCTTCTCCAGCGTGGCCAGCAATTCCATGAAATCTTCAGGCCAAGCCACGCCGAAGTTCACCTTCACGATGTCAAAGCCGTTCCAGAGCCTGGTGATCGGTTCCATCTTCATCCTCCATGTCCAAATAAAGCGGGCCGGAATATGCTCCGGCCCGCTCGTGGGAAACATCCTCGTCTTCGTCGTGGATCACTTCTTCGCAGGCGCATCCGCGTCCGCAACGTTGGTGACGGTCATCCGCTCATAATCCTTGTTGGTTTTCTTCGAGCGGAACTGCTCGATGATGCCCGAAAGCGTGAGCTTTTTGCCCATCAGAACGGGAACTGGAGCTGGCAGTCCGACGGTTCGGGTAAAGAACTTGCCGGAAGAGGTTTTGATGCGCACTTCGATGCGGTTGGGCTGTTCGACGCCGTCGAAGTTGAGGGAAGGTCCGATGCCGGCGACTTCTCCTGTAACAGACCAGAAAGTTGCGTTTTCCATGTGAGGGCTCCTTGGGGAAAATGGTTAAAGACGTTATGCAACCAAAGATGAAACAACACCGAACGTTCAAAGCTGTTGGCCGAAGACCTCCTTTCGGGCGGCTGGCCAGCGACCACGCGCCCTTGAACAAAGGTGAACACTTCCAGAAACTCCCGTGCGCGTTCTTGGCTGGCAAAGAAGGTCGCGCGGGAGAGGTAATCCGTCTTGGAGAAGTACCCCCCAGCGGTCTCGCAAATGATCCAGAGATAAGCGTCCCCAAAGGGAAGCTCCATGGTTCCCAGCCGGGTGAGTTCGATGAAGTAAGCCTGACCTTGACCGTGGCCCCGACCCTGGCTCTGATACCGGCCGGCAGCATCGCCGACCATTTGCTCGACGGAAGGGGAAAGCGCGATGGGTTTACGTTTCACAGCTTGGCCCCCCGTTTCACGCGGAAGCGGAAGCGCCGCTGGGGCGGCTTGCGAAACAACCGCTTGAGCGCGAGGCGCGCGATGGACGACCGGTCCGCGCCCACGCGCTGCATCAAGCCGTGCAAACGCTCGTGCTCGTCCTCGGTAAGCCGGATGTGCAGGTGATGGGAAAGCTTGTCCATGAGGTACTGCCTTTTTGAACCGGCCTGATCCAGGCGCGCAGAGCCCCTGTGGCATGTACCTGTACATGCCGATGCGACAGAAGCAGCGGCCCCATGCGCGAAACGTCCTGGAAATCAGGCTGAGTAATACCGAACTTATTCCGTACTCATATTGTGTCAAGCCCTGCCCCAAACAGGGGTTAAAGGGGGTGCAGGGGGGTTGTAGGGGGATTGAAATGATTGCAGTGGTTTGTATTTTGTTTGGTAAGCCTTCGGATGGCTGCGGCAGGACGTTTGGCCGCAGGGGCGCAAGGAAAGAGGCTGCCCAATACTTGGCAAACGACCCAGACAAGTGCCTGCGCGTGCAGGCGGAGGGTCTGTCCATGGCCAAAGCGGCATTCCGGCACATGAGCGAAGCAGAACGACAGCGCATCGCTTGCGTCGCCAGGCAACTCTTCCAGGACGGGTATCCGGCCACGACCGTCTGTGAGCGGTTCAAGATTCCCATGTGCACGCTCGTGAACATCTGCCGACAGCATTGCATTGAAGTGCCGCGGCAGAGGCACAGGCGTGAAGAAGAGTGAGGCGCGTGAAGGGAGTTCATCGCCGCCCCTCTTTCGGAGCGGCGACGATGCGCTGTGCGATCCAGCGTGCGAGCATGCGGCGGACGGTGTCCGCGCTGTCTGTGGAAGCGTCACGGGCAGTGGGCATCAGTTTGACTGACCACGGAAGGTCCGGGTCGGTCACATGCGGGGCTAAGAGGTTGTCCGGCTTCGATTTCATGGCGAAGCCAGGAATTACTGTGTGACAAATCGCTGCTTCAAGACCAAAATGGTGTGAAACTTGTCCAACATGTCGCACACGGATTGGCTTACGTCTGAGTAGGAAGACAGATAAATATCGCACACTTCACTAAGTAAGCAGCCGATGCGCAACTTTCGTCTGCATTGCACTACACCCTGATAGAGTTGCGGTTGTGCGAGATAGGCCAGAAGTCGGACTTTCTCCTCCGGCAAAAATGTCATATGGCCTCCCCGAATTAGGGGTACTCACAAAAAGCAAATTAATTACTTGATTAAAAATTAGTGAGCGTTAGCCTGCGGGACGTCCATAGAGCTACTTGTTTTATGGAAAGGAAAACGACGAGTTCGTCCGACTACGACGGATTTCCAAAAATTTTGATTTAAGCCTGACTGGGAGGATTGGTCATGGAGCTGATTTCGGCTTTGTCTAAATACGCTGCGCGCTTGGTCACTGGGTCTTTCCAAAGGCATCGCGGGGCTGCTGCGACTCGGCGCTCTGCTCGGAACGCGTCTCTTCTTCAACGAGCGGTGGTTGAGTCGCTCGAACGACGAATCTTGTTCGGATATTACTCGGCGGATCAGCTGGATGAGCAACTTGCGGTAGCGTTTTCTTGTCCTACTTGTTTTCAGCCTGCTGTGCCCCAGATTGACGCTCAACAGGGTCAGGCATCACCGCCTGTCTCGGGTCAGCCTGTTGTTTACTCCAACGGGATCCCGGTCATCCAGGAAACCGATCTATCCAGCGATGCACTCGGGCTTATGTGGGGAGAGAGCCGTAGTTGGACGGGGACGAACAATGCGAGTTTGAACGGAAATGGCTGGACCATCAATGATCTTCCATTTTTAGAAGTAGAGGGTGGTACGAATGGAAACTCTAGCGGTACTGGCACTACTGGCGGCGATTGGCCGGTGAACGGCGTTTGGCCCGGAACCGAAGACGACAACAGAATATGTCTGATTGCGGGTGGCACGCAAGTTTACACCTTCGGGTTTTCGACTGCTGATCCTGATACGTATACCGCCTGGGGCTCCAACCAAATCACGCTCCAGCGTGTCTCCATTGGGGGCGGGGCGTATGTAATGCGTCTGACGGATGCCCAAGGGAATGTTACAGATTTCTATGACGTGAATCGGGATGGTTCCGGGGTCCCAATTTCTTCTTCGCTCGCAGACGATGTCCCAGATAAGTACGGCCGCTTTAAAAGTACAACGATGGCCAATGGAGCCACAACGATCAGCAGTACATATGCTGGCGCCAGTGACCCCGATGGCGTCCCCGAAGGGGTGCTGAAGGCACTCACGCGAAGTACCTCGGGCAGTTCTTCGATGGAGCGGCTCGTCTACAGTTACTCGTCTGTAACGAATGATCTAGTCACAGCGGCAAGCGGAACACCTGCGACGCTGATTTCCGCCGTCACCCTGGAGCGCAGCACGAACAGCGGCACCAGTTGGACTACCATCCAAGATGCAGAGTATGAGTATTACACGGGCCGCCTGCTCGTGGGAGGCGTCTGGGAAAACGATCCCAACGGACGGCTGGGCGACCTAAAACTCGTGACGATTAAGGATTTTCAGAAAGATCCGGATGATCCGGAGGTCTTGAGTCAGTCCTATTACCGCTACTACAAGGTAACAGGCGAAGGTTTTGACACCGTAACGTCCCAAGGACCCACTAATCAGGCGACAACGACGGGCGGTCCGGACCCCAGCTATCGGCCCTCAGGGTCGCCGACCTACAACCCTGCTTCGCTCGGTGTTGCCGACCGTTTCACCATGAGTCTGCTCAAGACGGTCGTCACTGGGGACTCGTTGAAACGACTACAGGCGGCTTATAGCGATTATCAAACGGAATCAGACGCAACAATTCAGCCATACGTGAACCATTACTTCCAATATGAGCGGTGGGGAGATCATAGTGATCCTAACATCGATGGAGCGTGGCGGACGACTTACCGCATGGGGACACGCTACCGAGTAACGGAAGAAATCGCCCAGGGGGCGGGCTGCTCCGTGTGCAGCGGCGGCGCGGGAACATATAAATTCAGTTACACCAACAACGAGCAAGGCTACGACTATCCATTTGGTGTTGATCCTGGCGATGAAGGACTTGGGTACAACTCCATCGAGTACAATGTGTGGCGGACCAAGACGATTGAAGAGCTACCTGACGATACTTCGACGGACTGGTCGGACAATAACGAAAACATCATCTACACCAACGAAGTTGGTCAGGTCATGCTCTCGGTGTTTGTCGATCGGAATGGAACGGATTCGACCTCCGATGACCGGACCTATAGCACCTTTTATCGCTACGACAACCAAGGCCGGTTGATCATGAAGGTCGATCCGTCGGCCATTGGGGCTTACGATCCCACCGATTGGGAGGCAAACAATGGGCTTCTTTACGGCAGTGGGGCGACGTCTCCATACATCAATGATTCATCTGGTCTTATTGAATTGACTGGCTATTACAACCAGACGACTGCTACAAGCAGTTCCGGGGGCGCTGTTGCTGGATATCAATGGTACACAGCACTGCGGAATGGGGAACTTGGCGGTCAGGAGAACGTCACCTCCATCACACGCTCGGGTTCAACCGCGACAGCAACTGTCACAGGACATGGTTATAGCGTTGGAAATATCATCGTTATCTCCGGCGCAGATCAGTCCGAGTACGATGGGTCATTTGTCATCACCGCGGTCACTGCCAACACGTTTAGTTTTACAGTCTCCGGGACGCCCTCAAGCGGCACCGGCACTATCGAGGTGTTTCGACCAATCCTGCAAGATGTTGAAACGTACTACGAGCAGGACGTAAGCGGAGCAAAGACTCATCCTGTGGCCTCGGATACCGTATTTGCAAATGAGGACCAGACCGGCGCTCGCACCACCAGCTATAGCTACACGTGGGACGGATCCACCTCACAGCTACAGTCGATGACGGTGACGCTGCCTGCAATTTCAGCAAGTGAAAATGGATCGGGTACGGCGAATACAGAAGTGACGGTGTATGACTCGAATGGCCGGGTCATTTGGACGCAAGATGCCAACGGATACCTGACTTACACCGCCTATGATCAGGCATCGGGTGGGATAACGGAATATGTGGCAGATGCGGATCCAACCTTAATTTCTTCGCCGCCTGTCACGGCACCAACGCGTGGGAGCGGATTGCCGACGGCGCTGAACTTGGTGACAAGCTACGAAGTAGATGCGCTCGGTCGAACAACCAAAGAAACGGACCCTGACGGCAATGTAACGTATACGGTATACAACGATGGAGATCATGAAATCCGCGTTTACCGCGGATGGACGGGTACAACAACGACCGGACCCATCGAAATCACACGCGAGTATCAGGATGCCACGCCCGATGGGAATGGTATCGGAGCAGTTTACACGGAAACTCTTACCAGCTCTGCCACTCCCACTGTTTCCAGCGGCCGGCCGACCGGACAGGAAATGATTGATGCCTCAAATATTCTCTCGTTGACGCGCGAACTCACCAATGCGGCCGGCCAAGTCGTTGAAAATGACGGCTACTACTCGTTCGACGGCATCACTTATTCGCAAACGTCGCCGCGTTTGGGGTCTTCCGGGAGTGATTCATCCGCTGGTAATTACACCGTGTCCTCGACGGATTATGACGGACAGGGACGGGTTAGCCGTGAAGTTTCGCCGGCGGGCACTATTACCCGCACGCTTTACGACGGAATGGGCCATGTGGTCTCCGTATGGGTGGGTACGGACGACACGCCGACATCCGGCTATTGGTCGCCAACAAACCTTACCGGCACAAACATGGTCGAAGTGGCCTCCTACATTTACGACGATGGCGGCTCTGGCGACGGCAATCTTACCCGCTCGATCGCGTACGTGGATGCGACGCATGCCATCGCGACCGATTACTTCTACGACTGGCGCGATCGGCTCGTTGCCACGAAGCAGGGCATTGCGCTGACGCTTGTCAGCGGCGTCTGGACTGCGGACACGGAATCGACGAGCGACAATACCCATCCGATCACCTACACCACCTACGACAACTTGGGTGAAGTGCTCAGCACCTCCACGTACGACGGCGACACGGTCAGCATCAGCGACTCGGACAGCGACGGCGTGCCGGACCAGCCGTCGAGTTCGTTACTTCGGGCGGAAAGTTCCAGCAGCTATGACGATCAGGGACGCGTCTACAAGAACACGCAGTGGAGCGTTGACCCTACGAGCGGTGGAACGCCCACGGCGGGCATCAGCAGCTATCAATGGTTCGATGGCGATGGGCAAGTCATTAAAACGCTGGATACGACAGGCGCGGTCACCAAGACAGCCTACGACGGCGCCGGCCGCGTCACGACGACCTACACGACCGATGGCGGCGGGGATGCGGCCCCTGGCGCCAGCGGCAATTATTCGGATGCAGGCACGGTCACAGGTGATACCGTCCTTGAGCAGACCGAGTATCAGTACGACTCCGATGGAAATGTCATCAAGACCACCCTGCGGCAGCGGAATCCTGATGCCACCGCAACCGGAGCGCTCACCACTTCCAACTCCCGGACGACCTACACGGGCGCGTTTTACGATGCGGCCAATCGGCAGATCGTCAGCGTCGATGTAGGCGACAACGGCGGGACGGTGTACACCCGCTCCGCGTCGGATTCGGTGCCGACGGTGGCCGATCAAAGCGACACGTTGCATCTGACGCTTTATCACTATGATGATGCGGGCAACATCGATAGCGTCACCGATCCTGCCGACCTTGTCAGCAAGACGTATTATGATGCGCTCGGCCGGAGCACCAAGACGATCGCCAACTACGTCGATGGCACACCCAGTTCCGATGATGACCAGACCACGCTGTACACCTATGACGGGGATAACCACGTCATCAGCGTCACCGCCGATATGCCTTCGGGCACCAACGATCAGACGACCGACTATGTTTACGGCATCACGACCGGCCAGGGGTCGGCGATCAACTCCAATGACATCCTGCAACTTGTCGAATATCCCGATCCTTCCACGGGTGACGCTTCGACGAGCGCCAGCGGTCAAAACAGCTTCACGTACAATGCCCTTGGGCAGGTCACAAGCGAGACCGATCAGAATGGCACGGTTCACAATTACAGCTATGATTCCCTTGGACGCATGACCTCGGATGCCGTGACCGTCGCCAGCGGCAATCCCGAGCACGTCGATACCAGCGTCCTGCGCATCGACACCACCTACACGTCGGCTGGCCAGGTCTATCAGGTCAAGAGCTACAACGGCGCGTCCGGCGGCACGCTCGTCAATCTTGTGCAGGATAGCTATGACGGCCTGGGCAACCTGATCCAGGAAACTCAGTCCCATGATGGAACCAGTACGCCGAACGTGCAGTATGGCTACAACACGCTCTCGACCGGCACCGACAACACCGACCGCATTGAAAGCTTGACTTATCCCAACGGACGCACGATCAACTACCTGTATACCGATCCTGGCGACACCAATGGCGTCTCGAACACGATCTCCCGCATCACCGCCATCAGCTCCTCAACCACGCGCGGCACAAGTGACGCCAACGTGATCGCTGGGTATTCGTACATGGGCGCCGGCACGATTGTCGGCCGCACCGATCCCAACATCTCGATGAGCTTCTACGATAGCGGCACCGGCACGTATACCGGCCTGGATCAGTTCGGCAATGTGTCCAACTCCGAGTGGGTCAACATCAACAACTCCAGCGACATCTTCCACATCCAGTACGGTTACGACCGTGATTCCAACCGCAGCTATGCCCAGGACCTGATCTACACCGGCCAGTCACAGGCGTACACCTACGATGGCCTCAACCGCCTTACCGTGGCGCAAAATGGCGTACTGACTTCTTCTCTCAATAGCACCTCCAACGGCTTCTTCCAGAATGAGAACAATTACACCCTTGACGCGCAGGGAAACCAGACCACGGACGGCACGGACGAATCTTCCAGCCTGACCGAATCGACCTATAACAGCCTGAATCAGATCGACACCCGCAAGGTTAAAGGCAACGTCTCTAATGACGGCTTCACGGATAAGTTCTCAACAGACACGAGCGCCAATTGGACCAAGAACGGTTCGGGTGATGCTTTTGACGTGAATTCTACCAACGCCGGCTACCTTACCGTTACCACGGTGCACCAAGACACGATCGACGGAACCACCGAAGCCGAATCCCAGGCAGTACTGCTCTTGTCTGCCAACACCGGCCCCGTTCAATCGCTTTCGACCAACTTTGTGGTCCCCAGCGGCACTTCTTCGGGCCAGGTGGGCATCGTCTTTGGCTACAAATCCGCGGCCGATTACTGGATCGAGGTTCTGGACTTCTCGGACGAGTTCCTGAAGGTTTACCACGTGGTCAATGGTGCCAAGGGCACCGTGGTTGCCTCTTCAAACACGTGGACCAGCGGGACCAGCCGCAACATCCAGTTCGTTACCGATGGCAAGTCCATTGGCCGGCCTTTCTGGACGGACTTCCCCGACGGCTTCCCCTCAGGCAAGATCGGCCTGTATACCAATATCGCCAACACGAAGTTCAACGACGTATCCTTCTGGCAGGAAGGCACCAGCACGGCTCTTACCGGCCGCTGGACCAGCTATATTCCCAATGCTGAGTCGGTGCAGGGCGGCAGCAACTTTGACATGATCGATCCGACCACTGACAAGCTGACGCTCGGCGGCTGGGCGAGTTTGATCAGCCCTGAGCCGGTCCTGCTCAACAACCTAACCTTGGCGCGCTTCCAGGCGACCTTCTCGGTCAACTACGAAGGCGGAGCGGCGATGAACTTCCTCTTTGACGCCCAAGGGACGGATTTGAGGTACATCGTAGGCCTGCAAGGCGACGGCAGCAACGTGGCGGTGAGCCTGACAGGTCCTGACGGCTCGAGCATCAGCGCCTCCAGTAGCAGCGTGGGCATCACCAGCATCGGAAGCTCCGATACGGTGTGGGTGCGGGTCGAACTGACCGGTACGACTTTGGTGGTCAAGCGGATTAAGAGCGCTACAGCGCCCACGGATGGTGACTGGTCCAGCGCGACCGATGTGTACACCTATACGGGCCTTGATCCCATCGGCGGACAGTTTGGCTTCTCGGCCAACTATGGCAAGACCGACATCGACAACCTGACGATCAAGAGCGATCCGGACGACAACGGCACCTTCGACATCACGGAGCTCGTCGACACCTTCACGCTCGATTCCAGCGGTTATGACACCGGCGACAATCCGACCTACGACGACAACGGGAACCTGACCTTTGATGGCACCCAGGTGTACACCTATGATGCATGGAACAGGCTCGTGGGCGTGGCCCACGGCTATACCGACGGGAGCGGCGACGTGCAGACTGGCGAAACGTTCGACACGATGAGCTATGACGGGCTGGGGAGGCTGATCACCGAGACGATCAGCGGCGAAGGTAGCGGTCATGACCAGACCTACCAGAACTACTACGATGGCGATCAACTCATCGAGCAGAAGACCGGCGACGATGACGGCAGCGGCCCGACGATCAAGCAGAACGTCTGGGGCCTCCAGTATGTCAACGAACTGGTGCAGACGGCCGTGAACTCCAACCCGAGCACGGACAATACCTGTGACACGACCTATACCGTGCTGCAGGATGCGAATTGGAATGTGGAGGGCATCGTGGACTCCTCGGGGAACCTTGTCGAGCGGTACGCCTATACGCCTTATGGACAGCGCACTGTCTACGTTAGCGGCGGTAGCGCCGATCCCGGCTTGTACACGCCGGGGAGCCAGAGCACGCGAGCCACCGCCGACGGCAGTGCTGCGACCTATGGGATTATGGACTTTGGCTTCCAGGGGATGCTGCAGGATCAGGCGACGGGGCTGGTCGTCACGTCTGCGAGAGTCCTGAACCTGACGCTTAATGTGTGGCAGCAGGAAGAGCCGGCAGAGGGAGATTATATAGACGGAACGGATCTATTCCGTCTAGAATTGGGCAATCCTACCAGCCGTGTAGATCCTCTTGGCTTGCAGACACAGCCTACGAATCCAATCCCACCAGCAACAACGACGGCTCCAGCGGTGGCACAGGTAAATTATAATTTAATCGGCACTCCGGAATTGGTGAATCAACCCAAATACTTCTTTCAATGGAAGAATATTGGGCAAGATGTACATAAGCATTATGTACAGGTCGTTGTGACAGAAACGACCATTCAGCTGCCTGGACAGGATCCGACGTTCACAAGAAATCAGATTGTGGAACCTGCCGATGCAAGGAAAACGCCAGTTGTGGAAGATGGAATTACGGTCGTTAATCCGGGCGAAGGGTACGATCTACAGGGAAGAGCCTTTAACCCGACATGTATAAATGTCCAAGAAAAAGTCTATGTTGCACTATATGAACTAGCCGGCCCCCCTGGTGGAAGCGCAAGTGGCGGCTACGCGGATATAGTCATTGGCGGCCACAAATATCCAGCCACAATTAATCCTGTGGGTGGCAAGGTAGAGACTACAGATGAAGCGACTGCTGGTAAATATGTTGGGGGGGCGGCATATGTTTACCTTTTTGTTCGACATGGTGACAAGTGGGGTGCCGCAATCAACTTCGTTGGTCTACCTGCAGGCTCGAAAACCGGATTCCAAGCGGGCCCTCTCGGGCCATCGTTGGGCACGGGCACGGGTGGAATTACTTTACCTGGTTCGATTATAAAGGCGATTATTAATCCGACCAAATGAAGAAAAGATTCTTGCTTATGGCTGGTCTACTGGCAGAAGCTGGTTATTGACTTTTCGTAGACTGCTCAGCGCCATGGCCAGCTTCCTATGCCTATTTTATTTGTATACAATTATATATGTATTTATAAATGGTCCGATTAAATTTAATGCGGGGGAACGGGGCATTGTTATAACAAGATTGAATCTCATCATTTCAAAAAGCGATGTACTATCCAAGAGCTATCCTAGGAACTTGAGATGCTTTACTCCTTTTTTTTGGACAGATGATATGTGGGAGCAGTATTATGGTGGGCCGTTCCGCATCACTTATTATTTGGGAATTTATAATTGGTGGTTGATAATAATTGTTTGTTTTTTTTTGCTGTGGATGTCGTATCGGTTGAAATCTGATTGGCGTAACAGACGTCGACATTAAATACCTGGCGAAATTGCAGGCCGACGATCCCGAGACGGTCAGGAAATTCCGCGAGGAGCAGGCCCAGGCCAGCGCAGGAAAGCCTCCTGCGGGCGACGCGATTTTCAAATCCGTGACAATCGACGATAAGCCATTCGAGACTGCCTTGGGATCGTGGAAAGCGAAAACACGCTTCATCGATCGGGTCTGTTATGGCGATTTGCTTCTGGCGGCTGATAAAGGATCGGATGCGGAAAAGCTGTTCAAGGAACTCTTCCAACTTGCCACGACGCAAGATGAACTGACGATGGCCACCGAAGGGATCGCCAAGAGCTTGCGGGCAGAGGATGGGAATGTGGCAAGAGCGAATGTCTGGCTAACCACCCTCCAGCAACAGGGAGGCAGCACCTTGGCAAGGCGAGCATCAGCGCCCCCAAAGTCTTCCAATGCGGCAAAGCCAACGACAAGTGGATCAAAGGATGCCGATATGCCCTAAAAAGGGGACTGGGGCAAAGCTCATAGATTGCTTCACGTTCGATATTCGGGCAGTTTTGGGTTGAGTTTTGCCGCGTCAATGGTAAAGTCTGAGAATTGCATGAGTCGGAAGCGGTAAGAAGGAAGGTCGCACCCCTGCGGCCGGTCTTGATTGCTTCTAAATAACAACCCGGTTTTTTGATAAGACGCTTCGAGTCGAACTCGCTTGTGTCCTGGAGGAAGGTATGCGCTCGTTTCAGCGTTTGTGGAATGCGCTTCTCTGCACCGTAAGCCCTCGCAAGAAGTTCCATCGTGGGCGCGCGAGGAATCTGGCGGCGGTCCACTGGGCCGTTTTAGAGTCGTTGGAGTTGAGGACCCTGTTCTCCGCGCTCTACTGGGATGTGTCGTCTGCGCCGGGCCTACAGGCGGGCAGCGGGACTTGGAGCACGTCCGCTGCCAACTGGAACACCGCTGCCGACGGCTCGGGATCGCAGGTTGCATGGACCGCCGGCTCGGATGCAGTCTTTTCGGCCAATGGAACCTCCACCGTTACTCTCTCAGGTACCCTCAGCGCCAACTCCATCACCGTCTCGGGCACTGGCTATACCCTCTCTGGCGGAACGTTGAATCTTGCGAGCACAAGTTCTGTCTCCACCGACCTCACTCTAAGCAGCACCACCGTAAACAACTCCGGCACTTTCACCTGGTCGGGCGGTAACCTCGCCTTGGGCAGTCACTCGACCATTGGAGGGTCTGGCACCATTAATCTCAATGGCGGCTCGGGCACGATTTCGCAAACCAATAACTGGCTGGGCGGCTCGGGGACGGTCAACTGGTCCTCGGGCAACGTGGATTTCTCGGGTGTGTCGATCTTCGCTGTCCATGGCACCTTTGACGGCGGCGACAATACCTTCGATATCCACGGCGGTTCGTCCCTGGACGCCTGGAATCTCACCTGGAACTCCGGCGACGTCTCTATCGACAACCTCTTCGTTGAAAGCGGTTCGTGGAACTTCCTGACCTTAAACGGCGGCGATTACAATTGGACGATCACCGGCACGTTTCAATACGACGGCGGCTTTTTCGCCTGGGATTCAGGCACACTCAATCTCAACGATGCCCTGGTCAAGGGAACCAGTTCGGCCTTGAGCATGACGGTTCCGGAAGGTGCAACCCTTAACGTGTCGGGAACCTTTGCACTCAATAACGCAACGATCACCAACGACGGAACGATCAACTTCGATAGCACCGACACTTCAGCGCTGCCTGATCTGACCAACGATGGCACGGTGATCTTCTCCGACCCTTCGGTCGATCTTGTAAGCCTCACCGGAAGCGGCACCGCGACCGAAGGCAGCATCTACACGCTGACCATCGGCTCGGTCTCAGGCGACATCACCGATACCATTACCGATTACTACGTGGATTGGGGTGATGGGACGGGTCTGGATGACTTTACCAGCGCCGGCGGCCAGACCCATGTGTATGCAGGCAGCACGGATGCTACCACCGATTACACCATCACCGTCCATCTCGTCGGGGCGGGCACCTGGGTCGATACCGCAAGCGCAGCCGTGACCGTCGATGACGTAGCCCCCGTGGTCACGCTGGACGATCCGGGCACAACCACCACCGCGCCAACGCTCACCGGCACTGCCGGCATTACCCCCGGCGATGCCTCGACGGTCACCCTCTACATTTATGCAGGCTCTTCTGCCACCGGAACCCCCGTCGATACAGAATCGGTCGACGTGGACCCGGACGCCGGCATGTTCTCCTACACGGTAGACTCAGGATCGCCCTTGGCTCCCGGAACTTATACCTTCCAAGCGACGCAGGAGGAGGACGCTGGCAACACCAGCACCAGCGATCCGGTTACGTTCACCGTGGCCTTGCAGGACCCTGGCATTGTCACCAACCTTGTCGCCACGCCGGCCAGCCCTACAGAAATAGACCTCTCCTGGGATACCCCGGTGGCCGCGGACTACGTGACCGGATTTTCCGTCTATCGGTCCACGGATTATGGCCAGACATTTACCCTTTATGACACAGCCAGCAGCAGTGCCACGGGCATGAATATAACCGGACTGGATGAAGACACCGATTACATGTTCAACGTGGTCGCTTCCAACGATACCGGCGACTCACCTGACAACGTCACTTCCGCCAGCCAGCCGCTTCTCGATATCGAGGCTCCGACCGATCTGGAAGTGACCCCCGTCGATGATGGGGCCAATGGCCTGGAGCTTACCTGGAACGACAATTCAACCGGCGAAACCTCCTACGAGATCGAGGCCCAGTGGGGCAGCAACGGCCAGTTCGCGACCATCGACACAATCGCCGCGAATTCCACCAGCTACAACACGTCCAATTGGATGACTTCCGGTATTTATGTCGGCTGGATCACCGAGGCTGTCGTCTTCCGTGTGCGTGCTGTCGGACCAGGCCAGTCGGCGTATTCCGATCCTTCCGATCCGGTCAACGTGGCGGCAGCCACCGCGTTTATGAATCAGGATGCCGTGACCGATCTGTCCGCGGCGGCCGATCCAGTTTCTCCAGGCTTTGACCTCACCTGGAGTCAGACCGATGTCCATTCTTTTGATATTCTGTACCGCAAGCAGGGCAGCGTCCCCGGCGATTACGGCGCCTGGACCCTGTATAACACGACCGATTGGGGCGAAAATGTCATGCCTTCCACCATGACAGCGCTGATTCCCGCCTGGGTTCTTTCCTATACCGACGGCATGCAGGTGGTGATCCGCTCCGGCAGTTCCGTCAGCAACATGGTCACGCTGCACATGCCCGAAATGCTGACTGCCCCGACGCTCTCGGCCACCTCCGACACCGACACCCACCAGTACACGTTCACCTGGACGGCGGCCGCCGGGGATGATTCGGACATCACCTATACGGTCTACAATGAGGCGGCAACCACGGATGGAAGCGCCCTGCAGCCGCACGTCTGGGCCACTTCCGATCCGGGCGCTCATACGGTCACCGCTTCCTGGCCTACCGATGGCGGCTACTTTTTCGTGGTGGCATCGGATGATGACGGAGATGTTGCGCAGTCCAATGTGGTTGATCTGGCGGTGCCAAGAGCGCCGACATCCATTTCTGCGAGTTCTTACGTGGACGAGGACGGCAACATCAATGTAGGCTTGGAATGGAACAACACTGCCTACAACGAGGACGGCTACGAGATTCAAGTCTCAACCACCGGGACCGATGACGGTGACTACTATCCTGTCGGCTACGATCCGGACTCGGAAGACCCGCCCACGCCCACCACGGTGGCGGCCGACGAGCCCACCTATGAGATGACGGCCAAGCCGGATACGACATACCACTTCCGGGTACGGGCGCTCAAGAGTACGGCCGATGATGGAAACCTGGGTGACCATCCCAATGCGTATGATTCGGGATGGATTTATATCGACTTTAAGACCGATCCCATCGTTGCCAAGGTAAGCGCCGTTTCGTTCTCGGCAACCAACGTTACGGAATTTCATTCAATCGAGAAGGATGATTCCTCTGGCACATATGGGACGACCCAATGGCAAGACAATAATTTTGATGGTGACGCAAAAGATCCTGGAGAGGCGGACTTCCCGATCTGCTACACGAGAAGTGGAACCGCTGACGGCAATGTCTGTGTAAAGGCCAATGTCACAGTGAAGGTCACAGGAAATCCTGGCGGGGTGATCAAGGTTCGAGCAACGGCCAGCCTCGGTTACGATCCGGTCTCAATGACTTTTGCTGCCGTAGATGGAACTTTCGACAACGGCAAGATCACCGCCACATTAAGTACCACCGATCCGTTGCCAAGTACGGTAGACTTAACTTTCCTGCACATGTACTGGCAGGTTTCCTATGATGGTGGTGCGACGTGGAAGGATGTAGGTATGACCGCGAATCGGATATACATTACCGATGCCAACCCTCTCGGCACCGCACCGCCTTTTGAGACTGAACTTTACATTGGATGTGGCGCGGCAACGGGCAAGAGCGCGCCGAATGACGTCCTAGATGCAGACTGGGCGGCCTTCGCTACTCTTGGCATTCATCGAGTAGATGATAAGCTGATGACTTATGGCCATGCTTCTCCATTCGCATTTACTGCGGCTCAAATGCTCTCAAGCGCGAATGGACGAGGGCAATGCACCGCATGGGCAGACCTTTTAGTGGAGGTGTTGGGAGCGCAAGGTATCGCTGCCACAAGCACTCGGATAGATCCTGCGGCACCATACTTGGAATTTCGCGTCAAGTTGATGCCTGCCCAAGGCTCTTTAGGGGCTAATTACCTTACCACCGATTTCGGGTTTCATCAAGTCGTAACAGTTAGCGGATATCCTGACAGAATTTACGACCCATCCTACGGAACGCTTGAAGAGAAAACTGATGCACGGTCTGTGCAGCAGAAGTATGAAGACGACGTGGTGACCGCCTTGGCAAGGCCATATGCCAATGCGCCTAGCGGAATCGTATGGATCCCCGACGTTCATGGAATACCCCATCTCATTTTCACGCCTTGACCCAAGGAGCCCTCCAATGTCCGTGAAACTATTCGCCTTCTTGCTACTCTTAACTGTCTTTTGCACGACCGCTCAATCAGGCGGGCCGGCAGCTACAACACAGAAAAGGGACACCGACGTGATCTTGTTTCGAGAGCCATTGCCACTTGGTCGTGAATTGGTCGTCATCCGAGGGCCGGATCGTTCGATTGCGGACTTGGCGGGATTTGTCAATCGCCCCAAGGAGGAAATTAAGGCCGTCTATACCTTGCACCTAGAAGTACGATCCCCTGGGGTCGCCCCTCTCGAAATCGGCGCGCGTCTTGTCTCTGAATTGGATATCCCTGGGCAGGGAAGGGGAGGCTTCGACATCCTTGATGCACAATCAAAAGATGGGCAGATTGTATTGGCTACCGCCGAAAATGGTCTCATTGGAATCTGGCGTTTCACTGCCTCCGGCCAAGTTCAGTCCGATTTTTTGCGAGGTTGGATGGTACAGGCCGCCATGTCACCCATTGATCCACGAAAAGTTTCCGCTAAGTTGAGCTGGAATAAGGATAATTTAATCGAAGTAAAAGTCGTAGATTCACGGGGAGCACCAGGACTGACTAGGCACACCCAATTCCGTCAGGATGAAAAAGATTGGCAATTCAAAGCCATCGAAGCACATGAGGAAAGACATTAACAGTGCATGATATGAGGGAACATGCGCAGAAGTGAAGAAGTGATATCCGCATAGCAGATTAAGCAGCCTCCCGCCACTTCTGTCCGTGTTGTCGGTCCCCATGTCAAAGGCAGAAAGGCTATTCAGCAAGGAACTGTCATCAGGCAATCACTGGTCATCACACGTGAACCTGTTGGCATTGATAAAGGTGAGGGATATTCCAAACTCCCAAGATTTCACCTATGGATTGCGGCTCCCACTGGCCCCGAGCCTCTCTAGTAATCCAAATAAATAAGTTTGCGGCATCTTCATTTCCAGCAGAACTGACTGAGCGTTAATCCGTTACTCAAATCGAATCCTCCCCCCGCTAATTCTTGCAGGAAAAGGACTTGCGATAACGCGAGTCCTTTTTTTATGCCCCGAAAACCGCAAAACGTACACTAGCGCGTACACTGCGGGGCTGAAAGAGAAAGGACTTGCCAGACCAATGTCTCCCTAGCAGGAGAACCCATGGCAAGTCTCATCAAGCGTCAGTTCGACGGTGGCCCGGTCTGGTACATCCAATTCTACCGGGCGGGGAAGCAGAAGCGGGTCAAAGCCTCGGATAATTTCCAGATCGCGAAGGAGAAGCTTCGCCAGTTCGATTCCGCCGAGGCACGCGGCGAGGCCAATCCGCTCCCCACCCAAACGCCCCTGGCTCAAATTCTTACCGCCTACATCCAGCACATCCGCACCGTCAAAACGGCGAAGAGCGCCCAAACGGACATCTACTACCTCCGCGACGTGTTTGGGCCGGTCTGTGACGCCGTGCGCATTACCAGCCGACGAATCGGTCCAAACTCCAAAAAGCGCCCGCCGAAGCCCGGCCAGGACCGGCGCTTCAAGGCTGCAGTGATCGAGCCGAAATGCTTTGAGGCGATCACGACGTCGGACATTGCCACCTTCGTCGCTTCCCGCAAGGCAAGTCGCGGACTGGCTGCTAAGACGATCAACCGCTATCGCGAGATCCTTACCCGGTTGTTCAATTGGGCGATGACCCAGCATGGCGTTCGGATGTCAGGCGACAAGAACCCCGCGGCCGCCGTCGAACGCTACCGGGAAGCGGCGCCTGTCATTCACTTTTTGAGGCTGGAACAGATTGACCAGCAATTGACCGCGCTCGGGGACGACGAGCAGCTGCAGGCGATGGTTGCGACCCTCATCTATGCGGGACTCCGCCGGGAGGAATTGCTGTGGCTCACGCAGGACGACATCGACTGGAACGCCAAGGGGCACGGTCTGATTCGCGTCCGGGCCAAGGTCATAAGCGGCGAATCCTGGCAGCCCAAAACCAGGGTTAACCGCGTGGTGCCCATCAGCAGCCATTTGCGGCCGTATCTCGACCGGCAAAGGCTCAAGAGCGGCAAGGGGCCTTGGTTTTTCAGATCACCCGAGGGTTGTCGCTGGGAACCGGATAATTTTTCGGCACATCTGCGCGACACCAACAAGAAGAAGGGTTTGCCTGGCGGATGGACGAATCTGACCTTCCGGCACACCTTCGGAAGCCAACTCGCGATGCGCGGCGAATCGCTGTACAAGATCGCTACGCTCATGGGCAATTCGCCGGCGATTTGCCAGAAGCATTACGCCGCTCTCATTCCCGAAGCGCTGTGTGATTGTGTCGAATTCCCCGCTAAACCCCAGCCATTAGGCGCTCCGCTCCACGCCGCCGGGTAGCCGCAGAAAAAGGGCCGCCGAAGTTGGGGACCTCGGCGGCCCTTACAGCCAGCCCATACCCATTAATTCATGTTCACTCGGCAGCGCGCCTCGTATTCTTCGACTTCTTTGCGCAAATACCTCACCATGCCATTGCGACCCTCTCCCAGGCAGAGGCGGGTTAGGCTTGCTCTCCGGGCGATCCGGTCCACACTGGAGCGTGAGCAGCTCCAGCGCGCGGCCAGCTCATTGGGTGACATGTAGGATGCGGCTTGCTCATGAAACGTCTGATCTTTTCCCATTGCGAGCACCTGCTAGGAAGAGGTCTAACGCAAGTTATGCCTGCTACCTATTTCTTGTTCGTAGCGGCGCTTTTTATTTCATGATTGGCTTGGAGAAGGCGAAGGGGAGAAACGCTAATAGGTCGCGAAGAAAGAGGCGGACTTCTCCGGGTTGTAACCGCGGCGGTCGTAGAGCTTCGTCGTGCTGGGATCAGCGTGACCTACGTCCCGCTGCACGTCTTCCAGGCTTGCCCCTTTATCCAGCGCCGTGGTGATGAAGGTCGCACGCATGGAATGGGCACTGTAGCCGGCAGAGAGCCCCGCCTTTGCGGCGTATTTCCGTAGTAGCCGGTCAATGGCTTCCGGATGCAGGTGCCGGCGCAACTCTAGCCGGTAGCGCTTGCCCAGGCCCTCATGGCCGACCGGCCGGAACAGCGGTCCATCAGGGTCCGCAGCGTGGCCGGCAACGGTCAGGTACTCCTCGATTCTCTGAGCCGTCTGCGGATTCAGCGCCAGCGACAGGTCCTCGCCTCCCTTGCGAATGAAGTGCAGCGACTTGAAGCCCATATTCGTATGGAAGTCTTTTACCTGCAGGCTGGCGATTTCTGAGCGGCGCGGGCCAGCCTGGAGGCCGACCGACAATATCGCCCGGTCTCGCAATCCGCGCACCGTAGTGGGATCGGGCGCATCGAGGAGCATACGGGCTTCCTTGGAGGAAAACGCGCGCGTCGTTCCCTGCCGCCGGTTGACGCGCGGCCGCTTGATGTCCCGCACCGGGTTTTCGTCGGCCTTGCGATGCTCCACCAGATGCGCGAATAGCGATGACAGCGCCGACAATCGGCGCCGGATGGTGCGGGGTTTCTCGTTGCGCTCCTTCATTACGTTCTGCCAGGCAACCACGGCCGCCCGATCCACCTGACGCAATTCCTCTGACGAACGAATTCCCATGGTCGCAATGAAGTGGGCAACGTCCTGCTTGTACGCCCTGCGTGTGTGCGGTGACAACTGCCCCGCAAGCCAGATTTCTTCTTCGGGGACTGATTTCAGCAGATGAACGGACAGGGAAGCACCCTGCCCCCATTCCGCCGGCAAAGTTAAATTCCGTTCACTTTCTGTCTCTGTGTCCATAAGAGTGATAAACCGGATTATCACGCATTTGGCAACTGGATTCTGCACCTGTGGCGCCAATGTCACAAGGCCCCGATAATCAACTCAAATGTGTTGCGGGCACAGTGATATTGATTGACAGGCCAGTGCCACAAACATCGAAGCCGAGGACACCGCTTCCTTTGCTCGACGCACGGCACGATGGCGCCGCAGTTGCCGTGCTCGCTAATGGGCCTGCAGCAGTAAACTATGAATGTCGCCTCGCAATGCTTCGACCGTCTGATAGCGTTTTTCCGGGTCTTTGGCTAAAGCCGTTTGAACAATGCGGTCAAGAACTTCAACCGATTCCTCTGTGGTCGACGGCCACCGCTTCGCAAACAGAGAGTCATAAACCGCAAGTCTGTCTCTTAACCGGGCGGGCTGCCTGCTAACGATGCTGGTCAGGATGTCCCGGAGGCTTCCATCGTCGTCATAAGGATCATTGAACGCCACCGCCCAATACAAAATAAGTCCCAGGCTATAAACGTCCGTGCGGGCGTCGAATCGCCTCGGACCGGTAGAAAGCTGCTCAGGAGCGGCCCATGCAATGCTCCCGGTAACCACTTCACCAATCGGTGCGTCTCTGCACTGAAGCTCTTCCAGCCAGTCACGCGCGACACCATAGTCCAACACAAACGGCTCGCCGGTGGAATCAACCAACAAATTGCCGGGCTTTATATCCCCGTGGACAATCCCGCGTGAATTTGCCGCATGGATTGCGGCGCACATTTTGGAAAAAGTACGGAGTAATGTCTCAAGATTCCCATTGTACGGAAATTCGAGAACCGATTTGCCGTCAATGTATGGCATAACGAGGAACCGGATGCCTTGCGCCGTTTTTCCTTCGTCCAGTACCTTTATGATGTTGGGATGGTCAAGGCTCTTTAAGAGCTGAATCTCGTGATCGAATCGTGCATCGGCATTCGAAATCCGGGGCCACCGCTCGCGCATGACTTTGATGGCAACAAAACGGCCTGACTTTGATTGCCTGGCTAAGAAGACGTTTGATCGTCCTCCGCTCCCCAGTAATTTCATGAATTCATATCCCGAAATTGCCGGAGCGCCCACAACCTGTTTCCCTTCAGGCGTCTGCCGCGGCTTCGCTCCCTTCGATTTCCGCGAGGTATGCAACATGGACAGAACTCCTGAACAAATGTGAGTCATGAGAGTTTACAAGTAAGTCCGGGCCACTGCCAAAGCCCGGAACGCACTAATGAGTCTCACGCCGGCTCGTTATCTGGTAGGAAGCGGGATGTCTCACCATCGCAGGAGCTGACGTACCAAAAGGGTCGCATAAATCGTTTGGCGCGGGTAACGCTGCAGCAATGACCACGCGGCGGCACCGGCGATTACCACTGCCAGTCCACACATCAGTAGCAGATCAAGGAAAACGATGAACAAGCTGACCATCGGGAAACTCCATTGGTGGTTTGACGGCGCTGCGAAGTGGAGCGGTATACGCGGCGACTCCTCACAGACCGCACGTTGAATGTGTTACGAGGGAAGAGAATTGGGAAGGCGAGTCAGTCCGGGTATTCCCGCCTTCCCAGGTGCACAAGCAACAACAGAATGACGATGACCAGTTCCACCTCGCACCTCTAGTTATCGCCGGGCTTAAGCGCTTGGCGGATGGCAGCAGATCGGACCTGCTCAAATTGCAATGTGAGTATCTCGAGCAGCTTTTCGTGGATTTGGCGTCCCGAGTCGTCTTCCAGACGCACCAGCCTCGCGATACGCACCACAAGGCGCAGGGCGCGAGCCTCGATATCCGGCCCATCCGTCTTCATCGAGACATGCCCCCGCGCTGATGATCGTGATCGTTCGGCGCGCGCTGCCCGGGTCCGTAAGGCACGTACGCGTTGGAATGCCCGAACAATGCCTGCGCCAGTTCGGCCGAACCCTGCGTGCCCAGACGCGAGAATTCGGCCTTCGTTTCCGGGACGAGGTCTTTCAGGCCTGGGGCGACCGTATTGGTTGCGGCTTTCACGGCCTGAAACAACTTGGCGGCGGTCTCTGACATGGGAATCTCCTTGTAAGGTTTCCGTGGAATGGCACCGCTTCAGCGGTGTCTGATGAGCGTTTTGGTGATTCCAGCCGGCCTTGGCAAGCCTGGACGCTGCGCATCGTGCAGGGTAATCGTCAGGCCGCCCGCGATGACAAGGGCGCCAAGCAGCCCGCCAAACGACTGGACCGCCCACCAGCACGAGCGGATGAATCGCCGCGCCCTGCCCGGGCGGCGGAAGAGGGCCGGCTCCTCGTAATAGCGGATCAAGGTGGTGCAGATAGGCCGGAGGCCGGGGGTGAACGTAATGGCCGTGCGCGGCGGGAGCGCCATGAGTTCCTCTGGTTTTAACAACTTCCTCGCCTGCTGTGCCCAGGAGGAGTTCGTATTGGTCGAATAGCTTGTGCTCCCATGCGGCGAGCCGCCGCCGCTGGTCCGCTGATAGGACCGTCCCGTACTCCCGGATTCAACGATGGCCGTGTATTCACCAAGCCGCGCACTTACATATTCCGCGGTCGTATTGTCGTTGATGCCGAAAAAGATCTGGCTCGCGTTACTCAGAAGGGTCTGCTCCTGCCCCTCCGGAAAGCACTTCTTAAGTTGCGCGAGGCTTTGGAACAGAAAAATGAGCCTGATGCCAAATCCGCGGTACTTATCCACCGCGTCATCGATGGACTCAAGATGGCCGAGCGAGGCGGCCTCATCCAACACGTAATGAACCTTTCCTAACCTATTGGCTGCTTTCATGATTCGAGTCCTTCCCTTATGCATGCCCGAAGCAATGACCCGATCCAGGTCCTGAGAAGCGCCGCCTGTGCGCGTAAATGCTCAGGCGGCAGAATCAGGTACACGGTCATTTTTCCCTGCCGCAGTTGTCGTGGATCGAAACTGCTGCGGCGCGTGCTCTCAGCGACAGCCAGCGTGTCCAGCCACCGGAGATGTCGCGACGCAGTGGTCAGCGTGGACATCTTCTCCTTCTCGACAAAGTAGGTGAGCTGGCCCCCCATCCGTGCCAGCATCCCCTCCCAACTCTGGGATTCGCACATCACTTTGATCGCCATTTCCAGCTTCTGTGGATTCGTCAAAATGTCACGAACAGCCTGGAGCGAACGGGTGCCCTCGCCGGCATCGCCGTATTCCACTACGGTCGCGATGACGGCGCCAATAAATGCCTGCGCCGAATCATTCCAGTGTGGCTCGCGCTCTTCCCCGGTGCGTACAACCAGGGCATTTGCCAGGTCGTTGACTTCATCGAGCGCCAGCGGGTTTTCTCGGTCAATGAAATCGAGCGGATTGAAGCAATCGGGTGAAGCGGTAACGGTCCGGAACGGATCGAGCAGCACAATGCTATGGCCAAAATACTTTCGTCGGTGTTCCGCTGTCAGCCTGGCGTTCTCGCCTTTTACATCGAGGATTACGCAGGAATCCTGGCATGTCAGCAGAAAGGGGATCACACAGGAAACGCCCTTTCCGCCGCCAGTGGGAGAAAAGATCGCCGTATGAACCGCCTGCGGAAGGGAGATGACGGGCTCCTGTTTTGAATAGAACCGCCGGCATGCCTCTTCCGCGGAGATTCCTGTTCTGGCAAGCGCTTTAAGTTTCCGGAGCAGCATCAGCGGTTCCTTTCTTCTCCGAGGCGGCCGAGAATCAGGCCGTTCCGGGATTCAAGCATCCCCGCGCTGTCCAACTCCGCCTCGCTGGCCCAGCGGGCGCTTCCAAGGGTGGTGAGATATCGGCGGCCCATTTTTGCGCCGAGCGCCACAATCAGTCCAAACACGAGCCACGCCGTCCCGGGCCATCCAAGCGCTATCGTGAGAACGATGCAATACAGCATGAGGAGCACCGTGGCGGTCAGGAAGAATCGGATCAGTCGGAACATGAGCCATCCTCACCCAATGTGTGTTACCCCCTCCAATTGAGCGGCCACCCAACAGATATTTCGTGGAAAGTCACATCTGGAGTTTCTTGGGAGCGTTCGGCCTTCGACAGCCGAAGCATTCGCGAGAACGTCGCCATCTCCTGCAACTCGACGGGCATTGCGTCGTTGATGGGAATTGGGCTCATGGCCCAATCGATGCGACTACGACACATAACGTTCGTGGAAGAATATACTTACGATCCGCTATGCGGCCGGTCAGTAATCTTGTGGTTCCGGACCACAAAGACGATGTCCTCAACGAGTAGAATCTGCCTCGTGATGTTGTCCCTTCAGCAAAACGGCACCGAATGCCCGACTTGCTGGCACGAAAGTGAGAGGCGAAACGTATGGCGACAGCCCATCCTCAACTGGATCTCTACAATCCGCTTGTCCAGGTCATGCGGGACGATTTTGAAAAGCTTGCTTTTCCCGGCGCGAGCTACGAAGACTATGAGCCGGAAGCGAGACGCATTTTCTCCAAAAACGCCTACACCCCTCACATACGTGCTTTGATTGCCGACGTTCTTTCCGGTCGTTGGGGCCTTGGAAACACTCAGGCTCAGGTGGCGGAAGAACTCGCTATTGAACGGACAGCATTGAGTGACGGCTTATGCAAAGGGACGTTATCGCTCCACAACTATATGATGTTGCGTTTTCATCCTTGGAAACCAACGGGATGGGATATTAGATGCATCCCCTTCGATTTGATGAATCGAAATGGATTTATTGCTGTCTGTCGGCAGCTAACTACTCGAGTTCCGACTCGGCCAGGACTCGATCAACGCCAATTCGATGAATTCCATTACGAGCTGATGTGCGATCTCTTTTTGCACGCTGAGTCATGGCAGTGCGCCAGTACAGACGGGCGAATCGTTCTCGCAGGTAGCCTTTTGCAAAAGTTGTTCTCCGACCCTGATCGCGACATCCTCCCCTTCTGGAAATCGCCCGCGGAGCGAGAGCAATTGGACAGCTTCATTTCCAATTTGCTCAGCGATCCAAAAATGGCTTTTGATCACGTAGTTGAATTTCAGAATCGCTGGCAAGATATATTCGTGGGTGCGTGTACGCTCACTGAGGCTCTCCTCTGGAGTAAATCATGAAACTTACCCCAACCGAATTTCTGAAGGCGATGCAGGGCGAGGGGTCGCCAGAGCAACTTTCCGAAATAGCTCTCCAGCTCAATGACCCGGCCAGCGACCTTAGAAATTGGCTTGCTGGACTTTCTGCTTGGGCGCGAAAGTTGCCGCGCGTCAAACGTCCGATGCACTGGGAAGAATTTCATCGGATCGCGGCGACCCATGCGACGGAGGGTAATGCGAATTCGGCGGCTGCTTCTGAAAAGCCCGGCACGAATCAGAAACTCCGGCCGAATGTTCCTTCGGGAGATTGCCAAATCGCTGCAAGCACTCTCGACGATATTCTTGCACGGCGAATCAAACTATTGCAGGAGGACCTTGGTGATCCCGCTTCTCAGGTACGTGCAGATCTCAGAAGCATGGTTAAGGAGCGCCAGCCTTCCAGCGGGGACAGGCCAGAAGACTCCGGAACTTCCGCGTCACCGGCTCTCAAGCTTGCTATGGAAGCCCTGCCGCCAAGATTGCAACAAGTATTCGATTTGATGTTAAGGCGACTCTCCAGGGGTCAAATCGCAGCAATGCTAGGGATCTCTCCCCGTACAGTGAGCCGTCATGTGACTGAGATTTGCAGTCGACTTTCAGCGGACGATCAAATTGCGCTGCAACAGCAGTGTGGATGCGATGGCGATCTGAGCACGTGGCTACTGGCAGATTGAATGCATCCAGTACAGGTTTATTGGTTGTCAACCACGCCCGAAGTCGTGGTGGTCATGGGCCGCCCCCAACTTCTCCACTTCTGTGGCTAGTTCCGGATGTTTACGCACGATGAGCGCGAGCATCGCTGCCACCGCCTGTTTATACTGTTCACCGGACGCTGCTGTGCTTGTTGTGTCGATTTGTCCCGCGCTAAGAACTTCCGATACGTGATCTTCATCTATCCTGCCTGTGGCTTGGCATCGCCGAAGGAATGTTGCTATTTCATTTCGGTCAGTTCGGTAGGCCGCTTCCCGAAGCATCGCATCGGCAGCGGCTTCGTGCGGATTTCTATTCTTCCGCGAAAATGGCGGCACTAAACTGGCCAGCCCCTCGAGCCAGTCGTGAAGGACCGAGTGTGGATCGCGCAACTGATTACGTATGAACTCGCGTTCCTTTTCTGTGCAATCCCCCTTTTGTACGCGCAAAAAAAGCTGCGGCGTAAGCTCAATTTCCCCCTCTCCCGAATCTGCCATCGCCCCTTCTCCTGTATTGCGGCACTGTACTGTTACACCTCTCCAAATGCAGGTCAATTGGAAAAGATGGGAGTGTGGCATCCGACCACGGATCTGGAAGCGGCGCATGTTAAAACCTGGCGTGTGGATGCGGATTTCCCCTTGGGGAATTGATGCTTCCGGGACAACGGCTTACCGACGAAAACAAGGAGGCTTCAATGCTCTCAGAATCGGCCACGCAAGTGAGGATACATCCGTTCGAGGCTCATGAAAGTACCTTGCATTCGCTCCTTCGGCACCGTTGTTCGGCCGGAGTGGCGGTTGCTACGGATTGCGAGATAGGGGCGTTGTACGATTGTGCACTACGGGTGGCTCGCAAAGTATGCAATCAATGTGGCGTCCGACCTTCTGATGAGCGAGCGACCGAAGCGGTGCATGAGTGGTATTGTCAACTCCGTCCGCACGCCGCAAGAGGATACGATGTCAGCCGCCCTCTGTTTCCCTATGCTTACACCGCTTTAATTTACGTCATTTGGGCAATGGCGCGACGTGATCGCCAGAAGAGGAGGACATTTTACAAAGAAGGTGGGGAACTGAGCGCGGATACGTTGGCCGAGCATAAGGAGCTTCACGATTTGGTCAACGAGCTGCCCGATAGCCTGTCCAGGACCGTAATGCTTCGCTACTTTGCCGGCCACAGTGCAAAGGAAGTCGCGAGGCAACTACAGATTAGTATTAACGCCGTGAATATTCGGACGCATCGTGCAATTATTCAACTAAGAAATCGGTTTACTTTGGGAATTGCCACATCGGGCGCAGGACGCGGGAGGGCATCATCGGTTAGCGAATACGACTGAGATAACGTTGAAGCGAGCATTCGCTGACATCTCTCGGGACCAATGCCGCATTCAGTTTCTGCCTACCACGCAATAGACTCCACGACGGTAGCGCCCTGCTCCGTCTGAAATAACTTGTTCTGCCCCATTTCCTGTACCCATGAGACCCGGTGCCGCGTCAGGCCATGAAAGAGACTAACGGTTTGGGTGACGGCGTTGAGGTTCCTCCCCTTAATGACGACCTTGCGCCCCGACATCGTGTGCAGGACGATCCCCTCGGAAGGATCGAACTCGACTTCCAGGCCGCCATAGTCGATGGCAAGGATATTGCCCGTTCGTTTCCGCAGTTCCAGCATTACCGCGCGCTCACGTATGCCACGGAGCACACCGAAGGCCAATAGGTCTTCGATTCCCTCCGATTCCGTCGCCGGCTGGCGCTCCTGCGTGGCCGCGCCGTCCCGGACGAGCGTTGAAAAGCGTTCCATCAGCCGCTCATTCATGATTGTGCCCTCAGTTGATTCTCGCGTGACTTATGCGGCGAGAGCGGGTGGCGATGTTCAAATTCCGACAACGTCATATGCCGTCGATATCTTTGTTGGGGTTTCAGGATGTCTGTGGCCGTCAGTCGCTCTTCGCTGCGGTTCACCGCTTCGAGAAGGGATGCCCGGTCGTCGGTATAGACTGTGCAGCTGCCCCTCGCCCGGGAGACGGACACATAAAACTGCTCGCGCGAGGAAGCGGGGAATGATTCGGCCGACTGTCCGACAATGACCCGGTCCACCGTTTTCCCTTGGCTTGCGTGGGAAGTGGCGACATACCCATAGGCCAGGTGCCCAAAGTCCCTGGAGACCGTCCAGCCATTGGTCAGTTCAATGTCGCCGCCCCGTTTGAATCCCTTGATCGTATAGGTGCTGCCATTTCGGAGGTCGTGCTTTTTGTCTGCGGTCTTGCCGCCGTGCGTAATCCGGATGACATCACCCTCTGCCAGCGGGAGCACTCCCTGATGGAATACCTGAAAGCGGTCGGCCTGATCGAGCGGCGGAGCCACATCGCGGATCACCAGCCGGTCGCCCTTGTTGAAGCCTTTGACGTTCTGGTGAAATACCAGCACGTCACCGCGCGCGTAGCTGGCAGCGTCCTTCCGCTGGCCGGCAGTCAGGTTGGTATTCAGAAGTATGTTGAATAGGTGGTCTTTCCCGCCCAGCATGCCCTGCTGGCGAAGCGCGGAACGGATCTCCTCCGTGATGCGCCTTCCTTCCCGGTGCGTCGGCGAGACGACGAGCGCCGTTTTCCCTTTCGACGTGCTTTCGACGTAATCAGCGGCCATCGTCTTATAGCGGTCTGCCCATTGGATCTCCCTGACCCAGCCCAGGGCGTCTAACTTCTCAAAACCATCCCGGGTGCGCCCCTCACTCAGGTCGCCGACAGCAGCCTTGTAGGCTCCCTGCTGCCGCACGATTTCCTTGATCTGCGCGGGGACGAGCCCGGCTTCGCTTTCCAGCAGCCGGAGCGGAGACCCGCGCTCAACCGCGCCGTGCTGCCGGCGGTCCCCGGAGAGGATCACCCGGGCATCCATTTGTTCGGCAATTTCAAAGAGTCGCGACATGGCCCTCTGGCCCAGAAGTCCGGCTTCGTCAATCCACAGCACCTGGCCTTTGAGCTGCTGCTGGAGGTTTTGATCGACAAGCAGCCGCGCAACCGTATCGGCAGTAATAAAGCCTTCCTCCCGGAGCACGCCGCGGCTGGCGTCGGCGGATGGCGCGAAGGTAAAGACTTTACTGCCGCCGGCCTCAATGGCTTCGACGGCTTCCTGCATCATGGTGGTCTTGCCAACGCCCGCCGCGCCGGAAACTATGATTATTCGGTCCCGGGAGCCCAATATATGCTCTACCGCCTTACGCTGGTCGGTATTGAGCCAGGACCGTTTGAAATTATGGGTTCCATTGCTGAATGCCGGACAACTTCCCCTGCCGCTGCGCGCGAACCCGATCATCCGCTCTTCTTCGGCCAGCACCCCCGGCATAGTCACCATCCTGCGTCCCGAACGCTCGGCGACCAGGAGTTGTCGTTTCCGCAACTCCGCTTCAACGGCCCCGGCCGGCGCCGCGCCGGCGGCATTCTTTATTGCCTCCGCCTGTAACTGACGTTCAGGCACCACGGATTTACGCTCAAAACAATGCTCCAGCGCAAGGTCCACGGCAATTGATGCCCCTGCCCGCTGATTCAGCATCGTTGCACCGCTGCCGAGTTGCCGCGCGGCGCGCGCCACCTCGGCAGATTCGTCGTCGGTGAGACGTTCACTCCACAGCGAACGCAGCTCGTCGAACGGCAAATCCTTTTGCTTTCGCTCGCGCGTCCTGGCGCCAATTTCCGATTTTTCTTCCGGGTCTGACACGCCCCTGGCCCGCGCCTCGGCTTCGATGAGCGCGGTTCGGCGGGAGAACTTCTCCAGTGCCGACGTGGGGATGCCGGCAATCTCCCAGCCATTGCGCGTGCGCTGTATCGGTAGGCCGGCCTCGGACAGCCCCATCGCCAGCCGTGAGTGAAACAGTGCCTCGAAATAGGGGGCGTCACGTTTCAGGTCAGCGAACTGCCCCGCCTTCCAGCGCCGTTCAGCTGAGTCAAAACTCATGTTGAAAATCAGGCAATGGGAGTGAACGTGGGGGTCCGGAATACCGTCAACAGGGCGCGATGTAAGGTGGATGAATTCGCCCCACACCATGTTGGACGTCGTGCGGTCCTCATTCCTGCCACCGCGGCGTACGCGCGTTTTCATTTCAGCTTCCATGTCACGCATTGTGTCATCGACCGAAGCGCGGAAAACGTCGAGGATACGACTGTCACCGGTGAGGCCGTAAAGCAGCGACACACTCTTGGGCACATGAAAATTGAAGTCGTATCCAATGCGGCGGGGTTCTCTCTGCCGTGAAGTCAGGGTGTATCCGGTTGCGGGATGGCGGTTGTCGCACAGGGCGTCCCAATCGCGTTTCCGAACCTCTCCCGTAAGCCCGAGCCGGGCAGCGCCTTCGCCACGCCAGGCGCCGGCAATCTCCTGCCCCTGGCTGTAATAATCGGCCGTCGTGTAGTAGCTTTTGGCGCCGCCCGCGGAACTGTTCTGGATAATCCTCAGCATACCTTCCTATTACGGCACCCCTCTTCCACTCTTTCAGAACTCCGCCAGCACCTGCAATTGCTTTGTGTGAACGTGGTTCTGACAGTAAAGAATCCGGGCTGCAAAATTGGTGAATCATGCAACTCTGAGTAGCGGCTTCCACAAAGCAGATTGAAGACCCGTTGTATATAAAAATATTCTGACGCGCAAAAAAAGAGGAGCGGCTCCGCAGACCGTTCCCCATTTTCACTTTGATCGCGCTTGCGATCCTCAGGCTGCTTTCCGCTGCATCAGTTTGAACACTCCCAGCGCCCCGGCCGGCACGGCAATCAGCGGCGTAAGCGGTACCGGGATCGCCGTCAGCAGCCCGACGATCAGCGCCTTGATAAGCGATGATTCATGTTCGTCGCCGAACCACTGCCGCTGGATCTTGTAGACGATGAAGCCGAGGATGGCAGCGATGACGATTCCCATAACGATGAATGCACCCGCCGTAAATACGTCCGTACCGAAAACCATCAGATCGACCAGCGTTACGAGGACGGCCGCGCGCACGTCAAGGCCGAACATGCGTACCAGTGATGCGGAGGCTCCGGACGCCGCCGGGGATTCCATATGACGCGGCTCCGGCGTGGCGGCGTAGAGGGGAAGATCGTGCTCGATCACGGGGGGCTTTTCCATAATTCACCTGCGTGCTGAGTGATGAGACAGGCCTTTAGGCGGGCCTGAAACGCTGAAGCATAAGCCTCTGCCCTCTTATTGAGCGCCAACGCACTCCTCTTTCAACGGATAGCTTTTTTTTCCGCGGTTCGTGGATGGCGTATGGGCGGCGGCCGAGAGTAGCGCTGTGCCGGGGAGATTCTCGCTTCTGTTGCCGTGCCGCTCCCTTCGGCCTTTCTGACGGTCACGTTTAAAGCCGTCGCCGGGCCGGGCAACCGGAAAATCGGTTCCCCCTGAAGGTTCCCCCCAATTTTCCGGTTGCCCGGTGTACCTGCGGCCCCGGACTGTTCCGGCTTTGGACCACGTGCCGTCAAGGCCGCGGTGGGCGCGGCCCGGAATAAAAAAGGAGAACCACCATGACCACCTTTACCAAGAAACTCTTTCGCCTCGGCCATATCGTCATCACCCCGAGCGCATTGGCCAGGCTTTCTCAACCGGCCGTTCTGGACGGCCTCCGGCGCCACGCATCGGGTGACTGGGGTTCGCTGCCCGGCGACGACGCACAGTTGAACGAGGACGCACTCCAGGATGGCGGTCGCATCTTCTCCGCCTACGGCGAAGGATCGACTCGCTTTTGGGTCATAACCGAAGCTGATCGCTCCATGACCACGATCCTTATGCCGGAAGATTATTGAAGGGGTCCCCGAGAAAACTGTGAAGCCGCAAGCCATCTCCGACACGCCTGCCGCAATTGGTCGGAGCAGCCTGGTCGTATTCCAGACGGATCGGCTTGTCGTAGTGCCGTGCATCCAGAGAAGCAATTGCCTCGCGCCGGGCCTCATCATAGGTCTGAGCGTAGATGTTCCCCAGCCAGTGCCAGGCTTCCCCTATTCGCACGTACAGGTGGTACACGTTGTCCGGTTTCATCCTTGCCTCCGGCGCAAGATGGCATTTTACTCGGTCGATTGAAGACATTGCCACCATATGGGGACTTTGGTGGCCGCCATGACGCCGCCGGGTACACGGCCGGCATGGGAGTAGCCCTGACCAGGCCGGTCAGGGGAAAATCACTTGCCTTCCCTTTCCTGCTTTGGCAACGTTTCGTCCCCCCTGAAGCGGACCCTGATATGCGCATCGATTACACCGATACCCAGTTGCCCGAGGATGAGCTGCGCGAATTGCTGGAACGGCGGCGCAGAGAGTCGGCCGCTCAGCGACAGGCGGAGATCGACCGCAAAAAGCGCTGGTACGACTTCCGCTGGGTCGGCGGAATGTAAGCTCCATCCTTCATGGATGCTGCCCCAGGTTGTCGGCGGGGCGATTTCAGGCGTTGCATACGCCCGGTGCGTGACGGCCCCCCCGTCTCCCGACAGCGAAGACGCCTGACTGCCTTTCCCTCTTGTCGCTCCGATTCTACATGCCCGTGCTCGCCGTCAAGGTCCCCCCCAGAGGGTCCCTCCCTCCGGGCAGATCCACCTTGACGGCTGCGCGCGGGCATTCCGCTCTCCTCTCCGTCGAGGGAAAGGCGGCCCTTGTGGTTGTTCCACAAACCCCTCCCTCAAACCAAAGAGGAGCATGTCTATGAAGTTCGACCTTTACTCCGAAGTGACCAACCACATTATTGCGATGCTCGACAAGGGCGTTATCCCCTGGCGTTCCCCGATTCTCGGCGCGGGCACTGCCGGGCATCCCAAAAACCTCGAAAGCGACAGGCCTTATCGCGGCGTGAATGTTTTCCTTCTCGCCTTTACTGCCTACGCCAAGGGCTACGGTTCTTCTTACTGGCTTACCTTCAACCAGGCCAGGGCCCGCGGCGGGTGCGTGAAGAAGGGCGAGAAATCCTCCATGGTCGTCTTCTGGAAGCAGCTCGATGTCACCGATGAGGACAGCGGCGAACCCAGGACCGTCCCGATGCTTCGCTATTACAACGTGTTCAACGCCGAACAGTGCGACGGCATCCGGATTCCCGACCTGCCGGCATTCACGCCCAGCCACTTCACCCCGATAGAAGCCGCGGAAAACATCATTAAAGGATTCGCAGGAGCGCCCGCGATTGAACATGGCGGAACGCAGGCCTTTTACCGTCCCCTCAGCGACAGCATCCGCTTGCCCGAGCCCACGCGCTTTGCGACGCCGGAAGAGTATTACGCCACGCTTATGCACGAATGCGTCCATTCGACCGGTCACAGCAAGCGCCTCGACCGAAAACTCGATACCGACCCCAAGCCGTTCGGAAGCCCTGATTACGGCAGGGAGGAACTGATCGCCGAGATGGGCGCTGCGTTCCTTTGCGGACAGGCCGGTATCCAGCCGGCCGTGATCGACAACCAGGCCGCCTATATCGGCGGCTGGCTCAGGCAGCTAAAAAACGACAGGAAACTGGTGATTGCTGCCGCGAGTGCTGCCCAGAAGGCCGCCGACTGGATCTGCGGCCGGAAGGAGACGCAGGAGCAGCCATAACAGTGCCAGGGGAAACAACGGCAATCTCAAACGCCTGCGTACCGCAGGCGTTTTTTTTGTTGCCTTTTCTCTTCTGGCGTGCTTTGTGCAACTTAATTTCGCTCGCCTCCTGGGCGAATACTCACCTGTGGGAGAAGTCATGCATGCCGCGTAAAAAGAAGCCTGTCGAGCCCTCCGCCTCCGGCGGCTCGCCCGAAACACCGTTACCCGAACCGGTAGCCCAATGGGCCGAACCCTACCGCCCCGTGGTCAGCGACCCTGCTTCGGGCTTTGAACTCGGCGAGAATAAACTCGCCAGCATCATGATGTTTTCGTTCGCCAGGGACCCCGGAGAGAAAGTGAAAGACCGGCTGAAACATTACGGCTACATGTACAACGCCACGCAGAAGGCGTGGTCCGTCAATGCGACCCCCACCACGCGGGAAATCGCGCGCCGCCTTGCCGCGGAATTCTCCGCCGGCAAAGCGTCAGACCGGGCTGCCGGCCGGTGATGCGGCGCGCTCCGCGCAATCCCCGCCAGCTTGAAATCGACTGGACTGCGGCGGGCAGACCCTCCGCGGACGACATATCCCCCGCCGCTCCGCCGGCAGCCGCCCCGCCTGCAACGGAAGGCCGTCATGTTGAGCGATTGAAGGGCTCGCGGCGCGTCATTGCGCGGCTGCCGGTGCCGCGACCCCTCCCCGCTTCCGTGAAGGCTGCTGTGTTTGGGCGGCATGAAGACGGCTCTGCCATCCGGCCGGAGCCCGATGAGGTTCGCGAGATTACGGAATCCCTGGCCGACCGGCTCATTGAACTGCTCGACGCTGTCGCCGGCACGAAGCAGGAGAGCGCCCGGCAGGGATTTGAGAAATGCTTCCGGGACGCGGTCGCCATGTTTGGCCTTCATTTCGGCGACCGTGCAGCCGTCCAGTTGGAGGCCTATGTCCGTAGGCAGGCCTCCCTGGATGACGACAAGCGAGCAGGGCATGACACTGGCCGGCACCGCTGATTGGCAGTTCCCTTTTCCCAAGGGGTCGGCTGCCCTAATTGTTTCCTATACCGTTGAACACGGACAGTGCCGGAGGACTTTTTCCCTGGGGCGATGCCTTCGGCCCGGGCTGCTACAGGCTCGCTGTCCGCTCGGTGCTGCGCACTAAACCTTGCACATCCCTATCGCGTGCCACAGTCCGCTCTTAGTGCGGTCAAGGGTTGCACGAGCGGCATAGCCGCCCCTGACCGCAGACCGGCCCGTGGCACTTCGCAACCATTCGGTTGCATGGACGCGGGTGAAGCGGGGCTTCATCGCTCCATACAACCAACCAACTGAGAAGGAACGATTATGGGATTAGATATGTATTTGACGGGCGAGACGTTTTTCTACCGGCGCGACCGCCGCAGGGGTGAAAAGAAAGGCGAATTGTTTGATCTGGGGTACTGGCGGAAGCACCCCAATCTTCACGGTTTTATTGTCGAGAACTTTGCCGACGGCGTGGACAATTGCCAGCCGATTGATCTGGAGCCGGGCGACCTTGTGCGCATTGTCGAGGCTATCCAGGCCGAAGACCTGCCCCATACCGAGGGCTTCTTTTTTGGAAAGTCGGATGGGTCGGAGAAGCAGAACGACCTCGAAACCTTCCGCGCCGCCATCGCGTGGGTGAACGAAGACGCCGAGGGCGAGCTGCGCTCCGTTTCGTACCGGGCAAGCTGGTAGGACGCTATTGTCACGGTGCCGGGGAGACTATTGCACCCCCGGCACCTGCCCTGCCGGCGGTGACCCTCCCTGGCACACCTACCCCATCAGTTCCTTCCAGCCGCTCGACAGCATCTTCGCGCCGCCGGCGATGGAGAACCAACCGATTGCACCGGCAGGCTTCTGCATGTGACGTACCTTGAGATACCTTCCCACCAAGCCGACGCCAATGCCGGTCGCGACGCCGCTCGCCACACGCAGCGCGCCGCCGACCACCTTCCCCGTCGCGACAAGTTTCCGTTTCGTCTGGTCTTCCATGGCATGTCCTTTCGGTTAGAACGGTGACGTTACCTCCTTATTGAAATATGTCCGGCCATTCTTTCGCGCACACGTAGAAAAATGTTTTGTCAGTTGAATGACTGGCCGTTGGCTGCGGTGGGATTGACGGTGGGTGCCGGGGTCCCCGTGGGGAGAAGTTTTTGGACAGACGTCTCCCCTAAGCATGGCTTAGGAAGAGTTTTCGAACTAGGAACCCCCTTCCCGCGAATCCGATCACACTCCATCCACCCATGTCCCTGAAAGAATTTCCGCTCCTCCGACAACACCATAGTGAGCGACCCGCGTGCGCGAGTGCTTGTGCATTTCTCGTTGACGAAGCCGGCGGGACCGTGCTACGGACTTACATGGCAACAGTTCCACAAGCTGAAATGTTGAGAAGTCCGCGCCAATGTTTGTCGTAGGTGTCATCGGTCAGAAAGGTGGTGGCGGCAAGACGACAACCAGTCTTGGACTCGCCGTCGCGGCCGCGGAAAAGGGACGCACGCCTGTCATCATTGACCTCGATCAGCAGGCCAATTCCGCCAAGTGGCGCGACCGCCGGCAGTCAGACAATGTCGCCGTCATCGGCGCTCTCCAAAGCCGCATCCGCCAGACCCTCGAAACCGCCCGCGCCCATGGAGCCGATTATGTGGTCATCGACTGCCCGGGACACAATGACAGCGCCGCCATGGAAACGGTGCGCGCCGCCGACATGGTGCTCCTGCCTGTTGAAGCGCAGATGTTCCACTTTGAGACCCTTCCGGCAATGCACGACCTGGTAAGGGTCGCCGGCAACAAGCCGACATGGGTGTTTATCAACAAGCTGCATCCTGCCGCTTCGGTCCAGGGAGAGAAACTCAAACGCATCCTGGCGGACACCTACGGCATGGCCGTATGCCCGGTACATTGGAGCCGCCTCGACGTGTATGGCACGTCGGCCGACGTGGGGCTGACCCCGCTTGAGGCTGCACCCCAAGGCAAAGCGGCGGAGGAGATCCGCCAACTCTACAACTTCACATGTCAACAACTTAACAAGCTGAGAAACCCACATGTCAAAAATGAGCTCGCTGGAGCAGGCGCTTAAAGGCAGCGCCGGCAAATCCATTCCGGACCCAGCCCCCGCCAGCCCGGTACCATCAGAGGCTCCCAAGGCCAGGGTCAAATCACCGAGCCGGCAGGGTAAGGAATATGTGGGGGCATGGCTCAACCCGGATTTTGGAACCAGCCTGCGCATGGTGCAGCTTCGCCGGCGGAAGGACCCACAGGGAAAGAAAATCTATCTTGATGATTTGATGGCGGAAGCCTTGAACGACCTCTTCGCCAAATATGATGTGCCGACTGTCCATCACGAATAGCAGACAAGGCCACAAATCAACTTGTCAACAATCAGACAAGGTGCATTCTCGGAGAGTTCACATGTGGAATTGTCCGCGTCCTATCAGGGGCATGGTTTGCGTTCATAGCGGCTCTTGCAGAACGAAATGAAGGCCTTGTCGGGATCGTGGAGGAGGGGGCGCCCGCTCTCATGCCACCACTGCTGCCACTCCCGCTCCAGGAAGTACACGTCGTAGCTTGGGGCAACCTGCCTGGCGTCGTGGTAGGTTTCGGGATCGAGCTTCAGGAAGACCGTGGCCGTTGAAGGGAGGGCCTTTAACGAGCTGCGGTTGGTGAAGGTGACAAAATCATCGTCTTCGAAGATCACCGAATAGTCCGGAAGATGATCGCCGCGCGCCAGTTCCTTGATGTCGTGGCGAAACCCTTTCAGGGGCGCCCGTGACCCGCATTTTAGCTTGAGCAGTTCCAGCGAAATTTTCCACTTGTCCTGTTTGCCGCAATGCTTTCTGGCAATCTCATAGACGCGGCGCTCGATGGGTTTCTTGAGACGAAAGTAATCTTTGTGCAGCGTGAGCACTTCCTTGGCCTCTATCGACCGGAACACCCAGTCTGACAGTTTGACCGCAATTTCCAGGATGCGGCCGGTCTTCTCGGAGCGGCGCAGCTTGAAGGATTCGATCAGCCCAAAACCTTCATAGTTGGTTTCCCCGCCCGTTTGCACATTTGTCCGGATACGGGTGCCATCCAGGCGGCCCAGCGCGTCAACCAGGGCGTCGTAGTCTTTGCCCCCCACGGATCGGTTGATGAACACAAGCAGGTCCTTCGCGACGATCTTCACGTAAGGGGAGGGGGCTTCGCCGGCATTCATTTTGGCAATGAGCTGGCTGATGCAGTAGATGAGGATGTCTTTGTCGTAGATGGTTGCGAGGCCTTTGACGCTGGGGACTATCTCGACCCACTTGTCGCCGTTCTCGTAGCGCCGCACCGCCGTCTCGGGATTCTTTGACAGGGAGAAAAAAGGATGCTCCATTGAAGCCATGTCGTCTTTAAGGACAGCATCGGCGACATCGCACATGAACAGGTCGTGCTGCTGATGACGATCAGGGAGAAGATTTGGCGTTGTGTCGGTCGGGGTTTCGGAAACCATGTTTCCTTATCGGGGTTTCGGAAACCAATGTCAAGCTTCGGGTTATCAGAAACCGTTTGGATATATCGGGGTATCAGAAACCAAATTGCGGTTATCAGAAACCGTTCATCGGGGTATCAGAAACCACCCCTGCAAATAGCTTTACTGGTTTCAAACGGTTGCGAGTATTCCCCACCGGTTAACACTCTTATTAACACATAATATAACACACGAAGCCTGTGGATAACTCAGTCATCAATCATAGCCCTGTGAGAGGCCTCGCTTCGCTCGGCTCAATAACGTCGGATATCACTGTCGAAAATACTCTCAGCTTCCCCGTATGCGGGTTGCGCACATACTGAGTTCGCTTCGCTCACCCCCATGGCCCTTCGGGCGATTTGTTGCAAATCGCCCGAAGCCGTTGATAAAGGGCGCCGCTGGCGCGGCGCGCTCGGCAAAGAAGAAGGGGCTTTTTCGGCCGTGACGACGCGGCGAATTGGCAAGTCCGCCGCCTTCTTGCACCTCCAATGCGCCCGGAAGGCGGCGGGACACGTGTCCGCAGGAGTTGGCCAGTCTTCCAGCGGATGGTGGATCTTGCGCCGTCACGTCCCCAATAATGCCCTGCTGGTGCTGCCTATCGCCGGTGGGTGCGCCGCCGCGCCGACAGGAGGGTGAGCCCCAGGCCCAGCACGCCCAGGCTTGCGGGTTCCGGGGCCGCGCTGGTGAACTGGAAATTGGAAATGAAGTCGTTACCAAACACGAAGCCATTTCCGGCGGTTACTCCAACGAAGGCGTTGTTGCCGCCGACAATAGTGGCAATGTTTCCCGGCAGAAACGATGTGCTGAACGTCGCGAGTGTCTTTGTATCGGTCAATGTTTCGGTGAGTGCCGAGCCGGAATAGGCGAGTTGCACACTGATTGGATCGCCCGAGTCGAGATTCACCGGGCTTGTGCTGATCGATCCGCCGCCGCTGGTAGCGCCGTTGGTAAAGAGGCTAGTCGCGGTATTTCCGAGACTGAGGTTATTCTGGTCGAGGATGACAGCGACGCTTTTGATGATCCCCTGATAACCAAACCCATCCGGCGGGCTGCTCGTGTCGGCCACCCCGATGGCCGAAGCCGCGCGAGGGTCGTTCTCAATGACGAACCCAACGCCTATGTGCTCCGTGCCAGCGTCCACATTGGTGGCCTGATAGGTGAATGACGCCGTAAACTGGGTAATGGTCTGCGGCACGTTGGCGAAGATGCTGCGGACTTCGTTCGAGCCATTCGTCAGTTGAATCGTCCCTGCCGAGGGACTGGAGGGCGGCGAGCCGGCGTCGTTCACGTTGATGGTGAACTGCGAAAAATCGCCAAAGCCCGTAATCGCGGCAGAGGCCGCGACGGGAGCGGCCAATATGGCGGCCACGGCCAACATCGGCGCGCGGAACCGGCGGGAAGAGAAGTTCATTTGCTCTCCTTTGCGACTGTGCGTTGATTGCTATGGATTTAAGCCAGGAGGGGTGACGCTCAACGCCGGGCCGTCAGCCGGAGGTCCGTGGCCAGCATCGGGACGGATGCTTGGATGCAACAACATACCCTGTTTTTTTCGTCGGGCCAGACTGTCGAATGCTGACAGCCGTTCGGTTGTCAGCCCTGGGGCCGACAGATGCCATGCGACATGGCACACAGCAGGATCACCAGCTCCTGCCGGTCTTCAACCTGGGCCTTCCGGAAGATGCGATCCAGGTGGGTGCGCAAGGTCCCATGGCGCAGATCCAGGTCATGTTCGATTTGCTTGTTACAGCGGTTGCGCAGGATGTGTTCCACAACGTCTTGCTGCGTCGGCGAGAATTTCAGACGGGCAGCGATCTCCTGCCATTTTTCGGCAGGCATCGGGAGGGGCGGTTCTGTTTCGGCCATGACGATTCCCCAAAAAAAAGAGCGTCGAACCAAAGCCGCTCGCGGACCCCTGCGACAGGGCATACAGAACGTACCTTGGCCGACGCCCCTTTCGGGGCGCGGCAATTCAAGGCACTGCTTCTGTATTCGAGGAAAGGTCGCAGTTTTCCGCGAAGCAGCGTCTTGACGCTCGCGCGTCAATTCAAAATGTTGCGGGCGCCGTCAAGCGCCCGCTTCTGCCATTTTAAACCAAACTCATTGCCCTCCGCTAATCGGCCGCCGATACAGGACTCCATTCGACACCTACGCCGCCTAGCGCTGCTCGCAAGGTAAGGGTTGATTGGGGGCTCCCCGTAGCCCCGGGGGCCTTTTATCTGCCAACTTCGCGTCGTGTTGCTGTAGTGGCGTTGCATGCGATGATACTCAATGCATTAATGAGCTGATCGATGTCGCTGTTGCTTGAGTACCGGCTTAAGCTGACACGAAGTGCCGCGGAAGCAGTCGAGTACGGAATTCCCATAGCAAGCAAAGAATGCGGCGGTCGAAGCGCGCCGGCTGAACATGCTGAGCCAGTCCCGACCCAAATATTCTCAAGCGCGAGCCTGTCCGCGATCGAATTCCCGTCGCAGCCGGGTAAAGCAAAGCACGACGTGTTTGGTAGCCGGTCCTGGTCTCTCCCAAAGATTAATACGCTTGGGAATTGACTGGTAAGAATTTCCTCAAACCGGTCGCGCATCGCCTGTACCGGGCCTCGGTGAGACTCCCACAAGCGCGCTGCGATGGCTGCGGCACCGCATCCGACAACTCCCGGCATATTCGTTGTTCCAGATCGTCGACCGCTCTCTTGTCCACCGCCGACCAGGAGCGGAGCGATGTTCGTGCCAGCCCTGACAACCAGTACCCCCACTCCCTTTGGGCCGTGAAACTTGTGAGCACTGAGGGAAAGCAGGTCTACAGTCTCAAGCTCTCCAGACAGCGATACGCCGATCTTTCCTAACGCCTGAGTTGCATCGGTGTGGAACGTGGTAGTCGGTGCGATTGCCTTAACCGCGCGCGATATTGCACCTACCGGCTGGAGAATCCCCGTTTCATTGTTTACCAGCATCACGGAGACTAATTTCGTCTCTGGCCGAATTACCTTAAGAATATCCTCGACGGTGATAACGCCGGAGTAATCCGGCTTCACAACGGATACCGACCATCCACTTTCCTGCTCTAGTCGTCGGACTGACTCAAGTACAGACGGATGTTCAATAGCCGTAGTAACGACATGCCCAACTCCGTTTCCGTTGCGCGCCGTTCCTTCAATCGCCCAATTATTTGCTTCAGTCGCACCCGAGGTGAACACACATTCCGCAGAATCTGCCACGTCTAACAGCGTCGCCACGCGTGTACGTGCCTGACTGAGCGCACGCCGCAACCCGGAAACCTCTCCGGCTGCGGAGGAGACGTTCTGATACCGGTCCGTCAGAAACGGCATCATTGCGTCCAGCACGTCGCTGCTCATCGATGTGGTGGCATTATTGTCGAGGTAAACAGCCATAAAGTTCAGTCATATTGCCGGTAAGAATCACATATCGTGGTTACGAGGTGCGTCAAGTCATCCTCCGAAATGAATGGGACCTGAGCGTACACCGGGACCGACGCACCACCACAGAGAGCTGCCAGGTGCCCATTGCCAAGAAGCCTTTCGGCTCCCCCCTTGCGAATACCGAGGGCGATATCTGAAGTTGCCTCAGTATCAACGCGGAGGACGAGACGATTTCCAAGATTCGACCGAAGTTGCATTGGGAGAACAGTGACATCAGGTCTTTGCGCGGCAAATATAAGGTAGATGCCGGAAGCCCGCGCTTCAACACTTAGCTGATTAACCAAGCTAGTTACATTGTCGCGATAGGATTCATCCTGCATCCAGACGGCGAATTCGTCATGAATCACCCACAGGCGAGGCAAGACCTTTCCCGTCTTTTTCAAATACTGCCCAATATTCGGGACGCGAGCCTCTCTCAATAAGTGGTAGCGCCGCTTCATCTCACCAACCAAACCCTGCAAATGTTCAAGCGCCGCCTCCGGGGCAGTGATTGGTTTTGCAACGAAATGTGGAAGGCCTTCGAATGCGAAATAATCCACAGCCTGTTTCGGATCGATAAGAACAAGCTGCGCCTCGGCGGGCGTATTGGTAGCGGCTATCCCTAGAATGATGTTCTGCATAAGCACGGACTTCCCGCTGCCGGTCCATCCGGCCACCAAGGTGTGAGGTTGCGGGTCCGGCGACAAAAAGAGAAGGTCATTATCGTCCTCCTTGACGCCGATCAGCAAGGAAGTATTGCCACTTCCTACATTGGGACGCCACCGCTGCCACACGTCTTGCAGATGGAGGATTTCGCGGCGCGGACGTGCGATGGCAATCGCTACGCGTCCGAGCTCGGCGCGTACCGCAATGATATCCAGTCCGTCTGTCGTCTTGAATTCGCTAAGGCGCGCCTCTGCCTTCGCGATTGTGAGATCATTGGTACCTTGGAATTTCAACAGCGCGGCGTTCGGCGTGAGACGCTGCTCCAAAAGCTTCGCCGTCATGTTACGCTTTTGCAAAGCCACTTTCGTGCGCCGGCCGGTTTCTTCCAGCCACTGTAGCGCCTCAGCATCTTGCGCCGTTTCGGACGTTACTCGTCTGGCACCGTCCACGACCCGTCGAAACGCGTCGGCAGCAAGAGATTTGATCAGAGGGCTAGCTGCGCCAGTAGCATCGTTTACTCTACTTCCTTCAGTGCTGGTCGGCGCAGATTCCCGGTCTGGTGAATCGCTTCTATCCCGTGCAGCAGGTGCATCGGTTGACGGGCGAGGGGCGGGACTCGGTCCACCCTTTCCGCCACCGCTGCCCGGATCATTGTCGCGCGACTCGCCGGCACTGCCTCCCGTGTCGTTCCCACCGGTAATAGATGAGTAAGTCCGTGCGGCAAAGTCATGACCGGCGAGCGAGCGACGCAGCCCAGTAACATTCGCCTCACCTCCAATGATTCCCAAGAATCCGCGCAGGATCATGCGAAGGGTAGATCGGGAGAAGCACTCTTGATGGCCGTCCATCGTATCTGGGACACGGGTATATCTGTCGCTCGCCCCTTCGTCATCGGCCGGTCCATGCACGAATACGTGTGAATAGCCTCGCAAACAGACGCGGACTTCCTTTCGTCTGATCGCGCTGCGCCATGCAGGTAGGTCAAGTGCCCCCGCTCCATGGCGGTCATGCAGTCCATCAATCAGCATGTCGGAAAGCCGGGAAAGCCAAATATCTTGATCTACTGGCGCCACGTCCGACAGGAGGGCCCGCTCAAGGCGTTGTAGAGAATCCCTAAGCTGCTTTGATGATTCGCGAGCCTTCGCGGCCAATTGGTCGGCTCGCACAAACTTCGCTTCTGTCACGATTACGTCCAGCAGTTTCTCGCCTGCTGCATTGAAGCTTGGAGACAGGATCATGAGGTCTGCGATTCGATCCTCCGTCTGCCCCAACCATGTCGCATAATCGTCAAGAAGAAAACACGCCAGGTCACGCGACGGGCCCAGCTCATGACGAACCAGATGAGAACTCAACACCAGTCCCAACAGCTCATTCGTGCTCGATCCCCGCTTGGCGGCTCGCAGAACGAGTTGGCCAGAGATTTCGTTGGCACCGCCAATGAATTTATCTGCGCTCGACGCTAGCTCTTGTGGAGGGTGGCCGTCTGGTAGTAATGGTCGAAGCTTATTCTGTATAGTTGCGCGCAGAAGTGCATCCGAAGCGTTCGAGGAAATTATCAGGCTACGGCCCTGAGTGGTTGTTTGGCGATACCGGATCACGCGGATATCCCTATCGCGCAGCAATCGCCGATCTAGAAGTTCATCGAGGTTCACGACCCAATTTCCCAGGGCGTGGGTCTGCCGGAAGATGTGGTTTGTCTCAGCTTTGTCAAAGTTCAGTCGGCGGGCAGGCAACTGGCAAAATCCCGCATTCCAGCTCTCAATGGCGAATTCGGGCTCGCAAAGAAGCGCAGCGGCCAGATAGTACCGCCATCCAACTTCCGTCTGGGCCGGACACGCCAGATACACGACCGACTCACGGTCTCCCCGCTGCATTTCTCGACGCCGAGCCCACTGGTGAGGCTGGAGAGCGTCCGCGGAAAATGTAGCCGCAACGCGACTCGCTCGCGCCCAGCTCAGTTCGGCATGGCGCGAGATTACATCATGGCAAAAGACAACGTCAGCAGGTTGGCCGGACCTGGGGTCAGGCTCCGGTGCCTCGTCAACCATAATGTTGATGCGCACTCGCGCCATAAAGTCACGGGACGACTCGCTGACGTGGAACGCCTCGTCCTCCCCGTCCTGTGATGCAATACCTTGGTAAAGCTGTCGCAACCGCCGTCGATCTGAGTGCGTCAGAATGATCTGACACATCGCATCATGAGCCTCATGCTCGCCGGTTGCGCGAACAGACTCTACCACGGCCTGGGGTAATGCAGCAGAATCGCAGTTGTAGAGCACAATCGAAAAGCTGTCGCGCTCGTGCGGCTGGAGGGTCAAATATGAATCCACGACTTCCGCTACAACACCCGCCGTGTAGCGGGGATCTTCATTCGTTCCCGCAGATCTGCTGCCGGTGGGGACGGGCGACTCGTGCAACGTGTAATCGTGAAGATGATCAGTGGTTGCCAAAAGGACCGGTTCGGCACCGCGCCAATCAAGCACGATTTCAGGCGATCCTGCGTCTTCCAACATCTCGGTTGCTTCTTTGAAGTACAGTTCGCCACTACCATCCGCAAATTGCGGCGTGGGGTATTGGAGGAGAGCCGCGAGGACGCTCTTGAGCCGGTGCATCCGTGAGGCAGCGCTGTAGATTCGCAATGGGTGCCAAGGACAGACGACCGCAACCGGATCGCAACCGGCTGGGCCTCCGACAGAAGCAACCCCGACTTCAAGCAAGGGTCGTAAAAGGAGCCGGCGAGCTTCGTCTGCGGTGACACGTGTTGCTACTGCGTGAAGTAACGCGCCATACTGCTCCGCTTGAGTGGCAGCGAGTGCACTGCTCGTGTCTCCGCCGTTCATTTGCTGAATAGCCGCCTCGTAGTTGGAGGCAAAGGTGTCGAAGCCTGCCTTTAGAAGCTCGGCGAGCGCGCCGTCAATGTAGTGCTTATCTAAACACACACCCAAAGCGGTCGCCCAGTCTTTTCCCAGGTCATGGCACTTCGAGACAGCCGGAAGGAAGGCCCCGCGTTCCGACCGTCCGGGTGCAAAGCCAGAGACGTCGCTCAGTGAAAGCGGATGATTGTGGTTCCGAACATTCGACTCCTCCCGATTCGCCTGACACCGCAGTAGTGGCGGCTTCTTTCGCTTTGCCGCAAACTCGGAAAGTCGCAGGAGGTCTTGGTGAAAGCCCGAAAGTACCGATGCCGCTTCGAAGGCCCATGTCAATCGGAGCATGGATGTTCGGCGTGTTTCGTCATCGGCAGACTTTAAAACCACGCGAAAAGAAAGCTGCAGTGCGGCCTTGGCGGTTGACTCAGGCCGGAATCCCTTCGCATCCTGGAGGTCCGCGTAAGCTGCTTCGTAGTTAAAGGCAAGCACCTTACGGAATTCCACATAAGGCGCAAGAGTGTTCTGAAGACCAGAGTAACGAGCCTGGAAGTAGCGACACGCAGCCTCGTTTTTCAATTTGAATTTGATCTTCTCAGACTCTTCGGCTGTGACTTCGACAAGGACTGGGCCGTCAATTTCCTCTCGCGCTGGCAGCAATCGACGGATACAGTCGAGGAGACCCACGGTCAGGTCGGTGCACGATACTTCCGAGCCGAAGATGAACCGCTCCCAACTCGCCGTCAGTGACGGGTCCTGCTGGAGGTCCATGCGATGATCAAAATAAAACCGTTCGTCGGTCTCGTCCTTTACAGGTTTGGTCCCACGCTCAACCAAACCCTCGATGTACGACCAGTCCGCTGGAAGAACGGTTTCGGGATCGAGTAGACGAAAGTGCTTCTTAGTACGCGCCCCCAGAGTCTGTGGGTCCGTTTTGCCGGTACCTTCGAAAAAGGGCCGAACGTCGTCCCAATCCAATCGGGATAAACGCTCGGATTCCGGAGTCCATCCGTCCTCGGCATCAATAAATGTGCGGATTGCAGAACGCACGGATTCCAGCAGCGTGTCCTGTGTCTTGACGAATGCATCTTCTAGCGACTGGCGCGTGTAGGGTACCTGCTGCTTGTTTCGTTTAAAAAGGTATGATTGATTCGTCCAATGCGAAGCGAACTTTTTGCGCCACTCAGAGGGATAATTCAATTTTTGCTCGGGTTGAATTGAATCAAACGCGTTGGCAAAGCTCGGCAGCCGTAGCACCCATAGACTCTTGCCCAGTGCCTTACGGACGGTCAGTCCCTCACGAAGGAGATCCCGCGTCAGACAGAGCCATTGCGCTGCGTCGCGCAGCGAAAGGCGGTCAAGCTGGAACATCCCTTTGACGGCGGCCACCCATTGTTGCCGCATACTCGTCGTGAGCGGAAACTCCATACCCGCGATTGATTCGGCAACCCATTCGTCCGCCAATTCGGCGTCGAGGAGAACATCCTTATTGATCTTCTCCACTTGGGCCAGACTTTGTTCTTGACTAACATCGAATAATGCGAAAAGACGGGCCTCTTTACTGCATGCGGCCGTCCGCACCTCGGTGGTGCTCATATCGGTTAGCCAAGAGTCTTCTACGCCAAGGGCATCGGCCATCTTGTAGCGTGGCAACAGGATTTCAACCCGCGTCGCCAGATCGGGATCGCGTGATACTGCAACCGCAATAGCCGCGACCTCGTCCACACCTAGCCGGTGAAGAACAAGGCGGGCAGTCCCGTGTTCTTCGGAGTCCTTATCAAGGAAGACACGGAGCCTGTTGCATCCCAATCTTCCGACCAATGCGAGCGCGTCCGTCACCATATCAGAGCCCCCCTGAGAAAGGATTTTCGACATAGGCGACGCCGTCAGAGAGCCTGTTCAGCAACCCCATACTGCGAAATCGCTCTTCCAGCCGGTCAATATTTTTCCTAAACGGAGTCTCTTCGAATTCCTCGACCGGTAGTGCGATGCTGGCCTCGACAGGACCGAAGACCAGGCGATAGCGTCGAAACAGCAGCGAAAGAAATTCCGTAAACTCAATGCGATCCTTGACGTTTGCAAGTACAAGCGTCTTCAAGAGTGCGTCCGTAGGTGCGTACCGGTAGCTGCGAGCGCCGCGTTTGGAAATCAATCCGCAATGACGTCCGTAGGCTGAATGAAGAAGCCCGTTATTGTCGTCGAGCTTGTCGTGGAGCCGGCGCAATACTAGCGACTTAAACTCCTGCAAGTCAGCCGCGCCGGCGGCCTCCTTAGGATCTAACCAAAGCACGTCTTCCAGATAATGAACAGCCTCCGTGACGCGCTCGGCATCGGTTATCAGTGAGGGATTGTTGGCTGTGGCGTCCCAAGCGGTGCCATTCATCGTGATACGCGCCAGCGCTTCGAGCGCCAGACGAGGAAGACCGTCGTTGTCCAGATAGCTCCGAAGCGCTCGCTGTCGTACAAATTCCATCTTCGGAGCGATAATTTCGCAGACGTAAACGGGAGCGGCAGGACGGCCACACCATGCGGCGGCAGTCTCCATCTGATAGAGAAGTAGGTGCAAAGCTGCCAAAGGAACGACGTGTGCGTAAGCATCGCGCGACGGGAGCGACAGCCGGAGAAGGGACAACCAATCCTTGGCCAGCCGGTCGTACGCCGGATGAGACTTGTAAGGCAGGTAGCCCCCTGTCCGTTCACCCGATAGATCTTCGCTACCGGCGGGGGGCAGGAGCTTGGCGACCATTTTGTCGGGGATATTTGGCAGACGCAGAAGATCGGCAAACAGCGCCCGCAACTCCGTCGTGTAGGACGATCTCGACAACATCATGTAGAGCAAATCGCCAGCGCGCCCAAAGTTGATCGCTTGTCGCTCGGCCTTGGCTCCGGTGATATCAAGATCTTCGTACAGTGCGTGCTGGCCGAACGGAAACAGGAAGCGGGAAGACCATCTGCGGTTCGTCCCTGGCTCCAACACGGTCTTCCGAAGAAGCTCGATCGTGCGGGCAAAATCACCAAATTTAGCAAACCGTTGACGGAGGTATCCGAAATCGAGACCGCGATGCGGTTCACACTCCTCATTCATCCATTTCGTCCAGGCGTCCCATTTAACGCTATCGGCACCCGGCGATTCGTTGATCCGAGATAGGAGTGCGTTGTTAAACAGCAAATTTCGCAGTGCGATTCGCTGATGCAGGCGATAAGTAATGATGGATCTTGCGGTATCGCTCACAAAGAGGCGATCCGCACGCAGCATCGCCTCTGCGATGCCAAGGAATTCTAAAAACAGGAGCCAAGGGGTCTGTCGGTGCCATAGTCGGTGGCCCCAAATCTGCTCCTCTCCCCAAGAGGAAAGGGTTTTATAGCCCTCCGCATTCCGTGGGGGGCGTGATAGGATGTTTGCCGGATCGAGTATGGTTGCGAGCTCCATCGTGACCCTCAAAGATTAATCGTGTGCTCGCGCGGCATACCGTGGTCGTCAAGCTCGACGATTCTCAACTGCGGCGGGTCGCTCTTTTGGGTACGCTGCCATGCTGCAAGAAGGCGACTTTTGAACGCAATGACATCCTCATAGCATTCGCGTGAAAAGCTATTCGGCAGCGACCCGTTTGATATCCGCTCAAGAAACTCAAAACGCAGGAGCGTCATCTCATACTCAACCGACTGACCAAGGAGATAGACGATAAGTTGCGGGCGATCGCGCAGACCCATCGCCACCGTTATTTGCTCGCCATAATAGTTGGAGGCCACTGGCACACGGTGTAGTGATACTGGGCTTAGGCGAGCCGTCGTCGAGTCTAACCCACTCGTCAGGTGCAGATGAGTGCCGTCGTCAATCAGCATTCCGCTCCAAGCCCGGTTAAGACCGCGCACAATCCCCTCCACCACGTGCAGAGCTACGGCCTTTCCTGACCTCAGTTGATCCAAGACGTGATGCCGAAAGGTGCCGGCAGACTGAAATACTGTCAGTTGCCAGGGGGTGATGTGGGCGCCATCCTGATCGGGCAAGCGGAAGAACAGCCGCCGCCTTTCATTGGATAATTCCGCAAGGAACTGCGTCCGGTGATCCTCGCCAAATTCCTCAGCGCCAAGATAATCCAGTCGCAATCGCTCGAATGCAGCGTTCGGTGTGTAATGCACGTCCGACTCGACAAGCCGGACAAATTCGGGATGCAGGTCTGGATTGTCACGGCCGAAGAGCAAGAGATTATCGATGTCGTTGGAGGTCTCTTCTCCGACGCGAAACATCGCGAGATATCCGAATACCCGGTACTCGTCTCTTTTCTGTCTCGGCAGATTGTCACCAAAGCAATTTCGATGCGCCGCTGCCAATGATGCAGTGCTGTCCGCAACCACGCGTCGCAGGTCGCCGGCTTTCATGAGGTGCTGATTAACCGCCGGGTGCCCCAGGAGTACGTTCACCAGCAGAAGGTAAATCTCACGAACAGGGACATGGAGTCCATTCGCGTCACAGAGTTCCATCAATGTGCAAAGGCGCGACGAGAAAAGCGGGTCCTTCAGCAAAAGCCAGTTTCGTTTTAAGGGCGATGCCGAGCCATACGCAGGGTCATCCGCGAGCGTTTCGAAGCAGGCCCATTCGGGCCGTTGCAGCAGCGAGGAAAGTGCGAGATGGAGCAGTTCGGCAGTACTTGTCCCACTCAGGTTTATTAGGCGGAGCAATTTACCGTCGACGCTCCCCAGATTTTGGGCGAGCATCCGGTCAAGATCCGGCCGCAACTTGGCTGCGGATGATTCAGGATGCAGCTCGGCCAGATTTCGCCAAATTTGAATGAGTTTTCCGTCGTTGGCCGCGATCACGAAGAGCTCTTTGCCGGTTCCGTTTACCGAGGAGGCGAAGCGATCAAGAAGATCGAGTTGGTGAGCGCTCCACGGCTGGCCCTTCTCCGGTGCCCAGCCGCTCAAGTCGAAGAGAAAGTGTACTGTTTGGGGGCCTGCTGGCGTGTTCACTGTGAGCATGCCGTAGGGCCTGCGCCACACCTCGGCTACCTTCCCCCCCAGGCGCTGCCATAGCGCATAGCAAAGGGTTGTCTTCCCGTCCCCTGCGGTACCAGTAAGCACCATATTCGTCAGGGAGGGGACCTCAGGATTCACTGCATTCAGAACTAAGTCTTCGGCCGGATGCCTGAAGCGAAGCTCAGCGACGCCGTATTGCTTGGACAACTCCGGAATGTCTTCGGCATACATGCTCCCGTTTTTGGCAACGGGGCCGTAACTCCTCAAGAAAAGCACCCACTTGTCGGCCTGTTGCTTGGTCATGCCACAATTCTCCGTCCATCACAAGTGGCACATGAGACACCCGTCACGCGCTGGCGACTCAATTTCCAGCCCGCCGAGGGTGGTGATTAACGGAAGGGCGACACGCTTAGCCCGCTGGCGTTCCTGTGCTTTCTGCCAATTTCGCTCGATCTGTTCCATCCGCTCGGGCTTTTCAAGCTCCTCTAATGGCTCTTCGTCCCAATAAAATACGTTGCCATTCACACGGTTGGGCTTCTCGTAAGCCTTAGCTTGATCAAATAGGTCCGGATAGTGCTGCTTCAATCGCACCCATTCGATCTTCTGTTGAAAAAAGCAGAAGAAACAGCCGCTTCGCGTGCGACCCCAATCCGTATAGGGTGGGAAACCAATGCCCGAGTCCTCAAGGATTCGGGTTACACCTGCGTAATCTATCCCGTCTTCGCGGAACGGATAAACTGGTTTGATGTTGGGCTTGTGACTGATGTATCCCACCCGCTTTTCATCCGCACGAATGCCGATGTAATTGATGCAAGGCGAATCCCCAATATAGGCCTCGAAAGGCTTCAGTTTCATGAGTTCCGTGCACCATCTGCGCGCCTGAGAGGGCAACATGCCACCTTTGACGCGAAGCAAATCGTCAAAAGTAACACCAGCGGTCGTGAGAATAATGCGCTTCCCCAAAAAGGCTTCAAGTCGGTTCAAATAATCGTAGGTGTCGGGCAATTCCTTGCCTGTGTCATGAAAAACATATTCCATATTGGGCACCCGGTCCCGCATATAGATAGCCAACGCGGCCGAGTCTTTGCCTCCCGAAAGGCTCAAAATATGCCGTACTTCACTTTCGCTCATGCAACGACTCCTTCTGACGCTCGCCTTGAAGCACACCCCAGACTGCCTTGGCCACGGCAGCCAAACCACGTTTTCCATGCCGCGCTATCAGTTCGGAAACCTCTTCTTCAACTTTTGAGCCCGGCTGCTGGATGTCGTCAAGGTGGAACACTTCTTGGACTTCACTTCCATCCGGTCGAGTCAGCACAAGGTGAAAAGCATTGGCCGCAGACATGCCGGATTGGAAGGAAATGGCCTCCACTCGTGAGAAGCGATCCGCTTGAATGGACAGTTGGTGACGGAATTCGACTTCATCCTGATCGGACCAACGTTCGGGCGGCTTCCGAGTCAACTGGCTCCCCAGCGATTCCAGCCATTGCCGGCGCGCCAGTCCATCATCCGCTAAGCGGTACAAAAAGGGTTTCAGCGCCGCATCCGTTACTAAGGGCAATGTCGTCCGCAAGCGTGCTTGAAGGTCGGCACGCACAGAGGCGAGCGTCCGATCCGCACCGAAGGTCTGGGTTACAGCAAGCTCAAGCCGGTCGAGCAATCGGTCATATGCCCCCCGCAGTTCTGCAATGGCCTTTTTAAGACTGTCGGCAAATGCTTGCACGGCATCAGTTCGGGCGTCCGTCTTACCCGCCCAGCGCGGCCCGAACGGGGAGTGTCCGCAAGCGGTGGGCAACGCATCGAAGATTAGCGTCGCCGGCTCACGCGCCTCGAGGAGCGCCGTGCGAACGGCAACCGAAGTTGCAGACAATTCTTTCGTCCGCCTCGAATAATCTGGTAGGCCTGCGGCAAACATTGCCAACGGCCTCACAACATCAAGGAGATCGGGCTCGTCCTTGCCAGCGATATCCAGGCTTTCGAGGAGACGGGTGAACACCTCAGCACGAACGCCCTCAATTGCGCAGTGCTGGAGCTCGAAATATTCTGGTTCTTTCGTGAGCCGAACGAAATCGAGGCTGTTGACGTCGTGCAGGTAGGTGCCTTCTTCGTAAAGGGCGGTCCGGTGCCAATTGATTTGCAGGTAGATGGCAAGAAGCATTGGAAGGAGTCCATCGCGGACGCCATATGGAGGCTTGCGCAGGGCAGAAAACAGCTCGGGAACTCGCACGCGGGCGTCACCAGCACTTTCAAGAATTCTTCCGATTTCTTGGAGTGTCGGCCGCAGATTACAGGTGTCGCCCTTTGGGGCGGGTAATGCCAACTGCCATCGAGACTTTTCGAGCGTATGGACGTTCCCGGCCCGTAGAACTGACAGGTACATCGCCATCTCGGGCGGCTTCTTCGACGGGTCGAGACCCAGCAGCGTCTCCCCAGCGTTTGCACAAATCCGTTCGATTAAACGTGTACGTGCTAGCGCAGCCGCAGGGCTAATTGCTTTCCGATTGATCAGCTCGTTATGGATGTGTGGCGACTTCGGGTAGAGATCGTCACATAGCTTGGACACGAGTTCCATCAAACCCTTACCCGTTCGAATGCCCTGTTTTTCCCCTTGATGAAACCAACGGATGGTGAGTTCGCCTCGCCGAGCGCTGAAGCTCATCCCGACATAGTGATCAATTCGATTCTGAAGGGTACGCATGGAGAGCGAGAGCTGGCGCGTAACCTCTTCGGCGGCGTACTTGTCGTCCTTCAGAGAAGGAGTGTTGCGCTCTACCCATTTCCACTTTTCGACCTCTTGTACTAGACCTTCTAATGCGGCAAGTGGCTCGGGAATTCCGATGAGCGTTGCAGGCTGGCCACGAAGTGTGCGGGCGACCGTCTCCGCGGCGCGAACATCCTCGTGAGTTTCACACAGGGGAAGTACGATTCGTCCATCAGATTCGCCGAAGGCAGCATTTACTTCATCTCCGAGATTTTTCGCATCGCAGTATCGGATATCGAAGGTTCGAAGGGTTCCCGTCTGAATGTAATGTCGTCTCGCTACAAGCGGCCGACTTTCAATATGATCTTTAATCCATTGGACAATGCGCTTTCCGGCTCCCACCGCGCGCCCCGCATCTTCGTACGCCGCGTCAAGATTGACGCTCGTGTGCGACCAGAGACGATACCCGCCTTCTTTCCCGTGCGAGTAGAGAACGTGCCTATCGCGATGCAATTGCTCAAGAAGTGATCGGATGCGGCCACCCGAGCGCTGAGGATCATCTGCAACCGCTAACGCAATAGCCTCATCAGTTGCGACAAGCTCCGGCGCTTCAAGCAAATTCAGAAATGCCACGGTCTTGAGCACCGCAAGCTCTTCGTCGTTGGATGCTGGGAAGCTGCGTACAAGAGAATCAATGTGATTCCAGTGCGTGCGGTAACTGTGTGACGCGAGACGGTGCCCGAAGTTGGCGGCCGCGTAGTCGTAAAGGTGAGAAATGCGATAAAACGATTTCACCGACGCGGGGCCACAGCAAAAATCCTGAAGCCCGCCGCGCTCAGCTGATAAGAGAAAACTGAATAATGACCTCTCGTTCTGGCCCCATCGACGAAAGAAACGCACGAGAGGAGGGATGACGGAAGGATGGAGCGGATACAATTTGGGCGCAAGAGCCTGCAGCGCTGCTGATGGCGCTGACGCACCGTACCACCTCAGGCGTAGCGTGTCACGCATTCCACCACGAGCGGATGGGTCGCTTCCGCGTGGGAGCCGATCCGTCTTGATAGAAAGCGCCTCAGCAACGAGGTGAGAGATCTGCTCAAGTGGTTGATCAAATAGCAACTCCTCGAATCGTCCGGCAACTTTCTCCCATTCGCGTTGGGCAGACTGCGACAGCAATTCTGCGTACGCGCTAAAACCTTGGTGGAGGAGACCCACTACAAACAAAGGCGCGTCGCTGCCGCTGCGAGCCGCCAACTCGGCCAGCTGTTGAAGGAAGAAGATGTCCTGTCGTTCGGGATGAAGAGCAGCGAATTCCAAAAACTTTCCGAGCTCGTCCAAGATGATAAGGATTCCGCCCTTCGACCCTCTGGACGCCACCTCATTCTGTGCTTGTTCAAGTATTTCTAGGGCTTGCTGATCACTGAGCTTCTGGGGTCGGGCCAGCAGCTCGTCGATCCGGTTTGCGGTGGCAGACCGCTGGCGCCGTCCGCTTAGGGCATCTTGCACAAGCGCTCTGCCGAGCGCACGAAGAAGGGCCACCGATATCGGCTCGCGGGCACCACTGACCAGTATGGGATGAAAGCGTATGCCTGAACGTCGAATTGCGTCGATCGGATCATTTAACGCCTGTCGAAGTTGTGGACGGAGTTCCCCCTCTCTTCTCGCGTAAAGTTGCGCGAGCAGCAGCGCAAAGCTTGACTTGCCGGACCCATAGTCGCCCGTGATTCGCCAAGACCGAAGCCCAGATCGCGGGGAGAGGCCAGCGTTGATACGGATAACACTTTCCCGCACGTGCGGGGTTACTACATAGCCATTTAGGCAGGCAGGGTCATGGAAGTCACGTTCGATCTGCGTTGAGCGCAAGAATCGACGCTGGATATTGAGAAGGTCTCGGATAGCAGGGGATTGCATTTCAGCGGACTCCGTAGACGCGACGAAGGAGAGTGTCGGAATTAGGTACAGAGCGCCGGGTCACCTGCTGGATCGAAGCGGACTCCTGATACTCGAACACACCCAGGGAATCACGCCCTATAGTTTCCAGACGTTCACGCACGGTATGCTCGGGCAGCTTGAACACCTGTCCGGGGCTGCCCACGCCGCCGGCAATTTGACGCGCCGCTAGCGTTTTCTCATTCGCGTGACGCGTGGCCCAAAAATCATGGAGACAATACGTAAATAGCGCTGGGGACAAGTCACCCTTGTCCTCGACGCGGAATGCGTAAATCGGTTCGCGCCGCCCACTATCAGCGTCGGGCCGCTCCCCGATTTCCTCCAGAAGACCCAGTTCGTTTAGGGGACAGTCGAGTGCATCCTCGGCTTGTTTACCGCCCATTGGTGTGACGTAGCACCGGATGAATATCGAACAGTGCTCGTCGAGGGTGACGGGAGAAAGCACGCGGTCTTCTCGCCGAGTTTCCTGCTCGAATGCCGCAAGCACTTCGGGCTTGGTGAAATCCGTTCTGTGCCAGTGGTTAATTAGGTAATACCACGCGAATGGTGCTTCATGGACGCGAGTTGAGAGGTTCCAGTGGATAAGCCACAGGGTTTGTATGTCCTCTAGATACTCATCGAAGCCCCCAGGTCCGAATACACGTTGGCCGAAGTGTGTCACCTCGTATGCGTTGCCCCGATTAGAAATCTGGTTGATCACCCCAGCAGATTCAGCCCAGAATTTGATTGCGCGCACCATGTTCTTGCCGACACCAAGCCTCATCATGGCATCGTCTTCGTCTTCGAAGAGAGTGGGCTGTGTCAGAAGTCGCCGAACGACCTTGGGGAGCCAGGTATACCGGCAGGGGAAAGTGCCATGCCCAGAATAACGAAACGTCACTGGCGGCGCAGATGCATGAACGGTGTGCAATTCCGACTCGGCCTCTTCAGCCTGAGCCGCTTGGGGCTTATGCGAGGGCGTTTTTTCCTTTGCGGTCGCTTGTCGCATCGCTACAGTGCCTCCCGATGTCCACACGGCTGAGCTAGCCACTCATCGATTACGACCTTCCGGAATCGCCAGTGCCGGCCGACCTTTTGGCCAGGCACCTTTCCGGCCGCGCAAAGCTTGTAAAGCGTCGAGGTGGACAACTTGAGATACCGTGCAAGTTCCTGGATGGTCATGACGCTGTCCGGTGACTGGTCGGCCATTTTCCTTAGCCTCGCGACGCCGCCGTAGTTAGGGCATTTCACCGTTATTAGTCATTATTGTCAAACCCGCCTCAGCCAGAGGATCAAATGCTCACCCGCACTCCCAAAGGCTGCCCGGCAGGCAGTGTGATAAGGAGCTAAAGCGGCCGGGCTGCTGGTCTCCGCCAAACTTAATTTGACCGTTGACCTTGTAAGGAAAAAATGCTATCTTTTCTTACATGAAGACGTCGCATAAATCGACCGAATCTATTGAGAAACAAGTCCTTACAGCTATTCACAGCCGTGGGCGTGGGGCTGTCTTTGTGCCGGCTGACTTTTTAGAACTCGGCAGTCGAGAGGCCGTGGACATTACTCTACACAGACTTGTTCGGAAAGGCACCATTCGCCGGCTCGCGCGTGGAATCTATGATCTTCCAAACCAGCATCCGACACTCGGGCCACTCTCTCCCTCCGCGGAGGCTGTCGCCAAGGCGCTCGCCGGACGGGATCGCACCCGCTTACAACCGGCCGGAGCATACGCCGCCAACGTGCTCGGTCTGTCCGAACAGGTTCCGGCCAAGGCGGTTTTTTTGACCGATGGCCCAACTCGAACGGTCAAGATCGGTCCAACCACCATTCAACTCCGGAGGACGACAGCGCGGAACATGGCCGCATCTGACCGCTTGAGTGGACTGCTCATCCAAGCCCTTCGCGAGCTAGGTGAAGAGCATGTGACACCGGAACGCTGCGAACATTTGAAACGAACTATCCCTGCAAAAAAACGCCGAGAACTGCTCAACGACCTTTCATTGGCCCCTGCATGGATGCACCCCATCTTTCGGGAACTCGCCCAGGAGAGAACATGAAACTCTCGTTCCTCGCGCTTTCTCCCGACGAACGCCGGGTCTATATCGAACAGGCCGCGATACGCCGCGACGTGTCACCGATCATGCTGGAGAAGGATTTTTGGGTTTGCTGGATACTGGCCGTTCTGTTCCAGTCGGAATTCGCAAACCACTTCGTCTTCAAAGGCGGCACGTCACTGTCAAAAGTGTTCGGCGTAATCGAGAGATTTTCCGAAGACATCGACCTGTCGCTCTCGCCTTCGTTTCTGAAATTGCCTGACGCCGGGACCAGTCGTAATCAAGCCAATAAATGGATGACACGCGCTGAGGCGGCTTGTGCCGAAACGGTTCAGCATCAGATTGGACCGGCGATGGAAGCGGCAGCAGAAGCCTTGTTGGGAAAGGGCAAGCGAGCATGGTTTGAGTTTCTCAGGGACCCAAGCACAAACTCACCCGTGCTCTTGTTCCATTATCCAACAACCCAGCCCACGGGATTCGACTACCTTAAACGCTCAGTGAAGATGGAATTCGGCTCGCTCACAGACCAGCAGCCAGTCGGGCGCCATCCGATACGTCCATGGATGGTGGATGTTGCCGCAGACGCCTTTACGGATTGGCGATGCGAAGTCGTTGCCTTGGAAGTGGAGCGGAGCTTTTGGGAAAAGGCGACGATTCTTCACACGGAGTATCACCGCCCAGCGGATAAGCCGACCCCGGACCGCTTCTCCCGCCACTATGCCGATGTGGCGGCCCTGGCAACGCACCCAATCGCAAGCACGGCCATCGACCGGCATGACATTCGAGATCGGGTCGTGAAATGGAAAAGCCAGTTCTTCGGCAGTGCTTGGGCAAACTACGATGCAGCCAAACCCGGCACGTTTCGCCTGGTCCCACCTTCTGCACGATTGTCCGCCCTACAACAGGATTACCAAGCGATGAGGGATATGTATTTGACCGAACCGGTAAGTTTTGACGATATCCTTGCGACGCTTCAGGAACTTGAAAACCGCATCAATGCCGCAAGCTAACAGGCTGAATCACCGGCAAAAAAACGTACACTAGCGCGTACACTACCGTTGGAAAAATATGGTAAACATGGCTACCATGATGACCGTAAGCACCGCACCGTAAGTGCTGTGGTTATCGCTAAGTACGATTCTTGCAACACCTTCGGAAAATTGAGTTTAAGACGCTCATAACCCGGAGGTCGGAGGTTCGAATCCTCCCCCCGCTACTTCAAAACGGCCTTGGCTCTAAACGCAAGGCCGTTTTTGTTGGCCCGGTCCGCGTCCGGTTCTGCACCATGAAAATCCTGACGGCCCCCGGCATCCTGAGTGCAAAAATCCCTTTGCAGCAATGCCCCACCCGCCGTACGCTCAGGTCATGCGCCCCCTTCGCTATGCCATCAACATCACCCTCGACGGCTGCTGCGACCATCGTGCAGGTTCCACCGATGAGCTGCATCAGTACTGGACCGAGCATCTCGCCCGGGCCGATGCCCTCCTCTGGGGCCGGGTCATTTACGAAATGATGGAGGCGGCATGGCGACCCGCCGCGCAGGGAGTGCGGCCCGAGTGGATGCTGCCCTGGATGGAACCCTTCGCCCGAACCATCGACGCCATGAAGAAGTACGTCGTGTCCAGCACGCTGCATCGGGTGGACTGGAACGCCGAACTCCTGCGCGGGGACCTGGAAAAAGCCGTCCAGCAGCTCAAACGCGAACCAGACAAGGGCTTGCTCGTCGCAGGCGTGAAGCTCCCGCTCGCATTGGCCGAATTGGGATTGATCGATGAATACGAATTCGTGATACACCCCCGGCTGGCAGGCCACGGCCCGACGCTTTTCGCCGGGCTGTCGAAATATATCAACCTGAAGCTCGTGAGCAGACGGGAGTTCACCGCCGGTGCGGTGGCGATGCGCTACGAGCCCAAAAGGTTGTAAAATCATCCATGATTCAGCGGGAAGTGACGCCGAAAGACCCTCAAAGAGCCCCGCAAATTCCGCCGCCAGGCGCCAAAAACCACCCCCGCCACGGTACAATAAACAAGGTCACTCCCTCTACCGCATCCCTCGGAGCCGCCATGCACAACCTCGAGCGGAAGTTCATCTGTCCCGATCTCGCCGCCGCCGAAAACGCCGCGCTCCGTCTGGGCGCCACCGACCGCGGCATCGCCCACCAGCGCGACCTCTTCTTCCCCGCGCCCCTCGCCCGCCTCAAACTCCGCATCAACAACGCCACCCAGTCCGCCGAACTCATCTCCTACCGCCGCGCCGATTCCCACGACGCCCGCATTTCCGAATTCCACATCGCGCCCGTCAGCAACCCCGAATCACTCGCCGCCGCCCTCACCCAGGCCCTCGGCCAGCCCCAGGAACTCGCCAAAACACGCCACCTCTTCATCTACCGCTCCACACGCATTCACCTCGACAAAGTCGATGGCCGCGGCAGTTTCGTCGAGCTCGAAACACTCCTCACCGGCGGCGGATTGTCCGTCGAGGCCGCCGAAGAAGAACTCCGAACCGTCGTCCACGCGCTGGGCCTCTCCCAAACCGTGCCCGGCGCCTATGTCGATCTACCCGCGCAACAGCCATAATGATCCAGCGCCGGCCAACGCGATAGGGGGGTACTGAGAGACGCTTATGACCCAGGGCTCACAAGGTGTCACCAGACGCACACGCGAATGCCCCAAGTGCGGCAGCATCGTCCCCGCCGGCCACATGCGCTGCCTCGTCTGCCGCCTCGAAGTCTCCAAAATGGACGCCCTCGAAGGCGACGCCCGCAAACGCCGCGCACGCGAAGAACGCCGCCGCGAGGCCGGCCCCCCCTGGTGGACCAGCAAGGCCGTCATCTTTGGCGCCCTGCTCCTCGTCGCCGCCATCCTCGCCGTCGTCTTCTCGGGCTCCCAGAAAAAACCCGCCTGGATGAACTATCCCCTCGGCAAAGAACACGCCATCAACACCTTCATGATCGATGTTGCCAATGGACAGCCCGCCGATCTCGACAACGCCTACAAGCTCATGGCGCCCACCGTCATCCACCCCAACAATGCCGATGACCAGGCCGCCTGGGAACAACTCTATGTCGAAATCAACAAATACCTCACCGGCGAATTCGGCGCCGACTGGCCCTCCCACATGACCGTCAACCCCAGCCCCGACGACTCCGACCTCATGGAAGTCCACGTCGACGTCGAAACGCTCCACGTCCGCCTCGCCCTCCAAACCCCCACCTCCGCCCTCACCGGCTCCAACGCCCGCTACGCCATCGTCGGCGTCAACGAATTCGACATCTCCTCCGCACAGGCCTTCCAGGCCCAGGAAGCCCGCATGGGCGTCATCCGCGGCATCGCCGGCGCAGGGGCCGTCAAAAACCTCCAGGACATCATCGCCGCCGCCGGCAACGGCGGACGCAACCAGCACGAAACCCGCATGCAAACCAAACTCCGCATCCTCCCCAACCTCCGCGACCCCCGCTCCGTCTACCCCCAGACCGTCCTCCAGGCCTGGGTCGTCCGCAAAGACCCCGTCATCCGCCGCCGCCTCACCATGATCACCCAGGACGACCGCTATACCAGCAAGGTCCAGCAATACGCCAAAGAAGTCCTCGACAACCGCGTCCACGAAGTCGACCTCGACGCCGCCAGCGTCGACCCCGACGCCCCCGGCTGATTCACCCCCCATTCAACGCCGGCTCTTCCAGCGGCACCGGACACACCTCCCGCCGCTTGCACTTCCTGCACTGATGCCCCTCCCACAGCGTGTTGAACTGATCCAGCACCGCCTCGATCATCGCCGTCGCTTCCGTCCATATCCCCATCTCAAAATTCCGCTTCTCCTTTCCCTTCGCCCCCAGCCCCGCCCCCGTCAGATTCGCCGACCCCAGATACATCGCCCGCGCATCCAGAATCACCGCCTTCGCGTGCAGCCGCGGACACCGCCGAATCGTCAGATTCCCCGGCAACTCCCGCCGCAGCTCCCGCAGCGCCGCCGACGACGGCGTCCCCGCATGCAGCAGCCGAATCTCCACCCCGCGCTCCGCCAGCCGCCGCAACACCTGCACGATCGATTCCGCCCCATTCCGCCCCCGCCCGCGCCCCTTCCGTGCTAACGGGACCAGCATCGCCTTAAAATCCGCCGTCAAAATATCCACCGACGTCTTCGCCCGCCCAATCCCATACTGCACCACCCGCCGAAAGTGCTCCTCATTCACCACCAGCTCGCACGCCCCCGCCGGCAACGTCGGCAGCACCTCCAACTCATATTCCGTCAATCGCGCTGTAGCCATCCCACTCTTATCGGCGAGCACAACTCCACACAATGAGCACCGACGTAAAAACCACGGAGAACACGCAGAACACGGAGAAATCCCAAATTCTTAAGCCAAACTCCGTGTCCTCCGTGCTCTCCCTGGTTTCATCCGAAGTGGCGAGCAGGGGTGAACCCCGCATCACCGCCCCCGCCACCGCGTTATTCCGCCAGCGTCACCCACCAACGAGGTCCCACCATGCCCCACCTCTCCCGCCGCCGTGCCCTCCAGTCCTTTGCCGCCGCGGGCGCCGCCGCTCTCTGCCCGCCAACGCTGGTCGCCCAGCAGTCCGCTCCGGCTGTCGCGCCTCCCACCGAAACCCGCTGGCAACGCTCCGCCGCAGACCGCCGCCAACGCGCCCGCGGTATCACCTGGCTCTCCCACGAGCCCCTCGAATTCCTCCTCCGCCGCGGCGACCGCTCCACCGACGTCGCCCAAACCTACGCCCGGATGCTCGACCCCGACAACATCCGCCAAATGGCCGCCGCCGGCGTCAAGTGGGGACGCATCTTCTTCTACAAAGGCTTCGGCCTCGAACACGAACGCCCCCACATCGCACAGGCCCAAAAAGTCGCTGACCTCATGCACTCCCTGGGCATGAAAGTCAGCCTCTACGTCGGCGGCACCATGTTCATCGAAACCCTCTACCAGGAACTCCCCGAAGCCAGAAACTGGGAACAACGCGACGCCTCCAACCGCCCCGTCCCCTACGGCAGCCAGCTCTTCCGCCACTACGCCTGCCCCAACGAACCCGCCTATCGCGAATACCTCCGCAAGGTCCTCACCGTCGGCGTCAACGATCTCCACGCCGATGAATTCGCCTTCGATAACATCATGCTCCAGCCCGAGCCCCACTCCTGCCGCTGCCCCCGCTGCCTCACCGCCTTCGCCGCCTTCCTTCGCCGCCGCTATCCCACCCCCGAAGACGCCTTCGATCGCTTCGGCATCGACAACGTCGCCGACCTCCAGGTCAACGCCTGGCAATCCGACGACGAACCCGCCGCCATCGCCGCCCTCGACGATCCCGTCCTCCAGGAATGGGTCCGCTTCCGCTGCGAATCCCTCGCCAATTACGCCGGCGCTCTCTACGACATCACCAAAACCCTCAACCCCGATGTCGCCGTCCTCCTCAACATCAAAGGCATCTACAGCTTCAACCGCTATTGGACCAACGCCGTCTATCACCCCCTCTACGCGGGCCGCGTCGATCTCGTCGCCTTCGATACCGGCGGCTACAACGAGCACATCGACCCCGCCACCGGCGCCCTCATCTCCCAGGTCCGCTCCTACAAAATGGCCCGCCGCATCAACTCCGCCTGCGAAGATTCCTTCTCCGACGACCTCCGCGCCGCCACCCACATGGCTTTCGGTCTCCAGAAACCCCTCCCCGGCCTCGCCCCCGCGCCCGAAGGCTCCGGTGCCTTCAACGTCTTCACCCCCCTCATGGAATTCTTCCGCCACTACAACGACCGCTACTTCACTCAAACCAACAACGTCGCCGACGTCGCCATCCTCCGCAACTGGCCCACCATGGCCTACAGCAACAGCGCCGCCTATGTCCCCGCCACCCTCATGGAACAGGTTCTCATCCAATACAAAGTCCCCTTCGATCTCCTCTTCGACGAACAGCTCAACCGCCTCCCCCAATACTCCACCCTCATCCTCGCCGGACAGGAATGCGTCGCCGACGACCAGCTCCAAACTCTCCTCGCCTTCGTCCGCACCGGCGGCACCCTCATCCTCGTCGGCAACGTCGGCCAGTACGACCAATACCGCGCCCGCCGCCCCCAAAATCCCCTCCTCCCCGCCCGCACCGAAGGCCAGGGCCGCATCCTCTACGCCCCCACCATCCAGCGCGCCGACCAGCCCCGCCGCTCCGCCGCCCAAACCTCCGACCCCGAACCCGGCGCCCCCGCCCCGCGCGCTTCGGGCGCCGAGCGCTTCAACCCACCCCAATGGCTCCTCCCCAAAAATCACAAGGAACTCTTCCAACGCGTCGCCGACTCCGTCCCCGGCGGCCTCTCCCTCACCACCACCGCGCCCCTCACCACCCTCGCCGAACTCCTCGTCCGCGGACCCTCCCGCGAAACCCTCGCCCACTTCATCAACTTCGACCGCTCCCCCCCCCGCTCCCCCGTCTCCCCCTTCTCCGTCACCCTAAAAAAATCCTTCCCCGGCCCCGCCAAATCCCTCCTCTGGCTCTCCCCCGAATCCGACAACCCCCTACCCCTCCAATTCCAGGACACCCCCACCCACACCACCTTCACCACCCCCACCCTCCAAATCTACGGAATGGCCGCCCTCGCCCAATAACCTCCAAAACGACCAGACCCATCCACAAATACCCACAAATGCCCACAAATGAACCAGTGTCTAACCCGATCGTCCCCAACGCCAACGAATCCAGAAACTATAAACGAAACTATAGAACCTCCCCGCCTTCGGAAGGCCCGCTCTCCCACCCCACAACACATTCGTGCGAATTTGTGTCCATTTGTGGACAATTCCCGTCGTCCTTCGTGCCCTTTGTGCCTTTCGTGGCCATTTACGTCGTTGTCGTCGTCGGGGGGAACCGTCGTCCCCCGTGCCCTCCATTTACTTCCACCGCACCTCCACCAGCGTCACCGCCTGTCGCGGCACATCCAGCGTCACCGTCGCCGCCCCATCCTTCACCTCCGTCTGCCCCGGCTCCCCCACCTCCGCCAGCGCCGCCGCCTTCTCCAACTCCCCACGCTGCGCCTCCGTCAACTCCTCCGGCGACCCCATCTTCTTCCACGCCGTGTACGAATTTCCCCGCGTCTCATCCACCTCCCACCGCGTCACCGCCGCCCCCTTCGCCTCCACCGGCAACCCCTTCACCTCCAGCGCCACATGTGCCGTCGGTCCAGGCACATCATCATCATGGTAATTCCACACCAGCACGCACACCCGATCCCCATCCCGCGTCGCCAGCGCCGACACATCCGGCGCCCCGCGCACCCCCTGCGTCCGAATCTTCTCCAGCCCCACGTCCGCCGAACTCGTCGCCGACACCCGCTGCGCCCCCGGCGCAATCATCTTCCCCAGCATCCGGAACGTATTCACCACCGGCAACTCCACTCCATTCGTCGCCAGCGCCCGAAACCCCGCAAAAGGCTTCTGATCCTCAAACTCAAACGCCCACGTCACCGCCCCCTGCAAATTCACCCCGCGCTCATCCGCCAACTGAATCGTCCGCGCAATCTGCTCCGCCGTGTACACCGCGTACAGCGTCCCATTGCGATACCCATACTGCGGATACACCGTCGCCTGGCAGGCCGCGCACCCGTCGGGATCCGATTCCCCAATAATGATCGGCAACCCCTTGAACTGCGGATACGACGCCACGATCGAAAACCCCGCGTCAATGTCCCGCAACTGGTTGCTTATCCCCATCCGCACGTGACCCTGGTACAACGTCGGCGACCCCTTCGCATGAAAACTCACCAGGTCGATCGGCGTCTTCTCCGCCGCCACATGATCCAGAAACCCCCGCAAAAACGCCCCCGCTCGCCCGTTCGGCCCCGTCGATTCCGGCCCCCCGATCCGCAATTTCTCATCCACCGACTTCATCGCCCGCGCCGTCGCATCATACAACTTGCAGTAATCCGCCAGCGTCCCCTTGAAATACCCGATGTTCGGCTCGTTCCACACTTCCCACGGCCAGCTCTCCACCTCCGCCTTCCCATACCGCTGCTCGCAATGTTCCGCCCACGCTTTGATCAGCCCCGCCCACTTGTCCAGATCCTTCGGCGGATACGCCCACCCTAGGTAAATGTCGTTGTACGGATCCCCCGGCTTCCAATGATGCTCGTACGGCTCCGGATGCGGCGACAGCGCCTGCGGACAAAATCCAATCTGCACCAGCGGCTTCGATCCCGCCTGCTCGTACGTGTCGAAAATCTTGTCGATGATGTCGAAGTTATAAATCGGCTTCCCGCTCGCATCCTCCGTGTACGCGTTCGTCGACCCCCACTTCAAATGCGGCGTCCCATCCCCCGTCACCAAAAGCGAGTGCGTGCGAAAGTGCGCCGGCCCCGGACCCGCCTGCGAAAACTGCTCCACCAGCTTCTTCCCATTGGGCGCATACGTATAGTTCGGCTCGTCATACCCGCAATACTTCCACACCGGCTTCAACGCCCCAATCACCTTCCCCGCATCCACCGTCATCGTCACATTCATCTCCCCCGAATTCCCCCCGCCTCCCCCCCCCGGCGCCGCCCCCATCGTCGCCCCCCCAGCCATCGCCACAGCCCCTGCCAACACCGCCAGCACACCTGTCCGCATACACAAACCCCTGCGCCAAAAGTACCAATACCGCCCGCTATGCCACGCCCCCCATAACTGAATAACGGTCCCCCCCCAAAAAAAATCCGCACATTCTCCAACTTTCCGGGAACCTTTCCCCCCTCCCATCCGTTCTCTGATATGCGACGCTCCCAATTTTAGCGGTCGGCCTTGGCCGACTTTGTTGCCGTCGCACGGAGAAGGACCATGGAAACCCCCGCCTCCCAACTTTTCACGATTCACGATTCACAATTCACCATTGCCTCCCCCGCCCTGCGCAAAAAACCATGCGCACCTGCGCACCTGTCCCCCCACCTCTCGCGCAACTCACCGCCCCCGCAATACCTACAAAAAAATTCGCGTATCCGGAAATTTGCGCACCTGCGCAACCCCATGAGCCCCTTAAGACCGAAAATCTCCCCTCCCTCCTTCAGTTCCTCCACCGTTGGTCCGATATTTTCAAAACTCCGGGCCTCGCGTAGACTGACCCTTCCCTGCCCCCGCACCACACGCCCGGCGTGCGTCATCAAAGGAGTGAGAATGCCCACCGTTCGTCGTTTCGTCGTCGTCCCCGCCGTCCCCGAGCAACTCCAGCCCCTTTCCGAGCTCGCCTATAACCTCTGGACTCTCTGGAACTACGACGCCACAGGCCTCTTCCGCCGCCTCGATCCCGAAGTCTGGGAAGCCACCAACCACAACCCCGTCCGCGTCCTCTCCCTCGTCTCCCAGGAAAAACTCGCCGCCGCCGCCGCCGATGAAGGCTTCCTCGCCCACATGCACCAGATCCTCCAGGACCTCCGCCACTACATGGCCGCACCCACCTGGTTCACCCAGCACCACCCCGCCTCCAAAGCAAAAATCGCCTACTTCTCCGCCGAATACGGCCTCCACGAATCGCTCCCCATCTACTCCGGTGGCCTGGGCATCCTCTCCGGCGACCACATGAAGGCCGCCTCCGACCTCGGACTCCCCCTCGTCGGCGTCGGTCTCCTCTACCGCTTCGGTTACTTCCGCCAATCCCTCAATTCCGAGGGCTGGCAGCAGGAAAATTACCCCGAAAACGATTTCTTCACCCTCCCCATCTCCCAGGTCATGGACAAGGACGGTTCCCCCCTCACCATCACCGTCGAATACCCCGACGCACCCGTCAAAGCCTACGTCTGGAAAGTCCAGATCGGACGCATCCGCCTCTACCTCATGGATACCAACCTCCCCTCCAACCGCCCCGAAGACCGCGAAATCACCTCCCGCCTCTACGGCGGCAACGAGGAAATGCGCGTCCGCCAGGAAGTTCTCCTCGGCGTCGGCGGCATGACACTCCTCAAAGCCATCGATTACCAGCCCACCGTCTGCCACATGAACGAAGGACACTCCGCCTTCCTCTCCCTCGAACGCATCCGCGTCCTCATGCAGGAAGAAAAGCTCACCTTCCGCGAAGCCCTCGAACTCGTCGCTTCCTCCAATGTCTTCACCACCCACACCCCCGTCCCCGCCGGCAACGACGCCTTCCACCCCGAGATGATCGAACGCTACCTCGGCCACTATTACCCCAAGCTCGGCATCACCAAGGAACAGTTCTTCGACCTCGGAAAAATCACCCCCGGTGACCCCAACGAACACTTCGGCATGACCGTCCTCGCGCTCCGCACTGCCTGGCATTGCAACGGCGTCTCCGCACTCCACGGCGACGTCTCCCGACGCATGTGGCAACGCATCTGGCCCGAAGTGCCCATGCCCGAAATCCCCATCCACTCCATCACCAACGGCGTCCACACCCAGACCTGGCTCTCCGATGAATTCTCCGCGCTCTACGACCGCTACCTCGGCGCCGACTGGACCGACAAGCCCGTCAACTTCGGCATGTGGGAACGCGTCGACAAAATCCCCGACGCCGAACTCTGGCGCTCCCACGAACGCCGCCGCGAGCACCTCATCGCCTTCGTCCGCGAACGCCTCCGCACCCAGTTCGCACGCCGCGGAACCAGCATGGCCGAGATCGCCCGCATCGACGAAATCCTCGACCCCGGCGCCCTCACCATCGGTTTCGCGCGCCGCTTCGCCACCTACAAACGCGCCACCCTCCTCTTCCGCAACCAGGAACGCCTCATCAAGCTCCTCACCTCCCGCGACCGCCCCCTCCAGTTCATTTTCGCCGGCAAATCACACCCCCGCGATGACGGCGGCAAACGCTTCATCCAGGACATCATCAAGTTCTGCAAACGCGAAGACGTCCGCGCCCGCATGGTCTTCATCGAAGATTACGACATGAACGTCGCACGCTATCTCGTCCAGGGCGTCGACGTCTGGCTCAATACCCCACGCCGCCCCATGGAAGCCTCCGGCACCTCCGGGATGAAAGGCCCCATCAACGGCGCCATCAACCTCTCCATCCTCGACGGCTGGTGGGTCGAGTGCTACCACGACAATCCCGCCTCCGGATGGGCCATCGGCACCGAGCAGGAATACAACAACGACGAATACCAGGACCACATGGATTCCGAATCCCTCTTCGAGCTCCTCGAAAAAGAAGTGATCCCGGAATTCTACGAACGCGGCGCCGATGGCCTCCCGCGCCGCTGGATCGCCCGCATGAAGCAATCCATGGCCACCGTCAGCCCCTACTTCAACACCGCCCGCATGGTCAAAGAGTATTTCGAAAAATTCTATTCCGCCGCCGACAAACTCCACGCGCAGATGGCCCGCGATCACGCCTCCCCCGCCAGGGAACTCGCCAAATGGAAGTCCCAGGTCCAGTCCGAATGGGGCAAGGTCTGGGTCTTCGACATCAAGGCCAACAGCGACGCCCCCCTCAAGGCCGGCTCCACCCTCGAGATCGAAGCCCACGTCTCGCTCGGACCCCTCACCCCCGACCAGGTCATCGTCGAGCTCTATCACGGCCCCCTCGATGCCGCCGGCAACATCGCCACCGCCGAAGTCGCCATGATGAACAAGCTCAAAACCGAGGAACGCAAGGCCCCCGAGTTCCCCATCCACACCTACTCCGGCAAGATCAATCCGCAGACCTCCGGCCAGCAGGGATTCGCCGTCCGCGTCCTGCCCAGGCACGCGAATATCGAGCTGCGCCTCGAGCCCGGACTGATTCGCTGGGGATGATGCGCCTATGATGCGATCAGGCGCACCTTGCCCGATCGCCCGCGGCAGGTCCGACGCCTGACTACTGTGGAGGCCGTCCATGACCGATTCCCCCAAGCCCCTCCCGCGCGTCGCCTTTCTAGGCCTGGGCATCATGGGCTCCGGTATGGCCGCGCGCCTCCTCGCCGCCGGTTTCCCCCTCACCGTCTACAACCGCTCCCCCGAACGCGCCGCGCCCCTCGCCGCCAAAGGCGCCCGCACCGCCGACACCCCGCGCGAAGCTGCCGAAAACGCCGACATCCTCATCGCCATGCTCGCCGACGACGACGCCTCGCGCGCCATCTGGCTCGGCGACCACGGCGCCCTCGCCGGCGCGAAAAAAGGCGCCCTCCTCATCGAATCCAGCACCCTCACCGTCGACTGGATCCGCCAGCTCGCCGACGCCGCCCACAACGCCGGCTGCGAACTCCTCGACGCCCCCGTCACCGGCAGCAAGCCCCAGGCAAACAACGGCGAACTCCTCTTCCTCATCGGCGGCGCCGAATCCGCCTTCGCCAGGGCCCGCCCCATCCTCACCCCCATGGCCCGTGATGTCGTCCACCTGGGCCCCACCGGCAGCGGGGCACTGCTCAAACTCATCAACAACTTCCTCTGCGGCGTCCAGCTCGTCTCCCTGGCCGAAGCCCTCGGCATGATCGAACGCAGCAGCCTCAACGCCGAGCAGGCCCTGACCATGCTCTCCACCGGAACCCCCGGCAGCCCCATGATCAAAACCCTCGCCGGCCGCATGAGCAAACGCGACTACACCCCCAACTTCGCGCTCTCCCTCATGGCCAAAGACATGCGCTACGCCATCGCCGAAGGCGACCGCCTCTCCCTCAACCTCGCCACCGCCAAAACCGCCCTCGACGCCATGCGCCAAGCCATCGCCGCCGGCCACGCCAACCAGGACCTCTCCGCCCTCGCCGAACTCTTCCGCAAAAAATAACCCGATCACCCCGCGCCCGCACGCATCGCCCGAATGCAACCAATTGAACCCGTTGAACCAATTTTTCCAATTTTTCCCGGACCGCTCTCATGACCACCGCTCCCATCTTCATCGCCGGCCAATGGAAGCAGAGCGCCTCCTCCCCCACCTTCACCGCCTTCAATCCCACCACCGGCCAGACGCTTCCGCAAACCTTCCCCATCAGCGCCTGGTCCGACATCGACGCCACCCTCACCGCCGCCCACAACGCCTTCCACGCCCTGCACGCGCTGCCGCGCCAGCAAATCGCCAACTTCCTCACCGATTACGCCGACCGCCTTGACGCCGCCAAAGATGCCATCGCCGCCATCGCCCATCAGGAGACCGGCCTCGCCGTTGCTCCGCGCCTCGCCGATAGCGAACTCCCGCGCACCACCAACCAACTCCGCCAGGCCGCCGGCGCCGCGCTCGACGGTTCCTGGGCGCTGCCCACCATCGACACGAAATTCAACATCCGCTCCTGTCTCGCGCCGATCGGCCCGGTGTTCGTGATGGGCCCCAACAATTTTCCGCTCGCCTACAACGCGATCAGCGGCGGTGATTTCGCCGCCGCCATCGCCGTGGGAAATCCGGTGATCGCCAAGGCCCATCCCGCGCATCCCGCCACCACGCAGCTCCTCGCCCAGCACGCGGTCGCCGCCGCCCAAGCCGCGCAGCTTCCTCCCGGAACGATCCAACTGATCTATCACATGAGCAACGAGGACGGCCTGCGCCTCGTGGCCGACCCGCGCCTCGGCGCCACCGGCTTCACCGGCAGCCGCCGCGGTGGACTCGCCCTCAAAGCCGCCGCCGACGCCGCCGGCAAACCGATCTACCTGGAAATGTCGAGCATCAACCCCGTCATCCTTCTCCCCGGCGCGCTCGCTGAACGCCCCGACGCAATCGCCGATGAATACACCAACAGCGCCCTGGGCACTGCCGGACAATTCTGCACCAAGCCCGGCATCACGATCCTCCTCGCCGGCCCTGCAACTGAATCCTTCATCTCCGCCGTCCAGCAACGCTTTGCCGCCCGGCCCCTGCATCCGCTGCTCACGCAGGATGTCCGCCGCTCCCTCGCCGCCGGCATTCAGACCTGGCAATCCGCCGGCGCGCAGCTTCTCATCGGCGGCGCTCCCGCGGCCGGCCCGGCCTGCTGCTTCGCCAACACGCTGCTGCGCGTCTCCGCCGAACGCTTCCTGCAGAATTCCCGCGCCCTGCAAACCGAAGCCTTCGGCAACGCCGCCCTCCTCATCGTCGCCGATTCCCCCGACCAGGCAGCCGCCGTCGTCGAAACCCTCGAAGGCAATCTCACCGGCTCGATCTACTCCGCCATCACCGGCGACGACGACCCGCTCTACGCCCGCCTCGAACCCCTCCTTCGCCACCGCGTCGGTCGCCTCCTCAACGACAAAATGCCCACCGGTGTCACCGTCAGTCCCGCGATGAACCACGGCGGTCCCTACCCCGCCACCGGCCACCCCCACTTCACCGCCGTCGGCGTGCCCGCCGCGCTCCGCCGCTTCACCCAGCTCCAATGCTTCGACCACGTCCGTCCCCACCGCCTCCCCCCGCTCCTTCAGGACGCCAACCCGATGAACGCCTGGCGCTTCATCGACAACCGCTGGACCACCGAGCCCCTGCCTCACGGCGACGGTCACCGCCCCGCCGCCGTCTCGGGCGGCCCCAGATAACTGGGCTTCGCGCCTCCGAGATCGATCACGATCTTGTCCATCACGACGCCCGGATCCACCGCCCAGACATGCAGCGTGTGTTTTCCGGCCGCCACCGCGCCATGCTTCGTCACCGTGATCGCCGCGTCGCGCATCACGTTCTGCTGCCACGCGCGCCCTTCCTGTTCCTGGTTGAAATCCACCACCTGCGGCGTTTCATGATCGATCGCAATCGCATAGCGCAACCCGCGCACATCGTTGATCCGCCGCGTCGGCAGACAGTACACCGTCACCGCCGCATCGCCGGACTTGTCGGTCGTGAAATCGTATTCCATCGCCGCCGCATCGCTCGCGACCTTCTCCGGATCCACGCTGGGCGCCGTTACGGGGAACACCGCCATCGTATCGCCCGTGCGCCCGAGGCCCGGAATCACCTGCCATTGCACGCCGTTCTTCGCAACCGTGCGCGTCGGGTGTTCCGCCTCGATCGAGACGTATCCGTCCTTTTCGGCAAATGCCGGCGAATTACTCGTCTGTGCGACGGTCGCTTCCCTTTCCGGCGCGGGCAGCGCCGGCGCGTCCTTGCCGTCGCCCACTTTCTCCGGCGTGGGCCATTTGAAGCCCCATTGCGGGCTGGTGGTGCCCTTTGCGGTCATGATGTCCTTCCACTTTCCGCCGGCCAACGTGTCGTTGTAATAGGCGGTGTCCTTGTCGATCTGCGCGAGAGCGCCTTCGATCATTCCGGCGTAGCTGTTTGCCAGCGGGTTTTTCTCCGCCGCGTATTGTTTGTTGAACGTATCGCCGACGAACACTTCGTTCGTCAGCGCCGCCATGCGCACGGGATAGAGCACCAGCTCAAAATAGGCGTCCTTCTTTTCCGCCGGGATTGTTGCCGCCAGCGCGTCCGCCTGCTGCATCAGGTCCTCGTACGCCGCCAGGCGGCCGGACGCTTCGCCATAGTCGGCCACGCTGAAACAGGAGGGATCTTTGTATAAACTTTCCGGCTTGCGCGCAAAACCCAGGCGATAGTAGGTATCCATGATTTTCGCGATTTCCGGGGCATGTTCTTTGCCGAAAATGCCACTCGCCCAGTCCACAAGGAATTGCGGCAGTTTCTCGCGGTCGTAGGCATGAATATCCCATCCCATCTTCGCCCAGAAATCGATGCCGACCTCGCCGGGCTTGATGTCGCCGACGTTCAGCACCCACAGCTTGTCCGCGCCATACGCATAGGCCTTGCTCATTTCCTCCCAAATTAACGCAGGCGGCGTGGTGTTGATCCACACATAGGAAAACGGGGAACCTAGGTAGCTGATATGATAGTAAACTCCCGATCCGCCTTTCCTCGCCTGTTCCTTCGGATCGGAGAGTTGCCGAATCCAGCCGTAATTGTCTTCGGTCCAGCAGATGATCACATCGTCCGGCAGCTTCAGGCCGGCCCGATATTGCTGGAGCGCTTCTTTATAGGGGCAGAACACCTGCGGCACTTTCTCGATGTCCGGGTTTACATACTTTTTGAGCAAGTCTCGCTGGGCGTCGATCGCGGACTCGAGCAGCTTGACCTTGCCGGCCATGTCGGGGGGACCAAGCATCGGCGCATCGTGCACGCCGCGCATGCCGATCGTCCAGACCGCTTCGTACGGCCCGCGCTTTTTCGCCCATTCCTCCCAGAAATTGATCATGTTCTGGCGGTTGGTGTCGAAGCGCCATTCGCCCAGGCCCATCTTTGGCCAATCGACGTTGTTGCGGTTCATCGCCTCCGGATGCGACGCTCCCGCCACAATGCCCCACTGGTCGGCTAACTTGTAGTTTTCTTCGATCTTGCCAAATTCGGTCGTCCCGGGGTGCATTGCCGGCCATATATAATTCAGGCGCAGGCGGAGCATCAGCTCAAAGACTTTGGCGTAGGTCTTGGGTCCGATGTTGCCCAATTGCGGATCGAACGTTTTGCTGGCCCACGGACGCAGGCCCCAGTCTTCGTCGTTGATGAAAATCCCGCGATATTTCACCGATGGCGGCCCCGCCTTCTCCATGCCAGGGGAAATCACCAGCAAATCCCGATGTTCCGGCGTTACATCGGCCCACCAATACCAGGGCGAAACCCCGATCGCCTCGGACACATCAAAGACCCCGTAAGCGGTCCCGCGCCGATCGCTGCCGACGATGACCACCGCGGAATCCACGTTGGCAACCGGATGATCGACCACTGCCACCTTGAAAGTCTCCCACTGCCCCTTCACGTCGCTGACATCGATCTTCTTCGCCGCGATCAATTGATCCACCAGCGCGCTCTGGCCGATTGTCCCCACGATCACGGCATTCGCGCCAAGCTGTGAGGCCTCATGCACCACGCGCAGTTTCCTGCCGGTCACGCGCTCGACATCATCCGCCAGTTCCCCGGCGGCGATCCCCGCTACGGCCGCATCTTTCGCATCGACGTAGACATCGGCGAGCGTGTTGCCGCGCACGAGCGTCACCCCGCCGTTCACCGGGTCCTGGCCCACGACGATTGCCGCAAACGAAACCCGAGCGGCCCCCACCACCGCCGCCGCCATCAATGCCGCCGCCATCCATCGCATCAGAATTCCTTTCGCACCTGCGTTCAACAAAACTGTACAACGCCGCCCGCCCCGCACCTTTGCAACGGCCATCTTCCCAATGGCGCCCGTTGAAGCCGTGACGGAACTGTTCTACCCGCCCATTCTTCCCATAAAGACCACCACGCCGCTCGCCTCTTCGCGAATCAGATACAGGAACGGGTGATCGGCGCGGAAGACCGCCGGCTGGCCCATCGGCATCGCCATGGCGCCGACCACCACGCCGGTCGCCGCCGCCGCTTCTGTCCCTTCCTCATCCACCGACACATACGCCTTGTGCGCGACATCCGTGATCCGCAGCCGGTCTTCCGGACGATCAATCTTCGCCATTCCCGAAAAATCCGCCTCCGCGCCGAACGCCTTCTCCATTCCCATCCCCTTGAGCGCATCATTGAGCGTCAGCGTCGAGGTCGTCTTGAACCGCGGCAGATAGACGTCCACCATTTGCCCTTTGAGCGACCCCGTCCATCCGTCCAGCTTCTCTGCCGTCAGCGTTTTCTCCACCGCCGCCAGTCCGTCTTTTTTCACCGGCAGAATGACCAGCATGCTCATGCGCGGCGCGGGACCCGCATCTCCGGCGGCCGGCGCGTCCATGCGATAGGGCAGGGATAGCACCTGTACCTCCTCATCCGCCGCGTATTGCGCATGCAGATGCCCCTCGTGCATCAGCGGCAACTTCTCCTGTTTGCCATCCTGCATAAAAAATGGCTGATCGGTCGTCGCATTTTTCTCGAACGGCTTCTGCCATGATGCTTTGAAATACACGGCATTGGTCAGCACCAGGCGCGTGCGCGCATCGACCGATCGCGGCGGCAGCAGATCCTGAATTTTCTTCTGCGTGTGATCGCTCACCCATTCGTTGATCTGCTTGCGCGAGCCCTCCGCATCGCCCACGAAATCCTCCGGGAACGCACCGCCCACGCCGAACTGCTTCAGCGCGTCGGTGTATGAGGGCAGGATTTCAAACGTCTTCTCCACCCACAAAGCGTTGGCCACGGACAGGGCAAATCCGCGCTCGCCGCCGCCTCCGTTCAAGCGTTTCATCAGCGCCCCCGCTTTTTCGCCGCCGCTCACGCCGAGGACCTTCTCCATTTCGTCGGCGGTCGCTCCGCGCGCACCTTGCCTGGCCATCAGCAGCGCCATTTCGACGGAGTAGGGCGAGAAAAACACGCTGCTCTCATCCGCCGGCGCGATGCGCCCATACAAGCCGACCGCGAACGCATTGACGCCGCTGGCCAGCCCGCGCTGGCCCTCCGCCCCAGCCGCCGCTCCATTTGCCATTGCCATCGTGACCGCTCCCGCAAGCAAAGCCGCCAAAATCCGCCGCATCACCGATCCTCCGGAACAGCCGTGGCACAAGCGTCCAGCCTACACCAGCACCCTCGGTTACCAAAGTCTCGAAAGCACCCGTTCTTTATTCAAATTCCCAGCGGCGCGGCACGCGGGTCGCTGGCGGTTGAGTTTAGGGAGGCGTGCGATGGCTGAGGTGTGCGCATCAACGGGATCGGCGGCGGATTTTCTGCCGCGGAAGATCACCCTGCCAACGCTCGCCAGGGCGGCGGAAAAATGCCGCGGATGCGATCTTTACTGCCACGCCACCCAGGTGGTCTTCGGCGAAGGACCGGCCAACGCACATCTCGTGCTCATTGGCGAACAGCCCGGCGATCAGGAAGACCTCGCCGGCAAGCCCTTCGTGGGCCCCTCGGGGCGGCTGCTGGATGAAACGCTCGAAGCCGCCGGCATCGACCGCTCCACCGTGTACGTGACCAACGCCGTGAAGCATTTCAAATGGACTCCCGCCCCACGCGGCAAGCGCCGGCTCCATTCCAAGCCGAACTGGACCGAGGTCACCGCGTGTCGCCCGTGGCTGGTCGAAGAGCTGCGGCTGCTGGAACCGCGGATGATCGTCACGCTTGGGGCGACGGCGGCGCAGGCGCTGCTGGGGCGCGCGTTTCGCCTCACGCAGCATCGGCGGGAAGTGCTCTCACCGGAGCTGGTGAGAGCCGCAGTGGGCATTGAGGTTCGGGGACATCTGCTGGCGACGGTGCATCCCTCCAGCCTGCTGCGGATGCCCGATCATGACGCGCGCGAGGCGGCGCGCAAGGAATTTCTCGCGGATTTCCGAATCGTGGCCAAATCGCTTCGCGCCCGGTGATCGTGCAATCAACGCGGTAGGGGGGTATTGGAGGATCGCGCCGCCGCTGTGTCTGCGAGTTGCCTCTCCGCCGGGTGGTTGCTACCTTTCTCGCTCCTCCATGCATCCTGTTTTTTCAGCCAGGGAAGGCCGCCATGAGCACATCCGTCACTACGCCCGCCGCGCATCTCGAGAAACTGGTCGGGGAGTTGAAGCTGCGCCGCCAGCAGGTGGAAGCGGTCGCGCAGCTTCTGGCCGAGGGTTCGACGGTGCCCTTCATCGCCCGCTACCGCAAGGAGGCGACGGGAACGCTCGACGAGGTGGCGATCACCGCCATCCGCGATCGGTTGGAGCAACTCGCGGAGCTGGACAAGCGCCGCGAATCCATCGTTGCGTCGCTGAAGGAGCGGAATCTGCTGACGGCGCCGCTGGAAACCGCCATCGCGGCGGCGGAGACGCTCACGGCGCTGGAGGATGTCTATGCGCCTTATCGCCCGAAAAAACGCACGCGCGCCATGATCGCCAGAGAGGCCGGGCTGGAACCGCTGGCGGAGCTGCTGCTGGCGCAGGATCATGCGACGAATCCCGAATCCGCCGCCGCCGGTTTCATCGCGAAAGACAAGGGCATCGACGATGCGGCGGCGGCGCTGCAGGGAGCGCGCGATATCCTCGCCGAGCGCGTCAGCGATGATGCCGCCGCCCGCGCCGCGCTGCGGACGCTGTACTGGGACAAGGGCACGGTGACGGCCAGGCGGATTCCCGGCCCCACGGAGAAGCCCGGCGAAATGCCGGCGACCCTGCCGCCGGAGGTGCTCAAATACAAGGATTATTTCGACTGGTCGGAGCCGCTGGCGAAGATTCCATCGCACCGGCTGCTGGCGATGCGGCGCGGGGCGGCGGAGAACGTCCTGTATTTCAAGATCGCGCCGCCGGAGAGCGATGCCCTGGCGACGCTGGAACCGCTGTTCGTGAAAAACGACAGCGCCGCGGCCCGGCACGTGAAGCTCGCCGTCGCCGACGCGTGGAAGCGCCTGCTGTCGCTCTCGATGGAAACCGAATCGCGGCTCGCCTCCAAAAAGAAAGCCGACGAGGCCGCCATCGCCGTTTTCGCCACGAATCTCCGCGAATTGCTGATGGCCTCGCCGCTGGGGCAAAAGACAACCCTCGCGCTCGATCCCGGTTTTCGCACGGGCTGCAAGCTCGTCGTGCTCGATCCGCAGGGCAAGCTGCTGCACCATGATGTGATTTATCCCGACCAGGGCACGCACAAATCCGCGGAAGCCGAGCACACGCTGCGCACGCTGGTCGAGAAGCACCGTGTCGAGGCGATCGCCGTCGGCAACGGCACGGCCAGCCGCGAAACGGAGGCGTTCGTCAAAAAGCTGCAATTGAAACTTCCGGGCGGCGAGGCGGCGCTGCCGGTCATCCTGGTCAATGAATCGGGCGCCAGCATTTACTCCGCCTCCGAAGTGGCCCGCGAGGAATTTCCCGAGCACGACCTGACGGTGCGCGGCTCGGTGTCCATCGGCCGGCGGTTGCAGGACCCGCTGGCCGAACTCGTGAAGCTCGATCCCAAATCCATCGGCGTCGGCCAATACCAGCATGATGTCGATCAGACGCTGCTGCAAAAATCGCTGGATGACACCGTGATCTCCTGCGTCAACGCGGTGGGCGTCGAACTCAATTCCGCGTCGAAGCAGTTGCTCACTTACGTGTCGGGGCTCAATCCGGCGATCGCGGAAAACATCGTGCAGCACCGCAACGCCAACGGCCCGTTCACATCACGCAAGGAATTGCTCAACGTTCCGCGCCTCGGCCCCAAGACGTTCGAGCAGGCGGCGGGATTCCTGCGAATCCGCAACGCCGAGAACCCGCTCGATGCCTCCGCGGTGCATCCGGAGCGCTACGCGCTGGTGGCGCGGATGGCCAGGGACGCCGGCGCCACCGTCGCCGAACTGATGCGGGACGAAGCGAAACGGAAAGCGATTCACCTTCAGAAGTACGTGAGCAGCGGCGGCGACGATGCGGTCGGCCTGCCCACGCTCACCGACATTGTCGCGGAGCTCGCCAAGCCCGGCCGCGACCCGCGCCGGCAGTTCACGCCCTTCCAATTCGCCGAGGGCATTCAGGAACTCAAGGACCTCGCCCCGGGCATGAAGCTGCCGGGGATCGTGACCAACGTCACCGCGTTCGGCGCTTTCGTGGATGTGGGCGTGCATCAGGACGGCCTCGTGCACATCTCGCAGCTTGCCGACCGCTTCGTCAAAGACCCCAACGAGGTCGTGAAGGTGCATCAGCAGGTGAGCGTGACGGTCGTCGAGGTGGATCTGGCGCGTAAACGCATCGCGCTATCGATGCGAAAAAATGCGGGAGCGGCAGGAGCGGCCGCCGGAACCGCCGCCGCCCGCTCCCAAAATCCCGCAAAAGGTCCGCATTCCCCGCGCCCCGCCCCCGCCCCCGCTCCCGCCACCGGCTGGTTTTCCGCCGCGCTCGCCGGCGCCGCCAAGAAAAAAGGCGGCTTATGACTTCTTCTGCCCGCCGAACATCCCCCGCAGATATTCCGACATCGTGTAATCCTTCAGGTCGCGGAACTCCCCCGCATCCAGGAAAATCCCATAGCACGTCGTGCACGCTTCATAGTCGATGTGATGCTGATCCACATCCACCATGCGGATCATCGGCGTGTGGCAGCGCGGACAATTGATCTTGTTGATCTTGTCCATTTTCCGGCCCACCGCCACGTCCCCATTGTCGATCACTTCCGAGCCTTTTTTCTCCTTCAGCCATTTCTGCTCGTTGGCATCAAACCAGATGCCTTTGCAGCCCAGACAGCGGTCGACCGTGACGCCTTCAAACGTGACCAGTTCCATTTCGGCGTCGCACTTGGGGCAGTTCATGCGCACCTCCCACGGTTTGCCTGCATTGTAACCACTTGAATCGCAAGCATACTGTAGCGCGCTAAGAATTGGAAAACGAACCCCGATCCAATCCTCTTGCCCCCCCGCGCACGCGCGCTGCTTTCCTTTTCCCGTTTTCACGTCCCGTGATGCGCCGGCAAATCCACGCGCCGGTTCTGCCCCGGCTCGTATTTTTCCCCGCCCGTCACCGCCTTGATTAACGCCGCCGCCTTCACCAGCGTCCCGTGCGGCGATTCCCAGTATTCCGCCTCCGTCGCCTGCACGCGCAGCAACGCCAGATTCGGATCATCCACCCCGCCCGGGAACCACGCCTTCAAGATCGGCGTCCACAGCTCCCGCGCCTTCGCCCGATCGCGCACCACGATCGCCAGGCCGGAGACGGACACGTACACCTGATCCGACGGCCGGGCGTAGCTCAGGTTGACGTGCCGCTCTTCCGCCACCTCGCCCACCTTCCCCGATTCGAGCTCCGTGAAGAACCACAGCACGCCATCGAAGGGCCCGCGCTGCTCCATCGTCGCCATCGGCCGGCTGCGCAGGGAACCGTCCCGCTCGGCGGTGGTCAGCATGCACACGCGGACATCCTTGATCAGCTCGGCAATCTTGACCATGTCGGCATGCGTGGCGGTGGCGGCATTGGCAACCATGGGACCTCCTTTTTCAGCAACCGAACTCTTAGCAACGCGAGTGCCGGAATTGCCGATTTCCACTTGCCCATTGCCAATCGGGGCGGAAGTCCCCCGCAATCGGCAATCGGCATGCGGCGAGGGCCAATGACCTCCCGCCGGCACCAGATCCACGCCCCCCTTCGCAAACGGATGGCATCGCGCGATCCGCCGCAGCGTCAGCCACCCGCCCCGCCACGGGCCCCAACGCTCCATCGCCTCCAGCCCATACGCGCTGCACGTGGGCAGGTAGCGGCACTGCCCGCCCAGCACCGGGCTCAACGTGACCCGATACGCACGAATCACCGCCATGAAGATGTGCTGCACACAGCGCGAGAACATGCGAACCAGTATAGACCGGCGGGAATGGGAACAGGATGTGCCTGCCGGGCGTCCAACGTATACTGGGCTTACGCTCGGACAGAGGAACTGGAGAGGGCGATGAGACGGATGCACGCGGTATTGCTCGGGGCGGCGCTGGGCTGGGGGGGGCTGGGGGGAAACGCCTGGGGCTGCGCGGCGATTCCCCAGCGCGGCCCCAAAGCGTCCGCTCCGGTCCTGTTGCTCGCCGCTGTTCCGGCGGCGACGCAGCCCGCGGCGACCCAGCCGGTGATCACGCTTGACGCGCGCCAGGCCGCCCGCGCGGCGATCGAACTGGCGGGCCGCCTGCAAAAGTTGCAAGCTGATGCCGCCTATGTGAACGGCATTGCCCAGCGCATGCGCAACGAGCTGGTGCAATCGACGGCGGAACTGGTGCGCCAGGGCGATATCGAGGTGCAGTTGCGCGCCACCCAGGTGATGGGCTTCGACGCGGCCATCAGCCAGTTTCTCGCCCGGGCCGCCGCCATCGGCGATCCGCAAAAACGCGATGCCTTCATGGAATGGGGCCTGCGTCCCGAGAACGTGCATCTGGTGGCGCAGGCCTTCGATGCGGACCCCGCCGTGCGGGCGCAGGTCGCCGCCACGCTGGCGGGGCGCCCGGGGGAACAGATCGATCGCCTGCTCGCGGCGCTGCTTCAGGATGATGACGCCGAAGTAGTCGGACGCACCATCGACGCAATCTGGGACCGCCCGCTCAGCGGCCCCCTCATCGACGCCGTCTGGGACCTGGTGGTGGCGGAGCAGTTGCAGCGTGTGGGAGTGAATTCCGCCGAGCTCGATGGCATTGCAAGCGCCGCGGCGCGGGCGCCGGTGCAGCGGGCGATCACCATTCGTGGCCGGGCGTTCGTGGTCGGAGAAAATCCCTACACGCAATCGACGCGCCAGCAGTTGGCGCCGCTGGCCGCCGACTTGCTGTTGCACGCCGATGCCCCGGGCGTGCGCGACCGGCTCGACGCGCTGTTCGTCGCGCTGGCTCCCCCGCGCTCCGACGGTCGGGCCCTCGCCCGCGCCTTCTCTCCCAACTACAACGGCGATGCCGCGCTCGAGCTCCAGCGCCTCGTCGAACAATACGCCCCGCCCCACGCGCTGCCCTGCCTGATCGCCCTGATCCAGAACAGCTCGATCAGCGACGGTTACATGAACGACATCAACGGAAAAATGTACCGCATGTCCAGCCGCATCGATGTCGCGGACCTGGCCCTTGCCCTCATGCACGAATCCCCCGAGGACTACGGCATCGTGCGCCTGGTGAATTACAACCGCTCCGCCGTCCCCGGCCAGCAGGAAGACGAAGAAAAGGCGCTCAAGAAAGTCGTCGCCTTCTGGAAAACCCACCAGACGGCCGGCGCCCCGGCGACCCGCCCCTGATCGCGCCCCCGCGCCCCCTTCCCCTCGGTCCTCCGGCTCACATCACCACCCCGATCGTCAGCAGGATATTCGCATACATCCGCTGCTCGCCCGTGGCGATCGTCAACGTCACATCCTTCGTCCCCGCCGCTTCATAAAACGCCATGCGATCGAGCCGCGTCAGGTCCAGCGTCGGATGGCGCGCCCGCAGCAGCTTCCGGAAATCCTCGAATATCGGCGGATCCGTCTTCATCGCATAGGGCCCCGTCCGCAGCGGCTCCATCACCTCCGCCAGCTCAATCGGCACCGCGTTGGCGATCCCCGCCAGCACGTCCGTCACCGTCATGTGATTGGGCGCGAAATTCAGAAACACCAGCTCCGCGTTCGGCCCCCTTTTGGTATGAAATGGATAGTTCCCGTCCGCAATCAGAATCTTCGACGAATGCCCCGCACGCCCCAACGCCGACAAAATCTGCGGATGAAGGATCGGCATCTTGAGCATCACAAACTCCTTCGACATGCGGAACCCCAGCAGCCTAACCGGAAACCCCGCCCCCGCGAAGACCCATCCTTCAACATTCTGCCCCTCTCCTTCCGATTAACGTTACAATACCTCCCTGCCAACCGGAGACCCGCCATGCCCCGCTGTCCCGCCTGCTTTGTGCCCATGACCCGCGTCGAAGAGCAAATCGGCGGCGCCATGCTCAAGTCGCACGTCTGTCAGACCTGCTTTGGCACCTGGATTCCCCACGTCGCGCTCATGCGCCGCGCCAACCTCGATGCCGCACGCGCCGCCGCCCACCTCGGTGAACCCGCCCCGGACCACGCCCCCGCGAGCGCCCCGCCCGCCTCCGCCGCGGATGCCGCCGTCGCCGCCTCCCTCACCGATCTCGCCGCCGTCGTCGCCGAAACCGACACCAAAAAAGAACTCCGCTGCCCCTCCTGCAACAAAATCCTCCAGAAAGACCGCTTCCACGCGCTCATCCCCGTCACCATTGACCGCTGCAAACCCTGCGGATGCTCCTGGCTCGATGCCGGCGAAATGCCCATGATCCGCCGCCTCTACGCCGAGGTCATGTCCAGCACCGACCCCAAGGTCGTCACCCTCCGGCAAAAGGCCGCGGGCGCCACCTCTCACGACCCCATCGCCCAGGCCCGCGCCGACGCCAGGCAAATCGCCGGACAGCCCGCCGCCGGCGGGGGGGGCGTCGCCACCCTCGGAATGCTCTTTGACCTGCTGCACGCCGTATGATCGTACGCGTCCGCTTCTTCGCTCACATGGCCCAGCACGCCCGCAACCTCGCCGGTCCGCACGCCGACAATTCCCAAATCGACGTCCCCGACGCCCTGCCCCTCGCCGATCTGCCCGACCTTCTCCAGCAACGTTTTCCCGGTCTCCCCTGGCCCACATCCACCCTCCTCGCCGTCAACCAGGAATACCTCCCGCCCACCTACCTCCTCCGCCCCGGCGACGAAATCGCCATCATCCCCCCCGTCAGCGGCGGCTGAACCGCAAGCATCACACGGAAGACCGAACCATGCCCGATTTCCATTTCTCTCTTTCCACCGATCCGCTCGACCCCGCCCGGGCCATCGCCGCCGTCACCCGCCCCGAGGCCGGCGGCATCGCCGTTTTCCTGGGCACCACGCGCGGCGAAACGCATCCCACCCTCGGCCCGCTGCTCCACCTCGATTACCACGCCTATCCCGAGATGGCCGAGAAGGAAACCCGCCGTCTCTTCGCCCAGGCCGCGGATCGCTGGCCCGTGCTCGCCGCCGCCATCCATCACCGCCTTGGCGCGGTGCCTGTGGGCGAGCCGAGCATCGTGATCGCCGTCGCCACGCCGCACCGCGCCGACGCCTTCGCCGCCTGCCGCTTCCTTATTGATGAGTTAAAAAAGACCGTCCCCATCTGGAAGCGCGAACATTACCAACACTCCGCTCGCTGGCAGGCCGAAACCACCGATCACGTCGCGCCCGGCAAATGAGCACACCCACGTGGCGAAGCACGCAGCCCCAAACGATTGCACGCGCCCGCCGCCTCCTACCCGCCCATTTCTCCACCCTGGCCGTGCGCCATGGCGTGCTCCGATTCGTGCCCCGCCCGCTCGTGCGCCTCGCTCCCGGCCTGACCATGCCCATCCGAACCATGGCCATCCGCCTGGTGCTTCACGCGGCGCAGCCTTGAAGCCGCCCCGCCTTTGCGCCCCGCGGCGCGCGCCTCCTCCGACGTGAACTCATGTGCTGTGCCTTTTTCATGCGCCGCCTTCCCCCCTTTGCTGGCAATTTCCCGCTGCTTGGCGGGATCCATCGACGAAAACCCACGCTTGCTGCCCACAATCTACTCCTTTTTGTCGGCCTCAGGTGACGACCTGGCCGCTTGCGCACAGCTTCTTGCCCAACCGTTTGGCCACTTTGCCCGGACGCTATGCGCACCCGGCGAGTGTTCTCTCTGTCAGCGCAACCTCAATGCCGCGCTTCAGCTACTGAGAAATCCGCCCGCCCCGCTCATCTGCGCGTCGCTCCTCCCATCCGTTCGGCCACCGCTTGCGCTTGGGTTTCGTTAACGTTTTCGGTGCGCCGTTTTAACTTATTCGCCAGCCCCGCTTCCCGCCTTGCACCCCCGCGCCCACCCCCCGATAATCCCCCCGCGCTCCGGAGGCCCAACCCTATGTTCAACTTCCTCCCCAAAGACACCATCTTCTACGATCTCTTTGAAGGCCTCGCCGATCACGTCGTCGCCTCCGCCACCCACCTCCACGCCCTCGCCGCCACCTTCCCCAACGGCGCCGAGCAGATCGCCAACATTCGTCGCCAGGAACACGATGCCGACCAGCTCACCCACCAGGCCCTCGACCGCCTCGACCGCACCTTCATCACCCCCTTCGACCGCGAAGATATTCACGCCCTCGTCGGCGAGCTCGATTCCATCGTCGATAACATCAACGCCCTGGCCAAACGCCTCTCCTCCTACCACGTCAAAACCATCGAGCCCGCCTTCATCAAGCAGGCCGAAATCCTCGCACAGGCCGCCACCGCTCTCGCCGGCGGCGTCAAAATGCTCCGTAAAACCCGCAAGCTCACCGACCTCCAATCCCACATCATCGAAGTCCACCGCCTGGAAAACGTCGGCGACGACAACCACCTCGCCGCCCTCTCCAAGCTCTTCGAAGGCGCCGCCGATCCCCTCCACGTCATCAAGTGGAAGGAATTCTTCCAGTTCATCGAAGCCGCCATCGACGGCTGCGAAGACGCCACCAACGTCATCGAACGCATCATCCTCAAAAACGGATAGTCTCCCACCAATTACCAATTACTAATTACCAATCACTAATTACTAACAGCCAGGCCCCATGTTCCTCGCCCAAACCACTACCGCCGCCGCCGGCGCCCCCGGCATCAGCCTCGGCCTCATCCTCGTGATCGTCGCCGTCGCCCTCCTCTTCGACTTCCTCAACGGCTTCCACGATGCCGCCAACTCCATCGCCACCGTCGTCTCCACCCGCGTCCTCTCCCCCACCCAGGCCGTTATCTGGGCCGCACTTTTCAACTTCCTCGCCGCCTTCCTTTTCGGCACCAAAGTCGCTTCCACGATTTCCAACAACCTCATTAACGTCCATCTGCTGGGCTCCCACGCCGAGCAAGTCGAGGTCATCTTCGCCGGTCTGCTCGCCGCCATCATCTGGAATATCATCACCTGGCTCCTCGCCCTGCCCACCTCCTCCTCCCACGCCCTCATCGCCGGTTACGGCGGCGCCGCCGTCGCCAAGGCCGGCTTCGCCGTCATCGAACCCACCGGCTGGATCCTTGTCATCCTCGGCATCTTCCTCGCCCCCATCCTCGGCTTCATCCTCGGCACCATCAACATGATCATCGTCTCCTGGATCTTCCGCTTCTCCACCCCTTCTCGCGTCGATGCCCTCTTCCGACGCCTCCAACTCGTCTCCGCCGGCATCTATTCCCTCGGCCATGGCGGCAACGACGCCCAGAAAACCATGGGCATCATCCAGGCGCTCCTCTTCGCCGCCGGACTCAACGCCTGGGCCTCGCCCAACAACGATCCCCACCACTGGACCCATTACCTCAACATCCTCGGACACCAGCACTCCGTCCCCTGGTGGATCATCCTCACCTGCAACGCCGCCATCGGGCTGGGCACCATGTTCGGCGGATGGCGCATCGTCAAAACCATGGGCTCCGGAATCACGCGCCTCCAGCCGGTGGGGGGGTTCTGTGCCGAGGCCGCCGCCGCCACCACCATCATCGGCTTCACCGAAATCCAGGGCGTGCCCATCTCCACCACCCACGCCATCACCGGCGCCATCCTCGGTGTCGGCACCGCCAAGTCCCTCCGCTCCGTCCGCTGGATCTGGGGCCAGCGCATCGTCGTCGCCTGGATCCTCACCCTCCCCTGCGCCGCCTTCCTCGCCGCCATCGCCTACCTGGTGATCCACCTGATCACCCACGGCAGCCTGACGTAAGCACGCTCAGATGAAGAGTGAACACATGATCCCACGCGCCTCCCTCGTTCTCACAACCTCATTCGTCCTTGCGGGCATCTCCGCCGCCCGTGCGCAAACAGCCCCAGCCATTCCCCCGCCCTTCACCTCCCCCGCCGCCGTCTACTCCGGAATCTCCGGCCCCGGCAAGCCCGTCCTCGGCAACGGCGCTGGCGGCTGGCGCTCCAACCAGGAAGTCCTCCGCTACGATGGCCCCGACCCCAAGCCCGGCTGGCAACCCCTCGGCCAGTTCGCCTGCACCGGCTCGATCGTCAAGGATGGCCTGCTCCCCCCGATCAAACCCATTTGGGACCTCCACCTCCGCGACACCGTCATCTGCGTCGGTCCCGACAAGCTCTATTACATGACCGGCTCCTCCGGCGACAACATCTGGGACCGCAACGACGGCATCGAACTCTGGCGCTCCAAAGACCTTCAACATTGGGACTACCTCGGCCTCGTCTGGTCGTTTGAAAAAGATGGCACCTGGCAGAAAAAATGGGGCATCTCCCACGAACACCAGGTCCGCGCCATCTGGGCCCCCGAACTCCACTATCTCCCCCAACACAAAAAATGGGTCCTCATGTACTCGCTCGCCGGCGGCGGCGGTTGCGGCATCGCCGTCTCCACCTCCGGCAAACCCGAAGGCCCCTACAAAAATCCCCTCGCCTCCGATACCCGCCTCCTCGGCGGCATCGACCCCACCATCTTTGAAGATGATGATGGCAAAATGTACGTCACCGCCGGCCGCGGCGGCTCCATCGGCCAGCTCAAAGACGATCTCTCCGGCTGGGCCATCCCCATGAAAGCCGTGAAGATCGACAAGTCCGACGCCCGCGCCGCCGACGGCTCCGCCAACATCCCCGCCGACCTGCTCGCCCGGGCCGAAACCGGCATGGAAGGCGCATCGCTCTTCAAACGCAACGGCAAGTATTACCTCGGCGCCGCCGCCTTCTGGGGCGGCACCGGCAAGGGCCGCTACGACTCCGTCGTCTGCATCGCCGACAATATCTGGGGTCCCTACTCCCACTGGCACGAAGCGGTCCCCTGCGGCGGCGGCACCGATTACTTCCAGGACAACGACGGCCACTGGTTCTGCTGCTTCTTCGGTAACGATGAACAAGCCCCCTTCCGCGAGAAGCCCGGCATCGTGCAGATCGATTTTGACGACGTCGGCCGCATCCACGTCGCCGACGATCAGCCCGCCTTCATCCTCACCGACGGCACGCCCACCCACTGGCGCCGCACCGATCACCCCTGAGCCGCCGGTTCATCCGCGCGCACTTCCACCACCTCCCGCGCCCCCAGAAACACCAGCGTCGCCTTCTCCACCACAAACCCCAGAATCTCCGACGCCGCCCGCAGGTAAATCCCCATCTGCCGCCGATGCCCCTCCACGTTCCCCTGCCACGTCCACGCGCTGTCCGTCTTGTAATCCACAATCTCCGCCCGCGCTTTTCCCGGCTCCGCGATCAGCACGTCGATCACCCCGCGCACCGTCTGCAAATCCCCCGCGCTCGCCGCTGTGTCATCGCCTCCCGCCCACGCAAATGAAATCTCGCGCCGCAATTTCACCGACCGGTCCAGCGCCTTCACCCGCTTCGCCGCCGTGATCACCCGCTGCCCCACCTCCGTCCCCAGAAACCACGCGATCCCCGCCCCATCCGCCGCCTTCGCCTCCTCCGCCGTGATAATCCCTCGCGCCGCCAGCCCCTCGATCGCCTCCGCCACCAGCGCTCCCCGATCCACCTCCGTGAAATCCAACTTCTCCAGCACCCGATGCGTCGCCGTCCCACGCAGCCGCGCCTCCTCCCCGCCCAAGCCCGCACGTCCCCCCTCCACACTTGGCGCCCACGCCGCCACCGCCGCCCCCCCCCCTTCCTCCTCCTCATCCCGCGCCAGCGCCGTCACCGCCACCACCGCCGCACGCCTGGTCATCGCATCATGCCCATACGCCCCCGTCACCCGCCGCTCCAGCCCCGCCAATTCCGCCTCCCCTCCCCGCGCCCCCAGCGCCTCCCCCTTCACCACCCGCTCCACCAACGCATCCCGCTCCCCCGTCTCCGCATTTGCCCCCTCCCGCCCGCCCCCCTCCAGCACCACCTCTACCTGCGCGTCCTTCTCCCCCTCCCATGGCCACCGCACCTTTAATCCCTCTCCCCCAAGCGCCCCAATCACCCACTCCACCCCGCGCCGCGCCCCCACCAGCACATCCTCCCCCAGCGCCCCATCGCACGCCGCCCCGCGCTCCGCTAGCGTCCGCAATTCCGCCTCATCCCGCACATGCCCCGTCAACATCAGATGATCCCGCGCCCGCGTCATCGCCACATACAGCAGCCGGATTTCCTCCGCCACCGCCGCCCGTTTCGCCGCCTCCCGAATGCACGCCGCCGCCGCCGACGGGTAATAAATGTTCCGCCCCACATCCACCACCGCCAGCCCCACCCCCAAATCCCGATGCACGCTCACCGCATTCCCCCCGCCCCTCACCCCGCGCGCGCCCCCGCCCTCCATCCGCAGCGGCCCTCCCAATCCCGCCACGATCACCACCGGAAACTCCAGTCCCTTGCTCCGGTGCACGCTCATGATCCGCACCACGTCCGACGCCTCCGACAGCACCGGCGCCTCCCCGAAATCTCCCTCCGCCTCCCGCAGCCGCTCGATGAACCGCAGGAACCTGTGCAGCCCCTGCCGCCGAAAATTCCCGAACGCCAGCGCCCGCTGATGCAGCGCCTCCAGATTCGCCACCCGCTGCGCCCCCGCCTCCAGCCCCGCCACATACGCCAGAATCTTCGACTCCCCGTAAATCTCCGCCAGCCCTTCATGCACCGCCCGCGTCCGCAACATCTCCCGCCACCGCCCGATCTTCTCCCAGAACAAAACCAACCGCCCCGCCAACTCCCCGCCTTCCACGTTTTGCGTTTTGCCTTTTGCGTTTTGCATTTCCGCGAAGCGGGCCACCGCTTCCGCAAACCCCACCCGCTCCCGATCAAACGCCAGCCGCACCACCGCCAGATCATCATGCGAAAATCCCCCCAGCGGCCCCACCAGCACCGTGGCCAGCGGAATGTCCTGCCGCGGATTGTCGATCACCTCCAGCAGCGCCAGCACATCCCGCACCTCCGGCGCATCGAAATACCCCGTCGACAACTCCGCATGCGCCGGTATCCCCCGCTTCGCCAGCGCCCGCGCAAAAATCATCCCCTTATTCCGCATCGTCCGCAGCAGTATCGCCACATCCCGATACCCCATCGCCCGCCACCCCCCATCCCTTCCGCGCACCCGCCGCCCCTCCGCCATCAGCTCCTCCACCCGCCGCGCCACCATCCGCGCCTCCCGCTCCACCGCCGACAGATTCTCCGCTCCTCCCTCCTCATCCTTATCCTCATCTTCATCCTCATCCCGAACGCCCACCACCCGCAACTCCACCACACCCGTTCCGTGTTCCGTGTTTGGTGTTTCTGGTTTCCCCGCCATCAGCCGGTGCCCTTCCCCATACGCCACCCCCGCCACCTCCACCGTCATCACCCGCTCAAACACCCCATTCATCACCGCGATCAACCCCGCCCCCGACCGAAAATTGTGCGGCAAAAATACATGCCCGCGCCCCCCCCCAACCACCGCCAACG
>DASZZD010000027.1:0-39050 GCA_035545015.1 Phycisphaerae bacterium
GTGGTGGGGGGGCTGAAGGGGCGGGTGGAGGTGGGTGGGGAGATGGGGGCGCAGGAGGTGTTTGCGCCGGGGGAGTATGTGCATGTGCGGGTGATGGTGAGCGCCCAGCGCGGGATGGATGTGCCGAGGGAGGTGAATGGGGGGACGGTGGAGATTCATGTGCAGACGCCCGGGGGGGGGGAGGGGAAGGAGTACATCGCGGATCCGTTGTTGATGTATTCGAATGGGCGCGAGGCGTTCAAGGTGGTGGGGGAGTGGCGGCCGGCGGCGGCGGGGAGTTCGTGGATGGTGGCGGATGGGAGGTGGCGGTTGAGCGGGTCGGAGGGGTATTGGGTGGATGCGAAGACGAAGAAAGATGTGACGTTTTCGATGCGGGCGGAGGGGACTTACAAGGTGTGGGCGGAGTATGAGGTGAAGGCGGGGAAGGGTGCGGCGAGGGATGCGTGGCGGGGGAAATTGGTGACGCCGGTGGCGACGTGGACAGTGGCGGAAATGCCGGCGGAGAAGCGGCGGATGGCGATGACGGCGGAGCAGGAGGGGATGGTTGCGAAGTGGCTGGGAGGGGATGAGGGGATGATGGAGAAGCTGCGGGGGCAGATGCTGGAGGCGGAGAACGAGGGGCTGGCGCTGAAGATGGTGGGGATTGTGAAGGGCGGGGGAAAAGAGGCGGCGAATGCGCTGGGGTTGCTGGAGGAGCGGGCGGGGGATGTGGGGACGAGCGTGGGGATTGATGGGCCATATTTGAAAGAGCTGGCGACGTGGGAGGTGGAGGGAATGGAGGCGGAGGAAAAGGGGGAGCGGAGGGATTTTAGTCCGCAGATGTCGAGTCTTGTTTATGTGACGTTGCATCCGGAGGATGAAGGGTTGCGCGGGAGGTTGGCGGCGATTGCGGAGGGGAGTTGCCGATTAACGGCGGGTGGTGGGGTGATGCCGCCGTTCGAGGCGTGGCGGACGCTGATTGTAACAGGGGTGTTGCGGGATGGGATGACGGTGGGGGAGGCGGAGGGGGTTTTGGGGAAGCCAACGGCGGCGACGGGGGAGGGGATGGCGTGGCGGGTGGAGTCGGGGCGGCATGTGAATCCGTCGGTGGGGGCGACGCTCAAGGAGGGGAAATTGTCGGGGTGGCGGGCGGGGTTTTGAGGGGGTTTTGTCGGGCGTCCGCGGAGGGCGTAAATGAGGGCTGGATTGGAAAAAGGATGATGCAAATGGGCATGCCCAGCGGGGCCCCTGCCCCCCCCCCCGCAGGGCATGGCACCCGGGGTCGGGCTGAAAGAGGGTCAGTCGCTGGCGCGGTTGAGGTCGGTGAGGGCGGCGTCGTCGAGGAGGAGTTTTGTGGAGGCGAGGAGGTCGTGGAGTTGGGTGAGGGAGGTGGCGCTGGCGATGGGGGCGACGATGGTGGGTTGTGCAGAGAGCCAGGCGAGAGCAACCTGGGCGGGAGTTGAGTTGTGGCGTTTGGCGACGGCGTCGAGGGCGGCGAGGACGCGGAGGCCGCGGTCGTTGAGATATTTGGCGGCGGATTTGCCGCGGGCGGATTTGGCGAGGTCGGCTTCGGAGCGGTATTTGCCGGTGAGGAAGCCGGAGGCGAGGGAGAAGTAGGGGATGACGCCGACGTTGTGGCGGAGGCAGACGGGGCGCAGGGTGGATTCGAATTCGTGGCGTTCGACGAGGTTGTAGTGGGGCTGGAGCATGTCGTAGCGCGGGAGTTTCTTTTGCTCGGCGAGGGTGAGAACTTGTTCGAGGCGGTCGGCGGTGTAGTTGGAGGCGCCGATGACGCGGACTTTGCCTTGCTTGATGAGGGTTTGGTAGGCGTCAAGGGTTTCTTCGAGGGGCGTGGCGGGGTCGTCCTGGTGGGATTGGTAGAGATCGATGTAGTCGGTCTGGAGGCGTTTGAGAGAGGCTTCGGCGGCTTTGAGGATGTAGGTTTTGGCGAGGCCTTTGCCGCCGCCGAGAGGATTGCTGGCGGGCATTTCCATGCCGACCTTGGTGGCGAGGATGACTTGGGCGCGGTTGTTGCGGGCTTTGAACCATTTGCCGAGGATGGTTTCGGATTCGCCGCCGGTGTTGCCGGGTTTCCATTTGGAGTAGACGTCGGCGGTGTCGATGAAGTTGAAGCCGGCGTTGAGGAAGGCGTCGAGGATTTGGAAGGAGGTGGGTTCGTCGATGGTCCAGCCGAAGACGTTGCCGCCGAGGCAGAAGGGGCGGACGGTGAGGTCGGAGTTGCCGAGGGTGCGGGTGGGGGTGAGGGTGGGTGTGGGCATGGCGGGACTCCTTTTGCGATGGGGGATGATAGGCGCGGGGAGGGGGGCGTCAAAGGGTGAAGTCGTTAAATCGTCAAGTCGTCAAGTCGGATGTTTAAGTATGGTGGCCTCGATTTCGAACTTGGAGGTTGTGGGGCCGCGATGTACCGTTGATATATTTAAGCGTCTGGTGCGGGGTTGAAGCGCGTGTGGGAAGCCGTTGTTTTGCTTGCGGGTGTAGCGGGGCTGATTATCGCTGCATGGCATCGACGCAAGGTGCTGGTACAGCGAGACCAACTACGACGGGTGCGTCGAAAGATTGTGATTGATGCCGAAGGATTTCGTGCACAGGGCATGTCGGTGGCTTGGGCAGCGCTGGATGCGGTTTGGGCTTATAAGCGGGACCTGTTTGCATATGATGAAATCTGCGTACTTTTCCATCATGGCGCCGGACAGGCTTTGGAAGTGGGGGAGCATGATGAGGGATTTATGGACCTGTTAAAGGAAATGGAACGGCGGTTGGAGGGAGTGCCTGCACGGTGGTATATGGACATCATGCTCCCGCCATTTTCAACTGAAGAACGGGTCCTTTGGCGGCGGGAAGGCGTCGGATGAGTTCGGATGGGATGTTCCCATTCCGGGTTATGGCGAAGAGATCGTGTTGATGGGACCGGCGGGTATGGTCGGAAGAGGGCGCTGAGGATTGGTCACGCGGCGTCCAACGATGTCTCGGAGAGCGAGAAGAGCGAACAGCAGGGCGAAGGGCCAGAACGGGGTGCACAGCGACCAGCGGCTCCAATGTGCCGCCGCTGCGACACCATGGGGAAATTCTGCCCATAGTGCACGGTCCACCAGCGACTCTTGATACGCATCGAGGCGCTGCGGCAGGGCGGGTGGCGCGGTGGAACCGAGTCCAAAATCGTCCATGACATTGTCGGCGCGAAAAAGCCAGATAGAGCCCCGCCCTTCAAAGGCGACTGCGTCGGGCGAGTTGACCCAATAGAGGTATCCGGTGCGATAGGACAAGAGCCAGACGCAGACGATCAGTACTGACGTTGAGGTGCAAATTCCGGCACGAATCGGGCGGCGCTTGCGCATGAAAGTCCCGCGATTGGCTTCCACCTTATAGATAGAGCGGTCGTCTCCAAGGGGACACACGGGCGGGACGCCCGTGCCACGACCGTCAGGCTTTGAGGCTGGCGGCGTATTGGCGGACGAGGGGGGAGAGTTGTTTGACGATGGCGGCGTATTGGGGGTCGTTGGCGAGGTTGTGCATTTCGAGGGGGTCTTTTTTGGGGTCGAAGAGCATGGCGCCGTTGATGGCGTTTTCGCCGAACTCGGCGTAGCGCCATTCGGGGGTGCGGATGGCGGTGCCCCAGAGGGTGCGGCCGTCTTCGGACCAGACGGAGTAGGCGGGCTGGTCCCAGGGGCCATCCGGTTTTTGGAGGAGGGGGACGAGGGAGGTGCCTTCGAGGGCGAGGTCGGGGGTGCCGGCGGGGACCTGGAGGTTGCAGAGCTGCATCATGGTGGGAAAGATGTCGAGGGATTGGACGGTGCGGAAGCAGGCGGTTCCGTTTCCGTTGGCGCCGGGGGCGACGATGATGAGGGGGACGCGGGTGCCCATTTCGAAGAGGGAGCCGGCTTTGGACCATTTGCCTTTTTCGCCGAGCTGGTAGCCGTGGTCGGCGACGAAGACCATGATGGTGTTCTGGCGCAGGCCGAGGCGATCGACTTCGGCGACGACGCGGCCGAGGCATTGGTCGGCGAAGGAGATGGCGGCGATGTAGGCGCGGATGACCTGCTTGGCTTCTTCTTTGGAAGCACCGCGGCCGATGAAGAGGTCGGCATTGCGTTTGCGGATGGCGGCGGAGGGGAAGCCTTCGGGGACGGTGGGCCACGGGGCGAAATCGGGGGTGAGCTCGATCTTGTCGAGATCATAGAGATCGTAGCAACTCTTCGGGGCGGCGGGCGGGGAGTGGGGCTTCACGAAGCCGCAGCCGATGAAGAAGGGCTGATCTTTGTATTTATTGAGGTAGGAGATGGCGAGGTCGGCGGTTTTGTAATCGGGGTGGCCTTCGCCGTTGCCGTCGAGGAGGATGATGCGATCGGAGTGGGCGGCCTGTGCGTTGTCCTGTGGGAGGGGGGGGAGGACATCGGAGCCGGGCTGGGGGACCTGGACGCGGGGGATGTCGATGGTGTGACCGCCGGCGCCGCCATCGCCATCACGGACGCCGCCGCCGACGTCCCAGGCTTTGGGGTCATCCATGCCGCCGTGGAAGATTTTGCCGGCACGCGCGGTGACGTAGCCGTTCATGCGGTAAAGCTGGGGAAGGGTGATGATGTCGGGCTGGACGCGTCGGAGGTTGGTGCCGTTGCCGAGGACCTTGGTGATGGTGGGGCGGTGGCCGGTGAGGAGGGAGGCGCGGGAGGGGTTGCAGATGGGGAACTGGCAGTAGTTGCGGTCGAAGCGGACGCCGGATTTGGCGAGTGCGTCGATGTTGGGGGTCTGGCAGTGGAACATGGAGTTGTAGGAGCCGATTTCGACGCGCATGTCGTCGGACATGAAGAAGAGGACGTTGGGCTTTTTGGCGGCGGGACGGGCGGCGGGGGGGGATTGGGAGAAGGCGGGGGCGGGGAGGGAGGCGGCGAGGGCGGTGCCGGCGAGGGAGCTTAAGAAGTTGCGGCGGGAGAAGTCGGGCATGGGAGGGTCCTCCAATGAGGAATAAACGGGCGAAGGAGCGGGTCGATTGCGAATGACAAATGGCAAAATGACAAACGACAAATGGAGGACGACGATGAGGGGGCGCGCGGTATAGTGGGGGGATGACGCAAGAGATGCCTACAGCATTGGGCGAGGAACACGGGCGGGACGCCCGTGCCACGAGGCCGTTTCATGTGTTGACCAAGCCGATTGGGCCGATTTGTAATTTGGATTGTTCGTATTGTTTTTATCTGGAGAAGGAGGCGATGTATGCGGGGGAGGGGAAATGGAGGATGAGCGAGGAGGTGTTGGAGCGGTATGTGCGGGAGTACATTGTGGGGCAGCCGGGGGATGGGGGGGGGGAAGTGAGGTTTGCGTGGCAGGGGGGGGAGCCGACGCTGCTCGGGGTGGAATTTTTTCGGCGGGTGGTGGCGGTGCAGAAGCGGCTTGGCGAGGGGCGGAAGATTTCCAATGCGCTGCAGACCAATGGGACGTTGCTGAATGATGAGTGGTGCGCGTTTTTGACGGAGCAGGAGTTTCTGGTGGGGCTGTCGGTGGATGGGCCGGCGGAGCTGCACGACCGGTATCGGGTGGACAAGAAGGGGGCGGGGACGTTTGAGGCGGTGATGCGGGGGTTGCGGTTTTTGCAGAAGCATGGGACGGCGTTTAACACGCTGACGGTGGTGAATCGGGGGAACGGGTCGCATCCGCTGGAGGTGTATCGGTTTTTGAAAAGCATTGGGAGCGGGTTTTTGCAGTTTATTCCGCTGGTGGAGCGGGAGGCGCCGGTGATGCTGAAGGTGCGGGGGTTTGATTTTGCCGCTCCTCCGGTGGCGGGGGCTTCAGAGGCGGATGGGGCAGGTGTTACGCCGTGGAGTGTGACGGCGGCGCAGTATGGGGCGTTTTTGTGCGCGATTTTTGATGAGTGGGTGCGGAAGGATGTGGGGCGGACGTTTGTGCAGTTGTTCGATACGGCGCTGGGGAACTGGATGGGGCTGGGATCGGCGTTGTGCGTGTTTGCGGAGAAGTGCGGGCGGGCGGTGGCGATCGAGCATAACGGGGATGTGTATAGCTGCGATCATTATGTGTATCCGGAATACAAGCTGGGGAACGTGATGGACGGGGAGGCGGGGACGCTTGCGACGATGGTTGACTCGGCGCGGCAGGTGAAGTTTGGGGCGGACAAATCGGAGACGTTGCCGCGGTATTGCCGGGAGTGTGCGGTGCGGTTTGCGTGCAATGGGGAGTGTCCGAAGCATCGGTTCATTCGGACGCCGGAGGGGGAGGCGGGGCTGAATTATTTGTGCGCGGGGTATAAGAAGTTTTTCACGCACATCGATCCGTATATGCGGGTGATGGCGGATTTGGCGCGGCGCGGAGAGGCGCCGGCGGCGATCATGGGGATGTTGCGGGAAGAGGAAGCGCCGCGCGCGACGGTGGGCGGGGGCGGGCGGAATGATGCGTGTCCCTGTGGCAGCGGGCGGAAGTACAAGAAGTGCTGCGGGCGGTGATCGGCGTTTACAGGGGGTGCTTCATGCGCCAAGGGTAGTAGGAGGGGTCAGTGGGCTTGCCGCCGCAGAGTTTGAGCAGGGAATTGATCTGGCCGCGATGATAGGTGCCATGGTCGGCGACGTGCATGAGGAGCTGTCCGAGTGGGAGGGTGTGGGTTTCGCCGCGGAAGTTGGTGAAGGTGAATGGGGCGTTGAGGGCGGTGAGGGTTTGGCGGGCGAGGAAACCTTTATAGGCGGAGTGGACTTCAGGCCAGCGCTGTGCGAGTTCGTCGCGCGTGGGGCAATCGGCGGCGGTGAGCGGCTTCGGGATGCTGGTGCCGAGGAAGCGATTGAGCCAGACCCATTGCGAGCCCATGGCGTGGACGAGGAGCGCGTGGAGAGAGCCCCAGGAGATGCCGCGGTCTTTGTAGTATTCGGGTTCGGCGATGGGCATGGCGGCGGCGAGGACGAGGCGGTCCTGATCGATCATGAAGTCGAAGCGGTCGGGGAGGAAGGCGTAGGGGCCGAGAGAGGGAGTCATTCAGTCATTCCTTATTTGTAGGCGAGCCAGTGGAGGGCGCGCATGGCGTCGACGGCGTGGCGTCCCCAGTGGTGGACGTGGCCGTAGTGGACCCACTGGAAGAGGATGTCTTCTTCGTAGGCGTCGCCGGAGAGTTCCCAGGCGGCGAGTCCGGGCTTGAGATCGCGGTAGATGTCGGCGAGGTCGTCGGCAAGATCGCCGATGGTGGTTTGCTCGTCGGTGGGGTCGGCGGTGAGGGGGTTGAAGTGGGAGCTGTAGTGGGCGTCTTTGCCGAGGATCTGGCGGAGGTGGTTGAAGATGGTTTGCCATTGGTCATTGGAGAGGCGGAGTTCGGGCGGGATGGTGCGGGAGCCGCCGGGGAGGCCGAGGTCGCGGACGACCGGGGCGGCGGCATAGAGCATGGCGAGGGCGCGGAGGATGTCGCCGATCCAGACATCGCGCTCGGGGGGGGTGGACTCGACGAGAGTGCAGAATGTCTGTGCGGCGGCGACGAAAGCGCGGACGGCGGGATGATCGCGGAGGGATTCTGCCATGGACGAATTGTAGGGGGGGAACGGTGGGAGGTTAAGGGCTTTCTCTGATGAGGCACGGCAACGTCGCCGCTCGATGGCCCGCACCGAAGCACGAAGGCGGAAGGGACGAAGGACCACGAAGGGGCTGGGGAGGGATTTGATGCTTTCCTCGACATGTGCGTTCATTTTCAGAAGTGTATTCAACGGAACCTTTGCAGGTGGGGATGGGCGGGTTGCGTGGCGCGTTCGGGGGTTGGGGGGGGTGACCCATTGGGGGCAGGGGCATTTTCGTGTGGATGCGGCGTGGGGATCAAGGCGGTGCCATGAGGAAGCCGATAACGACCAAAACGGGAGGCCCGCATGAGCGTGCAGCGAACATCGTCCGGAAAAATCAACGACCCGGTTTTTCTGTTCATGCTGGTGGCGGTATTTCTTGCGCTGGCGAGCAGCTTTGCGCTGCGCGCGGTGGTGTCAGGGGTGGGGCCGCAGGCGGCGCATGCGGCATCGGTGTCCGATCAGGCGTCGCACGACGCGGGCGCGGATGACGCGCTTCCGGTGAGCCCGGATGATGATAGTCAGCCTTAATGAGGGGGCGTGCGGGCGATTGTGGGGGGTGACGGTTGGCGCTCGGCGTTGCGATGTGCGGCGGGGGGATGCGCTGGGAACGGTGGGGGTTTTTGGGGCGGTCCTTGTTCCGAGTATGGTAAGGGGCCTGGCGGCCCTTCGCTGAGCATGGCGCACGGGGCACGGGGAGGGGGTCAATGTCCGTGGTCGCCATCGGGGCTGAGGCGCCGCACGCGTGAGGCGAGGAGGCCCTTGGGTCCGTGCAGGGTGTCGTACTCGACCTGCTCGCCGTCGCGGAGGCGTTTGAAGCCGTCGCCTTCGATGACGGAGAAATGAACGAAGACATCCGCACCGCTGGCGTCGAGGATGAAGCCGAAACCTTTCTTAGGGTCGAACCACTTAACGATGCCAACCGGCATACAGACACCTCGGCGAAGACCACGCGCGCAGGGCTCCGAACCCGGAACCCGCTGGTCGGACCGCCACACATGTCTGGCACACACACAGAACGATGGTCCGTGAAGAGGGGCGAGAGGACGACAGCGGCCGCAGCACGAAACGGCGGCACGCTCAACAAATCTCGCCCACGTGAGGATGGCGCGAAGCGCTCTCCTCCTTCTCCAAAAGAAAAACCGCCGCAAAAGCTGGACTTTTGCGGCGGGGTATCTTATCCAAGCATAAACCGAACGGTCAAGAGAGTTTCCAAGCCCTCTTCAGGGAGCGTTCAGGCCTGTCCTGCGGGCGTTGGCTGCACGGGCTGGCCGGCCTGCGGCTGTCCTTGCGGCGCCGCCGGTTGTCCGCCTTGTCCGCCGGCGGGACCGCCGGGACGCTGGCCCTGCGAGCCTTGCTGGGGTTGGGGATTTTCTTCGCGCATGGCCTGCTTGCGCGAGAGCTTGATGCGGCCCTGATCGTCGATGGCGATCACCTTCACGCGCACGGTCTGGCCGATTTTCACCTCTTCGCCGACGGTCTTGAGGAAGCGGTCGGAGAGCTCGGAGATGTGGCACAGGCCGTCCTGTCCGGGGATGACCTCGATGAAGGCGCCGAAGTCCTTGATGCTGGTGACTTTGCCAGTGTAGATCTTGCCGACCTTGACCTCTTCGGAGAGGCGTTCGATTTCCTCGCGGGCTTTCTCGGCGGCTTCCATGCCCATGGCGGCGATGAAGACCGTGCCATCGTCCTCGATGTCGATCTTGGCGCCCGTGCGTTCGACGATGGCTTTGATAGTTTTGCCGCCGGGCCCGATGATTTTGCCGATCTTCTCAGGATTGATGCGCATGGTGAGAAGACGGGGGGCATAGGGCGAGATTTGAGGGCGGTGGGTGGTGATGGTTTTGGCCATTTCGCCGAGGATGAAGAAACGCGCATCTTTTGCCCGTACGAAGGTGCGTTCGATGATGTCGAACGAAAGCCCGTGGATCTTGAGGTCGAGCTGGATGCCGGTGATGCCTTCGGTGGTGCCGGAGACTTTGAAGTCCATATCGCCGTAGTGATCTTCCTCACCGATGATGTCGGTGAGCAGTTCCTCGCGGTCGCCTTCCTTGACCAGGCCGATGGAAATGCCGGCGACGGGGCGAAGGATGGGAACGCCGGCATCGAGCAGCGCCAGCGTGCCGGAGCACACCGAGGCCATCGACGAACTGCCGTTGGATTCCATGACATCGCACACAAGCCGCACAACGTAGGGGAACACGTCCGGCGTCGGCAGGACGGCTTCGAGCGACCGCTCCGCCAGGGCCCCGTGCCCGATCTCGCGGCGTCCCGGCCCCATGATGCGCTTGACCTCGCCCGTCGAGAAGGGCGGGAAGTTGTAGTGCAGCATGAACTTCTTGGCGTACTCATCGCCGAGGCCATCGACGATCTGTTCATCCTCGCCGGTTCCGAGGGTGCAGGTCGCGAGCACCTGCGTCTCGCCGCGCTGGAAGAGCGCGGAGCCGTGGGTGCGCGGGAGGAGGCTGACCTGGCTCATGAGCGGGCGGATGGTTTTGGTGTCGCGGCCATCGGGACGTTTGCCATTCAGAATCATCTCGCGGATCAGCTTCTCTTCGATGACCGACACCGCCAGGGCGACGTGGAAGGGATCGTTGATGGGCTTCTGCGTGGCCGGATCGAGGGCGAGGAATTCGGCTTTGATCTTGTCCTTCACGGCGCCGACGGCATCGTGGCGTTCCTGCTTTTTGACGGTGTTCTTGGCCGCCAGCAGTTCCTGGCCATACTTGGCCTGGATGCGGTTGACCAGGTCGTCGGAGGGTTTGTTGAGGGTGATGACCTTCTCTTTGCCGACCTTCTGCTGCAATTCGCGGATCATGCCGGTAAGTTCGCGGATGACGGCGTGCCCGGTTTTGATGGCGTCGAGGACCACGTTCTCGGGCAATTCCCGCGCGCCCACCTCAATCATGTTGACGGCTTCGTCCGTGCCCGCCAGCAGCAGGTCGAGATCGGACATGTCGAGGTCGGCAACGGTGGGCATGACCTTGAACTGGCCGTCGATGCGTGCGACGCGGACGGCGGCGATGGGGCCTTCGAAGGGGACGGAGGAAATGGAAAGAGCGGCGGAGGCGCCGATCATGGAGAGGATGTCGGGGTCGTTCTGGCCATCGGCGGAGAGCACGAGGACCTGGATGAGGACTTCATCGAAGTAGCCGAAGGGAAACAGCGGCCGGATGGGCCGATCGATCATGCGGGCGGTGAGGGTTTCCTTGGTGGTGGGGCGGCCTTCGCGTTTGATGAAGCCGCCGGGGAACTTGCCGGCCGCGGAAGTTTTTTCGCGGTAATCGACGGTGAGCGGGAAGAAATCCGTTCCGGGGCGGGGATCGGAGGAGACGACGGTTGCCAGGATGACGGTATCGCCGTAGGTGACGGTGACTGCCCCGTCGGCCTGCTTGGCGAGCAGGCCGGTTTCGATTTTGAGTTCTTTGCCGGCGATGTTGCGGGAGATGGTGACGACTGCCATAGGGACCTTGCCTTTCTAAATATCTTAGCCTGCCGATACGTTATCTTGGCCAGACGATGACGAAATTAAGACATGAGCGTCGGGCTTCGAGCGCTCCGGGGAGGGCCGTCTCGACGCTCGCAACGTGAAACTCGTGGTTGTTTACTTGCGGAGTCCGAGCCTGGTGATGATTTTCTGGTAGCGTTCGCGGTCGGTGTGGGTGAGGTACTTGAGGAGGCTGTTGCGTTTGCCGACCATTTTGAGCAGGCCGCGCCGGCTGGAGAAGTCCTTCTTGTGGGTCTTGAGGTGCTCGGTGAGTTCGTTGATGCGCTCGGTGAGGATGGCGATCTGGACTTCGGGCGAGCCGGTGTCCTTCTCGTGGGTGCGGTTGGATTCGATGACGGTTTTTTTCTTTTCAACGGCGATCATGGAGGGGGAACCTCGAAATTGATACAGGCTTCCGCCAGCCGCAACAAGCAGCCGGCGCGGGCCTACTGGCAATTTGAATCGGGAATTGTACGGGAGAGAGGGGCGGCTGGGCAAGGCCGGCGGAAAGATCGATGAATGGAGGTGGGGCACGGTTCCGGAAATGTCGCAAAGGCGGCGTTGCGTGAACGCGAATTCGGAGTATGCTCGACAGGGAGCGGGTCCCGCCGGTTGTGACAAACTGAAATCCTTAATTGCGCGGAGATTCCGCGCCGGGAGGCTTTATGCGCATGGCAAGTCTGGTGGCGGCGACGGTGGCTCTCGCGGCAGCGACCACCGCCAGGGCGAATATCTACATGCAATACACCGGCGTGAATGGCACCGTGGGCGTGCCCGGTTACAGCGGCGATGTCGAGCTCGACAGCTTTTCCGTGAGCGTCGACCGGAATGTCTCCGCGCCCACCGGCGGCTCGTCGGATCGCGAGTCGTCGGCGCCGGCGATCTCCGACATCCTGGTCACCGGCGGCACGACCAGCGCCTCGGCCGATTTGTTGTACGAATCGCTGGCGGGCGAAGGAACATCGGCGAAAATTTTCTTCACGAAACCCGGCGGCGGCAAGGATCAGCCTGCGGTCACCTATGCCGAGTGGGACCTCACCAACGCCATCATTGACAAGTATTCCACCGCCCAGAACCTCGACGGCGCGTCGGAAGACACGCTGTCCATCAACTTCACCAAGTTCGTCTATACGTGGTACAACGTGGACGACTTCGGGAATGGCTCCGGCAGCGAGACGGTGACTTACGATCTTGCCACCACGCACGCCAGCAGGACGACCACCGGGGATGTCAGCGGCTTCCAATTCGTGACGGCGGTTCCTGAACCGGCCACCGCGGGATTGCTGCTCCTGGCGGGACCGCTGCTTCTGCGGCGGCGGCGGCGGTGAGGACGCACTTCCGGCGGCGGGCTTCGCGCATCACGCAGGGAGCCCGGGCGAGGATGACGGCGGGCCTCCTCGGCGTTCACCCTTTGCGGTAGGTGCGTTCGATCCAGCCCGTGTCCACGGTGGCGTTGCGGAAATTCTGGTTGGCCATGATCTGCTTGTGCAGCGGAATGGTGGTTTTGATGGGCCCGACGCGGAATTCATCGAGCGCCCGGCGCATGGTGGTGATGGCTTCCTCGCGCGTGGCGCCGTGCACCAGCAGCTTCGCGATCATCGAGTCATAGTTCGGGGGCACGCGGTAGCCCTGGAAGGCGTGGGTCTCGAGGCGCACGTGCGGGCCGCCGGGCGGGATGAATTCCTCCAGCGTTCCGGGCGACGGGGCGAAGTTGCGTTCCGGGTCCTCGGCGTTGATGCGGCACTCGATGGCGCAGCCGTTCTGCGGAATGTCCTTCTGCTGGAGGGTGAGCTTCTCGCCGGCGGCGATGCGAAGTTGCCACTTGATCAGGTCGACCCCGGTCACCAGTTCGGTCACGGGGTGTTCCACCTGGATGCGCGTGTTCACTTCCAGGAAGTAGAACTTGCGGTTTTTGTCCATGATGAACTCGCAGGTGCAGGCGGAATAGTAGCCGGCCTCTTTGGCGAGGCGCACGGCGGCGTTGCATAGTTCTTCGCGCGTTTTCTGATCGATCACCGGGCAGGGAGATTCCTCGACGAGCTTTTGGTGCCGGCGTTGGAGCGTGCAGTCGCGCTCCCACAGATGTATCACGTGGCCGTGCTTATCGCCCAGAATCTGCACTTCGACGTGGCGGGGCTCTTCGTGATACTTTTCAATGAAGACGGTGCCATCCTTGAAGGCGGCCTCGGCCTCGGACTGGGCGGCCTTGATGCTCGAGCGCAGCGAAATATCGTTGTGCGCCACGCGCATCCCGCGTCCGCCGCCGCCGGCGCTGGCCTTGATGATCACCGGATAGCCGATCCGCTGCGCGACCTCGACCGCCTCCTCCTCTTCCGAAATCGCCCCGTTCGAGCCCGGCGTCAAGGGCACGTTGCACTTCTTCGCCAGCTCCTTGCTCGCCAGCTTCGAGCCCAGCATCTGCATCGATTCCACGCTCGGCCCGATGAACTCGATCTTGCAGCTCCGGCACACCTCGGCGAAGTGGGCGTTCTCAGAGAGGAAGCCGAATCCCGGATGGATCGCCTGCACATCCGCGATTTCCGCCGCCGAAATGATCCGCGGAATGTTGAGATAAGATTCCGCCGCCGGCCCCGGCCCGATGCAGATCGCCTGGTCCGCAAGCTGCAAATAACCGGCGGTTCTGTCGGCCTCCGAATAGACCACCACCGTCTCGACGCCCAGCTCTTTGCAGGCGCGGATGATCCGCAGTGCGATTTCCCCACGGTTGGCGATCAGAATGCGTTGAAACATGTGAACCTCGGAGGACGCGGCCTTTTTTGCCGCTATCAAGTATGCCCGGCTGCCGCCGACGGGCGTCTGCGAAAATGGGAACCGTCAATGCCTGTTTACCAAGGAACGGTTTCCGTCATCCCGGTTTGACCATGAACAGCGGCTGTCCGTATTCGATGGCCTGCCCGTTGGAAACCAGGACTTTCGTGACCGTCCCGCGCACTTCCGCGTGGATCTCGTTGAACACCTTCATCGCCTCGATGATGCACACGACGGTCTTTTCATCGACATGCGATCCGATGGAGACATAGGCATCGGAGTCCGGGTTGGGCGAGCTGTAGAACGTGCCGACCATCGGCGATTTGACCGGTACAAGGCTGGTATCCTCGGCGGGCGCTGCCGGGACGGGGCTGCCCGATCGGGATGCCTGAGGCGCGGCGGGCGGGGGAAACTCATGGTTTGCCGGCGCGTGGGTCAGGGGGGCCGCCGCATGGGCCGCTCCGCCGACGGGTCCGCGGCGCAGGAGGATGCGGGATTTGTCTTCCACGAGTTCGATTTCCGTCAGTCCGTTCTCCGCCATGAGATGCACGAGTTCTTGAACGCGGCGGGTATCGGTAAAAGCGGTTCCCGCGGGGCTTGGGGAAGGTTTTTTTGCCATGATGCGAAATTCTCCGGATCGTGAAGTCCGTTGAAACTATCAAACGGGAAGGGTGGCGGAGGCCAGGTCCTTGGGCAACCGGCTGAGGACGCGGTGGCCGTCGGGCGTGACCAGCACATCATCCTCGATGCGTACGCCGCCCACGCCGGGCAGATAAATTCCGGGCTCGACGGTGATGATCATTCCCGGCCGAAGCGTGGTGGTGGAAAGCTTCGAAAGCGCAATGGCCTCATGAATGTCGCGCCCGATGCCGTGGCCGGTTCCATGGCCGAACTGTTCCCCGTACCCTGCCTTTTCGATGACATCGCGCGCCGCCCGATCCACCTTCTTGCCATGGGCGCCGGGCTTGATGGCCGCAATCGCCGCGAGCTGCGCGTCGAGCACGATCTGGTAAATTTCCCGGATCTTGGCGCTCACCTCGCCGATGAAGACCACCCGCGTCAGGTCGGAGCAATATCCGCGATAACGTGCGCCCCAATCCATCAGCAGCGGGCTGTCGGCATGCAGCTTGATATCCGCCGGCCGATAGTGCGGCAGCGACCCGTTGGGCCCCGCCGCGACGATCGAATCAAACGAGGAATTGAGCGCCCCGCGCTTGCGCATCTCATAGCCAAGCCGCCCGGCGACGTCGTTTTCCGTCATGCCCGGACGAATCTGCCGCCGCAGCGCTTCGAATGCTCCCTCTGCGATCCGGATCGCCTCTTCGATGATGGCGATTTCGTGCGCGTCCTTGATGTGGCGCAGCGCGATAATCATGTCCGCCACCGCCGCCAGCCGCAGCTTCGTCTTGTTCTTCTTCAGGAATTCGTTGAGCGTGGCCTGCCCGCGCAGCGTGAGGGCTTCCGCCTGCACGGCGACTTTTTTCACCTTCAACCGCTTGAGCTGCCTGGCGGTCTCATACCAGATGGATTTTTTCCGCATCACCGTATCGGCCCATGGCGCCTCGCGCGTGATCTGTTCCTCATAGCGGCTGTCGGAAATCAGGACCAGCTTTTCGGGCGTGACGATCGCGTGCGAATCGTCCCCCTCAAACCCCGTCAGCCACGAGACGTCCGTGAAACTCGTCACCAGCAGCGCCGGGGCCTTGGCTTTTTCGAGCGCCTGACGCACGCGCTCCAGCCGCCGGGCGATGAAGTCCGCCGGGCGAAACGGGGCGTGAGATCGTGCGGGGCGTCCCTGGCTCATGCTGCTCCTGCGTTCGAGGGAAAGGGAGTATACGGCAAGGCCGGGAGCGTCGATAGTCGCTGTCGCGACGGTCGTGCGCCGGCGCGGCGCGACGACATACATCGGTCGGACAGACACGTTACAATCCCGGCAACTGAGAAGCGATTTCAAAGTGGCATGGGCATCCTGCCCATGTTCGAATAGCACGGGTCCTTCCGATCGGAACATTGGCGAGGACGCCAATGCCACGATTTTGAAATAGCTTCTTCGTGGAGGTCGTGATGGCGTTTACGGGTGCGCGGCTGTGGCTGGTGAGGCATGGAGAAACCGATTGGAACGCCCAGGGCCGGGTGCAGGGTCACACGCCAACAAGTTTGAACGAGCGCGGCCGCGCGCAGGCCCGATCGCTCGCCGCGGCGCTGGCGCACAAACATTTCACAGCCATCTACGCCAGCGATTTGCCACGCGCCGCCGAAACTGCGGAAATCCTCGCAACCGATCGCAATATCCCGGTGCAGCGCACGCCCGATCTGCGCGAGCGCTCCTTCGGCGAGTATGAAGGAAAAACCTCCGCCGAGGTGCGCGACGCCCGGACGGCGCTGGGTCTGCCGCAGACCGGCGACCTTGCCGATTGGACCGGGATGCCGGGCATCGAAACGGAGGGCCAGCTCTGGGCGCGCCTGGAGCCCTGCCTGCGCCGCATTTCCAAAACCCATCCCGATCAGGACGTGCTCGTGGCGACCCACGGCGGCGTGGTCGCCCGCGCGCTCTACCACACGCTCGACATCCCCGAAGGCCGACCGCGGCGCTTTTCGCTCTCCAACGGCATCGTGGCGGTGCTGCAATGGCGTGTCGATCATTTCTATTTGTTGAGCCTCATCGATTTCGCGCTGCTCTCCGGCGATCATCCGACGAAAGACACCGCCACCGTGTCCGAACTCAAAGCCCCCGCTTAGTGGGAGATCATTCTGGACCTCGCCGCGTGACTTTCTCCGAATGCCCCGCTATAATGTTTCAATGAGTTTTGAAACATTTGAATAGATGCGGCAGGGCCGGCGATGGAAGATGTAACGCACCAGCACACGCACGCGGCGGAAGCGGAAAAAGCCGCCGAGGACAGCTATGGGGGGGCCAAGCATCGCGTGGGCTGCGTCTCTTTTCTGAATTCCAAGCCGCTGATCGATCCGCTGGTCGGGCGAGCGGAGGTGCGCGTCGAATTTGCGGTGCCCTCGCGCCTGCTCGAATGGGTCGAGACCGGCCGCGTCTCGACCGCCCTGCTCTCCGTCGTCGATTATCAGCTCGCCGCGCATGACCTGCTGTTCGTCCCCGCCGGCATGATCGGCTGCGACGGTCCGACGCTGACCGTGCGTATGTTTTCGCGCGTGCCGCCCGAGCGCATCCGCGAAATCCACGGCGACACCGACAGCCACACCAGCGTCGTGCTCGCCCGCCTCATCCTGCGGGAACGCTACGGCGTCAACGCGCCGCTGGTTCCCTTCGCGGAAGCGGCCGACCGCACGCGGCGCGATCCGCCGGAAACGATGCTGCTGATCGGCGACAAGGTCGTCAACGCCGCGCCCGACGAAAACGTGTATCGCCATCAGTTGGACCTCGGCGAGGAATGGAAAAAGCTCACCGGCCTGCCGTTCGTTTTCGCGATGTGGATGATGCGGCGCGATCAACAAAGCACGGAGCTGGCGTCCCTGCTGGCCACGGCGCGCCGGCGCGGGGCCGATATGACCGACGAGCTCGTCGAGCGTTACGCCGCTGAAAAACGCTGGCCCGCCGAACTTGCGCGCCGCTACTTTACCGAGTTCCTGCGCTATGAGGTGACCGACCGCGCCCGCGCCGGTCTCGCAGCGTTTTTCGAGATGGCCGATCGCGCCGGCCTCGTGCCCCGGCGCCGCGAGTTGGCCTACCTGGAATTGCCGGCATGACCCTGGTGATGCGCATGACCGCGCGCGGCATGGGGGCCATCGCGGTGCTGCGCGTCGCCGGTCCCGAGGCCCGTCAGATCATCGCCCGTTTCTCCGGCACAGCAGCCTCGCGCGTCCAGTCCCTCCGCCCTGGCGAAGCGGCCCGCCTTCAATTGACAGAGGGCGACGAATCCCTCGACGACGCCCTGCTGGTCTGCATTGCGGACGAATCGCTGGAACTGCACCTCCACGGCGGCACCGCGGTGGTCGATGCCGTGCTCGCCGCGCTGCAGCGCACCGGCGCAAAAGAAGTCGAACCTTCCGAGGCTCCCGAAGCTGCCACCGGCGCCCGCGGCATCCTCGCCGATGTCATGCTCGCCCTGCCGCACGCCGCCACCATGACCGGCGCACGCCTGCTCGCCTCTCAAGTCGACACCGGCCTGGGCGCCTGGGCCACGCACTGGCGCCATCACACCACTCCCGACAACCTCTGGCATCTCCACTCCGAATGCCAATGGCTCTGTGAGCGGTCCCGCGAATTGCAGCGCCTGCTCTCACCCGCACGTGTCGCCCTCATCGGCCCGCCCAACGCCGGAAAATCCACCCTCGCCAACGCCCTCCTCGGTCGCCCCGTCGCCATCACCTCCGATCTCCCCGGCACCACGCGCGATTGGGTCGACGCACCCACAACCTTCACCGCCGCAACCATCCACGCCCCCGTCATCCTCGTCGATACCGCCGGCATCCGCGAAACCGCCGACCCGCTCGAACAGGAATCCATCCACCGCACCCACGGCCAGGCGCGCGCCGCGGACCTCGTCATCCTCGTCCTCGATGCCGCAGACCCGGCCTCCTGGAACGCCGCGCTCGATGCCGGCCGCCAGGCCCGCGCCCAACTCATCGCCCTCAACAAATGCGATCTGATTCAAGCCCCGCCGCAGCTTCCAACGAACATCGAAACCGTCGCCGTTTCCGCCAAGGATCACGCCCACCTCGAGGAGCTGATGACCGCTTCCCTGCGCCGCCTCGGCCTTTCCGCCATCGACGAAGCGGAACCCTTCATCTTTGCCGCTCGCCAGTGCGACATCCTCGAATCCCTCGCCCTCGCACCAACGCTCCCCGGATCCCGCGATCTCCTCGACCGCCTTCTGCAAACCTGACCGCCGCCGCCCGCCCCGCTATCATGCCCGCGATGTCCGGGACTTCCCCCATATCCCTCGCACTGGTCGTCATCACCCACAACAGCGCGAGCTGGCTCCCCGCTTTTTTTTCCACCTGGCGCGACACCCTCGCCAAGTCCACCCGCGCCAAAGACCTGGCCGGAAGCATCATCCTCGCCGACTCCGGCTCCACGGACGACACCCTCCACGCCGCCGCCCGCCTCGCGCCCGAGGCCACGCTTCTCCCGTTCCACAATCTCGGCTACGGCCCCGCCGCCAACCGCGCCATCGCCGCCGCCACCAATGCCACCCACATTCTCCTGTGCAACCCCGATCTCACCTTTCCCGAAAATTTCGCCGCCACCCTGCTCGATCCGCTCGTCAGCGAAGCTCCCCCGTTCAACAAGGCCGCCTGCGTGATCCCCCGGCTCGTGAACGCCGACGGTTCCACGCAGCCCTCCGTCGGCCGCTTCTTCACCATCCGCGATCTCATCGCCGATCAATTCCGCCCGCGCGAGCACCGCAAATATCTCCATCCCCAGCCCACGACGATGCAGCCCATCGACTGGGCCATGGCCGCCTGCCTGCTCCTGCGCAAAGACGCCTTCGACGCGGTTGGGGGGTTCGACGACCGCTTTTTCCTATATGTGGAGGAAGTCGATTTGATGCGCCGTCTGCGGAACGCCGGCCACGAAGCCTGGTTCTTCCCCGCCGCCGCCGTCACCCATCATTCGCCCAACGCCGCCCGCTCCCCGCGTCCCGAGGTCCAACGCTACGCCGCGCGCGGCACGCTCCGCTACTTCGCCAAGCACGGTCGCTTTCCCCAACTCCTCGCCTACCGCCTGCTCGCCCTCGCCAGCCGCCGCCTGCCGCCAAACGAGGCCCTCGCCCCGCGCCGCACTCTCCTCGCCGCGTCCACGGGTCCCTGAAGCCGGACCCGCCCCCGATTGAACCCATTTCACCAATCCTCTAATTTACCCTCATGACTCCCACCGACATCCATCTCAAAAAAACCGAGTCCCTCGACATCACCTGGGACGACGGCGCCGCCACTTCCCTCCCCCTGCGTTTCCTCCGCAAAAACTGTCCCTGCGCCGGGTGCCAGGGCGAACGCGACATCCTGGGCCGCACCCATCTGCCGATCGTCAAAACCACCTACGACGGCCCCATCAGCGCGCTCTCCGCCGAACTCGTCGGCAATTACGCGCTCCGCATCGAATGGTCCGACCGCCACTCCGCCGGCATCTACACGTTCGCCTACCTCCGCCAACTCGCCGACCGCCTGGCCGCCGAACAGCCGCCCTCCTGACACGCTGGCCCGTCGCAAATCTCCCCGCTACACTACCGCGCATGAACCATCGACTCGTCCCTCCGTGGCTCCTGTTCGCGCTCTTCCTGGCCTTGCTCTTTCCGGGCTGCGCCGCCTATCGCCCGCTGCAAATCGAATCCGCCAAAACGCGCGGCTACGTCATTTCCCCGCGCTTCGATCAGGCCTACTACTACGCCGACCGCGACAACACCCTCTATTACATCCTGCGCTCCCACACCGTCGATCGCGCCACCCATCAGCCCGTCGATCAAATCTTCACCCTCCGCATCTTCTGGCGCCCCATCGGCGGCAAAACCTCCCTCCAGAACACCGCCCTCAACGCCACCTACCGCTACGCCCTCATGACCCCCACCTCCGTCGGCCTCTACGAAGGCGCCGGATTCGTCCGCCTCTACGGAAAAAACGGCAAGCACCGCCTGCCCATCCGCATCATGGATGGCGACCTCCGCCTCACCCAGGCCTCCTCGAATTTCCAGGACAACATCGGCCGCGCCCGCATCCGCGGCAACATCAACGCCACGTTCGATGACGCCCGCGCCGTCGACCTGCTTCACCAGGCCCAGCAGGATTTCTTCGCCAAATCCCTTCAAACCGCCGTCGTCCCCGTGCCGCCGTCCACTGGTCCGGCATCCACTTCCCAGCCCTCAACCTTTCCCAGCCCGTTCCTGCTGCCCGCGGCGCCGCCAGCAGCCACCGCCCCGAGCCGTTGATTCTCCGGATCTGAACTCACGTAGGGAGCTGCCCATGACCAAGCGCATGACCCGCCGCTACCTGTTGCGGGCGATCGCCGCGACGCTGATGATCGGTTCGCTGGGAATGCTGGCTTCCTGCGGCGGTGGGGGTGGGGAAGGCGGAACGACGCAGGCCTCCGGCGGGGGGGGCGCGGGGGGGGACACCATCAAGATCGGAAGCCTGCAATCCACCTCCGGCGACACCAGCACCTTCGGCACCTCCTCCAACAAGGGCATCAACCTCGCCGCAGAAGAACAAAACGCCAAGGGCGGCATCCTCGGCAAAAAAATCGACATGATCCTCGCCGACGATCAGTCCCAGGCCTCCCAGGTTCGCCAGGCCGTCCTCAAGTTGATCGAGCAGGACCACGTCTGCGCCATCCTCGGCGAGGTCGCCTCCGGCCGCACCGCCGCCGCCGCCCCCGATTGCCAGCGCAACAAAATCCCCCTCCTCTCCCCCGCCTCCACGCGCAACGACATCACCGACCTCGGCGACTACATCTTCCGCTCCTGCTACACCGACGCCCAGCAGGGCAAATGGATCGCCGATTTTGCCGCCCACAACCTCCACCTCACCAAAGCCGCCATCTTCACCGATTCGCAAAATCCCTACAGCGTCGGCCTCTCGCAGGTCATCGAACAGGAATTCCCCAAAGTCGGCGGCAGCATCCTCGTCAAGGAAAATTACGCCTCGGGCGCCCAGGACTTCCAAAGCCAACTCACCAACATCCGCGCCGCCAACCCCCAGGTCGTCTTCCTTCCCGGCTATTACACCGAGGTCGTCAAAATCCTCCCCCAGGCACGCAAGCTCGGCCTCAACGTCCCCTTCGTCGGCGGCGACGGCTGGGATTCTCCGACCACCATTCCCCAGGGCGGCGATGCCGTGAACGGTTGCTACTTCAGCGACCACTACGCCCCCGACGATCCCAACCCGCGCGTGCAGGCCTTCGTCAAAAAATTCCAGCAGAAATACGATGGCGAAACCCCCGACGCGATGGCCGTCCTGGGTTACGATGCCGCCAACATCCTTTTCGCCGCCATCGAGCACGCCAATTCCACCGACGGACCCAAAATTCGCGACGCCCTCGCCCAGACCAGCAATTTCCCCGGCGTCACCGGCAACATCACCATTGACGCCAACCGCAATGCCCAGAAACCCGGCGTCATGCTCGAAATCGACAACGGCAAGTTGAAAATGGTCACGCGCGTCGGAGAAAACCCCGCCGCCGCCACCGCCCCCTGACACGCACCGACGCCCGTATTCTCCTGGCCCGCCCATGACCGATCTGTTGCAACAGTTGCTCAACGGCCTCGCGGTCGGATCCACTTACGCGCTCATCGCCCTGGGTTACACCATGGTCTATGGCGTCCTGCGACTCATCAACTTCGCCCACGGCGACGTCTTCATGGTCGGGGCCTTCATCGGCTGCTACACCACCCGCTTCATCCAGGAACGCCTTGGCCTCACCGATGTCGCCGACCAGTCCGTCACCGTCGCCGCGATCTCCATGCTCGCCGCCATGATCGCTTGCGGCGCCCTGGGTTATGTCATCGAGCGCCTCTGTTACCGCCCCCTGCGCAAAGCGTCCCGCCTCGCATCCCTCATCACCGCTATCGGCGTTTCGCTCTTTCTCGAGTATCTCCTCCAGATCGAATGGCACATCGGCCGCGACCGCTTCTTCGGGCCCACCCCCACCGCCGTTCCCAAAATCGCGGTCGGTCATTATGAATTCGACCAGGCGATCGTCTCGATCAAAAACGCCACCGGCCTCAGCGTCTCCGGCAACGACCTGCTCACCTTCGCCGCCACGCTCCTCTGCCTCGCGCTGCTCTTTTACATCGTCCGCTTCACCCGCACCGGCAAAGCCATGCGCGCCGTCTCCACCAACTACGACGCCGCTCGCCTCATGGGCATCCACATCGACCGCATCATCTCCTTCACCTTCGTCCTCGGCAGCGCGCTGGCCGCGGTGGGGGGGGTGATTTACGGCTTCCGCTATCGCTCCATCACGCCGCTCCTGGGCGTCATTCCCGGCCTCAAGGCCTTCATCGCCGCCGTCATAGGAGGCATCGGCAACATCCCCGGCGCGGCCGTCGGCGGCATCATCCTCGGTCTCGTCGAAGCCTTCGTCGCTTATTTTGGCTGGAGCGAATACCAGGACGCCGCCGCTTTCTTCATCCTCATCCTCGTCCTCCTTATCCGCCCTGAAGGAATCTTCGGCAAAGCTGTCCCGGAGAAAGTCTGATGACCCCCGCGACGCGCTCATGGCTCCACTTCGCAACCCTCGCCGCCCTGATCGGCCTGATCGCCCTCATCTCGCCCGCCCTCGACAATCCCCGCCTCCTCATGTCCTCCCTCACCCACAACACCTTCTACGACTGCTGCATCGCCGTCATCCTCGCCGTCAGCCTCAACCTCATCCTCGGCCTCACCGGACAATTTTCCCTCGGCCACGCCGGATTCATGGCCGTCGGCGCTTACACCGCCGCCGTCATCACCGGCAAACCCGAATTCTTCCTCCCGCAACTTTCCTTCTGGCACGCGCACCTGGGCCTCTCCGTTCCCGCCTCCTTCACCTGCATGGCCATCGCCGGAATGCTCGCCGCCATGCTCCTCTGCGCTTTCCTCGGCCTGCTCGTCGGACTGCCCACCCTCCGCCTCCGCGGAGATTACCTCGCCATCGCCACCCTCGGCTTCGGCGAAATCGTCGCCACCATCATCGGCAACAGCGAATACCTCGGTCGCACCTTCGGCCTCCGCATCGACAACATGCGCCAACTCTGGTGGGCCGAAGGCGGCAAAAACACCCCCTTCGGCCCCGACGTCATCGCCTACAACAACAACACCCTCAACTTCATCAGCTCCTTCTGGATGCTCCTCGCGGTCCTCGTCACCATCCTCATCGTCCGCAATATCAAATACTCCACCACCGGCCGCGCGCTGCTGGCCATCCGCGAAGACCCCGTCGCCTCCGAAGCCGTCGGCATCCCCACCACCCGCTACAAAATCGCCGCCTTCGTCATCGGCGCCGCCCTCGCCGGCCTCGCCGGCGCCCTCTACAGCCAGTACCAGGCCCTCAACCCCAACGGCTTCCGCTTCATGTACTCCACCATGATCGTCCTCTACGTCATCCTCGGCGGACAGGGCTCCATCACCGGCTCCGCGCTTGCCGCCATCTTCCTCACCCTCGTCCCCGTCATCTTCCAGCGCAACACCCTCCTCGATCCCGCCATCACCGAAAAATGGCGCATGGTCGCCTACGCCCTCCTCATCATCCTCTCCATGCTCTTCATGCGCCACGGCATCTTCGGCCGCTACGAGATCACCGACCTCGCGCAATGGCTCTATCGCCGCCTCCGCAAACCCCCACCCATCCCGCACACTTCGCCCGCACCCGCCGCCCCGTACGCCCTTCCAATTGAAAATCGAAAATCGAAAATTGAAAATCCTCCCTCGCTGCTCTCCGCCCACGACCTCTCCATGCAATTCGGCGGCCTCAAAGCCGTCGACAGCTTCTCCCTCGCCCTCAACGCCGGCGAACTCGTCGGGCTCATCGGCCCCAATGGAGCCGGCAAAACCACCGTCTTCAACGTCCTCACCGGCGTCTACCGCGCCACCTCCGGCCAGGTGGATATCGCCGACCGCTCCGCACGCCATCTCCGCCCCCACTCCATCTCCAAACGCGGCGTCGCCCGCACCTTCCAGAACATCCGCCTCTTCGCCAATCTCTCCGTCCTCGACAACGTCCAGATCGCCCAGCACATGCACCACAAACAGGGCATCCCCGCCGCCATCCTGCGCACCCCCGCCTTCTTCCGCGAAGAAGACAACTCCCGCAAAAACGCCCTCGATTACCTGGCCCTCTTCCACCTCGACCACCTCGCCGACGCCTGCGCCAGCTCCCTCTCCTACGGCGATCAGCGCCGCCTCGAAATCGCCCGCGCCCTCGCTACCCGCCCCCGCGTCCTGCTCCTCGACGAGCCCGCCGCCGGCATGAACCCCACCGAAAAACGCTCCCTCATGGACATGATCCGCTCCCTCCGCCAGCGCTTCGGCCTCGCCGTCCTCCTCATCGAGCACGACATGAAAGTCATCATGGGCGTCTGCGAACGCATCGTCGTCCTCGATTACGGCAAAACCATCGCCACCGGCACCCCCGAAGAAATCCGCCGCAATCCCGCCGTCATCGCCGCCTATCTTGGCGCTGCCGCCAAAGAGGGGTAGGCTTCCTGATGCGTGGTGTGATCGGCGGGGGGTAAACGACTTTTGAGGAGTTCGCGGATGAAACGAGCGGTTGCGTGCGTCCTGGTTCCCGCGGCGGTGCTGGTCGCCGGCATGATGGCAGGCTGCGGTCCCAGCGAATCCGATACCATCACCTACGATCCGCATCTCGATGGCGTCGCCCCGCCCCGCGCCACCACCCCCGACCTCAACATCCTGCAGAATCAGGCGGAATTGTACAAAACGCAATCCGCCGGCATCAAAGCCGCCACCCCGGCCGCTGCGCCCACGGCACAGCCCGCGTCCGCCCCCGCCGCGGCGCCCGCCAGCGCTCCCGCCGGCACCCCGCCCCCCGCCTCTCCCGCCCCGCCAAAACCCACCAAATAGCGCTTACGACAACAGCGCCTCGGTTTCCTTGAGCGCCTCCGGCAACTGCTTGGCCAGCTCGTTCACCGTTTCCATCGGCAGCTTCAACTCCTCCAGCACCGCCGGATCCAGCGCCTCCCCCTTGCACGTCAGCGAATACCCGATGTTCTCCCGCGTGCACACGTGGTCCGCCACATGCACCACGCACGACAGCCACCGGCACTCCATCGCCAGCGCCATCGGGTTGTGGTGGTGCCCCGTCACATACTGGAAGCTCCGCGGGAATTTCCACTTCGCCGTCAGCCCCGCGCCCAGCGCCTGGTGGTCGACCCCGATCACCTGCGTCTCGATGTCCACGTACCGCCGCTCTTCGCGCGTCGCCTTCTCCGCCACTTCCACCAGGGAGTCCCGCATCGACTGCAATTCCACCAGTATCCCGATGTCGTGAATCAACCCGCCCAGAAACGCTTCGTCCGGAAGCTGCCCATTGAGCTTCGCGGTGATCAATTTCGCCATCACGCCCACGCCCACCGAGTGCGACCACAAGTCCTTTGCCGAGAACTGCGCCGACACCCGCCCGCCCCGAAACAGCTTCGCCAGGCTCGCCGCGATCACGATGTTCTTCACCGCGTTGAGTCCCAGCAGCACGATCGCCCGGTTGATCGACCCGATCTGCCCCGGCAACCCGTAAAACGCCGAGTTGACCACCTTCAGAATCCGCGCCACCAGCGCCGGATCGTTCGAGATCAGCTTGTGCAGGTCCTGCGCGGTGGATTTGGGATTCTCCACCAACTGGATGATCTTCACCGTGATCTCGGGCAGCGTCGCAATGTGCGACACCGCGTTGATCGCGTCGTTGATGATTGCCTGTGGGTCCTTGGCGGGTGCGACTGGCACGTCGGCCTGCGACATGGTGGGTCTCCTGTGGAGTTCGTTACCCACCCTATCGGTCCTTCACGCTATTTCCTTAACCCCCGCTCCCTCCCTGTTCAGGAATGCGAAAACCGCTGTTCACCGGCTCATCGTTTATCGTCTGCAGGTCCGCCTGCCGGATCCGCCAGTCCTGCCCCGGTATGTCCGCCCACACCAGTTGCCAGCTCGTTTTAACCATCCCCAAATTGGTTTCCGTGATCAGCGTCACCATCACCTGCGCCACATGGTGGTTTACCCTGGTGCGATAACCCGTGATCGTGCTTCCCTTTACGCCATTGGCCTTGAGCGCCGCCTCCAGCGCGTCCCGGGAGTTCTTCACATCCTCGATCCCCAGTTGCGGGCAGGTGAAATCATTCGCCAGGTAGCCCATCAGCGCCTCCACATCCCCCTTCGCCGCCGCCGCAGCCATCCCCTTATGTGCCGCATAAAGCCGTTCCGCCGGCGTATCCACCACCAGCGCCGCACATGCCCACAGCACCGACAGCACCGCGATCGCCACCCCCGCCCTCGCCATCCCCTTGCTGGGCATGGTCCGCCCCCGATACGCCAGCGTCAGCCCCAACGCCAGCCCCACCACCCAATAAAGCCAGTGATTCTCGAATAAAAACGCCCCCGTCGACTCCGGCATCGACGGGGCCCGTATCAGCCCCAGCATTTCCGTCCCCCCGCACCCGCTCTGGCCGAAAAGGGTGAATGCGGCGCCCGCCATCTGACCGATAATCTCCATGATGTTGCCCCTTGCAAGATGCCGCCTTCCGGTTTCCGCCCGCCGCCTCGCCCGGCAGGAGGCCCCATGACCGACACCGCAGCGCCCGCTACAGCCCGGCCCGTCCTGCCTGCGCCCTTTTCTACGGACGCACAGGCCACCTATGTTCGCAACCTTTCGGCGCTTTTTCAGAGCGATGCACGCCTCGCCATGGCGATTGAAGCGGTGCACCCATTCGATGTGCCGGCACTCGAGGCCGCTAAGGATGGATACCCGACCGTCCGCGTGCTGACAACTGCTCACGCGACAACCGCCCGGAATCCTTCATCGGCTGCCGGCGGGGTCGAAGCGCCGTCCGATCGCCAGGTGTATCTCCATTCCCGCTACCGCCCGATCCAGGAAGCCCAAAACTGGGCCGCCGCCGTCGCCTGCGAAGACCGCTATGTCGTCGCCGTCTCCGGCTTCGGCCTTGGCCACCACATCCGCGCGCTCCTCGATCGCATGCCCGAAGACGCCCTCCTCCTCGTCGCCGAACACAGCCTCCCCCTCCTCAAAGCCGCCCTCGCCGTCACCGATCTCTCCGAACCCCTCCGCGCCGCGCGCCTCCTGATCTTCACCTCCCTCGATCGCGGCGCCCTCGTCGACCGCCTCGAACCCCGCTCCGTCATGTTCACCGCCGGCTCGGGCACTCTCTTCGCCGCCCATCCCGCCAGCCTCCAGGCCGACACCGCCGGCTTCTTCTCCGCCTTCCAGAAACTCATCACCGAATTCGTCTCCTTCACCCGCACCGGCTTCCTCACGCTGATGCTCAACAACGTCGCCACCTGCCGCAACGTCGCCAACAACCTCGGCCGCTACGCCACCACGCCCCCGCTCGATCTGCTCCAGAACGCCTACGCCAATCTCCCCGCCATCCTCGTCGCCGCCGGCCCCAGCCTCCAGAAAAACATGCACCTCCTCCACGAAATCAAAGGCGACAAAGACGGCAGTGGGGGGGGGGGACGCAAAGCCGTCATCATCGCCGTGCAAACCATGCTCAAGCCCCTCCTCGCGGCGGGCATCGAGCCCGATTTCGTCACCTCCCTCGACTACAACACCGTCTCCACCCGCTTCTTTGAAAACCTCGAAGAAAGCGCCGGGGGCCCGCTTCACCGCCTTCACCTCGTCGCCGAAGCCAAGGCCAACTGGAACGTCCTCGACACCTTCACCGGCTCCGGAGGTGGGGGGGGCATGACGCTGCTGCACAACGATTTCGCCGCCAAACTCCTCCGCGACGCCTTCCCCACCCGCGCCGGCCTCAAAGCCGGCGCCACCGTCGCCCACCTCTCCTTCTACCTCGCGGAATTCCTCGGCTGCAATCCCATCATCCTCATCGGGCAGGACCTCGGCTTCGTCGACGGGCTCTACTACAAGCCGGGCACCGCCATCCACGAGACATGGGGGCCCGAACTCTCCCGCTTCAACACCCTCGAAACCAAGGAGTGGGAACGCATCGCCCGCTCCAAAACCATCCTCCGCAAAATCCCCGACATCCATGGCCACCCCATGTACACCGAAGAACAATTCTTCGTCTACCTCCAGCAATTCGAACGCGACTTCGCTGCCAGCCGCCACACCGTCATCGACGCCACCGAAGGCGGCGCCAAAAAACAGCACGTCACCCGCATGACCCTCCGCGACGCCATCGACCAATATTGCCAATTACCAATTACCAATTACCAATTACCCGCACACGCTCCCTGGAAAACCTGGCGCTGCAATCCCGCGGAAAATCTCGAAAAAACCATCGCCGCCCTCCACTCCCGCCGCCTCTCCGCCGCTGACATGAAGGACACCTGCGAGCGCACCCTCCCGCTGCTTCACGAGATGATCGACAAGCAAACCGACCCCGCCGCCATGCACCGTCTCTTCGCCGAAGTCGATCGCCAGCGCGCCAAGGTCAACACCGATCCCCAGACCTTCGACATGGTCGTCTTCCTCAACACCATCGGCGAACTCCGCCGCTTCAATGCCGACCTCTCCGTCAAATCCGCCAAAGCCGATTCCCTTGACCGCCAGAAACGCCAGCTCCTCCGCGACATCGATTACGTGCAGAACCTGCAAACCGGCGCCGACCGCCTCCTCGCCATCCTCGACGAAGCCCTCGCCCGCCTCCACCGCCAGCTCGACGCGGTGAAGCAAAACCAACCCTGGCCGCGCGAAGTCGCCGGAGCCGCACGATGAACATCCTCGCCGTCATCTGCTGCGATTTCGACAAAACCGCCATCGGCACGCGCTCCCGCCTGCGCGACACCCTCGCCGGTAAACCCGTGCTCGCGCACGTCCTCGAGCGCCTCCAGCAAGTCGAAGGCCTCACCCACATCCTCCTCGCCGCCCCCGAACCCCAACTCCCCCTCGCCCAACAATTCACCTTGTCAGCGTGTCACCCTGTCACCGTATCAACCACCCCGCTGATCGCGCGCGCCGACGCCGTCTCCGCGCGCATCCGCGCCGCCCGCCCCTGGAACCTCCTCTCCTGGCGCGGCGGCGCCGGCCAGTTCACCGTCTTCGACGAGGAATACCACCCCGCCGCCATCGCCCACGCCGCCCGCACCTTCAACGCCGACCACATCCTCGCCATCCACTCCCACGCCGCCTTCCTCGACGTCCCCCTCACCGAAGCCCTCCTCCATCACCACCTCCACAAAAACCACGAAATGCGCATCACCTACACCCCCGCCGCCCCCGGCCTCACCGGCTTCATGCTCCGCGCCGACATCGCCCTCGAAATGGGCGACAAAAACGTCATGCCTTGGCAGCTCCTCGCCTACGACCCCGCCAACCCCCAGTTCGACAGCCTCATCCGCGACGCCTGCATGCAAGTCGATCCCGCCCTCTCCAAAATCCCCAACCGCTTACTCCTCGACACCGACCGCGCATGGGCGTTCGCACAATCGTGGCATGGGCGTCCCGCCCATGATGGCCGCAGCCATTCCGCCGCGCACGAACCAGAAAAGGGGTCAGGAGTCATTTCCACCTCTCCCGCCGCCCTCGCTCTCGAAGCCGCACGCTCCATCGCCCCCGGCGTCGCCGACTTCTCCCGCACCCACACCGCCCCGCGCGAACTCGAAATCGAACTCACCCCCGTTCGCCTCACAAATCCCCCCGGCGCCGTCCCAGCCATCACTCGCCTCGCCCGCGGCCACCTCGACCCCGCCCACTGGACCCGCTGGCTCGCCTCCCAAAACTTCCCCGACGACCTCCTCCTCACCTTCGCCGGCGACGGCGACCCCCTCCTTTACCCTCACCTTCTCACCATCCTCCGCGCCGCCCGCGCCGCCGGCCTCGCCAGCATCTGCCTCCAAACCGACCTCCTCGCCGACAACCTCGACCCCCTCCGCACCGCCATCTCCGAAAACCTCCTCGACATCCTCTCCATCACCACCTACGGCCACACTCCCGCCACCTACAACAAGGTCTCCAACACCTCCCTCCACGAAAAATTCTCCGCCAACCTCCTCCAACTCGCCGCCGCCACCCGCGCCAACCACGGCCTTCCCCTGGTCATCCCGCGCCTCCTCAAAGTCCGCGACACCATCCCCGAGCTCGAATCCTTCTTCGATACCTGGATCTCCCAGGCAGGATGGGCCGTCATCGATTCCCCCACCACCCGCGCCGGCTCCCTCCCGCCCACCGCCGTCATCGACATGGCTCCTCCCAAGCGCCGTCCCTGCCGCCGCCTCTGGGACCGCCTCCTCCTGCGCTCCAACGGCACCGCCGTCCCCTGCGACCAGGACCCCCACGACACCCTCAACCTGGGCAACATCGAATCCCACACCCTCGCCCACATGTGGACCGGCCCCGCCCTCACCGCCCTCCGCCAATCCCACGCCGACGCACAATATCCCACCCCCTGCACCACCTGCACGGAGTGGCACCGCGCATGACTCCTCAACCCCCACAACCCCTCGCCCCCGCCCCCCCCCTCCCCTACGCAACCAAACGCTCCCGGCGCCATCCCCGCGCCATCCCCTGTTTCATTTTCGCCTTCGTTCCCGAACTCGCTTACCTCGTCACGTATCTGCTTCCCGAGGGCGCTTCCACCGCATTCACGATCATCGCCATAGCGGCTTTCGTTGCCGCGCCCCTCGCGTGCGCGATCCTCGCGGCCGCCACCATTTACCAAATTCGCAAACACCCCGATCAATGGCACGGCCGCTCTTTTCTCATCGCCGCTATCCTCATCAGCCTCTTTCATCTCCTCTGTGCTCTCGCCTTCGCGGTATTTCTGGTATTTGTCGAAAACTTCGTCGCATTTCCCGGACCTCGTTAACCATGGCCACCGTACCCCAAATCCTCGCCGTCATCATGGCCCGCGCTGGCTCCGTCGGCCTGCCCAACAAATCCCTCCGCCCCCTCCTCGGCAAACCCGTCCTCGCCTACACCCTCGACCACGCCCGCCAATCCAAACTCCTCACGTGCACCATCGTCAGCTCCGACTCCCCCGACATCCTCGCCCTCGCCCATTCCCAAGGCTTCGAAACCCTCCTCCGCCCCCCGGAACTCGCGACCGCCACCAGCGCCACCGACCCCGTCCTCCGCCACGCCGTCCGCACGCTCTATCCGCATTCCTTTGAAACCACGGAGAACACGGAGACAGGGAAAATCAAAAATCCAACCTCCGTGCCCTCCGTGGTTAATTCAAATCTTCCGCTCGCCATCGTCATGCTCTACGGAAACGTCCCCCTCCGCGCCAACCACATGATCGACCGCTGCATCCAAATGTTCATCGACACCCACGCCGACTCCGTCCAAACGATCGCCCCCGTCGGAAAATTCCACCCCTACTGGATGTTCGACTATGACGCCGCCGGCGGAGGCAAAATCAAAAAGCACATCCCCAACACCATCTTCCGCCGCCAGGACCTTCCGCCGCTCTACGCGCCCACCGGCGCCGTCTACGTCATCAACACAAAGGTCCTCATGCAAGCCGAAAACCACCCCGAAGACCCCCACGCCTTCCTCGGCACAGACCGCCGCGCCCTCGTCACCGCCCCCGAAGACTCCGTCGACATCGACACCGAAAGAGACCTCTACCTCGCCGAAGCCATGCTCCGCGCCCAACAAAACCACACACGTCCACAAATACCCACAAATGAACACCAATAGATGACAAACTAAATAAATTCGTGTCCATTCGTGTGCATTTGTGGACAATTTTTCCGTCTCCTTCGTGTTAAAGCAGCCATGCAAATCAGAACAACCGACATCACCCGCGACTCCCCGCCCTTCGTCATCGCCGAGATCGGCGTCAACCACGACGGTTCCCCCGACATCGCCGCGCAACTCGTCGACGCCGCCCACGCCGCCGGCGCCCACGCCGTCAAATTCCAACTCTTCGAAGCCGACCGCCTCCTCGCCTCAAGCGCCGCCCTCGTCGATTACCAGAAATCCAGCGTGGAAACCGGTGGAGGCGCCGACGACCTGCTCAAGCCTCTCGAACTCCCCCCCGAAAAAATGGCCCCCCTCATCGCCCGCGCCCACGCCCTCAACCTCGCCGCCATCGTCACCCCCTTCTCCCCCGAACTCGTCCCCGCCTGCGCCCAAATGCACGTCGACGCGATCAAGCTCGCCAGCCCCGACCTCGTCAACCTCCCCCTCCTCGAAGCCGCACTCGCCACGAATCTCCCCCTCATCCTCTCCACCGGCGCCGCCGACCTCGACGAAATCGACCGCACCATCGGCTGGCTCGAAAGCGCAAATGCCCTCGACCGCGCCCTCCTCCTCCACTGCGTCAGCAGCTATCCCACGCCCTCCAACCACGCCACCCTCGCCGCCATCACCGTCATGCGCCACCGCTACCCGCAAATGCCCATCGGCTACTCCGACCACACCATGGAAACCCTCACCGCCGCCCTCGCCGTCGCCGCCGGCGCGTCAGTTCTGGAAAAGCACCTCACCCTCGACCGCACCCGCAAGGGCCCCGACCACGCCGCCTCCCTCGAACCGTCCCAACTCGCCGACTACATCCGCCTCGCCGCCACCGCCCACGCCATGCGCGGCCCTTACGAAAAATCCCCCCAGCCCCTCGAACGCCAAATCCGCCAACAAACCCGCCAATCCCTCACCACCACCAAACCCCTCCCAAAGGGCGCCGTCCTCACCAAAGAAATGCTCACCGTCAAACGCCCCGGCACCGGCATCCCCGCCGCCCTCTACCACCAAACCCTCGGCAAAACTCTCACCCGCCCCCTCCCCGCCAACACCACCCTCACGCCCAACGACGTCACCTGATCGGAATCGTTTACATTTATTCGTGTCCATTTGTGAGCATTTGTGGCTAGTTCCCGTCGCAATATCGCCATCCTCACCGGCACCCGCGCCGAATTCGGCATCTGGACCCCCATCCTCCACGCCCTCCAGCAATCCAAAATACTCCGCCTCCAATTGATCGTCACCGGCATGCACCTCCAACCGCAGTTCGGTTACACCATCCGCGACGTCGAAGCTTCCGGCATCCCCATCGAAGCCGTCGTCGACATGTACCGCCCCGACGACCTCCCCGCCGCATCCCTCGGACGCGCCGTCACCAGGCTCGGCGCGGAACTCGCCGCCCTCCAACCCGACCTCCTCCTCCTCCTCGGCGACCGCCTCGAAATGCTCGCCGCCGCCAACGCCGCCCTCACCTCCCACATCCCCATCGCCCACCTCCACGGCGGCGAAACCGCCCCCGGCACCTGGGACGAACAAATCCGCCACGCACTCACCAAACTCGCCCACCTCCACTTCCCCGCCACCAAACGCGCCGCCCAACGCATCCAACAAATGGGCGAAGACCCCCGCACTATCCACACCATCGGCGCACCCGCCCTCGACACCCTCCAACGCTTCCTCGCGGGTGCCATGCCCTGTGGGGCAGGGGCCCCGCTGGGCATGCCCGTTGCCCTTTCCTTATTGAAAAAAAACGCCCTCCTCCTCCTCCATCCCTCCTCCCCCAACGACGACCTCGAACAAACGCGCACCTCCCTCCTCCTCCGCGCCCTCCGCGCCGCCAACATCCCTTTCACCGCCATCGGCCCCAACAACGACCCCGGCCACGCCGGAATCCTCCGCGCCTACAAAGAGATGGGCCTCGAACGCTCGGTCGTGATGTCCCTCTCCCAACCCAACTTCTGGCAACTCCTCACCCACGCCTCCCTCCTCATCGGCAACTCCTCCGCCGGCATCATCGAAGCCGCCTCCTTCGCCCTCCCCGTCATCAACCTCGGCGACCGCCAGAAAGGCCGCCAGCGCAACCCCAACGTCCTCGACATCCCCTGGTCCGCCGGCAAAAAAGGCATCCAATCCGCCATCCACTTCGCTCTCACCAACAAACCCTTCCGCAAAAAAATCGCCCAGCGCAAAAACCTCTACGGCGACGGCCACGCCGCCGAACGACTCGTGCGCATCCTTGAAGGGCTTCCTTACCCAATTCCCACCGCCAAATCTTTCCACGACCTTCCCTCTCGCTAGTCTAAATCTCACCATCCCTCCGAAAAAAAATTGCTTCCCATAATCCCCGAGGTATATTCCTCATACATCCATGCATGCAGTTATCTCCGGTGTCCGTTTGGTAGTTGTTGAACCGCAAGACCCGCCCGGCCGGCGCGCCGTCGCAAAGGTCCCGTCGCGTGGGAGTACCCGCCATGGCCACCCCTTCCCCCCGTCTCGCACTCGCCCTCGCCATCCTCGCCGCCGCCCTCCCCGCCTTCGCCGACAACATCCGCGTCACCTCCGTCGATTCCCAACTCAACACCACCACCTACTCTTATGATGCCAACGGCAGCGCCCCCGTCCCCGATACCTCCGTGCCCAACGCCACCACCTACACCTACGACTCCCACACCGTCACCACCACCCCCGATGGGGCCACCACCTATGCCTACGACGATCTCGACCGCACCACCGTCACCACCTCCCCGCCTGCCACTTCTTATGACCAGGCAGACCACGACTCCGTCACCGACAATGCCACCTCTTCCACCACCCACTATGACTACGACAATGGCCCCTCCCCCGACGGCTCCTCCGTCGGTAACCCCAACCTCACCAACGACGGCGCCGCCGGCGGCACCACCACCTACTCCTACGACGGCCTCAACCGCTCCACCACCCAGACCGACGCCCTCGGCAACACCACCACCAATCGCTATGACGACCAGGATGGCGTCGTCCACATCGACGGCGCCGATTCCCACAACAACACCACCACCTACCAATACGACGCCCTCGACCGCCAAATCCAGGTCACCGACGCCCTCGGCGACGTCTCCTCCACCAACGCCTACGACACCATCGGCGAAGGCGCCATCGATTTCATCCCCGATTCCTCCTACCGCTACGACGCCCTCGGCACCATCATCGAATCCAACGTCGACGCCACCGTCACCATGACCCTCTACGACATCGACGACAGTTCCACCCTCTTCTCCCACACCTTCACCTACGACGACCTCGCCAACACCAACGCCTCCCACGCCATCAACACCTCCCTCTTCCCCGATTTCACCGGCGGCCTCAACCCCAACGACACCTACGTCTTCACCTACAAATACGACCTCCTCAACACCACCCCCGCCACCACCGGCGCCGGCACCGCCACCTTCGCACTCACCATGTCCACCCCGCTCCCGCGTTCCCTCCCCGCCGCCCTCCTGCCCCTGGCCGCCATTCCCCTGGCCGCCTTCCGCCGCCGCCGCAAGGCCCTCCACTCCGCCTGATACCCCCCAAAGACTCTCCGCCGCATCCTCCGCGCGCCCCCTTCACGCGCCACATTTGCCATTCTCATCCGCCTTCCTTACCCTTTCGACGCTGAACCTCGCCCGGCGCACCGCCAGTTATCCTGAAAACAAGGATTCCCCCCCGATGTTCCCCGACTCCTCCCCCTCGCCCCTCGATTCTCTCCAATCCCTCTTCGAAGCCCACATCCCGAATGTCGATCCCTCCATCTCCCCCGGCGAGCAGATGCCCGCCAACAACGCCGCCTACTACCTTTCCGTTGGCCAGGGCGTCCTTCGCCTCGTCAAACTCGCCCTCCTCCACTCCCTCAAACGCCCCGCTTCCGTCCGCCACATCCTTGACCTTCCCTGTGGCCACGGCCGCGTCATGCGCACCCTCCGCGCCGCCTTCCCCTCCGCAGAAATCACCGCCTCCGATCTCCTCGAAGATGGCGTCGACTTCTGCGCCAAAACTTTCAACGCCACCCCCGTCCTCTCCAAAATCCACCCCACGCCCGACCTCTTTCCCCATGCCGGCCAATACGATCTCATCTTCGTCGGCTCCCTCTTCACCCACCTCGACGAGCCCCGCTGGTTCGAATTTCTCTCCCTCTTCCACGCCCTCCTCGCCCCCAATGGCATCCTTCTCTTCACTACCCACGGCCCCTACGTCGCCTTCCGCATGATCTCCGGCGAAACCTACGGCTACCTCGACCGCCACGCCCCGCCCCCTCCGCCTCCCCCCCCGCCGCCTCCGCCGCTCACCGTGCGCCAGCGCGCCCGCAGAAAGCTCCGCACCATCCACGACCGCTTCTTCCCCGCTCCTCCTCCGCCCCCGCCACCGCCCCCTCCGCGCGAGTTCGCGCCGCCCACCGCCAACGCCGCCATGCGCCACATCATCAACGACTACTTCCGCCGAGGTTTCGGCTACCTCGACGACGGCACCGGCTACGGCATCTCCCTCTCCGAACCCGCCTGGGTCCTCGATCAACTCCGCCCCTTCCCCGACCTCCAACTCCTCTTCTATGCCGAACGCGCCTGGGACAACCACCAGGACGCCCTCGCCCTCATCAAACGCCCCCCACCCTCCCCCGTCGTCGGCACCAACCACCCCTTCCTCGATCCCCCCAAATAATACGGAACTCAATTGATTCTTGTGCTGAAATAAGTTTAGCCCCGGCCCTTAGGCCTGGTTCCGCTGGCGCGAATTTCACATGGAAACCGTATAAAGCAGCGCCTCCGCAACCCCTCCCGCTTCGGCTTCTGGCTCCTCAAAATCGCGCGCTCCGCAATCCGCTCGGCACCGCACCCTCAACCCCGCCATGTCCAGCTCCCCCGACTGCCGCCAACTCCCGCGCCGCGTCAGAAATCCCAAGTCCCCTATCGCCATCATCTCCGCTGGCCTCGTCCTTGACGCTGCCTCAGCACAGACGTAAATTCACGCCGACGTGCGGGCAATGTCGTCGGCGCACGGATACAACGAGTTTGTCGTGTCTAGTTACAGCACCCTCGTAAACCGCGATGCGTCGTCAAAGCCACCGATGGCAACGTAAATTGGGTAGGCGAAGGAACTGCCAAACGGCTGGAAGGATATCCATAGCACGAACGACTCAATCTCCCTTTAATCTTGTTACCCGCAAACAGAGAGCCGGACCACTGGTCCAGCTCTCTAGCCGCGAACGAGCGTCACGACACTTTCGGGGTTGCCCTACGTCACCCTTCCGACAGCCGTCCGGCGCTCGTCCCCCCAACGTCCCCAAGGCGAGGCCGCGCATGTCTGGCTCCACCGAGCCCCTCGATTCTCTCCAATCCCTCTTCGAAGCCTATGTCCCCAACGTCGATCCCTCCATCTCCCCCGGCGAGAGGATGCCTGCGGACGATCCCGCCTACTACCTCTCGGTCGGCCAGGGCGTCCTCCGCCTCGTCAAACTCGCCCTCCTCCACTCCCTCAAACGCCCCGCCTCCATCCGCCACATCCTCGATCTCCCCTGTGGCCATGGCCGCGTCCTGCGCACGCTCCGCGCCGCCTTTCCCTCCGCCGAAATCACCGCCTCCGATCTCCTCGAAGATGGTGTCGACTTCTGCGCCAAAACCTTCAACGCCACCCCCGTCCTCTCCAAAATCCACCCCACCCCCGATCTCTTTCCCCATGCCGGCCAATACGATCTCATCTTCGTCGGCTCCCTCTTCACCCACCTCGACGAGCCCCGCTGGTTCGAATTCCTCTCCCTCTTCCACGCCCTCCTCGCTCCCAATGGCATCCTCCTCTTCACCACCCATGGCCCCTACGTCGCCTTCCGCATGATCTCCGGCGAAACCTACGGCTACCTCGACCGCCACGCCCCGCCCCCGCATCTCCCTCTCCGAACCCGCCTGGGTCCTCGACCAGCTCCGCCCCTTCCCCGACCTCCAGCTCCTCTTCTACGCCGAACGCGCCTGGGACAACCACCAGGACGCCCTCGCCCTCATCAAACGCCCCCCACCCTCCCCCATCGTCGGCACCAACCACCCCTTCCTCGACCCCCCCAAATAACCCCCGCCCGCTGATCGCGAAATTCCCACCACTTCCCTGTCGCAATTTCCCCCCCGCGCCCCTCTACTCAAGTAACCCCCCCCGCGCGACAAGGACACCCGGTGACTCGCACCCCCCCACACACCTTGCCACCCCCCGCCCTCCCCGACGCCCGCCTCGTCGACGCCGCCCGCCGTGGCAACCGCGACGCCTTCGCCGCTCTCGCCGCCCGTTACGAAAAATCCCTCCTGGCCGTCTCCCTCGCCATTACCAGGTCCCACCCCGACGCCCGCGATGCCGCCCAGGACGCACTCCTCCTCGCCTACCAGCGCCTCCGCCAACTCCGCGACCCCACCCGCTTCGGCCCCTGGCTCCTCAAAATCGCCCGCCGCTCCGCTCTGCGCCTCCGCAAGCACCGCCGCCGCGAAAATCCCTCCGCCGATCTCTACACCACCCCCGCTCGTCCCGACGGACCCGTCGCCCACTCCTTCTCCGACGACCTCCTCGCCGCCCTCGACCGCCTCCCCGCCGCGCAGCGCCACTTCATCCTCCTCCGCTATCTCGACGGCCTCTCCACTCCCGACATCGCCCGCCTCACCGCCACGCCTCTCGGCTCCGTCACCAAGCAACTCTCCCGCGCCCACGAAAAGCTCCGCCGCTACCTCCACTCGGAGAACCCCCATGCCTGACAAACTCCCCCCACAGCCCGACCCACTCGCCCCCCACTTCGCCGCCCTGCGCGAAAACCTCCCCCATTCCCCCCTCCTCGACCCCACCTTCACCCACCGCCTCGCCAACACCACCATCCGCCCCAAGCCCCTCATCCCCATCCACCCTGCCCTCATCTCCATTGTCATCCTCATCT
>DASZZD010000028.1:0-77088 GCA_035545015.1 Phycisphaerae bacterium
CCGGTGCCGGGGGCGGGCGCGTTGAGATCGCCGGGGAGTGCGATGAGGGGACCGTCGTTGAGAGGCGGGGGAGGTTTGGGGGGTGTAACGGGCTGCGCGGCGACGGTGGGGGAAGTGCCGGGCTGCGAGTCGGAGCTTCCGATGGGGGAGGGGACGGGGGGAAGGTTGACGATGGGCAGATGGGTGGCATGCGTGTCGGCGGTTTGGTTGTCAGCGTTGTCCAGGGGCGGCGGGGCGAGGTTGCGGGCGGTGAGCCAGACGATGGTCATGCCGGCGGCGATGGCGAGGAGGGCGCCGCCGAAGAGCCAGAGGATCTGGCGGCGCCGGCGGGCGTGGGCGGAGGCGGTGTCGCGGCCGGTGATTTCTTCGAGGACATCGATTTGGACAGGCTTGCGGCGGCGGCGGTCGGGGGGCGGACGGGGGGAGGAGGGGGCTTCTTCGAGGAGCGGTTCGGTGGGTGGGACTGGGGGGGATTCGGGGTCGGGCTCGGCGAGGTCGTAGGCGCCAGTGGCGGCGGCGCGGGTGGTTGCGGCGACGGCGCGTTTGGCAGTGGATGCCGGGGAGGGACATCCGCGGCCGGTGCGGGCGTACTCGGCGTAGGGGCCTGTGGGGGCGGGCCCGAGATTTGCGGCGGTGAGGTCGAGGATGAGACCGTTGGCGGCGTAGCGGGCGCCGGTCTGGGCGGCGGGAGTACCGGCGAGGCAGCATCGCCAGAGGCAGGTGGCGCTGGTGGGCATGGTGGTGAAATAGGTGTTGAAGGTGACGGACCAGCGCAGTTCGGGGGGGAGGAGGGCGATGGCTTCGGCGAGGAGGGGGAGCATGTTTTGGCCGGGGGGGAAGAGGATGCAGACGGGGGTTCCGGCGGTGGAGGCGACGAAGGAATCGGCGAGGCGTCCGGCCCAGCCGGGGTCGCCGGTGGCGTCTTTCCAGAGGCGGCACACGCTGCCAGGGGCGGATCCGCCGGCGGGCAGGGTTCGCGGTGGGAGTGTACCGACGTTGCCGTCCCAGCTTTCCGCCATGACGCCGGGCTGGAGGAGGAGCCAGGCGGGGCCGCCGGCGGCGGCGGTCATTTCGCGGGCGCCGACGACGAGGTGATGGGCGAAGGCGTTGGTGCGCTGGGTGTGATCGACGCCGGCGTCGCAGATGCGCGAGAGGACGTGATAGGCGGTGCCGGAGACGTTGACGAGGGAGTGGGCGAAGCTGATGGGGTTTTCACCGGTGCCGGCGGCGAAATGGTGGCGGTAGGCGGAGAGGGATTCGAGGCGTTCGCCGAGGACGCGCGGAATGCCGTCGGTGGCGGCGACGGTGCAGAAGCCGGAGGCGCCGCGTTTGAGGCCTTCGGGGGCGGAGGTGTAGTAGAGCTCGAAGGCCATGGGGTTCCGGTGGGGGAAGACAAGGAGATGGGAAAGCTGGATGTGGCTTATGGGGTTGTTTTTTCCTTGGTGCGAGAGGCGGCGATGAGGCCTTTGGACCATTTGGCGTAGCTGTAGAGGAGGGGGATGGTGACCCAGCGGGGGTGGACGTCCTTGGGTTTGATGAGCAGGCCGGGGCGGTCGGCGTATTTTTCGGGGGAGTGGCCGAGGGCGCTCACGGGCATGTAGAGAACTTCCTGGGAGAAATCCTCGGCGGCGGTGACGACTTCGGGGGAGAGATCGAGGAGCAGGGCGCGCAGGGCGCGGCTGACGCGATCGACGCGGTCGAGATCGATGGCGGCGAGGCCTTCGGCGGTGGCGCCTTTGATGATGGGTTCTTTGAGGGCATCGGGACCGGCGTCGAGTTCGGTTTCGAGGAGACTGGCCCAGATGTCGCTTTTGGCGACGAGGACGAGGAGGGGGCGGTCGGTTTTTTTGTACGCGGAGAGGCCGAGATGGCGGCGGTAGCGGATGGCGGCTTCGCCGAGGATGGTTTCCTGGCGGACGGTTTGCATCGGATCGACGACTTGGGGGTCCTGCGAGACGCCTTTGAGTTTGGCGCGAAAGCGGGGGTCTTGCGTGGGGTCCATGAGGAACATGAGGACTTTGGAACGGGTGAGGTGGCGAGTGACGGGGCTGGAGGCGGTGTCCTGTCCGACGCCGAAATGTTCGCCGGCGTTGTCGTAGAGGCAGACGATGCGGCCGACCTTGGCGCGCTGGGAGACGCGGGGGTGGCCGGGGCCGGGGTGGAGGGTGAAGAGGAAGGGTTTGGGGAGCTGGGTGTCCTGGCCGCGGAGGGGGATGCTGCGGTAGTGGTCGCCCTGGGTGTGGGTTTTTTCGAGGACGATGGGGGTGTCGGGATCTTCGGGGAGGAAGAGGGTTTCTTCGTTGCGGTTGAGGAGCCAGTTCGCTTCCTTGTCGCCGTCGGCGAAGATCACGGCGAAGTCACGGGCGAGGCGGCGGCGCAGTTCCCAGGTCATGGCGGCGAGGAAGTTGCTTTTACCTGACCCGGCGCTGCCGATGAGGCTGATGAAGGTGACTTCGTTTTCAACGAGGACGCGCGGGATGATGAGGTGGCAGTTGGGGCAGGCGAGGTGGTGGCAGACCATGCCGCGGGCGTCGATGGCCTGGCCTTCGAGGTTGAAATGGGTGGGCAAAAAGCGGAGGGGTTCTTCTTTCAGGATGGAATCGCCCATGAGGTCTTCGTGCTGGGCGACCCAGAGGATTTGCTCGGGAGGGAATTCGAACCAGCAATGGGGGCAGGTGACGCGGGCGACGAGCGGGACGGCCTCGCCCGGGGCGCCGGGATCGGCGGTGGCTTCTCCTTCCTGCGACAGGGTGCTCACGCCATAGCCTCCGTAATGATGGGGATGGCATGAGTGTATCCGCGAGGGCGTGGGGATGTCACGGCGAGGGTGAAGTTGTCAGGCGGGCAGGAGGAGGAAGTAGGGTTGGCCGATGAAATCTTTACCGAAACCGGGGAATAAGCGGGGTTCCTGCGGGCCTTGAGTTTCGAAATAATACTGGAGGGGGAAGTCTGTTTGTGTGTAGGCGGCGGGGATGGCGGCGGTGAAGCCGGCGCCCTGGGGGTGCATGTCGAGGGAGGCCCAGCGTTCGGCTTGATCGGCGTGGCGATAGCAGAGGCGGACGGCGTGGGTTTCTTCGCGCGGGGTGATGGTCAGCGGGAGCTCCCGGCCGGGGGTGAAGGTGGCGGCGGGTTTGTGATAGGCGGTTGCGGTCGTGTGGGCGCGCGTTCGGATGGCGGGGTGCGTGGCGGATGGCGCGAGCTGGTGGGCGGGAGGTGTTTGGGAGGCGGGGGCTGTGGCGGCTTCGACGGCGGCGATGTCGGCGTCGATGGCGGGGAGGCGGTCGGACCAGTGGCCGCGGAGATGGGGGGTGGGGCCGAAGGCGATGTCTGGGACGTAGGAGTTACCGGCTTGCTTGATGATGGCGGCCCAGGCGTTGCGGGCGGCACGGTAGGCATCGAGGGCTTGGCGCTTGGCGTCGGGGTCGGCGGTTTTCTGGAAATAGGCGAAGAGGAGTCCGGCGAGAAGTTTGTGGGCGAAGAATTTTCCGGTGAGGCCGAGGATGTTGGCGTCGAGGGCTGCGCGCGAAAGCGCGGGAGATGGTTTGCCGCTCGCGCCCCCTTTGGGGAGTTCGATGGCGGCTTGATCGGCCCACGTCATGAGCTGGGCGGCGACTTCGGCGGGGGAGATTTTGGCGAGGGGTTTGCCGGAGAGGAGGGCGTCGATGTGTTCGCTGATGCTGGAGAAAAGTTGCGGGTCGAGGGGGCTGACGTGGAGGAAGGTGCGCGGGGTGGGGGTGTCGGTGTAGGAGCCGGGGTGGGAGGGATCGACGAGGGACATGTTGGTGTAGATTTCGGGCCAGTAGCTGAGGTTGGCGGCGGAGGGGAGGTGGGCGGAGATGGTGAGCGGGAGGATGCGCGAGGCGCTGGCGAGGGCGGTGGCGGCGGGGTGGTCGGATGCGCCGAATTCGGCGCGGTAGCCGCGCTCGCAGACGTCGGCGGGGCTGTCGGGGTTGTAGCCGAGGCGTCCCCACGTGCGGTACGTGAGGAGGAATTTTTCGTGGTCGTAGGCGGGCTGGAGGTGGGAGTCGTCGCTGTAGGCGGTGCGGTGGCCGGGTTGGCCGGAGGCTTGGCGGCCTTTGAAGCTGAGGGGATCGAAGATTTCGAAGCCGTTGGTGCGGGCGAAGGAGAGGCAGCGTCCATAGGCGGCGGCGAAGAGGGGATCGGCGGTGAGGAGGAAGCGGTTGGAGCCCGGCCAGATGCGGTGGGTGATTTGGTAGGGGCGGTCTTTTTTAAGGAGGTCGCCGTAGCCATAGCGGAGGAAGGAGCGGGAGCCGGAGGAGATGGCGAATTGTCCGGTGACGGGGCGGCCCCCCCGCTCCCGGGGCATTTCCTGTTCGCGGATGGCGGCCTGGTGGTAGGGAAGCCCGAGATGTTCGGCCCAGAATTTTGGGGAGATGGTGACGGGGAGCTTGGTGGAGAGGGCGGTGTCGATCATTTCCTGGTTCATGCCCTTGGCGTGCATGTCGAGGCGGATGCGGCGGTCGCCGTGGTTGAGGAGGCCGTCAAAGACGGTTTTCCAGAGGCCGTAGGAGCCTTCAGGGATGCCGGATTCGCCGTGGACGCGGAAGGTGACGCCGGAGATGCTGGGGCATTGTTCGAGGAGGAGGTGAAGGGCGTCGCGGCAGTAGGGGGGGTGGGTTTGGTCGGTGAGGCCGGTGATGGTGTGGTTGTGGTTGGGCGAGGCGATGGCGGTGTAGGCGTGCGTCCAGAGACCGAGCTGGAAGTGGAGGCCGCGGCGAGCGGTTTGATCGGAGATGAAGCGGAGGGAGGCGAGGTTTTTTTCGCGTTCATCATCGGAGACGCCGGTGGCGCGGACGTTGTAACCTTGAGGGGAGACGAGGAAGGGGTAGGCGAAGAAGAAGTAGGTGTCTTTGAGGCCGTGGTTGTTGTCGTAGCCGAGGCCGAGGGCGAGATTGAAGCGGTTGAAGCGTGAGGAGGCGAGGAGGTCGAGGTATCGGGCCCAGAAATCGCGGTCGTGGAACCAGGCGGGGTCTTCGACGGAGGAGACGAAGAGGCGCATGACGGAGCGGACGGAGTTGGCGGGTTGCTCGTGGAGGTTCTGGGATTTTTGGAGATCGGCGAGGGGATTGGGGGCGAGGCGGACGCGGTCGGCGAGTTCGGTGAGGGCGTAGGCGAGGCCGCGGGGATCGGCGGCGGAGGTGCGAATGGATTCGCGATGGGAGACGATGGTGAGTGATTCCGGGGCGGGCGAGGCGACGGCGCGGTTGTTGGGGCCACTGGCGAGAATCGTGAGGCGCGACCCTTTGGGAGTTTCGTTGGTGATGGCGGCGGAGATCCCGCGGTCGTGGAAGGCCTGCGCGAGGAATTGCATGGCCCATTGGGCGGGGTCTGATGCGGCGACGGGATCGGCGGGGTTCCAGACGATCGCGACGTGCGGGGCGCCGCTGGCCGATTCAGTCGCGGTTTGGGTGCAGGCGGGCAGGAGCGCCGCCGCGGAGACTACCGCCGATTGCTTCAGGAATGTCCGGCGTGAGGAATGTTGTGGATTGTTCATGCAGGAACAACGGCGGTCGGCGCGGGGTTATGCGGGGGCAAAGTTCGTGACAGGAGCGGCGAGCGGGAGTAGGCTGTCGGCACGTTGTGCGGAAAACCCGAAGCATGCGTGAGAGTTCACTGTCCATGCCCGACGCCGGTCCTGTCAATTCGCCTTCGGACGCCGAGATTTATCATACCCTGCGCTCGCAGATTGAGTTTGAAGACAGCCTGATCACGCAGCGGTTGTCGTGGTGCGTGGCGTCGCAGGCGTTTCTGTTTTCGGCGTATGCGATCACCTTGAACGCTCCAAAGGAGGCGGCGTCGTTTACGTTTGCGCAGCAACAGAAGCTGCTGCATCATTTGGTTCCGCTGGTGGGGGTGGGATCGTGCATTCTGGTGTATCTGTCGGTGGTGGCGGGAGTGCTGGCGCAGGTGCGCCTGCGGCGTTTTTTTGCCAAGCGTCTGCCTCCGGAGCGGGCGGCCCAGTACCCGCCGATCCAGGGAGTGCTGGAGACGCGAGCGCTGGGGCTTTCGGCGCCGCTGGGGCTGCCGCTGATGTTCATCATCATTTGGGTGTTTCTGTTCGTCAGGGGTCTTCCGTACATTCAGTGAAAGGATTTTTATGCGTTTGAAGGACAAGGTGGCGCTGATCACGGGGGCGAACAGCGGGATCGGGCGGGGAATTGCGGAGCGGTTTGCGGCGGAGGGAGCGCACGTGGCGGTGAATTATCTGCCCGGAGGCACGCGCGACGCGGATGCCGAGGCGGAGGTGAAAGCGTTTCCGACCAATTCCCTGGCGGTGCCGGCGGATGTATCGAAGCGCGACCAGGTGGAGGCGATGATCAAGGCGGTGGTGGCCAGGTTCGGGCGGCTGGATATCTGCGTGAACAACGCGGGCATCGAGATCAACAAGCCATTTCTTGAAGCGACGGATGAGGAATGGAGCAAGGTGCTGACGGTGAATCTGTTCGGCGCTTATCTGGTGGCGCAGACGGCGGCCAGGCAGATGGTGGCGCAGCGCAAAGGCGATGAGCTTGGCGGAAAGCTGATTTTCATCTCTTCGGTGCATGAGGACATTCCGTTTCCCGGTTACACGGCGTATTGCGCCAGCAAGGGAGGCATGCGCATGATGATGCGCAACATCGCGATGGAGTTGGCGCCGTACAAGATCAACTGCAACAACATCGCGCCGGGGGCGATCGCCACGCCGATCAATCAGAAGGTTCTGAACGATCCGGCGTCGATGAAAAACGCATTGTCGGAGATTCCGTGGGGGCGCTTTGGCCGGCCGGACGAAGTGGCTGCGGTGGCGGTGTTCCTCGCCAGCGCGGAGTCGGAATATGTCACGGGCAGCACCTATTACGTGGATGGCGGGCTGACGCAGCAGGTCACGCTGTATTAACCGTCGCCGGCCTGCGCAGGTCCGCCACGTGTTTTCAAGAATCATGCACCGGAGATTTCATGACCGCCGAAGAACGCCGCCTGCGACAATCCCGGGCGGAAGCTGACTGGAAAACCTGGGGGCCTTATCTTTCGGAGCGCGCGTGGGGGACGGTGCGCGAGGACTATTCGGCGGATGGATCGGCATGGACCTTTTTTCCGCATGATCACGCGCGTTCGCGCGCGTATCGTTGGAACGAGGACGGGCTGCTGGGCATTTCGGATCGGCGGCAGTATCTGTGCTTCGCGCTGGCGCTGTGGAACGGCAAGGATCCGATCCTCAAGGAGCGGGCGTTCGGATTGTCGGGACCGGAAGGGAACCACGGCGAGGATGTAAAGGAGTATTTCTACTTTCTCGAATCATCGCCGACGCACTCTTACATGAAGGCCCTTTATAAGTATCCACAGGCGGAATTTCCGTACACCTGGTTGTGCGAGGAAAACAGGCGGCGCGGGCGGCTTCAGCCGGAGTTTGAACTCATCGATACGGGCATCTTCAAAGACGACCGCTATTTCGACGTCGAGGTCGAATATGCAAAGGCGGATGTGGAAGACATTCTTATCCGGATCACGGTGACCAATCGCGGACCGGAGGCGGCTGCGATCACGCTGCTGCCGACACTGTGGTTTCGCAACATCTGGAGCTGGGAGGAGAACGCTCCGCGTCCGGAGATGCACATGGAGGGCAATGCGGCGATTCGCGCCGCGCATCCGAAACTGGGCGAGTATGTGCTGCGGTTCGAGGCGGCGGGCCACGAAACGCAGCCGCTGTTCACGGAAAATGAGACCAACTATCAGCGGCTGTTCGGCGCGATGAACCGGACGCCCTACGTGAAGGACGCGTTCCACCGGTACGTGATCAACGGGGAAGAGGATGCGGTGAATCCGGCCAATAAAGGGACGAAGGCGGCGGTGAAATACGAGCTGGAGGTGGCCCCGGGGGAATCGTGCGCGATCCGGCTGCGTCTTTGCCGGGCGCCGAGCATTGCGGCGTTTGGCTCGCAATTCGATGAAACGTTTGAGACGCGGCGGCGGGAGTCGGACGCTTTCTATGATGCGCTTGCGCCCAGGAGTTTGTCGGCGGACTTGCGCAACGTTCAGCGGCAGGCTTTTGCCGGGCTGCTGTGGAGCAAACAGTTTTACAACTATGACGTGCGGACGTGGCTGCGCGGCGATCCCACGTGCCCGCCTCCGCCGCCGGAACGCTGGCATGGGCGGAATCATGATTGGATTCACATCGCCAACGACAGCGTGATGTCGATGCCGGACTCCTGGGAATATCCGTGGTATGCGGCGTGGGACCTGGCGTTTCACACCATTCCGCTGTCGCTGATCGACCCGGATTTCGCCAAGCGCCAGCTTATTCTGCTGCTGCGCGAATGGTTCATGCATCCCAATGGGCAGCTTCCGGCCTATGAGTGGGCGTTCGGCGACGTCAACCCGCCGGTGCACGCGTGGGCGGCGCTGCGCGTGTTCCGCATCGAGCGCAAGGCGACGGGCAAGGGCGATCGGCTGTTTCTCGAGCGCGTCTTTCAAAAGTTGATGATCAACTTTACATGGTGGGTGAACCGCAAGGACCGCGAGGGACGGAATATCTTTCAAGGGGGTTTCCTCGGGTTGGACAACATCGGCCTGTTCGACCGCAGCTCGCGCCTCCCGACCGGCGCTTACCTCGATCAATCGGATGGCACCGCGTGGATGGCGATGTTCTGTCTGAACATGCTGGCGATCGCCCTGGAACTGGCGAGCGAGGACAAGGCGTATGAGGATGTCGCCACGAAATTCCTCGAGCATTTCTTCTACATCGCGCATGCCATGAACGATCGGCCCGCGACCGGCGACGATGACGGCAACGATTTGTGGGACGATGATGACGGCTTTTACTATGACGTACTGCACAAATCCGATGGGGAATCGCTTTTCCTGAAAGTTCGTTCGATGGTTGGCCTGATTCCGCTTCTGGCGGTGGAAACGATGGATGAGGACATCCTGCATAAACTTCCGGATTTCGCCCGGCGGCTTCAGTGGTTCATGGAGAACCGGCCCGACATGTGCGCAACGGTGGCCTCCGTAAGCACCGTGGGCCAGATGAATCGCCGGTTATTTTCGATCGTCAACGTCGGCCGGCTTCGCGCGATCCTGACACGCATGCTGGATGAATCGGAGTTTCTCTCGCCCTTCGGCCTGCGCAGCCTGTCGCGCTATCACCGCGAACATCCCACGCGGCTGGAACTCGACGGCATCAAGTATTCGGTCGATTATGAGCCGGCGGAATCGACGACGGGCCTCTTCGGCGGAAACTCGAACTGGCGCGGGCCCGTGTGGTTTCCGCTCAACTACCTGATCATCGAAGCGCTGCAAAAATTCGACCATTACTATGGATCGCAATTCACTATCGAATGCCCGACCGGCTCGGGCAATGAAATGACGTTGTGGGAAGTGTCGGTGGAGCTTTCGCGTCGGCTCATCGGCCTGTTCGCCAGAGACGGGCAGCAGCACCGGCCGATCTTTGGCGGTCAGCAGAAGTTCCAGAACGACCCGCTGTGGCGCGATCTGATCGCGTTCAATGAATATTTCCACGGCGACAACGGAGCGGGGCTGGGCGCGATGCATCAGACCGGCTGGACGGCGCTGGTGGCGAAGCTGATTCAGCAGTCCGGCGCCCCCCGCTCCGGAACGCCGTGATTTTGCGGATTTTCATTGACCGTCCGGAAAATCGCGGTACATTGGGCTCAGGGAGGGCAAGGGGCCATCTCAGAGTCCGGAAGGAAACGGCATTTTTGGGTTTCTTGCCGGGAGAGGGCGATGCCTGTAAGCACGTTTGGCCGGTTACGGATTTCCAGGTCCCTCGCGTGCGGCGCGCTTGCCGCCGCGGCGATCTTTTCGGCCCGGCGGGCGTGTGCCCTCGACGCCACCTGGACCGCGTCCGGTGCGGGCAACTGGGTGGACGGGGTCAACTGGTCGACCAATCCGTTAGTTCCGGATTCCGCGGGCGACACAGCACTCTTTCCCACCCCGACCGCTGCGCCCATTATCAACATCGACGCGTCCATCACCGTGGGCGCGATGACGTTCGACTCGCAGAAAAGCTACACGCTTTCATCGGCTGCGGGCACCGGCAGCCTGGCGCTTTCCACCACTTCCGGGCCCGCTTCCATTACCGTGACGACCTCGCTCACCGCGGGACTGGTCAACATCAATGTTCCCGTTCAACTTCTTTCCGATCTCCTCCTCACCAACAACGCTGTAGCTGCCGGCACGCAAGCGAACAGCCTGTCCGTCAGCGGCGATATTTCCGGCTCCGGCAACATCACTGCCAACGGACCGGGCGCGGTGGTGCTTGCCGGCGACAACTCGAACTGGTCGGGCAATATCCTCGTGAATGGCGGCGGCACGCTTACGGCCAGTTCCGTTGCGTCGCTCGGGACGGGGTCGGCGGAAGTCGATGGCGGCGTCCTTGGCATCCGCAACACCAGCTTTTCCAGCGCCACCGTCACTACCTCGCTCACCCTCAATGCGGGCACCGTCGCCTATAGCAGGAGTTTCGGCGCTCTCACCCAGGAAGCGGGAATTACCATCATGAACTCGGGCGCGATCACGCAAGCCTCCATGGGCAACACCATCACCTTCGCGGGAGACATCGCCGGGTCCGGAACCCTCACCTTTAATGGATCGGACATCACGAGCAGCGCCGCGAATGACTTTTCCGGCTTGCTCTCGGTCAATGCCACGCTCACCCTCTCAAACGGGGCCAGTTTCACCCATGTCACGGAAACGGATGTCAATGTTGGCGGGGCGCTGCGCGTCACAAGTCCAGCCGGTGCAATCGAAGGCGTCAACAGCGTTCAACTCCACTCCGTGGTTCTGAAGGGCGGTGCGCTTGCCCTTGCCGGCGATGTCGATCCCAGTGCGTTTCTCTCCGCAAGTTCCACAGGCGGGGCCATCGGTGTTGACGTGTCCAACGCCACGTTTGGCGGCACGAATGTGCTGGATTTCTCCGCACTTCCTGCCGGCGCTTCGATAAGCTTGGGAACCATGAACGGCGGATCGATCGCGGCCACCGTCGACATCCGGCCCGATGCTTCCAACACGCTTCGCCTGGTCGGGCTCTCACACAATGGCAATCAACTGACGATCAACGCACCGCTGACGGATCATGGCGCCGCTCTTTCAGTTGACGTTGCGAGCGGCGCCTTCATCATCCTCGCCGGAAACAGCACCTATAGCGGCCAAACCGCCGTTGAAGGATCGCTTACTGTCGCCGGTAACAACGCGCTGGGGGCGGGGACGGGATCCGGCGCTGACGGAACCGTACTCAATGGCGGATCCCTCACCATCCGTTCGGGAGTTACGATCGCCGATGAAAAGATCACGCTGACGAACGGCGGCTTTATCAACAATTCCGGCATCCTCGGTGGTCCGATCGTCTTCGATACTAGCGGCACCCTCGCCGGCAACGGCACGTTCAGCGGGCCGATTTCCGGTGCCGCGAACTTCCTTCTCTCCGGCAGCATTACGCTCTCCGGCGACAACACCTACACGGGCACGGCGACGATCAATTCCGGCAATGTGACTGTTCTTTCGTCGCTGCCCAATGCGAATGTCAACGGCGGGACGCTCACAGTTTCCGGGCCGGAGGCCGGTACAATCACGTTGACCAGCGGCGAAGTCGACGTCAACGCCGCGACCAGCGGCACTTTTGCTGTGGCCGGCGGCACTCTCAATATGAACGCTGCGGGGTCGGGCAACGCATCGCTCACGGGGGGCGGCATCGTGCTCCGCGATACGGTTCATCCCTATACGAATGCCATCTCGCTCACGAACGCCAACTTGTCTGCCATTTCCTCCACTTCGCCAATCACTCTCTCCAGCACCATCTACACGCAGGGTAGTGTCACTATCTTCGGGGAGGGCAGCGCCCCAGTCGCTCTTGATTTTGCTGGTGGCCTCGCGGGGTCCGGCGTGTTGCACCTTTTCGCCGGCAACGATTCCAACGGAACTAATGGCGCCATATCCGCGTCCGCCGGCATCACGTACAACGGCGCCCTCTATCTTTTCGGAAACATCTCCGCGCCTTCCATCGAAAACACCGACTGGCTCAAACTTGGTACAGGGAGCGTGACCTCTTCCATCACCAACGTAAACGGAGACCTTTACGTCACGGGCGCCGCCACCCTCAATGGCAGCGCTTCAGTCACAGGCACTGTCTGGGAAAGCAGCGCGACTTTCAACATCAACGGCACCATATCCGCCAACCGGTGGGTGCTTGGTGACAACGCAAGTCTCACGGGCGCCGGAACCATCCATATTGCCGATGGCGCTCTGGAGGTCCAACAGAGCACCGTCTCGCTCAGCGGCACGCTTGATTCCGCTGACATCGTTAAAACCGGTCTCGGGACCGTCACGATCAATGCGCTTCCTCCCTCCTATGCCGGTACCGTCGATGTCCAGCAGGGAACCGCCATCATCAACAGTGGTGTCGCGGCATCGAAAGCCTCGATTCAACTGAGTGGTCACAACGGCGTCGTGCAACTTGGCGCTGGGACCTTCGCCAATCCCATTGCCCTGATGAACTCTGCGGGCGGCACTGCAGGCGCGCTCGTCGGTCCTGCCACGGAGGCGACCCTCACTGGCATCGTCGATCTCGGCAGCGTCGGTTCCACGATCAGCGGCGGTTTAACTCTCGCGGGCGGAGTCACGGGCGGCTCCCTCACCATCACTGGGTACCTGAACGGCACCACCATTACCGCGCCCACTTCTTATACCGGCGACACCACTCTCGATGCAGCGCTCTTGATTGTGGAGGGCAACGGCAATGTCGCGGCTTCCAGCGGTTTCGTCTTGAATGGCGGACGGCTGGATGTGCAAGCTGCAACCGCAGGTAATCCGGATCGCCTCGGTGTCGCCAAACCTGTGACCCTAAAGGGCGGCTATTTTTGGGCCGACGGAGATCCCACCGGAACTGTCAGCACCTCCGAAACAGTGGGTCTGACCACCGCTGTCAGTGGCGCAAACGTTCTGACTGTGCTTGGTTCCTCATTTGGTTCCGCTACGCCCGCCAATGGAGTCATCGCCAGCTTCACGCTCGGTGGCCTACAACGGGCGACAGGCGCCACCATTTTTTTCAGCGGCCTTCCAAAAGTAACATCGTCCGGATCAGAGCGCATTTTCATCACCGGTCAAACTCCCACCGATTTTCTAGGGGGTGGTTTGACGGCATACCTTGGCGGCTTTGTCCGGTACGATGCCACCCTGGGAGTCGTCGCTCTTGCAGATTCGGACTACGCCGTCGAATCTGAAGCCACATGGACTTCCTCTCAAGACGTGTGGGTAGGCTCGCAGGGCGAAAACGCCTTCCTCAGCCAAAACCGCACGATCCGTTCCCTCCGCCTTACAAACGCAACCATTAGTCTGGGGGCCAACACGCTCAACATCACCAGCGGGGGCATCGTCGGACCCGGCACAATTTTGGGCACCCCTGGCAATCGCCTCACTGCTGGGGGCAGCGCGTCCTCTGCAGAGCTTTTCCTTTATCAGGGCATAACTGTCTCAGCGAATATAACTGACAATCCCGGCGCTGACGGGCTCTACGGCGGCGCCGCGGATGCGGACAACGGTCGCGTCGCCCTCGTCGTCGCTGACGAGGTCGACGGCACCACCATCCTTTCCGGAGCCAATTCTTACACCGGCGGGACCTATGTCGATAACGCTTATCTCAAAGTCACTTCCGCCTCTGCTGTCGCTCCCGGCGACGTCTTTGTTTCCGGAGGACTTTATGAGATCGATGGAGCCTTCACCGCAACGCTCGGCAACCTGACGCTTCATTATGGCGGCGTAGGCGGAACTGCCTCCGTAAATGCCACTAGCTACACCATCGATAGCGGCCGGATCGATGGCCTCACGCTCGTCGGTTCGGGTACACTGACCAAGACCACCAACGACGCCGCCATCTTCAACGGCAACTGGGATGCGTATACTGGCGACGTCAATGTTCTTGGCGGCCAGGCTACCTTCAGCACCACCATCCACGGCAATTTGACCATTGACGCCGCTGCCGCCACGGTCACCGGTCCGCTTATCGATGGTACTCTGTCCTTGAAAAACGGCGCCATCCTTACTTTTTCGGGGACATCAGCCCTCTCCGCAAATGGCGGAACGATTCAAAATGGTTCACTTGTGATCATCACCGGCACTGTTGTGGTGACGGGTTCTGCCGACCCCTTCACAGATGCATCCGACTCCGCCCGCCATGCGGATGTTGAGGATGATTCTTCGCTCTTCATCTCCCAGGGAACCAAGGCCGTCGGGCAACTTACCGGCTACGGCACCTTGGAAATCGACGCCGGCGCTTCGCTCTCCGTGCAGAAGTTATCCCTGGTCGGCACCAGCGCGGGCATTCACGACACGGGAAGTTTAACCCTCCGTCCTGATGGGGGTACGAGCGATAGCTCGGGATTCTCGATGTCAGCTAACGGAACTGGCCCGATCGCTGGCGTGGTGGACATCACCAATAACCGGCTGGTGATTCGCGTTTCCGGGACGACCTCGCTGGCGCCGACGGTGGCAGCGCTTCAGAGCTGGGTCGCCTCCGCCCGGGATGGCGGCGCGTGGAATGGCACTGGCATGACCAGCTCGACCGCCGCTGCTGATGGCCCGGGCGCGACTATCGCCGTCGTCGATAACGGGCAGCTTGGCCTCACCATGTTCGGTGACGCGCCGGTCGATGACCGCAGCATTCTCCTCATGGAAACCTTCATCGGCGATGCCAATCTCGACCACGCGGTCACCGTCGCTGATCTCGCACGCCTCGCACCGTTCTTCGGCACAACAACCACGGGCGGTTGGGCCGATGGCGATTTCAACGGTGACGGCGTTGTGAATGCAGCGGATATTGAAATGCTTGAACCTTTCTACGGTCTGGGAACCACGGGCCCCATCCCCTCCTTCGTCGATGCCCTCGCCTCGGTTGGTCTGGCCGGTGTGGTGCCTACGCCCGAGCCTGCGTCGCTTTTGCTGCTTGGCGTGCCGATGCTCCTGCTAACACGACGCCGCGTACGCTGAGACGATTCGCCGGGAACCATCGACAAACACCGAACCCTACCTTACCATGCGGCCCTTGAGCCGCTCCCGTCCGCCGCCGCGGTGGCCGGGGGCGAGGGCTCGCTTCTTGATGCAGTGTAACTCGCCATGACCCATATCCGTGGTGTGCCGGTAACGCTCTTGATTCTGCTGGTGATTCTCAGCACCGGAGCGGCCTTTCTTCCCCGGGAATATCTCCCCATCGCGCTGCTCGCGCTGCCGATGCTCGGCGTCATCGCCGGCACCATGCTCCCGCGGCGCATGCGCGGAAAAACCTGGGGACTCGCCGTCTCGGCCAGCACGCTCTTTACCGCTATTTCCATGGCTGCCCAATACAACTGGCATGTGGGTGGCATGCAGTACATTGTTCAATGCCCGCGGATTCCCGGCCTGAACATTCAGTTTTCGTTGGGCGTCGATGAAATCTCGCTGATGCTCGTGCTGCTGACGGCTTCGCTTCACCCGCTCGCGGTCACCGCGTCGCTTCGCTCCATTCACGTGCGCTCCCGCCAGCACTACGCATGGATGAACTTCCTCCTGGTCACGATGGCCGGCACCTTCATGGCCACCGATTTGCTCGGCTTCTACGTGTTCTTCGAAGCGTCGCTGGTGCCGCTGTTCTTCATCGTCGGCATGTGGGGCGGCAAGGAACGCAAGCGCGCCGCGGGCAAACTTTTCCTGTACACGTTCTTCGGCTCGATTTTCATGCTGGTGGGCATTCTTTACATCGGCGATCGTGCCGGGACGTTCTACATCCCCGCCGTCGTGGAGTGGGCCCAGCATACGGCCAGCAACACCGAACGCTTCTGGATCCTCCTCTCGCTTCTGGCCGCCTTCGGCGTGAAAACGCCGCTGTTCCCGCTGCACACGTGGCTGCCGCTCGCCCACACCGAAGCGCCCACCGCCGGCTCGGTCGATCTGGCGGCGCTGGTCCTCAAGCTCGGCACCTACGGTCTGCTGCGCATCGCCCTGCCCATCGGCCTCATCACCGCCAATGGCCAGATTCTTTTCCCCCTCGTCCTCCTGGCCATCGCCGTCTCGTGCCTCATCGGCATCATCTATACCGCGCTGGTCGCATGGGTGCAGACTGACATCAAAAGAGTCATCGCCTACTCCTCCGTCTCCCACCTCGGCGGCTGCGTCCTGGGAATGCTGGCACTCAACGCCACCGGCATGGCCGGCTCCGTCCTTTATATGATTAACCACGGCATCATCAGCGGCGCGCTTTTCCTCATCATCGGCATGATCTATCACCGCTATCACACGCGCGACATTCGCGAGCTCTCCGGCCTCGCCCGCGCCATGCCCCGGCTCTCATTCTTCCTCGTCCTTTTCACCATGGCCTCCGTTGGGCTGCCGGGCCTGAACGGATTTGTCAGCGAATTCCTCTGCCTGCTCGGGGCGTTCACCTCCAGCAACCTCGGCGCGGTCTATGGCGTCATCGGCGCCATCGGCATCATCCTCGGCGCCGTCTACATGCTGCGCCTTACCAGCGCCCTGCTTTTTGGCCCGCTCTATTACCCCGTGCTCACCGCCGAAAAAGAAACGCACGAGACCGTTCACCCCAAGTATGTCATGGGCGGCGACATCACCGGCCGCGAGGTTCTCGTGCTCACGCCGCTGGCGATCGCGGTGATCTTCCTGGGTTTTTATCCCGCGCCCCTGCTTCACGCGCTGGAACGGCCGCTCGCTGAAATCCGCCATGCCGACGTGCAGCAGGCGCCCGTGGTGCAGGCGCCGCAAGCCCCGGCATCGATCGCCCTCGCCCAGCCAACCCGCTGATCCACATCGCCCCCATCCGGTTTCTTTGCCTCAATGGAGTTCCCCATGGCCAAGGCGCGCACGGTGTACCTCGTCGCTTCCGGCGATCTGCGCCTCTCCGCCAATCGCGTGTGCGCTCAAGCCCAACTGGCCATGGAAGAAAAAATCATCGCCGCGTTTCGCAATCTCGGCGCCGCTGTCAAACGCGCGCATTCCGCCGACCGTAACGGGCATCCGTTCATCGATTCGCAGAAATTCGGCATGGAGGTTTTTCGTGGCATTCCTCCCGAGGCGCCCGTCGTGGTCGCTGAGGCTGTCTGGCAATACTCGCACCATGTGCTCGCCGGCCTGATTTCCCATCGCGGGCCGATCCTCACGCTCGCCAACTGGTCGGGCCAGTGGCCGGGGCTCGTGGGCATGCTTAATCTCAACGGCTCGCTCACCAAGGCCGGCGTTCAATACGCCACGCTGTGGTCGGACGATTTCACGGATGAAAAATTCCTCGCCGGCCTGCGCAAATGGCTCGATAAGGAACCCGGCGCTGTCAAACACGACCTGTCTCACGTCAAAAAACTTGCCCGGACGCGGCTTCCGGCGGCGGCGCTCAAAATCGGCGAGAAATTCGCCGCCGAATTGCAGGGCGACAAGGCGATCATGGGCGTCTTCGACGAAGGCTGCATGGGCATGTTCAATGCCATCATCCCGGACGAGCTGCTGCATCCCACCGGCGTCTTCAAGGAGCGCCTCAGCCAATCCTCCCTCTACGCTCGCATGCAAACCGTCTCCGATGTCGACGCTCGCAACGTTTATCAGTGGTATCTCGACAGGGGGGTGAAATTCCAGTTCGGCACTAAAGAAGAACAAGACCTCACCGAGTCTCAGATTCTTCAGCAATGCAAAATGTATATAGCGGTCCTGCGCATTGCGGATGATTTCGGCTGCGCCGCCGTCGGCATTCAGTATCAGCAGGGGCTCAAAGACCTGGCCCCGGCCAGCGATCTTGTCGAAGGCACCCTCAACAACGTCGAGCGTCCGCCCGTCTTCTCCGATGATGGCCGCGAACTGTTCAAAGGCGAGGCCCTGCCCCACTTCAACGAAGTGGATGAATGCGCCGGCCTTGACGGCCTGATCACTTACCGCCTTTGGAAAAAGCTGGGATTTCCGCCGGAAAACACCCTCCACGACCTCCGCTGGGGCCGGCACTACACCGGACCCGGCAAGCGTCCCGATGGCAAGAGCGAAGAGACGCTCGACGACTACGTGTGGGTGTTCGAAATCTCCGGCGCCGTGCCGCCCGCCCATCTGATCGATGGCTGGGCCGGCGTCACTTCCGAGCGCCAGCCGCCGATGTATTTCCGTCTTGGCGGCGGCACCATCAAGGGCATCAGCAAGCCTGGGTGGTTCGTCTGGAGCCGCATTTATGTCGATGGCCGCGGCGCTAAGCAGCGCCTCGTGTTTGATACCGGCATCGGTGAAGTCGTCGAGCTCCCGCGCGCCGAGACCGAAGACCGCTGGCGCCTCACCACCAGCCAATGGCCGATCATGCACGCCGTCCTCAGCGGTATCTCGCGCGATCAGATGATGGCCAGGCACCAGTCGAATCACATCCAGGTCGCTTATGCCCCCTCGCGCAAAGACGCCGTCAAAGCGCTTGCCGCGAAAGCCGGCGCGATGCGCACCCTCGGCCTCGACGTCAATATCTGCGGGAAAATCTGAACTTCCCGCGCGTAACACTTCGCGGAGGATTTTCATGGCGCTCCGGTTTCCCCTTGCTGGCGTAGCCCTTACTGTTGCCGCCGCTCTTGGGGCATGCACGATGACACCGACTTCCAGCAACGCTCCGCCCATCACTTCGCGCGCCTCGGATGCCCGGCGCGCCGCCTGGTTCCCCGCCGATCAGATGATGCAGATCGGCGTCTATTACTACCCCGAAGCGTGGCCCGAGTCACAGTGGGCGAGAGATATCCAAAACATCAAAAAGCTGCACATGCAGTTTGTCCACCTCGGCGAGTTTGCATGGACCTTCATGGAGCCGACCGAAGGCCATTTCGATTTCTCGTGGCTCGATCGCGTCGTCAAACTCTGCGCCGACAATGGCCTCAAGGTCATCCTCTGCACCCCCAGCGCCGCTCCGCCGGTCTGGCTCAGCAAGAATCACCCGGAAATCCTGATGGTCGACGCCAACGGACGTACCATGCAGCACGGCACGCGCCAACAGGGCAATTGGTCCTCGCCGATCTATCGCGCCTACGTCCAGCGCATCGATGAAGAGCTCGCCAGGCACTATGCCGGCAACCCCGCCGTCTGGGGCTGGCAGATCGACAATGAGCTCAGTCACTACGGCAAAGAACCCTCCTACGATGAATACAGCCAGGCCAGTTTCCGCGCGTGGCTGAAAAGGAAATACGGAACGATCGAAAAGTTAAACCGCGACTGGGGCGATGCTTTCTGGTCACAGCGCTATCAGAACATTGACCAGATCCGCCTGCCCAATGAAAAGGAACTCGTCGCACAGCTCAACCCCCATGCCGTCCTCGATTCCCAACGCTGGTTTGCCGACGAAGCCGCCTCATACCTCCGCATGCAGGCCGACGCCCTCCGCGAATACGTAGGCCATCGCCAGTGGATCACCACCAACTTCATGCACGACTTCGCCGCCGTGAATCCGACTCTCTCCGCCAATGATCTCGACCTCGCCACGCTCACCATCTATCCCGCCCATGGCAACCTCAACCAGGGCCCGCTTGGGTTCCGTCTCGGCAGCGCCGCCACCATGTCTTTCGCCTACGATTTCTTCCGCAATATCAACGGAATCGGCGGCGTCATGGAGCTCCAGCCCGGCCAAGTCAACTGGGGCGACGTCAACCCGCAGCCCCTCCCCGGCGCCGTCCATATGTGGATCATGCGCGCCTTCGCCGCCGGGGAAAGTCTCGTCTGCTCCTACCGCTTCCGCGAGGCACGCTCGGGCGCCGAAATGTATCACTACGGCTTCGTCGGCACCGACGGCGTCACGCCCACCACCGGCGGCGAACAGTACCGCCAGGCGGCCGAGGAAATAGAGAAGCTCCGAACCCTCCGCCCCGCCAACCCCATCCTGCCCGCCGATTACGCCGCCCGCCGCACCGCTTTCTTATATAGTTTCGACAACCGCTGGGATTTGGACAACCACAAGCAGAACATCGCATGGGACACCTACGCCCACATGCTCAAGCTTTATTCCGGCCTCAAACGCGCCGGAGCCCCGGTCGACGTCCTTACCGAAGACCGCCAGTGGGAGCAATACCCCTTCGTCGTCGCCCCCGCCTATCAGCTTGTCGATGAAAAGCTGGTCGCCCGCTGGCGCGCGTATGTCGAAGCCGGCGGCCATCTCGTGCTTACCTGCCGCACCGGCCAGAAAGACCGCCGCGGCTGGCTGTGGGAAGGTCCCTGGGCCGCTCCCATTCTCGATCTCATCGGCGCGAAAATCGCCTTCTACGACACATTGCCCGCTCCGAATGTCGGCAAAGTCAAAACCGCCCATGGCTCCTACGACTGGGTAAGCTGGGGCGAAATCCTCGATCCCGCCCCCGGCACCACCGTGCTGGCCACCCACGACAACCAATACTACACCGGCCAGCCCGCCGCCGTCACCCGCACCCTCGGCAAGGGCTCCGTCACCTACATCGGCGTCGATTCCACCGATGGCCGCCTCGAAGCCGACATCCTTCACACCGTCTTCGAAAACGCCCATGCCCATCCCGCAAATTATGATGAAGGCTTCGTGGTTGATTGGCGCGACGGCTTCTGGATCGCCACCAATTTCACCGACAAACCGCAAGCCGCCCCCTTGAACGGCGCCACGCCCATTTTCGGCGCCGCCGACGTTCCCCCCGCGGGCGTCACCGTCTGGAAAGCTCAGTAACCGCAGCACCCTTACCGAAAGGATACCCCGTGGCCACGCGCGAAGAATTCCTCCGCGAACTTTGGTCCGACGTCATCAACAAGCCGCTGTCGAATGACTGGATCGACTTTGCCATGCGCACCGCCAAGGCCCGCGCCGATGCTCCCTTCGCCGATGTCGGCATGGCCGTCGATCGCCTGCTCAAGCTCGGCGCCTCCCGCGAGGACCTTTCCGCGATCGCCCGCTGGGCCGGTTACGAGGCCGCTTTTTCCACGCTCTTCGCGCTGGAAGATCCCGGCGTCGAGGGCCCGCTCGAGGGTCTTTATTCGCAGCTCATCGACGCCGATCCCACCGGCCGCGCCGGCCGCCCCGACGTCGCCGCCGGCTGATCGCTGCGCCCAAAGTCCAATAATGCCCGTCCCCCCAACGCTGGCGCTTCGCCGCCACGCGATCCATTCAACCGCGCCTCCGCAACGACCGATAGTCCCACGGCAACCGGTCCCCTCGGAGGCATCTGTGACCACCTTCCGCAAAGCGCTCGAAAAGGTGCTCCCCAGCGGTGAGAAGAGCCTCGCTCCCATTGGCCTGGCCCTCTTATCGGTGCTGGTCCTGGGCACCATCCTCTCCATGTGGTGGGCGGGCGGCGCCGAGCAGCGCACCCTGCGCGATCGGCGCGCCGCTGAAATCCAGGGCCTCAATTCCACTCTCGCCGAAGTCATCAAGCCGCTGATTCAGCATGACGATCTCGCCGCGCTTCGCCGCGTCATGGTTGAAACCGGCGATGGCTTCCATCTTGCCCAATGCCGCATCACGCTTCCCGACGGTCGCGTGCTCGCCGACGCAGAGCCCGCGCGCATCAACGCCGCCACGCTGCCCGCACGCTGGAACGCTCCCCTCGACGCTCCATCGCCCGCCGCCGCCCCCAATTCCGACCTCGTCATCTCGCAGACCCCCGTCATCATTCCCGGCCGCGGCGCGCTGAATCTCTATCTCGCCGCCCCGGTTCAGTATCAAAGCTGGACCACCTCCGAAATGCAAACCGGCCTCTCGCTCATCGGCGCCGCCGGCGTCGCGGGAATCCTCATCATCTATCGCCGCATGCGCTCGCGCATCGCCATCCTGGAAATGATTCACGAGGCCCTTGCCGCCGTCCTCACCGGACGCCGCGAGCCCGACGTCCTCTGCCTCGACGGTTCCTTCGGCCCGATCGCCAACGCCTGGAACCAGCTCATCATCGAACGCGACGAACTCAAAAAATCCGCCCTCTCCACCCGCGCCGGTGATCTCACCGGTTCCAGCGGACGCGCCGGCGCGGAACTCGAAACCGCCATCGGCGCTCTCTCCGATGGCGTCATCGTCCTGGGGCCCGGCGGCAAGGTCCGCTACGCCAACGGCGCCGCCTGCGTCTTCCTCAATCTCTCCGCCGATTCCCTCCTCAATTCCCCCATCGCGCCGCACATCAAGGACGCCCGCTTCCAGTTCGCCGTCGAACAGGTCGTCACCGGCAAAGAACGCCAGCGCCGCGTCGTCGAGCTCGAGCAGAAGGAAAACGAAGGCCGCACCATCCTGCGCTGCGAAATCCGCCCCATGCGCCGCAATGACGCCGACGAAGCCATGATCGTGCTTCACGACATCACCCAGCAGCGCGTCGCCGACGAATCGCGAAATGCCTTCGTCGCGCACGTCACGCATGAGCTCCGCACCCCGCTCACCAACATCCGCCTCTATCTCGAAACCGTCGCCGAGGAAGGCGAGAACGACCCTCTCCTGCGCGCCAAGTGCCTGAACGTCATCACCCAGGAATCGCGCCGTCTCGAGCACATCGTCAGCGAGATGCTCTCCGTCGCCGAAATCGAAGCCGGCGCCATGACGCTCAAACTCGATGATGTGCGCCTCGACGCCCTCTTTGCCGCGCTCAACGCCGATTACGCGGCGCAGGCGCAGGAAAAGAAGGTCGCCCTGGTCTTCGAGCTTCCGCCCAAGCTCCCCGTCCTCCGCGCCGACCGCGAACGCCTCGCCGTCGCCCTCCACAATCTTCTCGGCAACGCCGTCAAATACACACCCGCCGGCGGAACCGCCAAGCTCTGCGTCAAATCCGCCGCGAAAACCCTCCAGATCGAAATCTCCGACACCGGCATCGGAATCGATCCCGCCGAACACGAAAAAATCTTCGACCGCTTCTACCGCTCCAAAGACCCGCGCGTCCACAAGATCACCGGCACCGGACTCGGGCTGCCCCTCGCACGCGAAATCGCGCGCCTCCACGGCGGCGATGTCACCCTGCAAAGCCAGTTGAACGCCGGCTCCACCTTCATCCTCACCCTCCCCGCCCCCGCGGAGGCCGCCTGATATGCGCATCGACGAACAAAAGCAGGGCGCGGTCCTCGTGCTTAAACCCGTCGGTCCGCTCGTGGGCGATGCCTGCCTCGAACTCAAGACCGCCCTCACCGGCGCCACCCAGCGCACCATGGGCCGCTACATCCTCGACGCCGCCGGCATCTCCTTCGTCGATTCCGCCGGCCTCGAAACCCTCCTCGAAGCCAGCGAAAACCTCATCCGCGGCGGACGCATCCTCAAACTCTGCGCCGCCAACGACACCGTCCGCGACGCCCTCGACCTCACCGGACTTGCTGACTCCTTCGAACATTACCCCGATGCCAACGCCGCCGTCCGGAGCTTCCTGTGAGCATCTCCACGCTCAAACCGCGCCTCGGCCAGCTCCTCATCGATCAGGGCCTGCTCACCCAGCAGCAGCTCGATGAAGCCCTCGCCGCGCAGCGCACTTCCGGACGCATGCTCGGCGAAGTCCTCATCGAGAAAAACTTCATCACCCCCGCCATCCTCGCCTCCACCCTCGCCGCCTCCGCCGGCATCAAGGTCTGCCAGCTTCGCCACGGCCTCATCGATCCGGCGCTCCTCAAGCTCGTCGGCGATGAAGAAGCCGACCGTCTCCTGGCCATCCCACTCTTCAAAGTCCGCGACACGCTCACCGTCGCCATGGCCGAGCCGCAGTCGCTCCCCGCCATCGACCGCCTCCGCCAGCTCACCAACTGCCGCATCCGCCCCGTCTTCGCCCACGCCGCCAACATCAAGGAATACATCAACAAGTACAAGGGCGGCAACGTCAACGTCGACGAGTTCCTCACCTCGCTCGTCGATGCCGACGTTTCCGTCGTCGACAAGGAAGCCGTCGACGAAGGCCCCGTTTCCGACCTCGACAAAATGGTTTCCGGCAGCCCCATCGTCAACCTCGTCAACCTGATGCTCCTCTCCGCCGTGCGCGACAAGGCCTCCGACATCCACATCGAGCCGGATAAAAAAGGCACGCGCATCCGCTACCGCATCGATGGCGTCCTGCGCGACCTCATGAAGCCGCCCACCGGCATGCACTCCGCCATCGTGTCGCGCGTGAAGGTCATCGGAAAAATGGACATCGCCGAAAAACGCCTCCCGCAGGAAGGCCGCGTCCGCATCGTCGCCGAAGGCCGCGACATCGACCTCCGCGTCTCCTCCATGCCCACGCTCCTCGGCGAAAAGCTCGTCCTCCGCATCCTCGATAAGGCCAACCTGCGCATGAACCTCTCCGAGCTCGGCTTCCGCCCCGAAATGCTCGAAGCCTTCAAACGCATGCTCATCAAACCCAATGGCCTTGTCCTCGTCACCGGTCCCACCGGCTCGGGAAAAACCACCACGCTCTACTCCGCCCTCGATCTTCTGCGCGATCCGGAACTCAATCTCGTCACCGTCGAAGACCCCGTCGAATACCAGCTCGACCTTGTCAATCAGATCCAGGTCAACCAGCAAATCGGCATGACCTTCGCCAAGGCCCTCCGCTCCATCCTCCGCCAGGACCCCGACGTCATCATGGTCGGCGAAATCCGCGATGAGGAAACCGCCCGCGTCTCCATCCAGGCTGCGCAAACCGGCCACCTCGTCCTCGCCACGCTGCACACCAACGATGCTCCCGCCGCCGTCGCCCGCCTTACCGACATGGGCATCGAACCCTATCTGCTCTCGGGGGCGCTCAACGGCGTCGTCGCCCAGCGTCTCGTCCGCACCGTCTGCCCCGCCTGCGCCAACAAGTATTACCCCAGCGAAGCCGAGCTCCGCGACGCCGGTCTCCTCGCCATGGCCGGCCGCGCCTTCCGCAAAGGCGCCGGCTGCCTCCAATGCCACGACACCGGTTTCCGCGGCCGCGCCGCCATCTACGAAGTCATGGAAATCACCTCCGACATGCGCCGCGCCGTCCACCACGGTTCCTCCACACAGGACCTCCGCGACCGCATGGCCAAACTCAACATGAAGTCCCTCCGCGAAGAAGGCGTCGCCCTCGCCATCGATGGCCGCACCACCCTGGATGAAGTCCTGCTCGCCACACAGCGCGATGAGGAAGGCGATGTCCCCGCGCCTTCGATCTCGCCGCCTCCCCCCGCCACACCCGCCGCCTCTCTCCCTGAGGAGGCCCTCGCATGAAAATCCAATACGCTGCTTACAACAAATCTGGCGATGCCACTACCGCTGTCATAGAGGCCGGCTCCGAGGAAGAGGCCGTCGATCTACTCCGCCAGCAGGGCCTGTTTCCCACAGAGCTCACGCCCCTGAAGGAAGGCGCGGCCGCCGCGCGCGGCAGGAATTCGCGAGGCGGAAAGGGCGGCCCGGGCGGCGGCGCCCGCCTCAAGCACCTCGCCAACTTCTCCCGCCATCTCCAGATCCTCGTCTCCTCCGGAACGCCCATCACCGAGGCCCTCGCCATCGTCGAACGCCAGATGCTTCACCCCGGCTGGCAGCAGGTCCTCGGGCACGTCCGCGCCAAAGTCGAAAGCGGCGCCTCGCTTACCCAGGCCCTCGCTGATCGGCCTGACTATTTCGACGCCGTCACCCGCTCCCTGATCGCCGCCGGCGAAACCTGCGGCGAACTGCCCAAAATGCTCGACCGCCTCGCCACCCTCACCCGCCGCCAGCTCAAACTCCGCAACACCGTCGTCGGCGCCATGGTCTACCCCGTGCTGCTCTGCCTCGTCGGCATCTCGGTGATGATCACCCTCTTTATCTTCGTGCTCCCGCGCTTCGGCGACCTCTTCAAAACCCTCGACGTCCCCCTCCCACCGACCACCACCTTGCTCCTGACGATCGGCCACTTCGTTCAGCAATACTGGTGGGCTGTGGTCGCCGTCGTGATCGTCGGCCTCGGAACGCTTAAATGGTGGCTCGGCACCGATGGCGGCAAGCGCGCCGTCTACGCCGCCTTCTTCCGTGTCCCCAAAATCAACGACCTGCTCAAAAACCTCGCCACCGCACGCATCGCCCGCCTCCTCGGCACGCTCGTGGATTCCTACGTTCCCCTCCTCGATTCCCTTGTCCTCGTCAAGCAGGCCGCCGGCGCGCCCGCCTATCGCGACCTCATCGCCGCCGCCGAAGACGCCGTCACTAAAGGCCTGCCCATGTCCACCGCCTTCTCGCGCAATGCCCTCGTCAATCCCTCCGTCGCCGAAGCCGTCCGCAACGGCGAACATACCGGCAAGCTCGGCACGCTCCTCTCCCACGTCGCCGACTTCCTCGACGAAGAAAACGAAATCGTCCTCAAATCCCTCTCCTCCCTCATCGAGCCGATCATCCTCATCATCATGGGCGCCTTCGTCGGATTCGTCGCCGTCAGCATGTTCCTGCCCCTCTTTGATCTCGTCGGCATGGCCCAGGGCGCGGGCGGGAGGCCTCACTGATGAAATGGCTCTCCCGCACACGCACCACCGCCATCGGACTCGACGTCGGCGCTCGCTCCATCAAGCTCGCCCAGGCTTCGATCACCGGCCAACACGTCCGCCTGCTCGCCTCCGCCACCATCCCGCGCCCGCCGCACGATGCCGCCGCTCCCTCTTTCGATCACGCCACCGCCCACCTCATCCGCCAAGTCATCCGCCGCCGTGCCTTTTACGGAAACCTGCTGGTCCTCGGCGCCCCCATGCACGCCTTGCGCATCGAAAGCCTCGAGCTGCCCCCCGGCGGCGCCGCTTCCGTCGCCGTGCAGAAAATCGCCGGCATCGAGCTCGCACGCATCTCGCGCATGCGCCCCAACTCCTTCGAGCACGCCATGTGGGAACTTCCCGCCCTCGCCCGCGGCGGCGCCGCCACCCACGTCATGGGCGTCGCCCTCGCCCACCAGGACGCCGACGCGCTCCTCGATCCGCTCCTCGATGCCGACCTCGACGTCGCCGCCGTCTGCCCCCTGCCCAACGCTATCAACGCTTTCGCCGCCCGCGCCGCCGGTCCCGAGGGCGATGAAGTCGTGCACACCGTCATCGACATCGGCTGGTCCGCCACGCGCCTCATCATTGGCCAGGGCCCGAAACTGCTCTATTTCCGCACCCTTTCCGACGTCGGCGTGCGCCGCCTCCACGCCGAAATCTCCGCCAACTGCTCCGGCGACGCCCACGCTGATGTCGCGGAGCATTTCCTCCAGACCGTGGGCCTCGCCCCCGACGGCCATCGCGCCGCCGCACGCCCCATCGAGGCCGCCCTCGACGCCATCCTCCAGGAACTCAAGCTCACCCACGCCTACGTCGGTCACCGCTATCAGCAATTCGCCCTCGGCGGCCTCTTCATCACCGGCGGCGGCGCCGCCATCCCTGGCATCGCCGAGGCGCTCGGTGAACGCCTCGGACAGGATGTCCCCGCACTTAGCCACCGCGCATCCCCTGCCGTGTCGCAACCGCACCTCACCGCCGCGCTCGCCGCCGCGCTCTTTTGCACGGAGGCTTGGTCATGAGCATGAACCTGCTGCCCCCGCGCCACCGTCTCCGCCGCGACCGCGCCCGCGCCGCGCGCCGCTGGATCCTGGCCGGCGTCTCCGAAACGGTCCTCCTGATCGCCGCCGCCGTCGCCCTTCACGCGTTCGCTTCCATCGACGATCGCTCCGTCCACGCCCGCATTCTTTCCCTTCAAACCCAGCTCTCCGACATTGACGCCCGCAAAACCGATCGCGCCGCCGTCATCTCCCGCGTCCAATCTCAGCTTCAACTTCGCGATGCCGTCAACGCCCCGCCCGACTACTCCCGCCTGCTCGCCGCCGTCGCCGACGCCCTCGCCGATCAGGGCATGCTCACCTCCCTCAAGTCCGACATCACCCCCGCGCCCACCAAAGCCGCCCCGCTCCTCGACGCCAATGGCAAGCCCGTCAAGCTCGATCCCTACGCCGCCGGGGTGCGCCTCCAGGTCCAGCTCTCCGGCCTCGTGCGCTCTCACGATGCCATCACGCAAGTCGTCGATCGCCTCCAGCACACCGGCCTCTTCGATGAAGTCCGCCTCATCAAGTCCGGCCGCGACGGCTTCCTCGGCGCCGACGCTTTCACCTTCCAGATCACCTGCACCACCACCGGCGCTCCCGTCGCTCCGGTAGGGGGGCCGGAAGGAGCGACGCCATGAAACCTCATTGGCAAACGCATGCCATCGGCGGGTCCGTCCTCGCCGCGCTTGCGCTGACCGCCTGGCTCCTGCTGCTCCATCCCATTGCCTCCGCACGTTCGAGCTACGCGCGCCTTGTCGGAACCATGCAATCCGCCGACGACCAGCTTCAACAAGCCCGCGCCCAGGAACGCGCCGGACGCCAGACCGCTGAAGCCGCCGCCGCTTCCCTCACCGCCCGCCCCCTCCTGCTGCAACCGCCCGATGCCGTCAACACGCGCCTCCAGGCCCTCGCCGATCTCGCTTCTTCCAAACACGTGCGCATCGATACCATCGAGGCCGGACGTCCGGAGGGATTCCCCCAATACGCCGTCATCCTCATCCAGATCACCGCCCGCGCCCGCTTCGCCGATCTCCAAACATTCTTCACCGCCCTCCATGATCAAATGCCCGATCTGGATGTCGCCACCTTGGAACTCACCGGCCGCTCCATCGACGCCTCCACCGGCGAAGGCATGCAGCTCAAACTCCGCTGGCACACCGCGCCCGCGCCGCCCTGATCCCCCCGCGCCGGCTCCGCCAAACGCCCCGCGCTCCCGCTTCGCTCTCGGATGACAACTCATGAAAATCACCAAAAATCACGTCTACTGCCTGCTCATCGCCGCCGCCGCCACCGCCTGGGCGATCGACCGCTTCGTTCTCGATGGCGGCATTACCGGACCCGCCCCCGCCAATGCCTCCGCGCTGCTTGTCACCCCCGCTGCGCCCGGCCCCACACCCGCTCCTCTCCCCGCGGCCGCTCCGGAAAATCCTCTCACCCTCACCGCCCGCTTTGCCAGGATCGCTCTGGCCGATAACAACGCCCACGACGCCTTCGCCCCGCCGGAATCCTGGCTGGCCCCGCAAACGCGGCCGGCGTCCGCCGCCGCCGCCGCTCCCGCCCCCGAGCCGCCCGCCCTCGATGTTGCCGCGTTCCGCAGCGCCCACAAGCTCACCGCCGTCTTCCGCACCGGCGCCAACGCCGGCATGGCCGTCATCGATGGCAAAATGGTCAAGGTCGGAACGCCCTTCGCCGGCCTCACCCTTGTCGCAATCACGCAAACCAGCGCTACGCTCCGCGGCCAGGGCGCAGAATTCGCCCTGGAAATCGATGCGACTTCCGGTCGCGGCACTTTGTCGCCACCCCCCGTGCCCCAACCCACTCCCAAATAAGCCCTTAAATATCCGCATGCGCCGTTAAGTATTTTGCCGATCATGCCGAATGAACCTCTGTCCACGATCCACGGCCCGCTCACGCCGGCTTTCCATGGAGACATCTATGCAGGCACGCAATCACAAACTCCGCGGCTTTAGCCTTATCGAACTTGTCGTCGTCGTCGTCATCGTCGGCATCCTCGCCGCCATCGCCATCCCGCGGCTCTCACGCGGTTCCGCCGGCGCCGCCGATTCCGCACTCGCAGGAAACCTCGCCGTCCTGCGCAAAGCCATCGACCTCTATTCCTCAGAGCACGGCGGCGCCTTCCCCACCGCCACCAACTTCGCCTCCGCCATGACCCAATACACCGACGCCAGCGGCACCATCTCCGCCACCCCCTCCACCACCTGCATCTACGGGCCTTACCTCCGTTCCATCCCGCCGCTCCCCATCGGCGCCGCCAAAGGCAACAATGGCGTCGCCGCCGCCACCGGTTCCGGCGTCGGCTGGATCTATACCGCCGCCACCGGCGTCATCCAGGCCAACACCACCACCGAAGCCGACATCTCCGGAAAACTCTACAGCGCTTATTGATCACCCCACATGAACCACCAGCGCTCAATCACTCCGCAGAACCCGCCCGCGCGCGGGTTCTCTCTTTTGGAACTCGTCCTCGTCGTCGCCATTGTCGCCATCCTTTCCGCCATCGCCATCCCCCGACTCTCTCGCGGCGTTTCCGGCTCCGGAGATTCCGCCCTCTCCGCCGATCTCGCCATGCTCCGCACCGCCATCGAAAACTACGCCTCCGATCACGCCGGCGCCTTCCCCTCCGCCACCAACTTCGCCGCCCAGATCACCTCCCGCACCGATTCCACCGGCAGCACCGCCTCCGCCACCGCTCCCTATGGCCCCTATCTCCAAACGATCCCTACCTGCCCTGTCGGCGCTCGTGCCGGTAATTCCGGCGTCGCCGCCGCCGACGCCCCGGCCGTCGGCTGGCTCTACAACCCCGCCACCGGCGCCATCGCACCCGACACCACCACCGAAACCGACGCCACCGGCAAGCTCTACAGCGCCTACTGACCCGCCCCGCCCCCAGCCCAAGCCCGGCCCCCGCCGAGCCGATAAATCTCCTGTATTTCCAGGGGATTTCTCCCATGACGCTCCGCCCCTCGCGAGCTTTCACCCTCATCGAGCTGGCCGTCGTCGTCGCCATCCTCGCGGTGCTCTCCGCCATCGCCGTGCCGCGCTATGCCAACGCCATCTCCAACTACCGCGCCAACGCCGCCGCACGCCGCATCGCCGCCGACATCGCCCTCACCCAGGCCCGCGCCCGCGCGCTCTCCTCCTCCCAATCCATCACCTTCTCCATCGATCACAACGGTTACCAGATCACCGGCATGAATGACCCCGATCACCCCGGCGCCACCTACACCATCTCGCTCTCCGACCTTACCGTCGGCGCCAAACTCACCGCCATCTCCATCGCAAATTCCACCACCCTCACCTTCAATGGCTATGGCATGCCTTCCGCCGCCGCCGCGCTCACCATCACCTCCGGCACCGCCACGCGCACTATTTCCGTCGCCGCCGACACCGGAGCCGTCTCGATCCAATGACCCTCGCGCATCCCCATCTTCGCCGCCGCGGCTACACGCTCGTCGAGCTGATCGTCGCCTCCTCGATCATGGCCGTCCTGCTGATCGCCGTGCAAAGCACCATCATGCTCGCCGCCCACGCCATTCCCGGCGCCAACACCAAAGCCACCGCCCTCGTGAACGCCTCCGCCGCGCTGGAAATGCTCAACGCCGATGTCGCCTACGCCACCGCCGTCACCACCCGCACCGCCTCCTCCATCACCCTTCAGGTGCCCGATCGCAACGGCGACGGCAACCCCGAAACCGTCACCTGGTCCTGGAACCAGACCGCCGGCGGAAACCTCTCACGCACCTTCAACACCGACCCCCCCGTCGTCATCGCCTCCAACGTCCAGTCCTTTGCCCTCGCCTACGACACCCGCTCCGTCCTCGTCCCCGGCCCCTCCGTCACCTCGGCGGAAGTGCTCCTCTCCAGCGCCACCGCCCTTATTGGCACCAACGACCAGGTCGTCGACAACAATCACAACTACGCCGAATTCATCTTCCCCACACTGCCCGCCAACGCCACGAGCTGGGCCATCACCCGTGTGCAGCTAAACGCGAAGTACGTTGGCGCCCCACTGGGTTACACCAACGTCCAGGTGCAAACCATCGGCCCTTCGGACGCACCGTCCGGCACCGTCCTCGACACCGCCCAGATTTCCGAAGCCAACCTCACCAGCACCAACGCCTGGACCCAAGTCACGTTCTCGAACGCCACGGGTCTGGCGCCCACCACTGGCGCATGCATCGTGGTCGCCTGGGTCAACGACGCCCAATCCATCAGCCTCAAGGGTCAGAACACCGCCGTCGCCAACAATATTTTCTTTACCAGCCCCAGCAGTGGAACTTGGAACGCCAACAACAACCAGGCCCTCCAGCACTACATTTACGGCACCTACACCACTCCCGGAACGCCGATCCCCACCTATTACCTCACCGGCGTCCGCGCCACGCTGCTCACCTCCGCCGACACCGGCGCCACCACCCGCATCGCCATACATCTGTTGAACGAACCGCAGGTGACCGGCCCATGATTCGCACCGTCTCTCCCGCCCATCTCCGCGCTTTCACCATGCTCGAAGCCATGGCCGCCGTCGCCATCGTCGCCGTACTTCTCGTCGTCGCCCTCAACACCGTCGGCCTCTCCAACGCCAACCAATACCGCACCGCCCAGCGCGCCACCGCCGACGCCCTCGCCCAATCCTTCCTCCAGGACATCCTTCAGCTTGCCTATCAGGATCCCACCTCCACGCCTCTCTTCGGCCCCGAAATCCTCAACAACGAAACCTCCCTCTCCAAAACCAACTATAACGATGTCGATGATTTCAACGGCTGGTCCGAATCCCCGCCCCAGGATCGCACCGGCAACCCCATGCCCGAACTCACCGGCTGGACCCGCTCCGTCCGCGTCGAGCTCGTCACGCCCGCCAGCCCCAACACCCTCTCCGCCACCGACGCCGGACTTAAACGCATCACCGTCTCCGTCTACAAAAACAACGTCCTCCTCGCCTCCCGCGTCGCCCTCAAGGGGAGGCACCCATGACCCGCACGCGCCGACAACGAGGCACCGTCTACATCGCCATCCTCGGCCTCTCCATCCTCGTCGCCGTCATCGGTCTCGGCGGCATCGCCCTCTCCCGCGCCCAGGGACGCGCACGCGACCTCCAGGCCGACACCGATGAAGCCCGCGGCTATGCTATGGACGCCGTCGAACTCGCACGCACCCTCATCAACGCCGACGCCAACTGGCGCACCGATTACAGCAACGGCAACTGGTTCACCAACCAATCCTGGGGCAATGGCTCCTTCACGCTCAATGTCACCGACCCCGCCGGCGCTCTCAACAATGCCGACACCGACCCCGTCACCGTCACCGGCACCGGCATGAAGGGCCAGGCCGTCCAGCGAATCCAGGTCACGCTCGTCCCCGTGCTCACCCCCTATTCCTGCATGTATGCCGCCCTCTGCACCGGCGGCCTCCTGTCCCTCAACAACACCACCGTCATCGGCGCCGGCGCGCTGATTTCCTCCAACACCTCCATCACCACCGGCAACGCCACCGTCTACCCCAGCGCCGAATCCGCGGGCGCCGTCCTGGGCTCCACCTTCTACGCCAACGTCACCTCCCTCGCCACGCCCCGCACCCTGCCGCCTTCCAACGTCTTCGACTACTACAACGCCAACGGCACCACCATCGCCTATTCCTCCCTCCCCAGCGGCGGCACTCTCCAGAATTGCCTCCTCAGCCCCACCAGCAATCCCTACGGCGCCACCAACGCCAAGGGCATCTACATCATCAACTGCAACCTGCAAAACCTCACCATCAACAATTGCCGCATCGTCGGCACGCTGGTCATCCTCAACGCCAACAACATCACCATTCAAGGCAACATCAACTGGGAACCCGCCGTCGCCAATCTTCCCTGCCTGCTGATGCAGGGTTCCGTCACCATGAAGGCCAGCAACGGAACCCTTAATGAGGGCGGCTCCATTCCGAACCTCAACCCCGCCTCCACCCCCTATCCCTATCCCAACGGCGCCGGCAATAGCACCACCAGCGACAGCTATCCCTCCGTCATCGACGGCCTCGTTTATGTGTCCGGTAATCTCGTTATCCAAAACAATCCCTCCGTCGACAACCTTCTCGTCACCGGCACGCTGAACGCCTCCGGCATCCTCAGCCTCAACCCCCAGCCGATCCTCCTCTCTAATCCGCCCCCGGGATTTCGCACCGTCAACATGGGCGTTTCTCCCGGTACCTGGAAGCAACAGGTCAATTGATGAAAACCTGAGCAACCCCCGGGAGCCGTTTGTCCGATGAAGGTCATGGCTGCTTTGTATCACACCTGGAGATTCGAATGCCTGCCCGCATTCTCGTCGTCGATGATGAAACCCACCTCACGTGTGTCCTGGCCTTTAAGCTGCGCCAGGCCGGCGCCACGGTTTCCACCGCCGCCAACGGTCTGGAAGGCCTCGCCGCCGCCGCCGAATTTCAGCCGGAGCTGATCGTCTCCGATTACCAGATGCCCGAGATGGACGGCCTGCAATTCGTCAAAACCCTCGCTGCCGATCCAACCCTCGCGGCCATTCCCGTGATCCTGCTCACCGCCCGCGGCCATCGCATCGCCCCCGCCGATCTCGCCGACACCGGCGTGCGCGCCCTGCTTCCAAAGCCCTTCAGCGCCCGGGACCTGCTCCGCCAGATCGGCGAAATCCTTCCCGCCGCCGGCCTCGCTCCCGCGCCTGCCGCTGCCCACTCCGCCATCACCTGAGGGACGCGCCATGACCACCCTCGCACCTTCCGCCCCGCTCCCTGCCGCCATTCCCGCTTCCTTCGACGCGCGCTGCGCACGCCTCGGTCTCTTCCCCTTCCACTTCGACGCCTCAGCCAAACTCCAGCGCTCGCCCACGCTTCCCCTGCCCCTCGACGCCATCCTTTCGCGCGGCGGCTTCGACCGGCTGCTCTCCCGTGCGGCCGGCGGCGCCCACACCGGCTCCCTCGACGACCACGAAATCTCCCCCGGCTGCTGGGCATTCCCGGTGCTGGTCCGGCGCGGACGCCTCGTCAGCGGCGTGATGCTGGCCGTGGGCTTCGATCCGGCGTTCCCGCGCTCCCGTGAATTCGTCGAAATGTGCGCCGCCGCCGAAATTCCCGCCGACCATGCCGCCGCCGCCATCGCTCCGTTGCTCCGCGAATTTCGCCACGCCGCTCCCGATCTCGCCCAGACGCTTCCCTGGATGCACGCCGATCTCCTCGCCGCCGCGAAAAACCAAAGCACCCTCGATGAATTCAGCACCAAGCTCGCCCAGGCATATGAAGAGGTCAACGTGCTCTTCCGCCTGTCGCGCTTCCTCAACAACATCACCGATCCGCTGGAGCTCATGAACCTTCTGCTGCAGGATATCCACGGCGTCCTGCCTTTCCGCTGGATGGCCCTCCGCTTCCACGACAATCTCCCCGCCCTCGCGCTCACGCCGGAACTCCAGGGCCGCCTCATGCTTCGCGGCGACGTTCCCTGCGACCGCGAATTTCTCGACGCCGCCAGCCGCGTCATGCTCCAGGATTGGTCTGCCGACAGTTGGACCCGCATGCTCTCCCCCGGCACTCATCCCCTCGCCGCACAAGTTTCTTCGGAAGTGCTCGCCGAGCCCATCGTCCACGGCGACGCGGTCATCGGCGTGCTGCTCGGAGGCAACAAGGGCGGCGACGATCCCGACCTGGCCTCCACCGAGATGCAATTCGCCGACGCCATCTCCCACTTCCTCGGCGTGTTTCACGAAAACATCGCGCGCTTCGCCGAACAGCGCCAGCTTTTCCTGGGTACCGTCAAGGCCCTCACCGCCGCCATCGACGCCAAGGACCCCTACACCCGAGGCCACTCCGATCGTGTCGCCCTCCTCGCCGCCACCATGGCTCGCGCGCTCGGAATGCCCGACGCTGAAATCGAACGCTATCGCCTCGCCGGCCAGGTGCACGACGTCGGCAAAATCGGCGTGCCCGAGGCCGTGCTCTGCAAACCCGGCCGCCTCACCGATGAGGAATTCGCGCAAATCAAAAAACATCCCGACATCGGCCACGCCATCCTGCGCGACATCCCGCAAATGCATTCCGTCCTCCCCGGCGTGCTCCACCACCACGAACGCTTCGACGGCAAAGGCTATCCCCACGGTCTCGCCGGCCGCGACATCCCCCACATCGCCCGCGTCCTCGCCCTTGCCGACACCTTCGACGCCATGTCCTCCCACCGCGCCTATCGCACCGCCCGGCCCCGCAAAACAGTCCTCGAGGAAATCGTCCGCTGCGCCGGCCAGCAGTTCGACCCCGACCTCGTCCCCGCCTTCACCGCCCTGGACTTCACCGAGTTCGACGCCGCCCTCCTGTGCGTCCAGCCCCAGTGATCTCCCTCGGGAGCGACCGCCGCCTCACTTGCCAACCTGCGTGCTCGCCACCGCCTTGGGCGGCTGCCGCGTCGGCAGGAAGCGCAGCCACGTCGAGCACACCAGCAATCCCGCCGCGAATAGCAGCAGCAGCGCCGTGAACGTTTTGCCCTTCGCACGGATCGGCGCGAACGTCTGCGTACGCCCCGCCAGCGCCGACGCCAGAAAGAAAATCGCAACCGCCGCGATCATCTTGAAGCCGAAAATCATATGATACATCCGCTTGTCCGCCTCCCCGAAATCCCGCCACCGGCTGGTGACCAGCACGCCGTTGACGCGCACCGGCACGAGAAACTGGTACAAGCCCGAGATCAGAAACAGCGTGATCAGCAGGTACACAATGTGCCGCCAGCGACCGTTGATCGCATCGCGCAGCTTCCCATACGCCCCCTCATCGAGCGCCCGCGCCGCCGCCGGCATTAGCGCAAACCGCATGAAAAACGGTCCCCCGATGATCAGAATCGCACACGCGATGTGCGTGTATCGCATGAGGTACGGCAAAATAAGTTCCGGCGGCATCGATCACTCCACATCACAAAAATCGCCCGCCCCCGCCCTTCATTCAATAAATTCCACCGGCGTGCACCTGGGAATCATCCCCACCGCCGTCCCCTCATCCAGCAGCCGATTCACCGCTTCGCGTCCCTTCGGCCCGTAATCCAGCGTCCAGTGGTTCACATACATCCCAACGAATTTATCCGCCAGCGGCACATCCATGTCGCGCGCGTACTTCAGCGCGTGCTTCACCGCCTCCTCCCGATGATCCAGCGAAAACTGAATCGACTTCTTCAGCAGCCGCGTCACCCCGCGCACGTGCTCTTCGCCCAAATCCCGCCGAATCACATTCCCGCCCAGCGGCAGCGGCAACCCCGTGCGCTCCATCCACCACTTGCCCAGATCGAGCGAGCACACCAGCCCGTGATTCTGATACGTGAGCTGCCCCTCGTGAATGATCAGCCCCGCATCCGCATGCCCCGCCTCCACGTACTGCAAAATCTGATCGAACGGCTTGACCACATTCCGAAAACCCTTGCCCAGCGCAATCGACGCCGTCAGAAACGCCGTCGTCATCGTCCCGGGAATCGCAATCCGCCTGGTCTTCAATTCCTCAATGCTGAACGGCTTTTTCGAAACGATCATCGGACCGTAGTTTTCCCCCATCGAGCAGCCGCACGCCATCAGCGCGTAATTTTTCGCCACGTACGGATACGCGTGGAGCGAGATCGCCGTCACCTCCAGCCCGCTGCCGTCGGCGGCATGCTTCATCGCCCGCTCATTGAGCGTCTGAATGTCCTGCAAAATGTGCTCAAATTGGTAAGGCCCGGAATCCATGGCGCCCGTCGCCAGACCGTAAAACATAAACGCGTCGTCAGGATCGGGCGAATGTCCCAGCCGGATGCGAATCTTGTCAGCCATGAGCGCTCATCTTTCCACAACGTCTGAAAGACCCGCGAGTATAGCCGCGCCGCACTATCGTTAGTAGCGACTTTCAGTAGTCGCGCCGGCAAAAAAGCCACGCCGCCACGCCCAGCACCACCGCTTCAAACGCCAGCGAGGTGCCCACCACCCACACCGCCGAACGGTTGCGCATGGGGTCTATCCAGCTCTGCGCGATCCGCTCCTGCCGGCGGCGCGACCTTTCATCGGTCGGCTGATCGCCGGCGGCGGCTTGCGTGGCGGCCTGAAGATCTTTGTCTGAGAAGAGGACCCGATCCAGCAGATTCGTGGTTTCACGCGTCTTTGGAATAAACGACTTGATCAGCACAACGATGTTGTCTGCCGTCTGAAACCCGCTCGCCAGGCGCACGTTTTCATCGCGCATGAGCTTGAGGTCCTCCCGCGATTCCTCCAGCGTCTCGCTGCTGGCGGTCGCGGCAGTGCCCGCCGCGCGCATGCGGTAAAAGCGGAACGCGTCGCCTGCATCTCCGGGCGCGGCCTGCGTGGCCGAAGCCGGGTCGGCGGCGATGCGCTGATTGATCTGGTCGATCTGGTCGCTGGTGTCCTCCGCCATCATCTGCTGTTGCTCGATCTGTCCAACCATCCAGCGATCGACCGCGTCGACCCCCCATATCCCAAACCACACCAGCAGCGTCAGCAGCAGCGCCGCCACCGTGGACCGCGTCATCACGCCCAGCAGCGTGCAAATCGCGTAAAGGTAGGAAAAAAACAGCAGGATGATGGGGATCGACCAGAACAGCCCCGGCTGCCACGAATGTCCGCGCACGCCGAGGATGAAAAAACTGACCACCGCGAAAAATGCCACCTGCAGCAAAACAAACAGCAGCCCCGCCACGTACTTCGTGAAAAACAACCGAAGCCGCCCGATTGGTTTCGCCAGATACAAATCGATCGAGCCGGCGGATAAAAAATCCGGAAAAATCCCCGCCGTCGAAATCAACGCCAGCAGCACCGCGATCCACGTGAACCAGATCCCCACCACCAGGTAGCTGAAGATCGTCTTGTAAATAAAGATCGCCCCCGGCACGTGCCCGAACGGCGCATACCACAACACCGTCAACTGATCCCCCGACACCCCCAGCGTCGCGAACGCCGCCAGCACCACTGCCGTGAGGATCAGCACGATCCAGAACATCTTCTTGGAATTCAGCTCCCGGTAGGCATCCACCAGCAGCGCCCACGTCTGGATCATCATGGCCGGAATCCTCCCACCGGCGGCACTTTCGCCGCCGGCCCGCTCATCGCCGCTCCCGCATTGTGCCCGCCGGCCACTCCGCCGACGGCCTCGATGAACAAATCCTCCAGCGACGGCCGCACCTGCACCACCCGGCGAATCGCCAGCCCCTCCGCCCGCAACGCATCGATCACCGGCTGCGCCGTCGCCACATCCACCGTCCCCACGCGCGCCACCGCCCCCTGTATCTCGACCCATTCCCCCGCCGGCAAGGTCCCGCGCAGCACGCCCTCCGCCGTCGGCGGCGCCGGCCACGTCGCCCGCAAACGTTCGCTGAGCGCCCGGCGCAACGCCTGCTCCGCGCGCTCCGCCGCCACCTCCAATTCAAAAAACTGCCGCCCCACCGTCAACTCGTTCAGCGTCCCCTGCTTCACCACCTGGCCGGACACCAGAATCGCCACCCGGTCCGAAATCACCTCCAGTTCCGAAAGCAGGTGCGAATTGATGAACACCGTCCGCCCGTCCTTCTTCATCCGCGTCAGCACGTCGCGAATTTCCCGCCGGCCCACGGGGTCCACCCCGTCCGTCGGCTCATCCAAAATCACCAACTGCGGGTCGTTGACCAGCGCCGCCGCCACGCCGACGCGCTGCATCATTCCCTTCGAATAATCGCCCACGCGCCGATCCGCCCATGCCGTCATCCCCACCGTTTCCAGCAATTCCTTCGTCCGCTGCCTGCGCGTCTCCCGGTCCACTCCGGAGAGCGCCGCGAAAAACTCCAGCGTCTGCCGGCCCGTCAAATAACGCGGAAAGCGATGATGCTCCGGCAAATATCCCACCCGCTCCAGCGACGCCTTCGATCCCACCGGCTTCTCGAGCACCTGGCCCACGGCGCTCGTCGGCTTCACCACCGACATCATGATCTTCACCAGCGTCGACTTTCCCGCTCCATTGGGCCCCAGCAACCCGAAAATCTCTCCACGCCGCACCTGCATCTGCACGCCGTCCAGGGCGCGCACGCGCCCGCGGTACGTTTTGCTCACCTGCTGCAGATCGATCGCCAGCGAACTATCCGCCATGGTTGTCCTTCAGATGGGAATCGCAGCACGTTACGGGCGACACCTCAAAAGGGCAACAGAATTCCCCTGCCCGCCGCGCGACTTACTCCTTCGCGCGCGGCTCATTCCGGTACCTCCAACCGCACGCAGTCATACATGACATATTTGAGATTCCCGGCCCGCGCGCGCAGCGTCAGCGTGATCGCGTTCCGGCCGGCGTGCAACAGCGAGGTGTCGAAGGGAATATCCACGAGGTGATACTGCCCGTGGATCGATTCCCGGATCATCGCGTTGTCATGCGGAAACGCCGGCGTCCGGCCAGCGGGCTTGCCATTCACGCCGACAAGCACCGCCGCACTGTTGGCCGCCGCGATCGCCAGCCGCAGCGTCGCCTGCCCCGGTTTCAGCGTGCCCTCCGGCACATCAAAAAGAACCGTCCAGATGGGCCCGACCCATTTGCCATCCCGCATCACGTTGGGCTGCGCGTAGTTCCAATCGGTCCGCGGATCGCTCTTGCCGATCGTGAAGGTCACATCGTGCGGGAACTCTTCCGGATATTTCGCCGGCAGCCCCCATTGCCGATAGTTGTCTCCGTGCCGGAATTCCTCCGCGCTGCGGTCCGGCGTGCCGATCTGCCATAACTGCCGGCCATGGCGCAGCGGCGTCCAGTCCAGCGATCCCAGCGCCTGCACGCCGCCCGCCTTGACCTGCACCCGGTCGCGCCGGAATTCATCCATCACGCCGCTGGTGAATGCGTAGAGCGTGTAGGCGCCGGGGCGGACGTTGGGAATCGTGAATCGGCCCTGCGCATCGGCGTGGACCCAGAACTGATAACCGTTGGACTGCTGCTGCCAATCGGGCGAAGGCGCCGCGAGGCCGACCCACGCATCCGCCGGGGAGGCATGCGGATCCTGCGGATCGGTGATGTGCAGCGTGCCGGTGACGCTGCCACGCGCCGTCGCCAGCGGATAGAGCGGATTTTTCATCCACGCATAAGGCCAAGCCGCGCGAAGCTCGGACGCCTTGGCGTTCGCATCTTTCCAAAGGCCCGCCTGCGTCGGCGCGGAGTTCACATAAACCATCCAGGGACCATACAACTTCCGCCATTCCTGCCCTTTCTCCAGCGTCACCGGCGCCGCCCCGTAGTGGCAACACGTCAGAATCTTCAGCAAAATCTGGCTGAAATGCGCGGTGTTGTGCTGCTTCGTCGGCCCGCCATTGTGATCCTCGGTGCTGCCATCGACGATCCAGCACCCCAGATGCGAGGTGCTGCCCATCCACCCGTGCACGTAATGATCGCCCGCATCCACGAAATCGAGGTACTTGTCGAAAATCTGCCCCTTGAACGGCCCCTCGGTGACGCGCTGCGATTCCTTCGGACCCAGGTGTTCCACGGGCGTCCCCGGCGGCGGGCAGGCGAAAATCCGTTGATCGTCGATGGCGATCGTGTCGAACAATTCCGCCCGCGGCCGCAGCACCATGCGCGATTGTGCGAGCGTTCCGCTGTCGTAACTTGCCGGATGCGAAAACACCGCAAATGCATAAAATCCCGAATCCCCGCGCCTCAGTACATAGTGCAGATCAACATCAAACTCCGGCGACTTCCCGCCTTGCACGAAATGAAAATCCACTTCCGCCATAGCGCCGGCCGTGTCCTTCGGACCCCGCACCACCGAAAACGCGCCCGGCACGTGGCGGGTTTTTCCTTCGGTGTCGTCGGCGTAGGTCTCGACCCAATCCAGGTAGGCGGGGGAACCCAGGAGGGACTGGCGGCCGTGGGTGAGGTCATCGATGTTGCCGGTCGTTCGGTTGAGGCGCAGGGTAATCGTGCCATTGGCCAGCACCACGGCGGAAGCGGACTCGTCGAGGGTGACGTCGGCCGCCGCCCGCGCGCTGCGTCCGCAGGCCAGCAGGAGCAGCAATCCCGCACAAAAAATCGGAAGTTTCACGCCAAGGCTCCTCAGGTTGAAAAGGCCTTCACGAAAAGGGCGGCGTGAAGTTACATCGGTGCGCCTGCGATCATCCCAGTTGCCATTCGCGAATGAAGGGATTGCTTTGCCGCTGCTGGCCGATCGTCGTCGCCGGGCCGTGGCCGGGGAGAACGCGCGTCGCATCCGGCAACAGCATCACGCGGTGCAGCGATTTTTTCAGCACCGCCACATCCCCATCTTCGAGGTCGTAGCGCCCGACTGCCCCGGCCATCAGCAAATCCCCGGCGAAGAGCACTCCCAGTTCGTTTGCATAGAACACCACGTGCCCCTCCGCGTGTCCCGGCGTATGCATTGCCGCCAGCACGACCTGCCCGATGTGAATCTTCTGTCCATCCTCGATGTACGCATCGGCGTCGCGCGGCGGGATCTGGTAGGGCAATTCGAAGAGCAAACTTCCGGGGTTCTGGAGCTTGGGCTCGTCGAGCTGGTGGATGAGCACTTTCGCGTTTGGGAAGGCCTGGGTCACCACCTTGTGATCGGAAATGTGGTCCCAATGGCCGTGGGTCAGCAGGAGAAACTCGACGTCGTAGCCTTGCTCTTTGGCGACTGCCAGCAAGGACGCGGTGGTGTTCTGGGGGGCGTCGATCAGCGCGGCGCGTCTGGTCGCTTCATCGACGAGCATGTAGGCGTTTGTTTCCGCCATTCCGCCGGCATTGGAGTAGATTTTCATGAGCGCCTGTTCCGCATGGCATGCACTTTCATGGGCAGGCCGAAGAGCTTGATGAAGCCGATGGCGTCCTTGCCGTCGTATTCGGCGCCCATGGTGAAGCTGGCGAGGGCGTGCTGGTAAAGCGAGTTGGGGGAATCGGTCGAGGCGACGGTGGCGCTGCCTTTGAAGAGTTTGACCTTGACGGTGCCGGTGGTGGCTTGCTGGACGTTGTTGATGAAGACGTCGAGGGATTCGCGGAGGGGATGGAACCACTGGCCGTAGTAAACGAGGTCGGCGTATTTGAGGGCGACTTGTTGTTTGAAGTGGAGGGTGTCGCGTTCGATGGTGAGGTGTTCGAGGGCGGTGAGGGCGGTGTAGAGGATGGTGCCGCCGGGGGTTTCGTAGGCGCCGCGGGACTTCATGCCGACGAGGCGGTTTTCGACGAGGTCGGTCTGGCCGACGGCGTGTTTGCCGCCGATTTGGTTGAGGGTGGCAATGAGGTCGTGGCCTTTGAGCTTTTTGCCGTTGACGGCGACGGGGACGCCGGCTTCGAATTTGATGTCGACGTATTCGGGGCGGTTGGGGGCTTTGGCGACGGGGACGGACATGACCCAGAGGTCGTCCTTGGGCTCGTTGCGCGGATCTTCGAGGTCGGCGCCTTCGTGGGAGATGTGCCAGAGGTTGCGGTCGCGGGAGTAGATTTTCTTTTTGGTCTGGGCGATGGGGACGCCTTTTTCCTTGGCGTATTCGATGGCGGCTTCGCGGGAGCGGAGCTGGAAGCGGTCATCTTTCCAGGGGGCGATGATTTTGAGTTCGGGTCCGAGGGCCATGTAGGTGAGCTCAAAGCGGACCTGGTCGTTGCCTTTGCCGGTGGCGCCGTGGGCGACGGCGTCAGCGCCTTCGGCGTGGGCGACATCGACCTGGTACTTGGCGATGAGGGGGCGGGCGATGGAGGTGCCGAGGAGGTAGTTGGATTCGTAGACGGCGCCGGATTTGAGCATGGGGAAGCAGTATTGCTCGGCGAATTCCTGGCGGAGGTCTTTGACGATGCACTTGTCGGCGCCGGAGGCGAGGGCCTTTTGCTTGATGCCTTCCAATTCGTCGCCCTGGCCGAGTTCGGCGGCGAAGGCGATGACTTTGCAGCCGGGGTAGTTGTCCTTGAGCCAGGGGAGGATGACGGAGGTATCGAGGCCGCCGGAGTAGGCGAGGACGATTTTTTTGACGGCTGGGTGGTGGTGTGGGGAAGCGGGGGAAGGCATGGGTTCTCCAAAAGTGAGTGGGGTGGATGAAGCGGGGTATTGTCGGAGGTGGGGGCGGGTTGTGCAATCGGGGCGGGAAAGTGGTGTTTTTCGGAGAAGGTGCGCAGGGCTTTGGGGAAAAGGTGCAGTTTTTTGCGGAAGGTGCGCAGGGGTGGCCGAAGGTGCGCATGAAATTGAGCGCGCGCGGCGGGTGGGGAGAGCGGACGGGGGGGGTTGGCAGACGATGCGCGCAAGATAAGCGTTCATGGGGACCTTCTCCTTTTTCTGGTACCCGTATTTTATGCTAACTTTTGGGGGAGTCAAGGAGGGGTAAAATTTTTTTGCGGAGCTGCAGCCGCGGGCTCCGGGGCGCGGGGGGGTGTCAGAATGGCGGGGGGAAGGCTGTGCTCAACTGGGGTTGGGGGGTGGGAAGGGGTTGGCATCGGTTGCGCTGTTGTATGTGTAGCCTTCGGCGATCATCCGGTTGAGGGCGTTATAAAGGAGAAAGTCATGGCCACGGTGGAAAATAATCCGGTGCAGGGGGGGAGTGCGAAGGGGCATGTGACGAATGTGACCGAGACGCTGCGGAAGATTGATTCGAGTCCGTCGAATCCGCATGCGGCGGACCCGAGCAAGAACAAGCAGGTGCCGGTGGATCTGGTGGAGGAGGAGCTGATGGAGAGTTTTCCGGCGAGCGATCCGCCGTCGCATGCGGTGAATCGCGGGGACCGACCTGAGCCGCGGCGTCCGGGGCAGCAGGAGTGAGGGGGCGTGGGGGTGCGCGGTGGGGGGGCATTAGCGCGCTTTTTTTGCGGGGCAGGGGTTCCGATAAGGGCGTCGCGGCGAGGGTGGAGGAGGGCAGGGAGAATCGCCTACCCTTTTTCCGCCAAAGGCGGGGGCGGATTGGCACGAAGAAGGAGAAGACATCCCTTGAGGGAGCGCCAGATGTCTACGAGTTTGGCCGCGACAATGGCGGAATCCACGGATGCAGCGGGTGCGGACCTTGTTCGATCCGGGTCAACGACGAAGCGGAAGGTTGCGGCGCAAGCGGGATTTTTTCCGTTGGCGCTGGCGTCGTTGCCGCTGGGCGCGCTGGAGAACATCGGGGTGTACCTGAGGACTGCGGGGAAGTCGGACGAGAGCGCACCGTTCACGCTGTATTCGTCGGACAAGGTGCGGTTCCAGGAATCGCACCGGGAAAGGCTGCAGCGCATGGGGGTGCGTTACATTTATTTACCGATGGTGAATCACGGGCAATTCAGGAAGCAGTTGGAAAGCCACCTGGATTCGGTGGTGGGGGATCCGAACATCGCGATGAGCACGAAGGCGGAGATGGTGTATGAGACGAGCGTGGAGATCATCGACGAGCTGCTGTCGGACGGGGAGATAGAGACGAAGATGCCGCGGCTGAAGTCCGTGGCGAAGGCGGTGACGACGCTGGCGGTGGGGGAGGGGGCGGCGTTTCCGCATTTGTTCGCGGCGTCGCAGCACGATTTTTATACGGCGACGCACATGGTGAACGTGGGGACGTGGATGGTGGCGTTGGCGTATGCGCTGGGGGAGCGGAAGCCGGAGGAACTGAGCACGGTATGCCTGGCGGGGATGGTGCATGATGTGGGGAAGATCTTTGTGGCGGAGGAGATTCTGAACAAGCGGGAGCGGCTGTCGGAGGGGGACTGGGAGGCGTTGAAGTCGCATCCGGGCCGCGGGGTGGAGCACCTGCGGGGGGTGAAGGACATGCCGGAGGTGGCGTTGCGGGTGACGCTGGAGCATCACGAGCGGCTGAATGGGACGGGGTATCCGCATGGGATAGAGGGGGACAAGATGCATCCGATGAGCAAGCTGTGCGCGGTGGTGGATTCGTTTGACGCGATGACGGCGTTGCGGCCATTCAAGACGAGCACGTGTTCGTTCGGGGAGGCGATACGGCGGCTGCGGGAGGAGGCGGGATCGAAGTATGACCCGGCGATGGTGGAAGCGTGGGCGAATTTGATGCGGCAGGTGGATCCGTCGTGCGTGGAGGCGCCCGCGGAGGCGGCATCGGACCGCTTCGGTCGCCGGTCACACCAGCGGTTCGCGGTGGATTGCCCGGCGAAGCTGCACGTGCTTTCGCGGAAGGGCGACGAGTGGGTGGAGGGGCCGGGGCAGGGCGTGAAGGTGCACAATATCTCGGCGGGGGGGCTGGGGATGCTGTCGCCGGGTTCGGCGGCGCTTTCGAGTTATGTACGTGTGTATTTGAATGGGCAGGGGACGCTGCGGAACAAGGTGATAGAGGGGCAGATCGTGCGTTCGCGGGAGTACAAGGATGGATTCAAGGAGGTGGGGGTGAGGAAGATTTCGCTGGCGGAGGAACTGGCGGCGGCGCAGGCGGTGGCGGAGGGGGGGACGGGGCGAGGGTGAGGGCGGGGGCTGGGGGCGGGTTCAATTGGGGTATTGGTTCAATTGTTTCAAATTGGAGGGCGGGGGTCCGCCACGGAAGTTGGCGATGCCTGGAGGTTGAGGGATTTCGGATTTTCATGGACGGTGGCGGCCGCGGCGGTGATAATACCGCCGAGGGAGGTGTTCCATGGATGTGGTCGCTTTTTTAAATTTGAACCCGACGGAGCTGCTCATTCTGATGGTTTGCGCGCTGGCGGCGATCTTCTGGATGGTTCAGTTTTTCATTTTCATCCAGATGGAGGATGCGGCGTTTCCCGGCAGGTATGACAAGTTGATCTGGGGAATCGCGCTGACCTTCATGAACGTGCCGGCGGCGCTGGTGTTTCGGGAGTGGCGGTATCGGCGGCGTCGTGAGATGGCGGCGAGGGCTCGGGGACGGCTATGAGGGGTTGGGGCGTGGGTGGTCGGGGTGCTGCAGGGAGCCGCGGCGGATGCGGGTCCAGGCATGGCAACATTCTGGCTCGAGGCGTTGCTCCGTGTGCTCCGTGGTTGTTTGGTTGCGCCGATGTTCGGCCCAAGGCCGATGCTCCCAAGGCGCGCCGATGTTTATTCCGGACGGAGCGGCCTGCGGGCCGCCATTGGCGGAGACGCCCATGCCACGATTGACTGCCACAAAAGATGGCCGCACCCACCGATAGAGCGTGTGTTCTCGATCCGCCTAAACCTCCGAGACGCGACCGCCATGGCTCAGGATTCCACACATCTTGCAAGCCACGGCAACATCGCCGCTCGATGCCCCGACCCCCCAAAAAAGCCCCGGCGCCAGCGCCGGGGCGTCACTCAAAATACCAACACGCGGGGCGACCCCCGCCTGCGAACGCCCCATCCGCCTTACGACACTTCCTTCGCGTTGATCCACTTCATCATCGCCCGCAAACGCCGCCCGGTCACCTCCACCGGATGGTCCTTGTCCGCGTTGTACAGCTTGTTAAACAGGGGCTTGCCCGCCTTGTGCTCCGCCATCCATTCCTTCGCAAACGCCCCCGACGTGATCTCTCCCAATATCTTCTTCATCTCCTTCTTCGTCTCCGGCGTCACCACCCGCGGACCACGCGTCAGGTCCCCATACTCCGCCGTGTTCGATATCGAATACCTCATGTAATTCAGCCCCCCCTGGTAAATCAGATCCACGATCAGCTTCACTTCATGCACGCACTCAAAATACGCCATCTCCGGCGGATATCCCGCTTCCACCAGCGTCTCAAATCCGGCCTTGATCAGCGCCGACAGCCCCCCGCACAACACCGCCTGCTCGCCAAAAAGATCCGTTTCGCATTCATCCTTGAAGGTCGTCTTGATGATCCCCGCCCGCGCCCCGCCCACCCCGTTGCCCCACGCCAGCGCCGTCTTCAGCGCATTCCCCGATGCGTCCTGATGCACCGCCACCAGGCACGGAACCCCCCCGCCCTTCACGAATTCACTCCGCACCAGGTGCCCCGGACCCTTCGGAGCAATCATCACCACGTCTACATCCTTCGGAAGATCAATCAGCTTGAAATGCACGTTCAGCCCGTGCGTCGCCCCGAACGTCTTGCCCTTCGTCAACTGCGGCTTGATCTCCTTCTCGAAAATCTCCGGCTGCAATTCATCCGGCAGCGTCACGATGATCAAATCCGCCTGCTTCACCGCCTCCGGAATCGGCAGGGGATCGAAACCGTGCGATATCGCCAGCTTCCCATTCGCCGAATCCCGCCGATTCGCCACGATCACCTTCACCCCCGATTCCCGCAGGTTTTGCGCATGCGCGTGACCCTGCGAGCCATACCCCAGAACCGCGACGGTCTTCCCTTTAAGCCCATCGATCGGCGCTTCGTTCTCATAGAAAACATGCAGGGGAGCGGGAGATCCGGACGAGTTCTGCGCGGGTGAAGAAGAGGCGGCATCCGCCATGGCGTATCCTTTCCGTTGGGGAAATCAAAGACTCACCACAATACGGAAACCCTTCCGCACGGTCAATTTCCCCCAAAAAATCAGCGCCCGCCGGCGTGGCCATCACTTGTGGCAGTCAATCGTGGCATGGGCGTCTCCGCCAATGGCGGCCCGCAGGCCGCTGTGTCCGGAATAAAGATCCGCGCGCCCCGGGCGCATCGGCCTTGGGCCGAAGATCGGCGGGACGCCGATGCCACAAAAGATGGCCGCACCCCCATCGGTGGGCATTTGTGGAGGTGTGGACCGTTCTGCCGGCGCGATCCGCTATAATGATGCATTCTTCGGAAACGCCTCAGGAGTCTCCATGAACTGGCAGCAACCGATCCCGCGCACGTATCTGCAGCTTCCGACGGAGGAGGTCGTGGCGCGCATCGCCGGCCGGAAAGGCGAACTGGGGGAGCGTGTCGTCGTTCTCGGGCACCATTACCAGCAGGACAACGTGATTCGCTTTGCGGACGTGGTGGGGGATTCCTTCCAGCTTTCGCGCGAAGCGGCGAAGCTCAGCAAGGCGGAGTACGTGATTTTCTGCGGGGTGCATTTCATGGCGGAATCCGCGGACATCCTGACGGCGGACCATCAGCAGGTGATTCTGCCGGACCTGGGCGCGGGCTGTTCGATGGCGGACATGGCGAACCTGGAGGATGTGGAAGACGCGTGGTCGGCGATCTCCGGCGCGTGCCGGGATATGGCGGACTTCACGCAGGTTCCGGTCACGTACATGAACTCCGCGGCGAACCTTAAAGCCTTCGTGGGCGAGCACGGCGGCGCGGTCTGCACCAGCAGCAACTGCGACAAAATCCTTCAATGGGCCCTCAGCCAGGGCGGCGGCACCGCTATTCGAAATATCGAGCAGGGGCGGCTGAGCAGGGACGACCGCAAAACGAAGGTGATTTTTTTCCCCGACCAGCACCTTGGGCGCAACACCGCGTATAAGCTCGGCTTTCCCCTGGATTCGATGGTTGTGTGGGATTATCGTCAACCGAACGGGGGCCTCACCGACGATGAGCTGCGCGCCGCGACGTTCATCCTGTGGAAAGGCCACTGCTCGGTGCACCAGCTTTTCCGCCCCGAGCACGTGGATCAAGCCCGCGCGAAGCACCCGGGGATTCAAGTGATCGTCCACCCCGAATGCCGGTGGGAGGTCGTGCAGAAAGCCGACATTGCGGGCTCGACGGATCTCATCGGCAGAACGATCGGCGCCGCGGCGCCCGGCGCCTCTTTCGCGGTCGGCACGGAAGTGCACATGGTCAACCGCCTCGCGCAGCAGCACCCCGACAAGCACATTGTGATCCTCTCCGAGTGCCAGTGTCTGTGCACCACGATGTACCGCATCGACCCGCCGCACCTGCTCTGGACCCTGGACAACCTTGCGGAAGGCAAAGTGGTCAACCGGATCGCCGTCGATCGCCACACGAAGTATTGGGCCAAAGTCTCCCTGCAGCGCATGCTTGACATCACGGCGGGCGTCGCCGTCTCGCCACCGCCGCCGAATCCCCCCGCGCCGGCGGAGAAATCCCCGCTGCGCGTGCTTACGCATGCCTGATTCCCGCCCCGCCTGTTTCGCAGGTTAAAGTTAGGGTCCACCGCCGCCCCAATCCGGCCGCGTCATGGTACAATGCCGCGGTTTGGCCGGCGTCCTCGCGCCGGAACACCCTCGGTCCCGCTCACGAAGGATTCTCTATGCTGGCATTGAGCCGCGGCGAAGGACAGTCCATCATCATCGACGGCAAAATCGAGGTCAAAATCGTCAAGTGGTCCCGTTCCAGCGTCCGCCTTGCCATCCAGGCACCCCGTGAAATCACCGTCGACCGCGACGAAATCTGGCGAAAAATGAATCCCGGCGTGCTTTCACCCCTTGAAAAAGCCGAGCAGGATCGCAAGGAACGCTTCGAGCGTGAGGCCGGGGGGGGGGCTGCCGGCGTCGCCCCCAAGCCGCCTGTCGCCCCCGCCCCGTCGGCTCCGCCTGCGTCGCCTCCCCCAGCACCCCCGGCTGCATAATCTGCGCCCCACCCCACCTCATCCGCAGCCAAAAATCCTCCGCGCCAGAGTTTTCTGGAGCCCGCCGGCCGTTTGATCCGTTATTCCCAATACGTCATGCTCTCAGGTTATCGCTCACTCAACCACAGGATCCCCATGAACCCCGTGCGCTTTGCCATCGTCCCGCTGCTGACCTTCGCGCTCACCGGCCTGAGCGCTCATGGCCAATCGGCCGCCCTGGTCCCCGCCGCTGCCCCGGCCACGCCCGCCCCCGCGGCTGCGGCGCCGGTCACGGCAGCCCCCGTCCAGGCAGCCCCCTCTCCCGCCCCGGCCCCAGCGCCCGAGGGGGCCGCCCGTCCGCCTCAATTCGCGGGCGCCATGCCGCCACCGGCCACCGCGGAAATCCGCAACGCCGTGCCCCGTCAGCTCCGCATCAACATCGCCTGGCAGATCGCCCTCGACGCCGCCGACTTCTCGCCGGGCATCATCGACGGCCATTTCAAACACAAGTCTCTCATGGCCCTGAACGAATACGCGGCCCGCTTCTTCCCCGGCCTCCAGCCGTTCGATCCGGCGGTCTATCTTTCGCTGCACGTCGATGTCGACAACGCGGCGACCAGCTACACGATCACGGATGATGACGCCATGCAGGTGGGCCACGTCTCCGACGACTGGAACGAAAAGGCCCACATGGATCGCCTCGGCTACGAATCGCTTGCCGACTGCATCACCGAAAAATTCCACTGCACCCGCGCGCTGCTCGAAACGCTCAATCCCGGCGTGCCGATGGACGCACTGGCCCCGGGCCAAACGCTGATCGTCCCCGCCATCCGCCCCTTCCCCACCGACAACAAGGTTGTTCTTCCCAAACGCGCCGTGACGACCGCCGGGGGCGGCTATGTCACGGTGAATCTCGCGGAAAAAGCCATCCGCGTTTTCGACAAAGACAACAACCAGCTCGCGCTTTTCCACTGCTCCATCGCGCGCGACAAAGCCAAGCTGCCCGACCGCGACACCAAGGTGCAGGTCATCGCCGCCCCCAATCCCAATTACACTTTCGACCCCAAGGTGTGGCCCGACGTGCACAACGTCTCGCGCGTCCTGACCATTCCGCCCGGCCCGCGCAACCCGGTCGGCCTCGCCTGGGTCGGCCTCGACCTCCCCGGCTACGGCATCCACGGGACCCCCAAACCCGAACTCATCGGCCAAACCGGATCGCATGGCTGCTTCCGCCTCGCCAACTGGGACGCGCTGAAGTTCGCTTCCCTCGTGCAGGTCGGCACGCCTGTCAAAATCATCAACCCCGAGAAAAACGCGCCCGGCGAGTAACCGCACTCCCGGCGCGCTCTCTTCGCACCGCATGCGCCCGCAAACGCTTGCGTCCGTCGCGGCTCGTGCATATCACGCATTGCATCCAAAATCCAACGCCCGCCCCTGAAAGCACTGCCCCTCCACCGCGTCCATTGCCGTGGAGGTGCCACGTGCGGCAAACCATCGTTCTCGCGCTCCTGGTTGCCTTACCGCAATCGCGGGTGCTGGCCGCCGACGACGCTTCCCCGCCAAAGCCGCCCTACGCGATCACTGCCGAAACGACGGTCATCATCGCCCCGCTGCGCGCCGATGGCACGGTCGATTACCTCGCCGCATGGAACGGGCGCACCGCCAAGGGCGTCACACCTGACGAAAACGGCTGGCTCCGCTTCGAGCAATCCGTCGGCGGTTTCCCCGGCGACGATGAAGCGCTCCACCAGGCTGGCGGCCGCATCCCGCAAGGCACCACCCCCTGGACCTATTTCGACGCTTACCTCCAACAAAAACAATTCCCGCCCGCCGCCCTGAAAGAAGCCCGAGCGCGCGCCGCCACGGCCGAACTGTCCGTCTGGAGCGCCAAAGACCAAGCCGCCCTCGCCGACTACATCGGCATCCAAAAAAACAAACTCGACGCCGTCGTCACCACCGCCGCGCTTGCCAAATGGTGGGAACCCGCCATCCAGCGCGGCGCCAACCGCACCCTGAGCCACGCGGTTCTGCCGGTCGGCCCCGTTCGCTCGCTTCGCTCGCCCTCCTTCCATTCCACAGACTTGACCACGCCGCATACCCCCCTGACACTTCTATTGGAAAACCACACAATTCGCCGCCCATCTTGAACCGTCCCTGCCGATCTTCTACCATGCGAATTCTCCCCGTTCGCTTCCCCACGTCCCAACACGCAAGGCGTGCCCACCGATGCTCCGTCTGCTTCCGCTTATTTTCCGCAACGTCCTGCGCAACCGCCGCCGCACCCTCCTCACCCTCGCCAGCACCGCTGTGTCCCTGGCCCTGCTGACCGTGCTGTTCGCCATCTACCAGAGTTTTTTCCACGGCGACGACAGTTCTCCCTCCTCCGCCCTCCGCATCATCACCCGCCACCGCGTCTCGCTCACGCAGTTCCTCCCGGCCTCCTACGAGGCCCGCATCAAATCCGTCGACGGCGTCGAGCAAGTTTCCGCCTGGTCCTGGTTCGGCGGCACCTACAAAGACCCCAGCGATTTCTTCGGGCGCTTCGCCGTCGACGCCGACCATGTGTTCGACGTCTTCCCCGACTGGCGCCTTCCGCCGGATCAGCTCGCGGCCTTCAAGCGCACCCGCGCCGGTTGTGCCGTCGGCGAAAAAATCGCCGAACGCTACCACATCCACCTCGGCGATCCGGTGGTGATCACCGGCGACATCTACCCCGTCACCCTCGACATGAAATGCGTCGCCATCTATACGCATCCGCCGCACGAGGAAAACCTGCTCTTCCATCGCGAGTATCTCGACGAGCTGCTCAAAGCGCAGGGCGACACCATCGCTCTCGACACCGTCGGCACCTACGTCATCCGCGCGCGCACCGCCGACGAAGTGCCGCGCGTCTCCAGGGCCATCGACGCCATGTTCGACAATTCTCCCTATCCCACGCGCACCGAATCGGAAAAGGAATTCGGACGCTCTTTCCTGGGCATGCTCGGCAACATCCGCCTGTTCCTCGCCGCCATCTGCTCCGCCGTCACCTTCACCATCCTTCTCGTCTCCGCCAACACCGTCGCCATGGCCGTGCGCGAACGCACCCGCGAAATGGCGATCCTCCGCACGCTGGGTTTCGATCCGCCGGAAATTCTCCAACTCATCGTCGGGGAATCCGTCGTCATCTCGATGCTCGGGGGAATTGCGGGCATCGGGCTGGGTTATCTGCTCTGCCAATCGATCGACAATGCGGGCGGTTTTCCCTTCCAGGGTCTGCGCTGGCAGGCGGCCGCGATCGTGATGGGCGTCGCCGCCGTGCTGGGTCTTTTCGCCTCGCTGGTTCCCGCGTTCTTCGCCGCGCGCGCCAACATCGTCTCCTCGCTGCGCTTTGTCGGATAAGCCATGAACCTGCCGCTGAAATACAATCTGCGCAACCTGCTGGAACGCAAGGGTTCGACCGCCATGACCGCCGTCGGCATTGGCCTGACCGTCGCCGTGCTAATCACCGCCTTCGCCCTCACGACCGGCCTGAAGTCCGTCTTCGGTTCCACCGGCAATCCGCTCCAGCTTCTCGTGCTCCGCCAGGGCGCCAACGCGGAACTCACCTCCCAGGTGGCCGAGGATTCCTACCAGATCATCCGCCATTTGCCGGGCATCGCGACGACCGCCGACGGCAGGCCGATGGTCTCCCCCGAAGGTCTCACTGTCGTAAACCTGCCCTCGGTCGACAACCCCGAAGGGATGAACGTGACCGTGCGCGGCATGCTGCCGATCGGCGTCGCCATGCGCAATCCCACCGTGGTCGCCGGAGAAATGCTCAAGCCCGGCCTTCGCGAGATCGTCGTCGGCAGGGCGATCGCCAAACGGTATCCCTCGGCGCGGATCGGCAAAAAGATCCGGTTCGGCCGCGGGCTGTGGACGGTCGTCGGCGTGTTCTCCGCCGGGGATTCCGCCGCCAATTCTGAAATCTGGACCGATCTCAACCAGCTTCGCGGGGATTTCGAAGTTTCCGGCGGCAGCAGCTCCGTCCTGCTGCGCACCCAATCGCCCGCCGACATGGCCGCCATCAAGGACACCATCGACCACGACCAGCGCCTCAACGCCCAGGCCATTCCCGAAAAGGAGTATTACGCGTCGCTCACCTCCGGCGGGCTGCCGCTGCAAATTCTCGGCTTCTCGGTCGCGATCATCATGGCTGTCGGCTCGGCATTCGCCGCGACGAATACCATGTACGCCGCCGTGTCGCGCCGTACGCGCGAAGTCGGCACGCTGCGGGCGCTGGGCTTTCCGCGCACGACGATCCTGCTCTCGTTCGTCATTGAATCGGTCTGCCTCGCGCTCCTGGGCGGATGCCTCGGCGTGCTGCTCGCGCTGCCGATCAACGGCCTGACCACCGGCGTGGGCAATTTCCAGACTTTCAACGAAACGACGTTTCAGTTCCGCGTCACGCCCACCGCCGCGCTCTACGGCCTCGCTTTCGCCGCCGCGATCGGCGCGCTCGGCGGTTTCCTCCCTGCGTGGTCCGCTTCCCGCAAGCCCATCGTTCAAGCGATGAGGGATTCTTAAAATGAACACCGATCTCGAGAAACTCCGCATCGACAAATCCTACAAGGCCAGCCGCAGCGCGCCGCGCCGCTGGCCATGGCTGCTCGCGGCGGTGCTGCTCGCCGGCGGGGGGGTGGCGGCGTGGCAATACCAGGCGTCGGCGGCGGCGGCGCCGGTGGTGCAAACGCTGCACGTGGAGGCGTCCCAGACCGCGCCCGCGGGCGACGTGGTGCTCAACGCGACCGGATACGTGATGGCGGCGCACAGGGTGGAGCTGGCGAGCAAAGTGATCGGGCGCGTGGCCTGGGTGGGCGTCGAGATGGGCGACAAAGTAAAGCGCGGCCAGGTGCTGGTGCGGCTGGAGGATGATGAGTATCGGGCTCGGGTCGCCCAGCAGCAGGGCCAGCTCGACGCCGCCAAGGCGCACCTTGCGGAGCTGGAGGCCGGCAATCGCCCGCAGGAAATCGCGGCCGCGGAAGCGCAGTACCAGCGGGCCCAGATCGAAGCGGACAACGCGGCGCGGAATTACCAGCGGCTCCTGAAAATCCGCACGACGCAGACGGAAACGGAAATCGAAGACGCCCAGGCGGCGATGAAGGCGCTCCAGGCGCAGGCGGATGTCGCCAACGAGCAGTATCTGCTTATGAAAGCGGGCGCGCGGCGGGAAGAGATCGCCGCCCAGAAGGGCACCGTCGCGCAGCTCACGGGCGCCCTCGCCCTCGCCCAGGTCGATCTCGACAACACCATCATCAAGTCGCCGCAGGATGCGACGGTGCTGGAGCGCAACGTCGAGGTCGGGGAATTCGTCACCAACGGTTTCGTGGGCGACCGCGGGGCCAAGGGCTACGTCGTCTCGATCGCCGACCTTTCCGATCTGCTCGTCGAGCTGGACATCTCGCAGAACGATTTCGCGAAGGTGGCCATGAACCAGCACTGCTGGATCAGCACCGACGCCTATCCGGATAAAAAATACGCCGGCGTGGTGCAGTTGATTTCCCCGGTCGCCAACCGCCAGAAGGCGACCGTCGAGGTGCGCGTGAAGGTGCTCAAGCCGGACGACTTGCTCAAGCCGGACATGAACGCCACGGTGGCTTTTCTCGCGGCGTCAAAAGCCGGCACGGACGGCGCCGCCGCCCCCATCGTGCGCATCCCGCGCTCCGCCGTGCGCGATGGCGCGGTCTTCATCGTCGAGAACGGGAAGGCCCGCAAAGTGAGCGTGACGACCGGCATCACCTCCGCCGCCGGCGACATCGAAATCATGAAGGGCCTGGCCGGGGGAGAGGAACTTGTCGTCTCTCCGCCCGACTCGCTCAAGGAAGGCGACTCGGTCAAAACCGGCTCCTGAAAAAGCCGCCCACAACCGCAGCGCGCAAGAGGAAATCTATGCTCCCAGTGGTCGAAGCCATCGAACTGACCAAGGAATTCACCCGCGGCCAGAACACCGTCGTGGCGCTCGACCGCGTCAGCACCCGGATTCATCGCGGTGAGTTCGTCGCGCTCATGGGCCCTTCCGGCTCGGGCAAGTCTACGCTGCTGCACCTGATCGCCGGCATGGACAAACCCACCGCCGGCCGGCTGCTGGTGATGGGCGAGGAACCGGCGCTGATGTCCGAATCGGCGCTCGCCCGCTGGCGGAACCACCACCTGGGTTTTGTGTTTCAAGCGTTCAACCTGATCCCGGTGCTCAGCGCCCTGGAGAACGTCGAGCTGCCGCTGAAGCTGACGCGCCTTTCGCGCCGCCGCCGCCGGGAAAACGCGGCCACGGCCCTGAGTCTCGTCGGCCTCGGCGATCGCATGGATCATTTCCCGCGCCAGCTCTCCGGCGGACAGGAACAGCGCGTCGCCATCGCCCGCGCCCTGGTCACCGATCCCGACTTGCTGCTGGCCGACGAACCGACCGGCAACCTCGACGCGCACAGCGCCAGGGAAATCCTTTCGCTGCTGCAGCGTCTGAACCGGGAATTCGAAAAGACGATCCTGATGGTGACCCACGATCCCCACTCGGCCGGCGCCGCCACGCGCCTCATCCACCTCGACAAAGGCACCTTCGTCGAAGCGGCCACGGCAGCGCCATCGGCCCCCGCAGCCACGCTCGCGTGAGCCGCCGGGAGGCGCGCCTGCGAAGTCCGCGGGAAATGGCTTACTTTTTCTTGTTGGCAACCGCCGCCACCGGCCGCGGCGGCGCCGCGGGCGCCGCCTTGGGCGCTTCCGCCGCCGGAGCGCCTTCGATCGGCGGGGGCGCCAGAATCGGCGAAGGCACCTTCGCCACCTGCGGCCACGACCGCGGCGACCAGCCCTCCAATTCCTTGCGCGCCCCGTGGAACAAATCCTCCGCCTCCGTCCCCTTCACGACCTTCTCCAGTAGCTGCTGCGCCGTCTTGATGTCCGTGCCCTCGGGCAGCGCGTCCTTCGAGACCAGCCACAGCAGAAATTTCGTATCCACCGGCGCCGCGGCGATGCCGAAGCAATCCACGCACACCGCCGCCTCGACATAGGGGGTGATCCCCGCGAGCGACTGCAAATAGGGGCGAATCTCGGGCTTCTTCATTTCCTTCAGGCGGTCGAGCCGCATGTGGTGCTCGCGATCGAACACCGACTGCAGCGTGCGGTGGAGCGCCGAACAGCGCGATTCCGCGAACGGATAGCGCGCCCCGAGAAGCGCCGCCAGCTCGATGGCCGGCGTCACGCGCAGCTCATTGGTGTCCACCATGCTTTCCTGGATCTTGCGTTCGGCGGCCGAAGCGCGCGCCTCATCGCAGTCATATTCCAGGAAGGCCCGGATCAACCGCGCCAGCGGATCGACCGGCTCGGGCTTGCGCGCGGGCGCCGCCTTGACCAGCCGCGCCGCCACTTTCTTGAGCATGTCCAGCTTCACGTTCACCTTGTTCATATCCGCCTGATCCCTTGTTCGCGGTCGTATGTGTCAGGCCCCGGCATCTTCGGCCGGTGGCGCTTCTCCCGAAGGATCGGGTGCCTTGTCTGCGGCCGGCGTTCGCGTGTCGGCCATCGCTTCGTCGATCGTCTTGAGAATCTCCGCCTGTTTTTTCAGCGTTTCATCCAGCACGTAAGTGAGCCGCGGAATATGCCGCAGGGGCAATCCGCCGGCGACTTCGCTTTGGATGCGCCGCCCGGCGGAGCGGATCCCCGCGAGCACGGTCGCCGGCGGCCGCTGCGAGGCCAGGACGCTCAGCCACACCTTGGCCTCGCGCAAGTCCGGCGTCACATCCACCTTGGTCACGCTCACCAGCCCATCCACGCGCGGGTCGGCGACATCGCGCTGAATCGCGCCCGCCACGATCTTCTGGATCTGCGAGGCTACTTTGTTCTGTCGCACCGAATTGGCCATGTACCCGAGTGCCTCCTGCGGCGGTAGGGGGGCGATGAAATGCATGTCAATCGCGCCCGGAAACGACTTCGATGCGGAAATCGAGAAGCTCGGCATAGCGCTCGTGCTTCACCGATTCCACCAGCTTCGCCAGCGAGCTTTCCAGGTGCCGGGCGTCGTTGCCCACCATCGCCACGCCGATCAGCGCGTGCTGCGGATGGTCGAGAAAGTCCACCTCGGCGGCGCTGACGTTGTGGTGATGGTGCCACTTGTCCTTGAGCGACCGCACGATTTTGCGTTTGTCCTTCAGGTTCAAAGCGTCGCCGATCTTCAAATCGAGTTGCAGGATTCCGATGAGCATGTCGGGTTGTCAGCGGCCAGCGGCCGGTAAAAGGGTCGCCAGCGGGCAGTGGTCCGCGGCCGATCCGACCACTGACAACTGACCACTGGCCACTTCGTCAAAGCGTTCTTGCGACGTCCACGGTCTTGTAGGCTTCGAGGCGGTCGCCGATCTTGATGTCGTCGTAGCCGGCGAGTTTGAGGCCGCACTCCACGCCGCCGCGGACTTCCTTGACGTCCTCCTTGAAGCGTTTGAGGCTGTCGAGCGTGAGGTTTTCCGTGACGACGGCGCCATCGCGGATGAGGCGGAACTTGTTGTTGCGCTGGAGGAGGCCGTCGGTGACCATGCAGCCGGCGATGTTGCCGTGCCGCGAGACCTTGATGACCTGGCGGATTTCCGCGTGGCCGAGCACCTGGTCCTGCTTGCTGGGGGCGAGCATGCCGGTGAGGGCCTTACGGATGTCGTCGGTGATCTCGTAGATGATGCGGTACAGCCGGATTTCCACGCCCAGGGTCTCGGCCAGCTTCCGCGCCGTTTCGTCGGGCACGACGGAGAACCCGATGATGATGGCGTCCGACGCTTCCGCCAGCAGCACGTCCGATTCCGTCACGCCGCCAACCGCCGCATGCAGCAGCCGCACCTTGACTTCCTTCGACAGCTCTTCGGTCAGAAGCTGCTTGAGCACGTCCACCGAGCCCTGCACGTCGCCCTTGAGGATGACGCGCAGCTCCTTGACCGTGCCCTGCTGGATCGTGTCGTACAGGTTCTCCAGCGTCACCTTCGACCGCTGGGCGATCTCGCCGGCGCGGTCCGACTGCTTGCGTTCTTCCGCGATGTCACGCGCCTCGTTGGCGTCTTCAATCGCATAAAGTTTGTCGCCCGAGCCCGGCACCGTGTCCAGCCCGATGACTTCCACCGGCGACGCCGGACCCGCCGACGTGATGGGCTTGCCCTTGTCGTCGGTGATCGAGCGCACGCGGCCCCACGCCGGTCCGCAGACCACCGTGTCGCCCACGTGCAGGGTGCCGTTTTGCACCAGCACCCGCGCCACCACGCCGCGATTGGGATCCATGAAGGATTCGATAACCGCCCCGCGCGCCGGCAGCGTGGGCGCGGCCTTGAGTTCCCGCAGCGTCGCCACGTAATCCAGGTATTCGATCAACTCCTTGACGCCCTGCCCGGTGGTCGCGGAGGTGCGCACCACTTCGGTGTCGCCGCCCCATTCCGCCGGGTTGAGGCCCTGCTCCGCAAGCTGGCCGAGGACTTTGTTCGGGTTCGCTTCCGCCTTGTCGATCTTGTTCATCGCCACGACGATCGGCACGCCGGCCGCCTTGGCGTGGTTGATGGATTCGACGGTCTGCGGCATCACGCCGTCGTCCGCCGCCACCACCAGCACCACCACGTCCGTCATGTTCGCCCCGCGGGCGCGCATGGCGGTGAACGCCTGGTGGCCGGGGGTATCGAGGAATGTGACGCGCTTGGTCTTGCCGTCGCTGCCGTTGAGCTCGACGGTGTAAGCGCCCACGTGCTGGGTGATGCCGCCCGCTTCGCCCGCGGCGACGTTGGCGGAGCGGATTTTGTCGAGCAGGCTGGTCTTGCCGTGGTCGACGTGGCCGAGGATGGTGACCACCGGAGGCCGGGCGACTTTTTCGGCCGCCTCTTCGCGTTCCTTGTATTGCCGTTCGAGGATGGCCGCTTCGCTCTCGCGCTGCTTGACCACCAGTTCCAGGCCGAATTCCAGCGCCAGCACCTGGGCGGTTTCCGGCTCGATGATCTGGTTCACCGTCGCCATCACGCCCTGGGCCATCAGCTTCTTGAGGATGTCGCTGGACTTCACGCCCATCGCTTCGGACAGCTCGCGGATGGTGACCGGCGGGGTGATTTCGACGTGTGTGGAGCGCGGGGCGGTGCCATGGGGCGTGTTGGCGGAGCGAAGCTGCTTGGACATCTCGCGCTTGCGTTCGCGCAGGGCGCCCGCGGAACCGGCGATGCGGTCCTGGCGTTCGAGAAGGTCGGCTTCGCGCCATTCGCGGATGGCGTCGGCGCCCGCATCGCCGCGACGGCCGGAGCCCACGCCCCGGCGGTTCGTCCGCGCCTTTTTCTTGGCTGCTGATTCTTCATCATCCACCGGGGCAGCGGATTCCCGTCCGCTGCGGCTTCGGCCGGAACTCCCGCCGCCGGGCGCCGGCATCGGAGGCATCGCAAATCCCGGCGACCGGCTTGGACCGCCAGGACCACCGCCCCCGGGACCGCTCGCTCCCGGCGACCGGGGCGGCATCCGCCGCGGCGCCGGCAACTGGTCCGGCTGTTCCACGCGGATGACCTTCGGTCCCTGCAACTGCGCCGGCGCGGGACGCACCTGCGGGCCCACCGGCGTGATATTCGTCGGGCGCGTCGGCACGTTCGGCACGCCCTTGGGCATCACCGCCGGACGCACCGGTTTCTGCAGCACCGGCGCCACGGGCTTTGCCGGGGCCTGCGGCGCGGCGGGTTTGGCCGGCGCTTGCGGGGCCGCGGTCGCCGCCGGACGCACCGGCCTGGCAGGCGCAACCGGCCTGGCAGGCGCAATCGGAATCACCGCCGGGGCGACCTCCGCCGGATGCACCGGACGCGCCGGGGGCGCGACAGGGGGCGCCGGCGGCGCTTCCACCGGCGCGGGCTCCGGCGCTTCCACGCGCGCTTCCTGCGTCACCACGGGAGCCGCTTCCGGCTCCGTGACCGACGGCGCCTGCGGCGCGGGTGCTTCCGCCGCCACCGCCGGAACTGGCGCTTCCGTCACTTCTTCCTGAACCTGCGGGGCCGCTTCAGGCTCCACAGTCTCGACCGGTTCGGCGCCGCCCACGGCCGTGGATTCCGTTTCCGCTTCGGGGGGTTCGGCCAGAGCGGTCGCCGAGCCCTCGCCGGCGCCCGCCGCCGCGGACGCCGCCTTCCGGGAGCCGCCGCGTTTGCGCGGCGCCTTCTGGATGCGCGCGGCCTCGATGTGCTGGGTCGATTCGATCGCCGTCTTGAGTTCCCCGGAAGAGAACCACTCGCGGATGGTCGCCGCGAGGCCCGCCGTGACGGGACTCATGTGCGTCTCGATGTTGGGGATCTGCTCGTCTTTGCACTTTTTGACGATCACTTTGCTGTCGATCCCTAATTCTTTGGCAAGTTGGAAGACTTTCAAACTCAAGCAAGGCTCCAGATAAACCGAGCGGCGGTGTGCCGGGGGTAAGGTATTTCAGGTTCGTGTGATTCCCGTGGTTGATGACGTTGCGGATTTAATCGATCGTTGACAGTGCGCTGTTCATGTTTGCCGGCCACCTCACTGCCCCGCCGGTGTCGCCACCGGCTCGGGCGCCGGCGCCGCCGCCGCCGCATCCAGGGGCGAGAGCGCCGGCACGGGCTCGGCAGGCGCGGGGGCCGCCGCCGGCGCCGTCGCGCCTTCGGGCGTCGGAGCTGCCAGCGCCGCCTCCAGCGGAGACGCCTGGCTGCGCTTCGCTTCCTCTTCCGCGGCCTTCCGTGCCGCATCTTCCGCCGCGATCCGCTTGGCTTCCTCCGCCGCCACCTGCACGACTTTTTCCGCCAGTTCCGGCGGCATCTCCAGCTCCTTCACCAGCGGCTCAGAGCCCACTTCCTCGATGTCCAGCAGGTTGATGATGCCCAGCGCCACCAGCCGATCCAGGATCTTCTCATCCACCCCTTCGATCGTCTTGAGCGACTTCTCCAGGTCTTCCAGGCCCTTGTTGTATTCCGGCGGCGTGAGGATATCGATATCCCAGCCCGTCAGCCTCGCCGCCAGACGCACGTTCTGCCCGCGCTTCCCGATCGCCAGCGAAAGCTGGTCCTCGTTAACCACCACCGTCGCCCGGTTCAGCTCGAAGTTCAGCGACGTCTCGACAATTTCCGCCGGCTTGAGCGCGTTGGTGATCAGCACCTGCGACGATTCGTTCCAGCGCACGATGTCGATCTTCTCTCCGCCCAGTTCGTCCACGATGTTCTTGATCCGGCTGCCGCGCACGCCCACGCACGCGCCCACCGCATCCACTTTCGTGTCGATCGACGTCACCGCGATTTTCGTGCGATAGCCCGCCTCGCGCGCCAACGCCTTGATCTCGATCACCCGCTCCTGCACCTCCGGCACTTCCAGCTCGAACAACCGCCGAATGAAGTCCGGATGGCTCCGCGACAGAATGATCTTCACCTGGTTGCCCGCGTCGCGCACGTCCAGCACCAGGCAGCGGATGCGGTCCCCGTTGTTGTGCGTCTCGCCGGGAATCTGTTCCGACCGCGGCAGAAATCCTTCCGACCGCCCCAGGTTCACCACCAGCACCCCGCCCTCAAACCGCGCCACCGACCCCGTGATGATCTGGCCCTTGCGCTCGGCGTATTCGTCGTAAATGCTGGTGCGCTCGTTTTCCCGGATTTTCTGGATCAGCACCTGCTTGGCCGTCTGCGCCGCGATGCGCCCGAACTCCCGGTAATCGATCAGCGTGCCCCCCTTGGAAACCGAAATATCGCCGGTCATCCTGTCGATGCTGGCGCTCACGTCGTCCACTTCGCCGTAGAACTTGCGCGCCGCCGACAGCAGCGCGGCTTCGATGTCGAGAAAGATCGACTCCTTCTCGATGTTTTTGTCCCGCGCGATCGAGTCCACCAGGCGGATCAGTTCCGAATTCATAAACCTGTACCTTGAAAAGTATTCACTTGTCGGCGGGGGTTGCCCGCCGTACGCCCGACCGCCCGGCGCGCGGCTGTCCAATTTCTGCCCGCGGCGACCTCCCGTCGCCACGCCGCCCGCAAAAACAATAACGGTGGAGAAAGCCTCCACCGTCCTCATTCCCGCACCATGCGGAAATATCGTCGCCCGTCGATCCGATTTTTAAGAGGGTGTGTGCCTCCTTAAACCGATCCGGGCAAACTTCATCAGCCCCGGGCTTTCCGCAATCATGCGAAAAACGCCCGGGCCGGCGGCTCGCGGGACGGCTGCGATCGCCGGTGAGAACTTGTGCGACTTATGCAGCCGCATGACTCGCGTCTCGTGTCAGCGTGATGTTCACGCCTGTCTCTCCTGACTCAAACAAATGGACCCGTCCAAGGTCCATGCGAACTCTTATTATACCTTCCGCCCGCCATTTGCCAAACGCCTGCGAATCGCACCGGCAGATCAGCAGCGGCCCCTCCCCCCCCCCGGCCTCGCCCCCGCCCCTTCCCGCTGAGCCCATCAACGTGAATGTCACATCCACCCGGTCCCCCCGAGGCTCCGCCAATACGATTTTCGCCTTCACGGCGCCGGCGTCCGATTCGCCTTCCGGAACCATCGTGATCGCCTCGGGCCGGATTCCCAGCACCACCTCCCGCCCCCCGCCCGTCGCCACGCCTCCGAATGCTCCCCCCATCGGCAGTTTTCCCCCCGCAAACACGAACTGCTGCCCCTCCATATGCCCCTCCAGAAAATTCATCGCCGGCGTTCCCAGAAACCCCGCCACAAACCGATTCACCGGTCGCTGATACACCTCCAACGGCGGCGCGCACTGCTGAATCCGCCCCTCGTGCATCACCGCGATCCGGTCCCCCAGCGCCATCGCCTCCTCCTGGTCGTGCGTGACGTAAACCGTTGTCGTCTGGAGCGCTAGCTGCAACCGCCTGATCTCCGTCCGCATCGCCACCCGCAAGTTCGCATCCAACTGCGACAGCGGCTCATCAAACAGGAACACCTGCGGATGCCGCACGATCGCCCGTCCCAGCGCCACCCGCTGCCGCTGCCCACCCGACAGTGAATCCGGCTTGCGCTGCAGGAACGGCTCCAACCCCAGCGACCGCGCCGCCGCGACGACCCGCTCGCGCACCTGCGCATGGCTCAGCCGCAGCTCCTTGTGCCGCAAGTGCAGCCCAAACGCCATGTTGCGATACACGCTCATGTGCGGATAAAGCGCGTAATTCTGAAACACCATCGCCACATCACGCCGCGCCGGTGGCACCTCATTCACCACGCGATCACCAATGGTAATCGTCCCGGTGTCGGCCGTTTCCAGCCCCGCGATCAGCCGCAGCGTCGTCGTCTTCCCGCACCCCGACGGCCCCACCACCACCAGAAATTCCCGGTCCGCAATCTCCAGCGACACCCCCTCCACCGCCGGCTTGAGGCTGCCCGCGTAACGCTTCGAGACATTCTGCAGCAGCACGCGAGCCATCACGTCTCCGGTGGGGGGGGGTGGAAAAAGGCAAACTGTCGAAGACAGCGCGCCGGGCGAGATCACGGACGCGTCGCGGGCTGACTCGCCGGCGCGACCAGCTCGTTCAAAATCGTCCCCATCCACGCCTTGGCGATCGGGTCCGCCTCCATGCCCTCCTGCTGGCGGATCGCCTGGATCGCCGCATCCTTCTGGCCGGGAACACTTTCCCCGAGCACCACCTCATTGGTCGCCCACGCCGCACGCACCACCGGATCCGGATCATCGTTGAGCGCCTGCACCGCGCCGGCCAGGTCCGGCGTCAGGCCCGTCGCCGGCAGATAGCGCAGCGTCCACGCGCGCGTGATCGCCGACGGGCTCCGCAGCGGCGGCAGCAGCGCGCTGCACAGCATCTTCCGCACCACCTCCACCTTCGCCGCCGGATCATTCCCCGGCGGCGGCAGCGTCGCCAAAAGCGCCGACGCCACCGCGATCGCATCGAGCTGCTGCTCCGGCGTCCCGTTGCTGATCGCCCGGAACACCGTGTCCAGCTCCGCATTGGCCGTCTCCGGCGTCAGCGGAATCCCCACGTGCGTCACCCCCGGCGGCTGCACCGTCACCACCTGCCCGCCCAGGCCATACTCCGGCTTCTCCGGCGTGCCCCGCGGCGCGGTGATCAGCGAGATCGTCAGCGCAAAAGAATTCATTGGCTGCGACGTGAACATCGACCCCAACCGTCCCTGATCCAGCCGGATCGACGCGCTGATCTGCCCGCGCGGCGCCAGGCGATACACCCGCTGCAGATTCTCCAGCGCATACATCCCCAGCGGCTCCGATTTGCCCATGCCCCCCGCCGCGCCCACCACGCCCACCACCCCCACCGTCGTCTTGATCGCCCCGTCCGGTCCCACCGGCAGCGGATGATTCGACACGTTCGTGATCGTCAGGTTCAACAGGATCGGCTGCCCCAGGTTGTAGCGTGGGTCCAAATCGTCCGGCGAAATCAGCTCCAGATCCCGCGGCTGGCGCTGCGCCACCCAGAACTCCTGCGGGATCGCCGCAATCACTCCCGCATACTGCGTCCCCAGCGTCGTGTCCGCCAGGGGAATCTGGGCCGAGCGCGCCGCCTGCGCCACCTGCAGCGCGAAAATCCCCTGCGGATACTGCCGCCACAAATCCTGAAGCTGCCGCGCCGCATCCGCCGACCGGTGCAGGTCAATGAGCGCTCGGGCCACACCAAGCTGCGCCAGCGGATCCGCATCCGCCAGCGGCGTGAGCGCCGCGAGCGCCTCGGCCGCCTTCCCGTTCCGCAGCAAAAGCCACCCGCGCAGCCGCGCCAGCGTCTTGTCCGTCGCCGCACCCTTCCCCACCGCCTTCGCATAATCGTCCAGCCACCCCGCCACATCCCGGCTCGGTTCGGGCATCACCGACAGCTCCACCCACGCCCCCTCCGCCAGCGACTCGGGCGTCTTGGATTTCATGTCCTCCAGCAGCTTCCGCCGCAGCAGCATCGTGTAATCCAGTTCGCCCGGCCGAAGCGTGGGCGGCGGCGGCGGCACGTCGATGAACCCGATGGCCCGCCTGGGCTGCGAGGCCGCCGTCGCCGGTTGCGTCGCCGGCGCCGTCGCGGGCATCTGGGAGCCCGTCAACGATCCCGGCACCGCCACGTATTCATTGGCGATCAGGCGCGCCGCCACCAGCGCCGACACCGGCGCATCGGGCAGCTTCGCCAGCGCATCGATGATCGGCGCCGCCTCCGCGCGCCGCGCGGAAATCGCCAGCTCCACCGCCAGTTCCTGGAACATATCCGCCGGCGGCTGCCCCCCATCCTTCTGACTTTGCTCGATCGTGGTCGAGAGCGCATCGGCCGCCCGCGCATGCAGCCCCGCGCTCTCCAGCAGCCGCGCCAGCGCCAGCCACGCCTCCGGCTGATACGGATCCGCCGTCACCAGCGCCGCCAGCGCCCGCACCCGCTCATCCGGCGTCTTCTCGGTCATCCGCACCCATTCGCGCAGCGCCCGCACGTTCACATCATTCAATTTCAGCGCCTGGCCCAGCAGCGTCCGCGCCCCGGCGGCATCCCCGCGCTCCTCCGCGATCCGCGCCAGCCGCACCGCCATCTCGCTGCGCACCGTCGGATCGAGGCTCTGCGTCTCGAGCGCCGACTGATACACCCGCGCCCGTTCGTCGAGCGCCTGCGTCGCATCCGCCAGGAAATCCAGGTATTCCACCTGCGCCACCATGTCCCCCGGATCGGTCTTGATCAGCGATCGCAGCGCGTTGCGCTGCACCTCCTTCCGCCCCGCCACCTGCGACGCCTCCACCAGCAACTTGAGAATCCGCGCGTCGCTGGGATCGAGCCGGTTGGCGAACTCCAGCAGGAGCGACGCCCGCAGCGACGATTGCGCCTTGGCTTCCTTGGGATCGCGCGTGTAGCCGAACGCTTCATCGACAAGCTGATCCGCCAGCATGCGCGCCGCCGCGCTCGACGCCCCCGCCCCCGCCGCCGCCCCGCCCGCGGGCGCCGCCGTCTGCGCGGATAGCCCCAACGGAAAAGCCGCCGCTCCCAGCGCCGCCAGCGAAACAGCACGCCACATTCCTTGCATACACGATCTTCCTGCCCAGCCAATTCACACTCGCCGCGCTTATAACCCTGCCCTCAACGAGGGTCAATTCACGGCGTGTTCGGAACGATCATCTCCGGCGGACCGATCAGAATCGGCCCCGGCGCCACCCCCTGCGGCTGGAAAATGATGTTCTCACCCCGAATCTCCACCCGGCCCTTCCCCTCGGTCCCGTCCGGCAACACCAGCGCCCGCGAACGCCGCTCGATCGCCGCGCTCGCCACGATGTTCCCCACGTACGCCTCCGCCGTGTTCCGCCGCTCGTCCACCAGGTTCGCCAGCGACGTGTCGTTCGACAGCCCCGCCAGCACCACGTCCGCCTTCATCACCTTCCCATCCCGCACGATCGTGAAATGCACCGCTGACCCCGGCCGTGTCAGATTGATCCGGTCCCGAAACGCCACCACGTCCAGGTCCAGCGGAAACGTCTGCCCGTCCACCGCCACGATCCGGTCGCCCGGCTTGAGCACTTCCTCCGCCGGAAACCCCGGCTCAATGCTCATCACCGCCACCGACGCCGTCGGCTCCGCCCGCGGCCCGATGCGCACCGGCTCGATGTTCAACGTGATCCCCAGCGCCGCCTGCTGCCCCGTCAAAGGCGTGCGCGCCCGCAGATGCAGATGCACCGCCACCTCCACCAGCCGCGCGAACGCTTCGCTGTCCGTTTCCGCTTCCGCCGCCGCCCGCACGATGTCCTCATCCGCCGGGTCCAGCCGCATGAGCGCGAATGTCGCCGCCTCGCGCGTGGCGAACGCCGGCGAGTGCAACTGCTCGATCAGTTCCCGAATCGGCTTGGGAATTTCCCGCGGCCCCTGCATCTCGGCAGGCTCCGGCGCCGGCGCTTGAACGGGCGCTGCCGGCGATCCCACCGTTGCCCCCTGCACCACGATCAGCCGTCCTTGTATTTGGAGTGTTATGGTCGTGCCCGGAGCGCCGCCGCCGCCGCCGCCGGGTTGCGCGCCTCCCGGCTCGGCCGCCAGCGCCCCCGCCGCCGCCATCGCCAGCGCGCCCGCACATCCCAGGTTGATCAGCCGCTGACCCATGGCACATTCCTGCACATTCCCGCCCGCCATTGTACCCGCCTCCCTAATTGGAAGGCTTCGGCGACGGAAGATTCACTTTCTTGGGCCGCGTCAGCTCGCTGAGCGCCGCCACCGGGTCCTCCGCCTTATGCTCCGGCAAGTCCGCCACCTCCTCCAGATCGTCCACCGTTTCCAGATCGTCCACGTCGATGCTCCCCGAATCCTCCGCCGCCTGCGGCCTGGGCTTGGGCTTCGCCGGCTTCTTCACCCGGATCGTCGCCGGCTCCCCGTTGATCACCACCGTAAACGCCACCGGCCCCACCGTCAGCGTGTCGCCCGCCGCCAGCGGCGTCTCCGCGATGATCCGCTCCTTGTTCACATACGTCCCGTTCGAGCTGTTCAGGTCCCGCACCGAAAGCTGGGTCTCCGCCAGCGCTAACTCGCAATGGTGCCGCGATACCGTCGCCGCGGGAACCTGCAAGCTGCAGTCCGTGCCCCGCCCGATGATCAGCTTTTCCTTCTTCACCGCGAACTTCCGCTGCTGCCCGCCGGGCATGACTAGCACAAGCTTCACATCCAGCATGAACGTCCTCGCAACGCCGCCTGCCCCGCACTCCGCTGGGGCTAATTCCCGACATATCCCTATTTTATGAGCGCAACCTACCCTTTCAACACCCCCCAATCAAGCCTTTTCCCCGCAGCGACCGCCAGGGTACAGTTCTCGATCCGGGTAAACCTCCGAGACGCGACCGTGAGGGAGCGTTGGGGGGTGGGGGGGGAGGAGGGGGGGAATGCCGTCATGGTGGGTTGTTACCCGGAATATGAACTACACCCCCGCCAGGAGGCGCATCCTCTCCTCTGGCAAATGACCATCTCCATTCGTGTAAATTCGTGTGCATTCGTGGACAATTCTCGTCGTCGTCTTTCGTGTTTTTCGTGCCTTTCGTGGCCATTTACGGTTGTCGGGTGGGGCTCTGGCCGGCACCCGCCCCTCACTTGTCCGATTTCGTCGTGCTCGCCTCATCGTGAAACAGAATGTGCAGCACCATCACCACCCCGCCCGCCGCCGCCAGCAAAAACAGGATGATCGCCAGCCCCGGATATCCCAACAGATGAAACGAGGTGTCCACCCGCATCAACAGCGCCGCCCCCACGATCAGCGCCGCCAGAATCAGCCCCATCGTGATCCGGTTCGCGATCTTCTGAAATCCCGTCATCAAATACGTTTCATCGATCGCATCCACCTTCACCCGCAGCTCATTGTTCACCACCGCATCCATGATGTGATTCACACGCCGCGGAAGCTGCTGCACGAATTCCCGCAGCTCCAGCGCCCGCGTAAACAGATTCCCCGGCGAAAGCGATTTCCAGAACCGCTTCTGCATCAGGTTCGCCGCGTTCCTGCGGATTGATGCCGCCGGATTGAACGACGGCGCCAGCGTCCACCCGATCTGATCCAGGTTCAAGAGCGTCTTGCCGATCAGCGACAATTCCGCCGGCAAGCGCAGGCAGCAATCGTGCGCGATCCGCCGAATCTCCATCATCACCGTCCCGATCTGCGACCGCTTCAAATCCGCGTCTTTCTGCCGCGCCACCAGGTCCGCCACCTCGTGCCGCAGTTTCTGCTCATCGAACCCGTCGAGCTTTTCGCCGTTCTTGAGCGCGAATTCCACCGCGTCGTCCCCCTGGCCCTCGGAAATCGCCAGCACCAGGCGCAGCAGATCCTCCTGCAATCCCGGCGACAGCCGCGCCGCCATTCCCAAGTCCAGCAGCGCGATCCGGCAATCTTCGCTCAAAAACACGTTCCCCGGATGCGGATCCGCATGGAAGAATCCATCCACCAGAATCTGCTGCAAATACGCCTGGAACAATTCCTCCGCCAACGCCTCGCCATCCAGCTCCACCCGCACCACCGGCGACAGCGCCGTGATCTTCTGCCCCACGATATATTCCATCGTGAGCACCCGCGCCGTCGAGTAATCCTCGATCGGCTGCGGAACCACGATCCGCGGGAAATTCGCCAGGTTCTTCGCCAGCAGCACCAGGTTCGCCGCTTCCTCCCGGTAATCCAATTCGCGCAGCAGCATCTTGCGGAACTCCTCGAGCGTCCGCGTGAACTGCGCCTGCCGGCCCGCCTCCGTGTGCTTGTCCAGGAACTCCGCGATCTCCGCCAGCACGTCCAGGTCTTCGATCATCCGCTCGCGAATCCCCGGCCGCTGCACCTTGATCACCACGTGCCGGCCGTCGCGCAGAATCGCCTTGTGCACCTGCCCGATCGACGCCGCCGCCAGCGGTTTGGGATTGATTTCCTGGAACGCGCGCGAAATCCGCACCCCCAGCTCCGACGTGATGATCTTCTCCACCTCGCCGAACGAAAACGGCTCCACCTTGTCCTGCAGCCGCGCCAGCGCGTGCATGTACGCCGGAGGCAGGATGTCCGGACGCGTCGAAAGCAACTGCCCCAGCTTCACGTACGTCGGCCCCATCCGCTCCAGATCGTCGGCCAGCTCGCCCGCCTCCGCGACCGCTTTGGCCGATTCGGGCGCGTTCGCATCCGGCGGCGGGCCGTACTGCTCCAGACCCGCACGCTTCACCAGGTCCGACCGCCCGTACTTCCAGAGCAGCGCCGCGATGTCCTTGTAATCCTTCAGATGCGACGGATGGAGCGACAGAGCCATGGAGCACTCCCGGCAAAAAAGAAAGCCAGCCGCGCACCCGTCATCGTGGTGGGGGGGCGGCTGGCAGCCAAGAATGCAAAGCAAGTGCCGAATGGCTGAGCTTCGACGCTCGCGCCCTGCGCGAGCCTCAGGTCGTCGGTGGCGCGTCCGGTGGGGGGGGCGGCTCAGCCGAAGCGCCCGGCGCTCCACTGTCTGACGTCGCGGGCTTCGGTTCCGATCCCGGCGGCGGAACCCCTTCCACCGATGCCGCCGGACTGCTCGGCGCAGGCGGCGCCGTCCCCGGCCTGGGCATCTCTCGCCGCGGCGGACGAAACCCCTTCGGCGCCACCGCGCCCCCCGCGGGCCGCGGCGCACTGGGCGCCGGACGCTTCACCACCCGCGGCGACGGTTCCCCGGCCGGCTTCCCGCCCGGCGCCGGCGGCGGAGGCGGTGACACCACCCGCGCCGGCGGCGCTCCGTCATACGCATCCGCAATCAGGTCCGCCAGATCGTCCTCCACCCCATTCAAATCCCCGCCCGTCGGACCCGTCCGCGCCAGCGGATCGCCCCCCTGCATCGGCCCCACCGGCGCACCCGGTTGTGGCCGCTGCTGCTGCTTTCCAGAAAGCGTCCCCGGAGCGCCCGCTCCCATCCCCCGCTGCGGACCGCGCACCGGACGACCGCCCGGACCCTCCCCCGGCATCATTGGCGGCCGATCGTTCGGCGTCTGCATCGTCCGACCATCCGCCATCACCGGCTTGGGCCGATCGAACCCCAGAATCTTCTCCATCGGGATCGCTTCCCGCTTCCCATCGTCAAACTGGCACAGCACCAACTGCGTCAAAATCTGCCCGTCGATCACCCACGCGTCCCCCTTCTCCGTCTCCACCCGGCTGTTCCGCTTGGGCAGCTTCTTCCGCAACTCCTCGTACGTCTCATCCTCATACCGCAAACAGCACATCAGCCGCCCGCACCGCCCCGAAATCTTCGTCGGATCCAGCGTCGCCTTCTGCACCTTCGCCGCCCGCATCGAGATCGGCGTGAGCACCTTCAGGAACTGCTTGCAGCAGCAGTGCTGTCCGCATTTTTCGTAATCGGCGACCAGCCGCGCCTCGTCCCGCGCCCCGATCTGCCGCAGCTCGATCCGCGTGTGCAGCGCATGCGCCAGGTCGCGCACCAGCATCCGGAAATCCACCCGCTGCTCGGAAACGAAGTAAAACAAAATCCGCTCTCCGCCGAGCAGATGCTCCACATCCACCACCTTCATCGCCAGCTTGTGCTGCCCCACCATCTCCCGCGCCAGAGTCAGGTGTTTGTGCTTCTGCTCGTCCAGCTTCACCTGCTCCGCCAGGTCCTGCGTGGTCGCCGCGCGCAGCACCCGCCCCTGCTCCGAAAACGGATAATCCCGCCCGCCCGAATTCTCGATGTATGACAGCATCTTCTCCCGCGTGATCGACTTGTTGCAGCCCCCGTTCCCGCACGTCGTCGTCAGCATCTCCCCAATCTCCGTCCCCCGCTCCGTGCGCAGAATCAGCTTCGTCCCGCACCCCACCTTCTGCGTCAAATCGGATGGAAACTCCCCGATCTCCCGCAAATATCCATACCGCACCACAATCGTCTTCGGCGGCGGCGTCTCCGGCAACTTCTCCTCCACCGGCATCAATTCAAGCTGTATCGGCATGCGAACTAAAACTCTCAAAAAGGAACGTCACAACCCTTCGCCAACCTCCGTGTTCTCCGTGTCCTCCGTGGTTTTTTCCACACGTTCAACCGGCCAACCCTTTCCCCCACGGTCCAAGCGTTCTTACGCCGCGTCCGCCGTGTCCCCGACAATCGCCGTCACACCCTCGTGATCAAACCAGATCGGCACGCCGCCGGGAGCCAGAAATACCGCCACCCCGTCCCGAACCACCATGGCCCGCGCGTGATCCACTTCAAATCGCCGCCCGCCCACCAGCTCCACCCTAAAAGGATGGAACGGATTCCGACTGGCCAGCGCATCCAGAAGTCGCTGAAAGTTCTCCGGCGTCATGCTGAAATCTTATCAACCGCTCCCCCCCTTCGCTACTGCCCGCCTCGCCCACCGACGCTTCTCCCCAATTGCACTCCTCCCCCCCGCGCCCTATCCTGCACCCGCCCACATCTCCAACCCCGAGCGCAAAATGCCCGACACCGAGCGCCTCCTCTCCCTCCTCGACGCCGAATACCCCTGCATCCGCATCAACACCCCCGAGGAAGACGACGCCCGCCAGCTCATCGCCACCGCCTTCCTCGCCCGCGGAAAACCCCTCTGGCTCTGGTCCGCCTCCGACGGCATCACCGACGGCCAACTTGATGGCAACCGCCCCGTCCCCAACACCGAGCACCTCGCCGCCGCCTGCGTCTACCTCCGCGCCCAGCCCTGGCAGCGCGGCGACGGCGTCATGCTCCTCGACGCCGCCCCCAATCTCTGTGATCCGCGCACCATGCGCGAGCTCCGCGACCTCCTCCGCACCGTCGAAAAAGCCCGCGCCCACATCCTTTTCGTCGACAGCGCCGAACTCCCAGAGCTCCTCCGCAAAATCGCCACCCCCTTCGACCTCGCCCTCCCCGACGCCGCCGAAATCGATCGCCTCGTCCGCGAACTCCTCCTCGCCCGCATGGAGGACCTCGGCCTCCAGATCGACATCTCCCGCCATGACTTCGATGTCATCCTCCGCAATCTCCGCGGCCTCACTCGCCGCCAGATCAAACAGGTCATCCTCGACACCATCACCGGCGACCACCGCTTCAACGCCGACGACCTCAACCACGTCCTCGCCTCCAAACGCCGCTGCCTCGCCGGCGCCGACGGACTCCTCGAATACATCGAAGCCCCCACCCGCATCGAAGACATCGGCGGCATGACCAACCTCAAATCCTGGCTCGCCCGCCGCCAGGAAGCACTCGCCGACAACGCCACCCAATTCGGTCTCACGCCCCCGCGCGGCCTCTTCCTCCTGGGCGTCCAGGGCGCGGGCAAATCACTCGCCGCCAAAGCCGTCGCCACCGCCTGGGCAAGACCCCTCCTGCGCCTCGATCCCTCCGTCCTCTTCGACCGCTTCATCGGCGAATCCGAACGCCGCCTCAATGCCGCGCTCCTCCAGGCCCAAGCCATGGCCCCCATCGTCCTCTGGATCGACGAAATCGAAAAAGGCTTCGCCTCCGCCGCCTCCCAATCCGTCGACGGCGGCCTCTCCAAACGCATGTTCGGCACCCTCCTCACCTGGATGCAGGAGCACACCGCCCCCGTCTTCCTCGTCGCCACCGCCAACGACATCGAATCCCTCCCCCCCGAGCTCCTCCGCAAAGGCCGCTTCGACGAAATCTTCTTCGTCGATCTCCCCATCGCCGACGCCCGCGCGCAAATTTTCCGCATCCACCTCGTCAAGCGCAAACGCGACCCGCAAAAGTTCGACATCCCCGCCCTCGTCAAAGCCTCCGAAGGCTACTCCGGCAGCGAAATCGAACAAGCCGTCATCGCCGCCCTCTTCGACGCCTTCTCCGCCAAATCCGACCTCACCACCGACCTCCTCCTCAACGCCCTCAAAAAATCCCCACCCCTCTCCGTCACCATGTCCGAAAAAATCGACGACCTCCGCTCCTGGTCCCAAGGCCGCTGCGTCCCCGCCGACACCCTCCCGCCTCAACCCTCCGATGTCTCCCAATCCTGACCACTCTTCGCAGCGCGCCTCCGTCAGTCACGCGCCGCCCCGCTGCCGCGGGTTCAGCACACCAAACCCGCGCCCCCCCACCCGCTGCAACTCACGCTCCACAAGCGCCATATACGCCGCCGCCGCCAGCAGACCCACCGGCAGCGCCACGAAGCCCACGGCCATCGCCACCTCCATGATCTGCACGGAAACCGACGAACTACTCCCATACGCCGTATAAAGCGTCCAATCCGGCCCCGCTCCTATACCGCCGGCGAACCTGCGAATCAGAAACAACGCCGAGCAAGCCGCGACAACCACAAAAGAAAAAATGGCGACCCAAAGCATCAAACGCCGCATCACGAACCTCCGCCCGTACCACCAAAGAACCATGCCCGGTAGCCCACGGGATATCGCATTGGATGTTACCAGAACGTTCCTGCGAGCAGTTCGTAGACCGAATCAAACCACGGAGCACACGGAGATCACGGAGCTACCGCTATTTTTAAGTGCCTCCGTGCCCTCCGTGTTCTCCGTGGTTTAAACATTATCACCTCGTGGTTTTGAAAACTTTCGTGCCTTTCGAGCCTTTCGTGGCCATTTACGTCCCCCCGTCGCGTTCCCCCGCCAGCGCCGCCAGCGTATGCCCCTTCGCCCACCCATTCTCCAAACGATCAAACGCCTCCATCGCCGCCGACGCATTCCCCACACCACGCGATCCCTCCCGCGCCAGCTCCGGCGGCACCTGGCACATCGCCCGCGCCGCCGCCAGCAAGTCAAACGCCGTGATCATCTCCGGCGGCCGCGCCAACGCATACCCGCCCCCGCGCACCTCATGCACGATCCCCGCCGCCTCCAATCCCTCCAACAACTGCCCCGTCACATCGTTCGGCAACAGCAGCGACTCCGCCGCCTCCGCCGCCAGCACCGGCTTGCCCTCCTTGAACCGCCGGTACAGCAGCACCCCCAGCGAATACATCCACCGGATATCCGAAATCTGCACCGCACAATGCCGCGTGTAAAAATACTGCCGCTTCAGCATCCCGTAATACTGATGCACATACGCCACGTGCAGCCCCAGCAGCACCATCGTCCACGTCAAATAAATCCACAACATGAATAGCGGGATCAACCCCAGCGATCCATACCACGACCCCTTCACCGAATGCTGCACGTACAGCCCGAATCCCCACTTCCCCAGCTCCCACAGCACCGCCGCCACCAGCGACCCGATCGCCGCCGACCGCCACCGCACCAGCGTGTCCGGCACCAGCTTGAACAACAGAAAAATCAGCAGCCACGACACCCCGAACCCGCTGAGCGCCTGCGCCGGCGACAGAAACCGCGCCAGCGGCGCCACCGATTGCGCCGTCGCCGCCGCCTGCTGCCCCAGCACGATCGACCCTGCCACCCCGATCGGCCCCAGCGTCAGCACGCACCAGTACAACATGATCCGCCGCGGCCAGCTCCGCGCCTTCACCGCCCCATAAATTTGATTGAACGCCGCCTCGATCACGATCATCAGCGAGATCGCCCCATACAACAAAATCGCAAACGCCACCATCCCCGTCCCCTTGCTCGTCACCGCCGTCTTCGCTCGATCCAGCAGCGGCGCAATAAAGTCCGACAGCATCACCGGCTTCTGCGTGTCCGGATCGTACACCGCCTCCCCCTTGTCATTCGTCAGCGGCAACTTGTCCAGCGACAACTGCTCGAAAATCAACTTCCGCACCGTCACATCCAGCGCCGTCGTGTCCCCCTCATCCGCCCCGCTCCCCGCCGGCAACGTCGCCGCCATCGTCCCCGCCGCCGCCCGCACCCGCCCCGCGCTCCGCCGCGGCGCCGACAACGCCGACAGCACCAGCAGCGCCAGCACGAACACCGGTATCAGCGAAAACAGCGTCTTATACGTCAGCGCCGCCGCCTGCTCGAACGTCTCCTCCTCATCGATCCGGTGCCGCATCACCTCCACCAACAGCTTCGCCCGCGGCCACCAGCTCTCCGCAATCCGCCGCCGCTTCCGCCGCACCTCCCGCACCACCTCCGCGCGCACCCCCTCCGCCTCCTTCACACCCGATCCCGAATGCCCTGACTCATCCATGCCCCGATTATACCCTTTCCCCAACCCACCCCTTCAAACCATAAAGCGCCACGAAAAACACCAACGACACGAAACCGGGAATTGTCCACAAATCCACACAAATCCCCACCAATGCGCTGTCTTTGGATCGAACCAAACCCCCATTGCTTCATCCCATTAAAAATATAAACAGCCGATCCCCTTTCCCACGCGACTTTGCCCCCCCAAGCAAAAACTTATTTGTGTCGATTTGTGTACATTTGTGGACCGGTTCGTCTTCCCCTTCGTGCTTTTCGTGCCCTTCGTGGCTAATTTACGTCGTCTCACTTCGGCAACACCACCACCGGCTTCTCCCCCGTCCCGCGAATCGCCACCTCCGTCCTCCCCGCCGACAGCCCCGGACCCGGCGCCAGCGGCACCGTCGCCGACAGCTCCAGCCGCCCCTCGCCATCCACCTGCCCCCCAAACACCATCCGCTCCCGCACCGGCGGCGGCGGAAACGTCAACCCGAAATTCGTATACGAAATCCCCGCCCCATCCCCCACCTCCAGCCGCAGCGGCGACGCCTCCGCCACGATCGCCGCCGATGTCCCCCCCGCATCCTCCGCCACCCCCGCCACATCCAATAGCTCCTTCAACACCCCCGTCCGATCAAAATGCAACTGCGGAAACGTCACCCGCACCTCCCCCCTAGTCTCCCCCGCGCCCCCCCGCTCCCCGCCCACCGCCACCCGCAACCCCTCCACCTCCACCTGAATCGCCCCATCCGCCCCATGCAGCGACCCAAACACCGGGTTCACCCGCGCCAGCAACCGATCCAGCGGCGCCGACGCCATCAACGCCGCACCGCCGCTCCCCACCGCCATCTCCATCCGCTCCCCGGATACCCGCAGCGTCCCCCGCCCCTGCACAAACGTCCGCCCCTCCGAGCCCCCCCCCACCAGCGTCGC
>DASZZD010000029.1:0-43849 GCA_035545015.1 Phycisphaerae bacterium
ATCCCCCAGCGACACGCCCTGACTCCCCGCCCCCCGCGCGCACAAATCGGCGCGCCACGGAATTATTCCCCGCAAAAAATTCCCCCCCCCACCCCCCCCAACCACAACCCCTTAATCAAAAATTCGCAAAGCTGTGTGCGCACAAACTGGGCGCGACTCCCCTCTATAGACAAGAAGGAGCACTGCGCCATGACCCAAACCCAAAAAAACTTCGTGGTCCTTCACCTCTTCGGGACTTCGTGTTTCCGTCGGGGTGGGGGGGAGTGTGTGTCGAATTCCCGCAAAACCCTCATACACAAGCACAAAAACCCCACATTTGCAAAAACACAACGGCAAAAACTCAACGTTTTTTGCAAAACACCCCCGATACATCGAAGAAAACCCTACATTCACCCCCTCAAAACCCCTCATCACCCCACCCCGCCTCCCAGCCCCCCATGCCCCAATTCCCAATTACGATTTACCAACGGCACACCACGCCGTATCCTTCCCCCTTCCCCCAATCCCCCTTTCGAAAGCAGCCGTCCCATGCAACGCCCCAAAACCAAAATCGTCGTCACCCTCGGCCCCGCCTGTGCCAGCCCCGAAAACTTCGCCAAGCTCGTCGATGCCGGCGTCTCCGTCGCACGCCTCAATTTCTCCCACGGCTCCCTCGACCAGAAACGCGAATACCTCCAGACCATCCGCTCCGCCGCAAAACGACCCGTCGCCATCATGGCTGATCTCTGCGGCCCCAAAATCCGCGTCGGACAGATCGACAACAACGCCATGCACCTCGACCCCGGCGACACCGTCACCATCCAGCGAGAACCCACCCTCGGCAAAGACCTCCTCATCTCCACCAACTACCCCGGCATCGTCGACGACCTCGACGTCGGCCAGCGCGTCCTCATCGACGATGGCGCCATCCGCCTCCTCTGCACCGACAAAGAACCCCTCCACAACCGCGTCCGCTGCCGCGTCACCACCGGCGGCATCCTCCAATCCAACAAAGGCTTCAACCTCCCCCACACCAACGTCAACCTCCCCTCCATCACCGACAAAGACTGGGCCGACGTCGACTTCGCCGTCGCCAACGATGTCGATTACATCGCCCTCTCCTTCGTCCGCTCCGCCGACGATGTCGTCAGCCTCCGCAAATACCTCGAGAAAAAGAACGCCCGCCAGCACATCGTCTCCAAGATCGAAATGCCCCAGGCCGTCCACAACCTGGAAGCCGTCGTCGAAGCTTCCGACGCCGTCCTCGTCGCCCGTGGCGATCTCGGCGTCGAAATGGACCTCACCTCCGTCCCCATCATCCAGAAAGACATCGTCCACGCCGCTCACGAAGCCGGCAAACCCTGCATCGTCGCCACCCAGATGCTCCAAACCATGGTCGACAATCCCTCGCCCACCCGCGCCGAAGTCTCCGATGTCGCCAACGCCATCCTCGACGGCGCCGACGCCGTCATGCTCTCCGGCGAAACCGCCGTCGGCAAATACCCCGTCGGCGCCGTCCACGTCCTCTGCGAAATCGCTCACCACACCGAATCCTACATCGCCCGCAAACGCATCACCGTCGAGCCCCCCAAGCTCCTCCAGAAAGTCCATCACCGCACCGCCGCCGTCGCCCACGGCGTCAAATCCGTCGTCGAGGACCTCGAAGCCAAGCTCGTTGTCGTCTGGTCACAGGCCGGCGGCTCCGCCCGTTACCTCTCGAAACACCGCTTCCGCGTCCCCATCGTCGCCCTCTCCACCGACGCCGCCGCCGTCCGCCGCATGGCCCTCTATTACGGAATCACACCCCACCAGGCCGAAATCCCCGGCCACTTCGACGACCTCCCCTCCCTCGTCGATACCCTCTGCCACGATCAAAAACTCGCCCAGCCCGGCGAACGCGTCGTCATCGCCGCGGGCGCTCCCCTCGGCATCGTCGGCGTCACCAACTCCCTCTCCGTCCACACCGTCGGCAAACCGTGATACAATCCCGCCGCGCCCTCAACTCAGGATCCTCCATGCGAAAAACTCTCCTCCCACTCCTCTTCCTCCTTCCCATCCTCCCCGCCTGCTCCGCCAAAAAAGTCTACCCCGACCCCGCCTTCGGCTGGCACAACAACGACTTCTCCACCGTCTTCGGCCGCCTCGCCCGCATCACTCCCCGCAACCCCGACGATCCCCCCGTCTGGATCGTCCGCTTCGGCGCCCAGAACGATCCCTACGCCGGCCAGCTCGCCCTCACTCCGCCCGACATGCTCACCGGCTACAACGGCGGCGAAACCGTCGAAGTCCGCGGCGCCATCCGCAAAGACCTCGCCTACCCCGACTACGCCGGCACCTGGTTCGAAGTCTCCAGCATCCGCCTCTGGTCGCCCCACCGCTGACCCATGAAGCGCTTCCGCCTCACCATCGCCTACGACGGCGCGGCCTATCAGGGCTGGCAACGCCAACCCGACCCCAAGCCCACCGTCCAGCGTGAAATCGAAAAAGCCGCCGGCTACATCGTCAGCCACCCCGTCACCGTCCAGGGTTCCTCCCGCACCGACACCGGCGTCCACGCCCGCGGCCAGGTCGCCGTCACCCAGCTCGACACGCCGCTCGACCCCGAACGCCTCCGCCGCGCCATCAACAGCCGCCTGCCGCCCGACATCCTGATTCGCTCGCTCGAAGAAGTCGGCCCCGAATTCAACGTCTGGCGCGCCGTCCGCAAACGCTACCGCTACCTGCTCTGGTGCAATCCCGACCGCCCGGTTTTTTACCGCCACTACACCTATCATTTCTATCGCCCGCTCGATCTGCCGGCGATGCAGGCCGCCTGCGAAGCGTTCGTCGGAGAACACGATTTCACCGCGTTCAAAGGCAAAACCGACGAACGCGAAAATTCCGTGCGCACCATCTTCGCCTGCACCATCCATCGCCGCGGGCCGCTGGTGATCTTCGCCGTCGAAGGCAGCGGCTTCCTGTATCACATGGTGCGCACGATGGTCGGCACGGTCCTGGAAGTCGGCACGGGTCACTGGCCCGTGGAGCGCGTGGCGGCGGCGATCGCCGGCAAAGACCGCAGGCAAGCCGGCCCCGTCGTTCCGGCACAGGGGTTGTGCCTTCAGTGGATTCGTTTCTCATGAAAATCCTGCACATCATCACCCGGCTGATCGTGGGCGGAGCGCAGGAGAACACGCTGCTGACCTGCGAGGGCCTGGCACGCCGGGGCCACGAGGTGACGCTGCTGACCGGTCCGAGCCTCGGTCCCGAGGGCAGCCTGATGGAGCGCGCCCAGGCCGGCGATTACCGCGTGCGGGTCACGCCGCATCTGGTGCGCAATCCGCATGCGTGGCATGACGCGGCGGCATGGCGGTCGATTCGGCAGGCGATTCGCGATACCGGGGCGGAGGTGGTGCACACGCATTCGAGCAAGGCGGGGATCGTCGGACGCGGCGCGGCATGGGGCATGAAGCGGCGCTCGAAGAATGGCCGGCCGCTGGTGGTGCATACGATTCACGGCCTGCCGTTTCATCCTTATCAGCGGGCGGCGGTGAATCGCTTGTGGATCGGTTTGGAGCGATGGGCGGCCAAGCGGTGTGATGCGATTATCTGCGTGGCCGACGCGATGACGCGCCAGGCGCTGGCGGCGGGGGTGGGACGGCCGGAGTTGTTCACGACGGTGTACAGCGGGATGGAAGTGGGGCCGTTTGTCTCGCCGGGGATCACGCGCGAGGAGGCGCGTGGGCGTCTGGGCATTCCGGCGGATGCGTACGTATTCGGCACGATCGCGCGGCTTCAGCCGCTCAAGGGCCACGATGATTTGCGGGCGGGGGCTGGGGAATTGTTTGAGAAAGTGCCCGACGCGCACTTTCTGTGGCTGGGCGACGGCGTGTTCCGGGCGCGTTTTGAGCAGACGATCCGGGATCGCGGATGGGGGAAGCGGTTCACGCTGGCGGGACTGGTGCCGCCGGGTGAGGTGCCGCGGTTGTTGCCGGCAATGGATGTGCTGGTGCATCCGAGCTATCGGGAGGGATTGGCCCGGGCGCTACCTCAGGCGCTCCTGGCGGGCGTGCCGGTGATTTCGTACGACTGCGATGGGGCGGCGGAAGTGTGCATCGAAAATCAGACGGGGTTTCTGGTGAAGACCGGCGACGGCGGCGCGCTGACGGCCGCGATGATCCGCATGGCGAGCCATCGCGAAAACGCCCGCACGATGGGAGCGCAAGGCCGGAGCCTGTGCCTGGACCGATTCTCGGCGGAGCGCATGGTCGAGCGGATCGCCGGCGTGTACGCACGGCTGGGAGGGGGAAGGGCGTGAAGAGTCACTGGCGGATCATCGCGTGCGATCTGGATGGAACGTTGATCGGGTGGGATCACAAGATCAACGAGCGGGACCTGGCGGCGCTGCGCGCGGCGCGGGCGGCGGGATTTCACGTGGCGATCTGCACGGGGCGGAACGCGACGGAGTGCGCCGGCGTGATCGCGTCGCTGGAACTTGCGGGGCCGGGAGTTTTCGTCAACGGGGCGATGGTCAGCGAGATGGCGACAGGCCGGAGCGCCCGGTGTCGCTTCATGCCGGAAGCATTGGTTGCCGAGGCGGTGGATTTTTTCGGATCGCGGGGCCATGCGGTGCTGCTGCTGGCGGACGATCCGGAGCGGCGGATGCCCGCGTATTTCATGACCGAGCACGGCGAGCCGCACCGGGGGACGCGGGAATGGCTGCTGGCGAATCGGATGCGGGCGGAGCGCTGTGCGCAGGCGCCGGCGAGCCACCGGGGGCGGATCGTGCGGCTGGGGATCGTGGCGGATGTGGCGGAGGGGCGGGCGCTGGAGCGGGAGATGGGCATGCGGTTCGGGACCGGCGCTTCGCATCATTCGATCTATTCGCCGCACTATGACGTCCAGGTGCTGGAGGTCTTTGCGGCGGGCGTGAACAAATGGACGGGGATTGCGGCACTGGCGGAGGAAGTGGGGGAGGACCCGCGGCGGGTGATCGCGATTGGGGATGATGTGAACGATCTGGCGATGCTGCGCGGGGCGACGCTGAGTTTCGCGATGGCCAGCGCTGCTTCCGAAGTGCAGTCGGCGGCCAAGCGCGTGACGGGCTCGCCGGCGGAATGCGGGGTGGCGCAGGTGGTGGAGGCGTTGCTGGCGGGCGTGCTGGAGCCAGTGGGCGGGGAAGGCAGGGGCGATAATGCGGAGAGGGAAAAGGAGAATGGTTGAGGTGTTGGATCAAAGGCGACGCCATTTACATGCCGATAGGATGTGCTATAATGCCGTTCCCAATTCGCGCGGGCGTAGCTCAGTGGTAGAGCGTCACGTTGCCAACGTGAATGTCGAGGGTTCGACCCCCTTCGCCCGCTTCTCTTCCGACCCGGTGTCTGATGACGCCGGGTCGCGTCGTTTTGGGAATGGGGGGTATGATCCGACAGCAGACCGAGCTCACGAGGTAAACGATGGCGAAGAAGTTGAATTTGCAGCCGCTGGAATTGCTGGACCTGGGCAAGTGCGGGACGGTGGGGGAGATTGTCGACGGCATGAGCCGGTGTGCGTTTGGGGCGCGGATGCTTGGGGAGGTGGCGGCGACGTTGACGGGGTGGTGTGTGGGCGGGGAGAAGCCGGTCGTGATTTATGACGGATTGGCGACGAGCCCGCTGGGGAAGATGCTGAAGCGGTTGAGCGGGAACAGGGGATTCTTTGGCCAGGTGATGACGCCGGAGGGGTATGAGGGGCTGGGGGCGCGGGGGCAGGGGCGGGTGAAGCGGGCGGTGGTGGTGGGGGGGTATTCGGAGCGGCACGCGGGGGCGCTTTACGCGCGCGAGGCGGGGAGCACGATCTACATCAATCCATATGACTTGTGCAAGCCGGGGCAGGTGAAGGACGGGTTCTTTCCGGATGCGGTGTTTGCGGATCCGAATTTCATTGTGCCGATATTGATGGTGGTGCTGGAGGAGCGGGTGAAGGGGAAAGGGCGGAGGGTGGCGGAGCTTCTGGAAATTCTTGGAGAGATGCCGGGGGTGGGGATGCAGGTCCGGCAGGGGGCGGAAGTGGTGCGGCAGATGATGACCAGGAAAGGGATCGTGCGGTTTTTGACGCTGTCTGGGGCGATGACGATTGCGCAGTTGTCGCTGGTGCTGTGCGACATGATCGATCGGGGGATGGTGGATAGCGTGACGAGCACCGGGGCGCTGATGGCGCACGGGCTGGTGCCGGGGCTGGGGCTGAAGCATTACAAATACAACCCGAAGGATGATGATGAGAAGCTGGCGAAGCTGGGGCTGAACCGGGTGACGGATGTGCTGGAGCCAGAGACGAATTTCGATCACATCGATGAGATCATGAGCGCGGTGCTGGGGACGTTTTCGGGGAACGAGACGATCAGCCCGAGCATTTTGCATGCGGGGCTGGGGAAGTATCTGGAGGAGCATTATCCGGAGCATCGGGCGATCCTGCTGTCGGCGTATCGGAAGAAGGTGCCGGTGTTCGTGCCGGCGTTTACGGATTCGGAGCTGGGCAACGACGTGTACTGCACGAACAAGATTCGCGAGCTGATGGGGAAGAAGCGGATCGTGATGGACATGGAGAAGGACACGGCGAAGCTGCTGGAGTTGATGACCAGTGCTCCGGCGGCGGGGATCTGGACGTTCGGCGGGGGGGTGCCGCGGAACTGGACGCAGAATGTGTCGCCGCTGATCGAGATTTACAACAACCGGATGACGGGCGCGAAAGGCGGGGCGAAGTTTCCGATGCGGAAGTATGGGTTTGGGGTGCGGTGTTGTCCGGATCGGCCGCACTTCGGGCATCTGTCGGGGTGCACGTATCAGGAGGGGATGTCCTGGCGGAAGTTTCACTTCAACATGAAGCAGGCGCAGATTCAGGCGGATGCGACGCAGGTGGAGCCGCTGCTGGTGAAGTATGTGATGGATTTGCAGGATGAGGGGAGGATTTAACCGGGGATTTGGTGTCAGGATTTGAGGGTAAAAAAGAAGGTGGCGCCCCGGCCGGGCGCGCTTTGAGCCCAGATGCGTCCGCCGTGGCGGTGGATGATGCGTTGGACGGTGGCCAGTCCGATGCCGGTGCCTGGGAATTCGCTGGTGGAATGCAGTCGTTGGAAGGCGCCGAAGAGTTTATCGGCAAAGGCCATATCGAAGCCGGCGCCGTTATCGCGGACGAAGAAGGCGTTTTCGCTGCCGGTCAATCGACCGAATTCGATAGTTGCGAGTTCCTGGCGGGCGGAGAATTTCCAGGCGTTTCCCATGAGGTTTTCAAAAACGATGCGCATGAGCCGGGCGTCGCAGGTGGCGAACAGGCCGGGCGTCACATTGAAGTGTGCGCGCCGGTCGGGTTGCGTGCGCTGGATGTCATGGGCGACGGACGCGGCGAGGGCGCTCAGGTCGACCTGTGCGTGCTGCATTTCGCTTCTTCCGATGCGCGACAGGTTGAGCAGGTCTTCAATCAATTGCTTCATGCGCTGGCAGGCGCTTTGCACGCGCTGCAGCAGGTCTTTGTGTTTTGGGCCGAGCTGGCTTGCGCATTCATCGGCGAGGTTCTGGCTGAATCCTTCGATGGCGCGCAGGGGAGCGCGCAGGTCGTGGGAGACGGAGTAGCTGAAGGCTTCCAGTTCCTTGTTCATGGCTTCGAGCGCGCTGTTGGCATCGCGCAGGGCGTCCTTGGCCCGGGTCAATTCCTGGTTGCGCTGGATGGCGGCCTCATAGGTGGACAGGAGCAGATTCAGGATCTGCAGGCGATCGGCCGTAATGAAATGCCGCTGGCCGTTGAAAAAAATCTCGATGGCCATCCCGGCCGGGTCATGCTTTCGAACTTCGTAATTGAGCAGGACAAACTGAATGCGGGAGACGAGGTATTGATCGTCGTAAGGCTTGATGACGAAATTGTCGGCGCGGCATTCAAGACCGCGAATCACGTCCTGCGGATCGGAAAGCGTGGTGACCAGAATCACCGGCACGTCCTGGAGCGCGGGGTCCGCTTTGATACTTTGGCAGAGCTCATAGCCATCCATTTCGGGCATCACGATGTCGCTGATCACCAGCGTGGGGCGGGAAGCCCGCGCCTTGGCGAGCGCTTCTCTGCCGTTTTTCGCGGCGTCGACGTGATATCCCTGCCGCTCCAGGGTATAGCGCAACCGCTCGGCCTGGGTGGGGCTGTCCTCGGCGATCAGGATATGGACGTCGCGCATGGCGTTGGGCTGGCCGGTCAACATGTGTGTGCTCCGTGCAGTCACAGTGGATTGGCTAAGAGCGAGAGTGCCGCCGCGATTTTCTCGGGGGACAGCACGTGGCTCGCGGCTCCGAGGGAGATGGCTTCGCCGGGCATGCCGTGGACGACGGAACTCTCGCGATCCTGGACGATCGTCATGGCGCCGCATTCCTTCATGCGTTTGAGCGCGTCGGCGCCGTCACGGCCCATGCCGGTCAGCAGCACGCCGACGGCGCGTTGGGCGTAGACTTCGGCGAGGGAGAGGAACAGTTGTCCCACGGAAGGGCGCAGGCCATTTTCCGGGGGCTCCTTGCTGAGGAAAAGCACTCCGCCGGGGCGGATCTTCATATGGAAGTCATCGGGCGCGAGATAGACATGGCCGCCAAGGATTTGCATGCCGTATCCGGCGACGTGGACTTTCAAGCCGGTGGTCTGATTCAGCCATTCCGCGAGCCCGACGAGAAATCCGGGGGCGATATGCTGAACGATCAGGATGGGGATCGGGAAATCCTTGGGAAGGCCGGTGAGGATGGTCTGGAGCACCGGCGGCCCGCCGGTGGAAGCGCCGATGCCGACGACTTCGGGGCGGACGTTTTTCGGCTGGATGGGTATGGGCCTGGCGGCATTGGTTTCCTTGCGCGGCCAGCGCCGGACGACTTTCACCTCGGACATGAGCTTCAGGGTTTTGCACAACTGCGCCGCCTGCGCTGCGAACTGGTTGTTGCCCTGGCCGACGGGTTTTTCGACGCATGCGACCGCGCCCGCTTCCATCAGGCGGAAGCTGATGAGCGCATCGTCAAGATTGGCGCTGGCGCTGCAAATGACGATGGGGACGGGGCGTGTTTCCATGATGCGGCGCGTGGCTTCGAAGCCATCCATCTCGGGCATGTGGATGTCCATGAGGATCACGTCGGGCATGGCGTCATGGAGCGCTGCGATGGCTTCCGCGCCGTTTCTCGCGGCGCCGATGACTTGCAGTTGCGGGTCTTGCGACACGATTTCGACGAGCAACATGCGCGCGACGGACGAGTCCTCCACGATCAGGACCTTGACGCGTTTTTCATCGTGCATCCCATGAACCTCAGATGAGCCGTCGAATGACATCCAGGAGCCGGTTTTGATCAAAGCTGCTTTTGACAAGGTAGGCATCGGCGCCGACGTCGATTCCGCGTTCGCGCTGTTCGAGGGATTCCAGGGCGGTCACCAGGACGACGGGCAGTTCGGAAAGGCGCTTGTCCGCGCGAATTCTGGCCGTCAGATCGAAGCCGTTGACGCGCGGCATTTCGACATCGGAAACGACCAGGTCAAAGTGTTCTTCTCGCAAAATGGTAAACGCGTCCATGCCGTCGACCGCAACTTTCACCTGATAACCGGCGGATTCGAGAACGCCTTTCAGGAGCATGCGGGAGGTGATCGAGTCTTCGACCACGAGAATTCTGGGCGCCTGGGGCGCGGCGCGGAGATTTTGCGGAGCCGCCGACAGCGCCGGCGGGATTCCATGCACGCGGGCGGATTTTATCAAGTCTCCCACGTGGAGAATCGGAACGGGCTTGCCGGAATGCAGAATGGTCGCGGCGGCGATGTTTCGCACGCGCACCAGGGGTTTTTGAAAGTTTTTGACGAGGACTTCCTCTTCGTGGAGAACGTCGTCAACGGCGCATGCGATGCGCGCGCCGCCGCTCTGCAGGATGATGAGCGTTAAAGAGAGCTGGGATTTTTGCGCGGCCGAGGGGGCAAGCTGCAGGATGGCTTCGAGCCGGGCCACGGAAAGGACCTGGCCGTTGACCGAGACGGTTTCACGATTTTCGGCCGTGTGGATATCCGCGGTCCCGACGCGAACGACGCGTTCGATGCTGGTGGCCGGGATCACAAAGGTCTGGGCGGCGGCGGTCACCAGCACGCCGCGGAAGGTGGCCATGGTCACCGGGAGAGTGATTCGCAGGGTCGTGCCCTGGCCGGGGGTGCTTTCAATGGAGACGCGGCCGCCGAGTTTTTCCGCCTTGGCGCGGACAATCGCCATTCCCAGGCCGCGTCCGGAAACCGAAGTGACCACGGGGCTGGTGGACACATCGGACTGGAACACCAGCGGCAGCGTTTCCGGATCGCTGAGTTTCGCGGCGTCGTCGGATGACAGAAGACGGTTTCGCACTGCCGATTCGCGGATACGCTCCAGATCGACGCCCCGGCCGTCATCGGCGATGGCGATTTCGACCTTGCTTCCATTGACGCGGGACACCGTAATTTTAATCGTTGCGCGGGAGGGCTTGTTGTGCGTGCTTCGATCGGCCGGCGATTCCACGCCGTGATCGACGGCATTGCGCAACATGTGGATAAGGGCGTCCTTCATTTCCTCGAGGATGCGTTTGTCGATCTCCACCTCCTGGCCCTGCAACAGCAGATCGGCATCCTTGTTCTGCTCGCGGCACAGGTCTCTTACGAGCCGGGGAAAAACTCCGGTGATGGACGAGAAAGGCAGCATGACGAGCTTCTTGGAATCTTCCAGAAGATCGTCGACGCGGCGCTCGACGGCATAGCGGTCCTTCTGGCCTTGCGACGCGAGCGCGGCGAGCCTGGCCTCGAGCGAGCGTATGAAATCGCAGTTCCATTCCAGAAACTCGGCGATGCCGGCCATCTCCGGGGAACTGTCCTGCCGCAGCCAGCGCGACGACCGGACTCCGGAAGAAATGCGGGCCCACTGCGGCCACCAGCCGGCGATTTTTTCGGAAAGGGCGCGCAGGTCGGCGGCACGGCGCGCGGTCAGGGCCTTGACGTTGAGCATGTCTTCGGCCTGGAGCAGGCGGGCGTCCAGCTTGGCAAGAGAAATGCGGACCGACTCGGGAGCGCCGCCGCGATCGGATTCCGTGCGGGCGCCCTCGGCGGGCGGCGCGGAGGGGCCGGGCTCCGTGGGGGGAAGAGGCGGATGAGCGGGCATGTCGATCGGTGGATTGACCGGCGATGAAGATGCAGCGGTCTGCATTGCGGTGAGCTGGTGAACGAGGTCGCGCTGCTGATGTTGCGCGGCGGGACTGGCGGGCGAGCCCACGGCGCGGGCCGACGCCCTGATCAGGTCGAGCGATCGATGAAGCACATCGAAGGCGCCCGGGGGCGGCGGCAGGGCCTTTTGCTTCCAATGGCTGAACGCCCCTTCCATCGCCTGGCAGATCGATTCGATATCGCGCAGATCCACAGCGCGCGCGGCGCCTTTGAGGCTGTGCGCCTCGCGGTAGGCGTGCTCGATGCGGGCGGCGGTCTGCGCGGACCCGGGCTCCTTTTCCAGATCGAGCAGCGCGGAAGAAATGGCCTGCAAATGTTCTTCGGCTTCCACCTGGAATGTGGCGCGCAGCCGGTTGATGAATTCGTCGTCCTGCATCGGCATGGTTGTCCCACGTGGGCCGTCAAACGCGGTATTTTTCCGCGGCCTGTTTCAATTGCTGGCCGAGATCCTTGATGCCTTGCGCCGCGGATTCGAGCTGCTTGGCGCTGGCGACATTCTGCGTGCTCGCCTGCTTGATGCTTTCCATGGCGGTGGCGACCTGGTCAACGCCGACGAGTTGCTGCTGGCTCGAGGCGGCGATCTGGGTCGCCGCCTGCGCCGCCTCGCCGACGCTGTTCGCCAGCGCCTGGATGGACTGCGCCGCCTCTTCCGTTTGCCTGACGCCGGCCTCGACCGCTTTACTGCCTTGCTCGGTCGCCATGACCGCCGAATTCGTGGCTTTCTGAATGTCCGCGAGAATCGACCGCACCTGATTGGTCGCCTGCCGGGATTGTTCGGCCAGGCTGCGCACTTCCTGGGCGACGACCGCGAATCCCTTGCCATGTTCGCCCGCGCGGGCGGCCTCGATGGAAGCGTTCACCGCCAGGATATTCGATTGCGCCGCCAGGTCTTCCACCGAGGAGACGATCTGGCCGATGGTCTGGCTTTGCTCGCTGAGCCGCACCATGCTGTCGGCGATGGCGGACATCTGCTGGCGCACGCGGTTGATGCCGGCGATGACCTGTTCCGTGGATTTCACGCCGCCCTGGGCGATCTGGGTCATCTTCTGGGAATTGTCGGATACCGCCCTGGACTTCTGGCTGGACACCTGCGCCGTCTGCCGCACTTCCTCGACGGTCGTGGTGGCTTCGCTGATGGCGGTGGCGGTTTGCGCGGCGCCCGATGCGAGCTGCGTGGTGGAGACGGAAATCTGGTTGGCGGAAGTTCCCAGCACGTTGATGCCGCCGGTGATTTGCGAGGTGAGCTCGCGGAGGTTTTCGATCATGGATGCGAAAGCCGTTCCCAGCAAATCCACACTGGATTGGGGCTGAACCTGGACGCGCAGATCGCCGTCCGCGATTTTTGTGGCGACGTCGGCCATGGTCTGCAGGGATAGAACCATTCTGCTGAAGGCTCGCTGGAGGACACCCACTTCATCTTTTCGGTCGCTCGTGACGGCCTTCAGGCTCAAGTCTCCTGCGGCGATCCGTTCGGCGATTCCTGAAACGTCGCGCAGCGGGCTGACAATGCTCGCACTGATAAACAATCCGACCACTAATAAAAAGATCGCCGCGAAAATGATACCAGTGATGATGGTCGCCCTGGCGATAGTCGTGCTATCCGCCGCTTCATCGGAGCGCTTTTTCAAAAGGCTTTTTTCTTCATCCTGCATTTGCTGGACGGTCGTGCGAACACCCACCATTTCTTCTTTTCCGCCGCCCGTAAGAATAAGGTCCTTGGCAGCATCAGGGCCCTTGGCCTTTTGGACATCTAAAACGTCTTTGAGACTGGCAAGGCGGCGTTGTGCGAAATCTTTGAGGGTCTCAAGCCGCTGGACCTCGTCGGGATTATCACTCACTTGTTTTTGCAGGTCCGCGATGAGCTCCGCAACCCTGGGGGTTCCGGCATTGTACGGAGCAAGATATTCCTCTTTGCCGGTAAGGAGGTATCCGCGCTGCCCTGTTTCGGCATCGGTGAGGGCCTGCATGACGTTCGAGAGATCCTCAAGGACGACGCGTGTATGGTCCACCCAGGAAACCGTCTCCACCAGCTTGTTGATGCTCCTGTAGACCGTCGCACCGGTGATGAGCAGAATAATGAGCCCTATGGCAAAAACAGTTCCTATCTTCGCTCCGACGGTCCATCGCATATGGATCTCCATGAGGGGTAAGGGAATCAGGAGGACGCGCTCACTTCCTCGTTGATAATGAGTTTGGGGTCGGCAACTATTTTGCGAACGTCGAGGATCACCAGATGATCGGCGCCGATCCCGCGCAGATATTGGGCGCGGATGCCCGTGAGTGTCGGCAGTGACGGTTGAATCGTGTCCGCTTCGATGGTTCTTGCGGCGACGATCATGTCCGCCAGGAGTCCCAGGGTCATGTCGCCGGATTGCACGACGACGACCGCATGAATGTCCGTGATGCCTTGTTCGGGAAGCTCGAAGAATTTTTTAATATCGATGACGGGCAGCAATTGCCCGCGAATGCTGATAATGCCGGCCAGAAACGCAGGCGTGCAGGGCAGGGGGGTGAGCGCGTCCAGCGGGTGGACCTCCAGCACGAACTGCTGTTCGACCGCATAACGTTCGCTGGCGAGTCGAAATTCAACGATCGAGAGAGCATTGCCCGAGCTGCTCACTGCATGGATTGGCTTGGCGGCTTGCAGCGCGCGAGCCTTGAGGATTTCCGCCCCGCGCTTGCGTCCGTCGTCAGAGGGAGGCGCCGCTTCCTTCATACCGGCACCTCGATAGCGGCGAGCGCCCGGGCGAGATCGAGGCATTGCTTGGCCGTCATGCCGTCGGATTCGGGGATGATGTTCCGGCCCTCCTGGCGCGTCAGCAGCTCGATGGCGTTGGCCAGGTGCCGGTGCGCTTTATGCTTCTGGCCGCGGTCGCGTTCCATGTTTCCCAGCGCGAGATATGCCACGATGAAGTGCGGATCGAGGTAGAGCGATCGCCGCAACGAGCTCATCGCCTCGAGCGCTTCGCCCTTCTCGCGGAAGATCAGGCCGCGGAGATAATGAGCGACCGGGTCGAGCTTATCGGCGGCGATCCAGCGATCGGCGCTCACCAGCGCTTCCTGCAGTTTTCCCCGGCCCGCCAGGTCCCGCGTCAAGGCCGCCCAGGTCGATGCGGGCGCTGCTTCGCCGGAAGCAGGGGAGGAACTCTCCCGCACCTGAGATGCCGGCTGGTGATCGGTGCCGGCCGCAATTGCCGGGAACTGCGTGGACGCTTCGGTGACGGGATTCTGCGTCTCCGGGAAAACGGGTGCGGCGGCCCCTGTTCGAGCGGCCGACGCGTTTCTCCCCTTTAGGCAAACGATCGCGTCGGCCAACCGGACGGTCGCGTACGGCGAGGATGATACATGAAACAATTCGCTGGCTCCCACCATCAGCCAGCCCTTGTCGCGCTGCGTGTGATAAAATTTTTCGAGCGTCTTCCTGGCCTGCTCATTCGAAAAATACATCAGCACGTTGCGGCAGAAAATCACGTCCATCGCGTGAAGATCGGTCAGCAACGCGGGAAATGTGTCACTTGCCAGATTGAGCGGCATGAACCGCACCATGCGGCGGATGCGCGGGGCAATTTCAAACTGCCCCTCCCTTTTCTCTTGAAAATACTGGCCCATCAGCCACGGAGGAGCATCGCGAAACGACCATCGGCCGAATACGCCCGCCTCCGCCCGGCGCAGGAAATCCGGATTGATGTCCGTCCCCACGATCGTCGCCCGCCCGGCGAAAGCGGGCGCCATGCGATCGAGCCAGATCGCGATCGAATATGCTTCCTCGCCCGTGCAGCAGGCGGCGCTCCAGATGCGTATGGCGGCCGGCCCCCGCCGCTGCGCGATCTCGGGAAGAATGTACTCCGTGAGGGCCGCGAAATGGCGAGGCTCCCGGAAAAAATATGTTTCGCCGACGGTCAATTTCGTCGAGAGCACGTCCAACTGTCGCTGCGAAAGCGCCGGCCCCGTCGCCAGCCATGATGCAAATTCCGCCGGAGACGCACCGTTTCCCAGTTCCTCGGCCGCCGCGCAAATTCCCCGCTGAAGTTCCATCCACCGCGACGGAGGAAAATAAAGACCCAGCGCTTCCGAGATGAACTGGTTCAGGGCCGCATGGAAGTGATTGGGCAGCTCAGGATGCATCGCGGCTCCCCAGCAGCGCGCCGTCCAGCGCCCGTTCTTCCTCCAATGACAGGAATGCCTCGAGGTTGTGAATCAGCAGGAGCCCTTCCTCAAGTTGCACGATGCCATCAATCAGCGGTTGCGCCGGCAACAGCGCCTCGGGTTTGGAAATAGCCGCTTCAGCCGCCCCGGTCAGGCCCTCGACGGCGTCCACCGCCAGTGCGACCGTCCGCCTGGAGCTACGCGCGATCAGAAACTGGTCCGTCGCCTCAAGTTCCCGGTCGGGAAAACCCAGCCGGCGCCGCAGGTTGAAGATTGGCACAATCGAACCGTGCCAGTCAAAGATCCCCATGATCGTCGAAGGAGCTTGCGCCAAAGGCGTCGGCGCCACCGCCTGAAGCACCGAACCCACATGTTCCAACCCCAGGGCGTATCGCTGCCCTTCCACCAGAAAGGCGACGAACTGACGCATCCGCTCCATCGGATCACCTTACCCTTGCTTCGCCCGGTAAGCGCGCGCTTCCGTGACGCGTGAGGAAGCTGCCGGATTATCCGGCGGCCATGTGTTATCGGAGTGCCCGCACTGTATTCACCCGAGCGCATGGCGTCCACGCCCTGATACTAAAAAATTGCGTTTTATCCGACCGCCCTCCCGTCCTCGCCCCCCTCGCCCCCCTGGACCCCCCTGTTCAGGGGATGCGCCGCGGGGCGATGAACCGTCCCAACGGCGGCCTTTGGCTTCTCGCGCCGGCGGAAGTATTATCAATCGCCACTCCAAGTTTTACCGATACCTGTTTGGGGCAAATCAGGTCGCCGCGGGAGGTGCTGGAGCGCATTCCGATCTGTTCAGAGATGACCGTAAGGAACCGGGTTGCTCAGGGAAGGTCACGCATGTCCACAGAGCTTCGCGTCCTCTTGGTTGAAGATTCCGATGATGACGCCCTCCTCCTGCTCATGGAACTGGAGCGCGGCGAGTGGCAAGTTCTTCACCAGCGCGTGGACACCGCCGCGGGCATGATCGCGGCGCTCGAAGCGCAAACCTGGGACATCATCATTTCCGATTACGCCATGCCGCGCTTCAGCGGAACGGCCGCTTTGACGATCGCCCACCAGCGGGCGCCGGACGTTCCTTTCATCCTGGTTTCCGGAACGGTCGGCGAAGAACTTGCCGTCGTCGCGATGAAAGCCGGCGCCCATGATTACATCATGAAGGGGAACCTCGCGCGCCTCCGTCCGGCGGTGGAGCGGGAAATCGCCGACGCCGCCGCGCGATGCAGGAACGCTCGCGAATTGCGCGAGGCCCATGAGAACCTGGAACTGCGGGTGGAGCAGCGCACCGCCGAACTCGCCGACGCCAACAAGCGCCTCACGGTCGAGATCGCCGAGCGCGAGCTGGCCGAACGCCGCCTGCACGCCCTCAACGACCGGCTGGTCGCCGCCACGCGCGCCGCCGAGCTGGCCAATGAGGCCAAAAGCAGCTTCCTGGCCAATATCAGCCATGAGATTCGCACCCCCATGTCCGCCATCCTGGGCTACGCCGAACTGCTTCTGGAACCCCATCTCGGACAAAGCGACCGGCTCGACTACATCAACACCATCCGCAGGAATGGCGAGCACCTGCTCGCCGTCGTCAACGACGTGCTCGACCTTTCCAAAATCGAAGCGGGAAAGTTCCAGGTGGAATGCCTGGATTGCTGCCCCTGCCAGGTGCTCAGCGATGTCGCCTCCCTCATGCGCGTAAGGGCCGTCGAAAAATTCATTCGCCTCGATGTGAAGAACGAAGGCCTCGTGCCCGCGACCATCAGGACCGATCCCGCCCGCCTCCGGCAGATTCTCATCAACCTGATCGGCAACGCCATCAAGTTCACCGACGAGGGATGGGTGCGCCTCATCATGCGCCTCGACGAAACCGCCCACCAGCCGCGGCTCAGATTCGATGTCATCGATACGGGCATCGGCATGTCGCGCGAACAGATGGCCGCTATCTTTCAACCTTTCGTCCAGGGCGACAGCTCCACCACCCGCCGCTTCGGCGGCACCGGCCTGGGGCTCGCCATCAGCAAGCACCTCGCCGAAATGCTCGGCGGCCGCATCGACGTGGACAGCAGCCCCGGTCGCGGCAGCACCTTCACCCTCTTCATTGACCCCGGCCCGCTCGAGGGTGTGCAGCGCTACCAGAACTGCCGGGAAGCGCTCGGCGGCACTTCCCCCAACGAGCCGCGCCATCGGGAGCAGGTCGAGCTTCATGGCCGCGTGCTCCTGGTGGATGACGGCCACGACAACCGGCGCCTCTTGTCGGTATACCTGCGCGAAGCCGGCCTGGACGTCGAGCTTGCCGAAAATGGCCGCACCGGATGCGACGCCGCACTGGCCGCCGTCGCCAATGGCGAGCCCTTCGATGTCGTTCTCATGGACATGCAAATGCCCGAGCTGGATGGCTATGGCGCCGCCGCCCGGTTGCGCCAGAAAGGATACCAGGGCCCCATCGTCGCCTTGACCGCCCATGCCATGGCCGAAGACCGCCAGAAATGTCTCGATGCCGGATGCAGCGACTATTTGCGAAAACCCGTCCGCAGGCAGGACCTCCTGGGCGTCATCGCGACCCACCTGGCCCATGGGACCACGCACACCGCCGCCGGCGCCGCGGGCCCTGTGGAGACCGCCGCCCCGCCGCCCGCCGGCCCCATCAAAAGCGATCTCTCCGATGAAGCGCTCCGGCCCTTCCTCCAGACCTACGTCGGCGAACTTCCGGCGCGCGTCGCCATTCTCGAAGCCAGTTTCACCCGCAACGATTTTGAACGCCTGGCCACCGAGGTCCACAATCTCTCGGGCACCGGCGGCCTCTATGGTTTGATGCCCATTTCCGACGCCGCCGCCGGCGTCGAACGCCTCTTGCAGGCCCATGCCGACGTCGACGCCATCAAACGCCAGGTGCGCCATTTGATCGACATCATTGGCCGCGTCGAGGGCGTCATCCTCGACCGGCCGCCTGCATCCCCCTCTGAGCAACGCGAGACTGTCTAACTGCGAGCGTCGATCATGGCCAAGATTCTTGTTGTCGATGACGAAGCCGTGGTGCGCGAACCCATCGCCGCGACCCTGCGCGCCGAGGGACATCTCGTCGAATGCGCGGGCGACGGCGTCGCGGCGATGAACTTTCTCCAGAACGAAACGCCCGATATCGTCCTGATGGATGTGAGAATGCCCCACAAAGACGGCATCACGCTCCTGCAGGAAATCCGCGCGAACCCGAGCACCGCCAAGGTGCCCGTGTTGCTCCTGAGCAATGCCGCCGACAAAGTCCTGATCCTCCAGGCCGCCAGGCTCGGCATCCAGAGTTACATGCTGAAGTCCGCCTTTTCCCTCACGGAACTGCTCACCCGCATTCAGACGATCATCAAAGACATCAACGACATCAGCGCTTCCATCGAGGATGCGGCGGGGCCGTCGCCGCCGGGCGCCTCGGTCGACAAACGGGCCTTGCAAACCCCGCCAGGCGCCTCCGGCACACCCGCTCCCGCGACCGGAACCAAAGGCAAGCCGGCGGCGCGCATCGATCCTTCCAAATGGCCCAGAATCCTCACGCGCGAACAAACGCTCGAACGCCTCGACCGGGTCATGAACGGCCGGGCCCCCGCCGGCGTCGTCGCGCAGCTCATGTCGGTCGCCAGTTCTTCCCACGCCGATCTTTCCGACGTCGTCCGCGTCATCGAAAGCGATCCCATACTCGCCACGCGGGTCCTCCAGCTCGCCAACTCCGCCGCCGCCGGCGGCCGCGGAAGAATCCGTAATGTCGAGGACGCCGCCCGCAACCTGGGCGCCCGAGGCATCCAGAACATGGCCATGAGCATCGGCATCGTCGGGGCGTTTCCTCCCGACGAGCAGGATGGCTTCAACTCCATCCGCTGCTGGCAACATTCCTATGCCGTGGCAGACCTCTTCAACAGCTTGATGCAAACCCGCTCGTCCGAACAGGAAAGCCTCAACCATCTCACCGGCCTGTGCCACGATCTGGGAGAAATCCTGCTTCGCCAGCACTTTGCGGCCGAGTACGCCCAGGTCCTCCACTTTGCCATCGATCACCATCTCCCGCCCTCGGAAGTCGAGGGAATCGCCTTGGGCGTGCGCCATCCCGAACTGGTCAGCCGCCTGCTCATTCGCATGGGCCTGCCCCCCGCCGTCGTCCAGGCCATTCGGGCGTTTTACGACCGCCAGACGCGCGACGAGCGGCCCAGTCCCTCCGGCGAAACCACTGGCCTCTCGTTTGCCAATCTCGCCGCCCATGGACTGCTCCTCGCCGCCTCCGCACGCGATCTCGTCCGGCCCATCACCCGCGCGGAATGGCGGCTCATCGGCAAGGACAAGACCCCGCCCTCTTTCGATCCCGCCGCCAAACGCCAGGAAATCCTGACCGCAACCGCCATTCTCGCCCGCCTCCCCGCCAAGGAAGAACAACGCCTCCTCACCCCGCTGGTCCCACGCCACGATAAACGCATCCTCTACATCCGGCCCGATTCCTACGTGGAATTTGATCCGCTCGCCTATGCCCTCTCGCTTTGCAGCACTGTTCAGATTGCTTCCGCTTTGCCTCCCCCCGACCAGTGTGCTCAGCTTGACGGCATGGTGGTCGTCGGCCCCCGCGCCGGCACGCCCCCGGTCGTTCCGGAACACATCCTCAATCTCGTCCGCAACGCCGCCCCGGCCCTGCCCGTCCTGGCACTCGTCGCCAAACATGGCGAGCCCGAATGCCAGGGCCACCTGCAAATCCGCGCGTATCCCGTCGGCCTCGACGCCTTGACCGACTGGCTCAAAACCCTTCCCACATCCGTCCCCCTCGCCTGAGCGATCGGGCACCCCAGTGCACACGCAATGCCCTTTGCGCGCGCGCACGCTCCAGCTATCATCAACCCTCTCACCGGTAGGGGGGGTATAGCAGGAGCTTCCCATGCGCTATCGCACCGCCCCGCGCCTCGGCGTTCCCGTCTCTGAAATCGGCCTGGGCACCTGGCAGCTTGGCGCCGACTGGGGCTCCCTCTCCGACGCCGACGCCACCGATATCCTTAAAACCGCCATCGATACCGGCGTCACCTTCCTCGATACCGCCGACGTCTATGGCAACGGCCGCTCCGAATCCCTCATCGGCAAGTTCCTCCAATCCCTCCCCGAACAGGGCAAGTCCATCTTCGTCGCCACCAAGCTCGGTCGCCGCGGTTATCCCGATGGCTACTCCTACGAATCCCTCCGCACCTGGACCCTCGAATCCATCGACCGCCTCCAGCGGCCCCACCTCGATCTCACCCAGCTCCACTGCATCCCCCCGCGCCACCTTCAGGCCGGACACGTCTTCGACTGGCTCCGCAAGCTCCAATCCGACGGCCACATCAAGCACTTCGGCGCCAGCGTCGAATCCATGGACGAAGCCCGCGTCTGCCTCAAACAGCAAGGCCTCGCCTCCCTCCAGATCATCTTCAACATCTTCCGCCAGAAACCCATCGACGAGCTCTTCGCCCAGGCCAGGGAAATGGGCGTCGCCCTCATCATCCGCCTCCCCCTCGCCAGCGGCCTGCTCGCCGGCAAATTCAAAAAAGACACCCACTTCGCCCCCAGTGACCACCGCAACTACAACGCCAACGGCGAAAAGTTCAATGTCGGCGAAACCTTCGCCGGACTCCCCTTCACCACCGGACTCGAGCTCGCCGAAAAAATCCGCCCCCTCGTCCCTCCCGAGCTCTCCATGGCCGAATTCGCCCTCCGCTGGATTCTCGATTTCGACGCCGTCACCACCGTCATCCCCGGCGCCACCCGCACCGCACAGGCCCAAACCAACTCCCGCCCCTCCGACCTCCCACGCCTCCCGCAAGACATCCACCACCAACTCCGCCGCCTCTACGACACCCACGTAAAATCCCACATCCGCGGCCCCTACTAAAAAACGCAGCCCCCATTTGTCATTTGTCACTTTCTTAATTTGTCATTCCGCAGGAACCTTATGCCCGGCCAACCCTTCGGTCTCGTCGGCCTCGGCGTCTATGCCGGTTACGTCGGCCGCTTCCTCCTCGAACGCCTCGCCGACGATTCCAAGCCTCTCCGCCTCGCCGCCGTCTACGAACCCCATTACGATCAGCACCCCGAGCTTACCGCCGCCATGTCCGCCAAAGGCGTCAGGCTCTGCACCTCCTACGAAGAGCTTCTGCAAAACGTCCACTCCCTCTGGCTCCCGATCCCCATCGATCTCCACCGCTCCTTCACCGAGCAGGCCCTCGCCGCCGGCAAACCCGTCCTCTGCGAAAAGCCCGCCGCCGGGTGCATCCAGGACATCGACGCCATGATCCGCGCCCGTGACGCCGCCACTCTCCCCGTCGCCATCGGCTATCAGGACATCTATGCCGAATCCACCCAGTCCCTCAAGCAGCAGCTCATCGACGGCGCCTTCGGCCGCATCGCCGCCGCCTCCCTCATCGCCATGTGGCCCCGCACCACCGCCTACTACCTCCAGCGCCCCTGGGCCGGCAAGCTCGCCCGCAACGGCGTCTGGATCCTCGATTCCCCCGCCAACAACGCCCTCGCCCACTTCCTCCACCTCGCCCTCTACCTCCTCGGCCCGAAGCGTCACGAAAGCGCCCGCCCCGTCTCCGTCGACGCCGAACTCTATCGCGTCAACGACATCGAAACCTACGATACCTGCTGCCTCCGCATCACCATCGAAACCGGCCAGCAGCTCCTCGTCTGCCTCTCCCACGCCTCTTCCGAACACCTCGACCCCATCCTCACCCTCGATGGCGCCGGCGGCGACCGCATCGTCTATGACTACGGCCAGAAAATCGCCACCGTCCGCTGGGGCGGCTTCGACGTCCCCATGACCCTCACCCCCAACACCTACGAAGAAACCCTCTCCGGCTTCGAAGCCCTCCTGCAAAATCCCGCACAACCCGCCCTCCCCCACGCCTCCCTCGAAATGTCTCGCATGCACGGCCTCGTCATCTCCGGCGCCTCCCAGGCCGCCCCCGTACACACCCTCGACCCCGCCCATTTCACCGAACAGAAAAAGGATGACGGGGGGGATACAACTCTCCGCCACATCCCGCGCCTTCCCGACCTCTTCCGCCGCTGCATCAGCATGCGCCGCATGCTCCACGAACTGAGCGCCGCCCCCTGGACCCGCCCCGCCCGCCACCTCGACCTCCGCAACTACACCACCTTCACCGGCCCACCCCCCACCGACACTTCCCCCCAACGCCCCACCGACCCCTCCGCGATGCTGTAACCGCCACACAGCGCTTCACGTGCTTCACGGATACAGCGGTTTTGGCAGCGTTGCACTGAACGCCCTCCACGCCGCCCCGTAAACGAGGTCCACCTGTCTGAATCGCTCCGTCGAGCCCGCAGGGGGCGGAACCAGCGCCGCGTGGCTGTCGATGCCATCTTCGCCGACCGACCACACCGTGGGGCCCGCTCCATCCAGCCGGTACCGCAGCGCCGCGCCATCGCGCGCAAACGGATCGGCGGGTGGAGGAAGAATGGCGGCGAGTTCCCCGAGCGACCCGGGCGCCTTACCGTGCCGCTCCTCATACAGGCGAACCGCCAGAAGAATCGCCAAAGCACGCGAATCAGTTAGCGTGCGACTGTGAAACGACATCTCGCTTTTGTCGAAAAAGTCGCTGATGCTCATGAAAGTGATGATGGGCAGAACCCCGCCGCCCTCCCCCGTCGATGGCGGCAGCAGCGCTGGGTTGTACGTGGGCGATGCTATCGCCGGGAGACTCGCGACGCTGCTCGCCATCCACCGCGCCAGCAGATTCTTCGCCACCGGGCGAAGCGGCCATGAACTCAGCTCCCGGTAGGATGCCACAGACTCGGGCAAATCGATTAACACCGCTTCAAACGCGATGTACTGGGCCCGCTGGAACGATTGATCGTCCGCCAGCGCCGCCAGCAGCGCGCGAGCCTGCCCATCATCAGCGCTCGAGAAGCGAAGGTCCGGCAGAAAGTCCTCAAGAACTCCCGCGGCAAGCGAGCGCTCCGTGCCCGCCATCACGTGACATACCAGGTCCGGGCCGGCATCCATGACCCGCGAAATCGTCAGAATTTCCAGAATGTCGTGCAGGCACGCCGCATCCTCGTGATGCGCAAGATCCCGGCGCGCCTTCAACCCGGCCGTGTTGGCCAGAAACCTCAGCGTGTTCATGGGATTCACGCCGTGGATCGTCGGCCAGCGATCGACCGGGACGAGATCTTCCGCCGGCCAGCGCGCCCCCGGCCGGGCCGTCGCGGCGTCAATATCGGAGAACACCGGCGCCATCGAGCCCAGAACGGCGTCGATTTGCGCAAGCTCCGCAGGCGAGTAGTCCGCACGATACGGTGCGCCGTTCTTGTCCGACGCCGCCAGCAGCTCGCGCTGCGGGCTCGTCAGCGACAGCCCCTTGATCGCATGCAAAAGCGGAATCACCGCATTCCGCTCCTCCGCAATCACCGGCCCCGCCAGCTCCTCGCGCGTCTCCGGAACCCCCGCCGCCGCCAACTCCCGCCGCGCCTCCATCAGCCGCCGCTCCACGATCATCCCCCACGCCAGCCGCACCGCCGCCACCCCCGCCAGCGGAACCGCCAGCCAAAGAAATGTCAGCCGGACCCGCCGGCCCCAACGGATGCGATTGCGTCGCAGCATGCCCCCAGTATAGCGCTACGCCCATCCCCTCGGTATGCTGTAATCCCTGACCATGTCCACCGTCACCGACAGCGAACTTCTCTGTCCCACCTGCAGCTACGACCTGCGCGCCGCACTGCTCCTCCCCGGTCCCCTCCGCTGCCCTGAGTGCGGCGCCCGCTGGCCGCGCGACATCGTTTCCTCACGCATCCCCTGGATCCATCGCCACCGCCGACGCCGCCTCTCCACCTACCTCGGCACGCTCTGGATGTTCCTTCGCCGCGGCGACCTCCTCGCCAGGGAAGCCAACGCACGCGTCCGCAAGTCCGACGCCCAACTCTTCGCCGCCGCCAGTTTCTGGATCGCCCTCCTCCTCGGACTCCTCATCACCGGCGGCATCTTCAGCTTCCTCCTCTCCACCGGCGGCCTCAACACCATCCCCGCCTTCAACAACAACAGCCCCTGGATCGCCTACCCCCTCGCCGCCTCCCTCGACTGGCGCGTCTTTTTCCTCGCCGCCTTCCTCTGGCTCTGGTGCAGCCTCCACAGCATCGCCTGGCTCTATCGCTGGATCATCGGCTGGCAGATCGCGCCCCGCGCCAAACGCCGCCGCGTGCGGCGCCTCGCCTCCTACGCCCTCGCCCTCCTGCCCCTCGACGTCGCCCTCCTCGGTTCCGCCGCCGCTTGCTGGTTCATCGGAAGCTCCGCCCTCTCCCCGGCCCCCATCGCCCAGTGGCTCCCACTCCTCGCCACCCTCCTCGTCCTCGCCGCCTGTCTGCTGCTCATCGCGCCCACCCTCGTCTTCACCTGGTCCACCGGCGGCAATCGTGGCTGCCGCTGCGCCGCCATGACCCTCCTTTACCCGCTCCTCTGCGCCGTCCTCATCTGGTTCCTCTTGTTCGCGATCTTCTGGGCCGCCGGCTTTATCGCGATGGCCGTGTGGTCGCTGCTCCACCAGTGACCGCCTTCCCCCGCGCTCCAGGCGCCGCATCCCGCGTCGCCGCCGCCCTCTTGAGCGCCTCCGTCCACGCCGCCCCATACACCAGGTCCGGCTGACCATACCGCATCCGCACACGCCCCGCGCTTCGCGTCAGCCGCCCGTGATCGTCCACCCCGTTTTCCCCCACCGACCACACCGTCGGCCCCGTCGGATCCAGCCGGTAATGCAGCGCCACGCCCCCCTTGGCAAATGGATCCAGCGGCGCCGCCGCCAGGTATCCCCGCAATTCCCTCACATCCTGCGCCTCCCGATGCTGCTCCTGCTCGTACATCCGCGCCGCCAGCAACACCGCCGTCGCCCGCGCGTCCGCAAGGTGCCGCGCCTGCAGAATCATCGCCCGCTCAAACGATTCCATCACGCCGTTCAGCGGCGGAAGCACCATGTCCGACAACGCCCCCGTCGGCGCAGGCGTCAGCTTCGGCAACAACCGCGTGTCATAAATCGGCGATGCCGCCGCCGGCAGCATCGACGCATCCAGCTCCAGTATCCTCACCACCGTCGTATCCATCAGCGGCCGCAGCAGCCACGACGAACACAGCGGCCCTTCCGTCGGCAGGCTGTCCCGGTGATACGCCAGCTCATACTGAAACGCCCGCACCTGCGCTTGCTGAACCGCCCGGTCCTCCCCGAACTCCTTCACCAGCTCCGCCGCCGCCGCGCGATCGCTCCCATCTATCCGCAGATCCCCCAGAAATCGCTGCGCACCCATCGCCGCCTGCGTCCGAATGCCTATCGCCGTCTCATGCCCGAATAACGTCGGATCCGCGTCCATGATCCGCGCCAGCGCCAGCGATTCCTCCAACGCATGCAGGCACCCCCCATCATCCCCCCGCTCATGCGCACGCCGCCCCGCCAGCACCATCGCATGCGCCAAAAACCGCACGTCGTCATACCGCGCCTCGCGCCCTCCCGATGACCCAAACCCCTCGCTGCCCGCTACCTCCGTATTCCACTGCGCCTCCGGCAACGCCATCGCTCGATCCACGTCCCCAAACGTCTGACCCATCCCCGCAAAAATCCGATCCAGTTCCGCATCGTCCGCCGCCGTGTACTGCGTTTCGTACGGCATCGACGACCCTCTGCCCGCCCCCCCGATCAGATCACGCTCCTCCTCCGTCAACCGCAAATGCCCGATCGCCGCCATCACCGGCGCCAACGCGTTCCGCTCCGCGGGCAGCACCGGCTCCAGAAACGCCTTCGTCTCCAGCGGAACCCCCTCCGCACGCAATTCCGCATACGTCGCATCCAGCTGCCTGGCCGCCTCATACCCCCAGATCAGGCGCACCGCTAGCAGCACCGCCACCGGCGCCAGCACGTAGCGGGTAGCAAATGCGACCAATCGTTGTCTCGACATGCGGCTGCTGCGGCGCATGCCCCAAGTATACCACCCTTTTCCATCTCTCCATGCACCTTTTTGACCTTGGCGAATATTCGTAACCCCCTTTCACTTCGCGCCACGTCCACGCCCCCCGCACCCGCGCCCCTCACGCCTCATCCGTTCCCCAACCGCCTCGCGCGGTATCTTATCCCTATGCCCACCGCATCACTCCTCGGCTCCGAACGCCTCTGCCCCCACTGCGGCTACGACCTCCGCGCCACCCTGCCAACCGCCGGACTCATCCGCTGCCCTGAATGCGGCCGCCAATGGCAGCCCGGTTTCCCCGCCTCCCGCATCCCCTGGCTCCGCCGCCCCAGACGCCGCCTCCGCGCCTGCCTCGCCACCCACGCCTTCATCCTCCGCCACCCCATCCGCCTCGCCCACGAAATCCGCGGCCGCATCCCCACGCGCGACGCCCGCTCCTTCGCCCGGCTCAACATCGCCCTCGCCATCTTCTTCGCCCTCCTCATCACCGCCGGCTGGCTGATCCTCGACAACCAAAGCACCGTCGCCGCCGGCCCGCCCAACATCGATCCCCCCAGCCTGGCCTGGATCGCCTACCCCCTCTTCGCCGCCACCGACTGGCGCGTCGCCTTCCTCTCCGTCGCCCTCTGGGTCTGGATCGACCTCCGCCTCCTCCACGCCCTCTACGGCCGATTCCTCGCACTCTTCATCCCCCGCCACGCCCGTCGTCGCCGCGCCCGCCGCATCGCCTCCTTCATGCTCGCTCTCGGCCCCTGGGAAGTCCTCCTCCTGGGCGCCGCCCTCCTCGCCGGCGTGATCCCCAATACCACCATCCCCCTCCCGCCGCTCCTGATCTCCTGGGCCCCCACCCTCTACATCCCCTTCCTCATCGCCGCCCTCCTGCTTTTCCTCCTCCCCACCGCCCCCCTCGCCTGGACCATCGACCCCCGCCGCCGCACCCTCCGCACCGCCCTCCTCACCCTCGCCTTCCCCCTCCTCGCCGTAATTTTCACCCTCGCAATCTCAGTTATCACCGCCTGGATCCTCGGCTACGCCGCCATGGCCGCCTGGTCTATTTCCCATTAAACGCCCGCCACGCCGCCCCATACACCAAATCCCCTTGGTCATCCCGCCGCTTCGTCCGCGCCGCCCCCGCCCGCAAAATCCCCCCGCCATCCACCCCATCCTCCCCCACCGACCACACCGTTGGCCCACCCGCATCCACCCGATACCGCAACGCACCCCCATCCCGCGCAAACGGATCCGCCGGCCCCGCCCCAATCAACCCCCGCAACTCCGCCAATGACCCCGCCCACCGCCCCTGCTGCGCCCAATACGTCCGCGCCGCCAACAACACCCCCACCGCCCGCGTATCCGCCAGCGATTCCGCGTCCAAGAACAAGCATCTTGCGTAGGCGACGGCATAGTGGTCATTGGCGACGAACGTCAGCGAAGCGAGCAGGTTGGATGTAGCCCGAGGAACAACCGGGACAACGGTGCCGTTGTATGTAGAAGACTCGACCGCCGGCATGTATCGAAGCTGCACCCGCAGCCTGCTCGCGATGACCTCGTCCGCCACCGGTCGTAGTAGCCACGAGTCGAGCTGGGGATAATATCCCGCTAAATCAATGCCCCCGTAGACGGCGTCAAATTGAAATGCCACAATCTTTGCCTCCTGAAACGCCCTGTCTGCCAGCAGCTCCGCTAGCAGCGCGCGGGTCTCCCGATCATCGCCCGCATCGAGTCGCAATTCCGGCAGAAACTCATCCACCGTCTCCGCTGCCGTAGCCCGCAACGCGCTAGCCATCAAATGGCTGATCATCGAGGGGTTCGCATCCGTCACTCGCGCCAGCGCCAGAATCTGTCGAATGTGATGCAGACATGCACCATCATCATGCCTCTCATGTGCCCGCCGCGCCCCCATCTGCAAAACGTGCGCTAGGAATCGCACATCAGCAAGTCGGGAGAAGCCCGCATGCGTCGGCCACTGAAGATATTTCTGCAGATACTCGCGCGGCCAGCGTGCCTCCGGCCGCGCCATTGCTGCATCCAAATCCTCAAACATCCCACCAAGCGAGTTCAGAATCCGATCAATGTCGGCAACTTCCGTAGGGCTGAAATCCGCCTCCAGCATCCCCGCCGGCTCATCCGCCCCCGTCACCAGGGCCCTCTCCCCCTTCGTCAACCGCAAGTTATCAATCGCATGCAGCACCGGCACCACCGCATTCCGCTCCTCCGGCACCGCCGCCCCCTCGTAATCCTCCACACGCACCCCCACCCCCGCCGCCGCCAATTCCCGCCGCGCCTCCGCCAACTGCCGCCCCGCCACCCACCCCCACATTCCCCGTATCACCAGCACCCCCACCACCGGCCCCACCACCCACTTCACCCCCGCCCACGCCCACTGCCGCACATACATACGTCTACGCACTCTCATCACCAAAGTATAACTTCCCGCGCCGCCCTCCTTCCCCTACTCCACTATTCCTTTGACACCCACCGCACCCCGTCTATAATCGGCCCCATTCTCGGGATTCCCGGCCTCGCGCCGGGCCTCCCACGGTGGCGTGGATAGCAGATCGCGGCGGAGGCACACCGCTCCGGATACCCTTCTCGGGCCCTGAGCTGCATATCCGTACAGATGGCGCCCCCACATTCTCATGGTCCGTCGCACCTCTCGCGGCAGCGCTGATTTCAGGAGGCTTTATGCTCCAGCGGTCCTCACAGCGGTCCCTCTGGTCCGGTCTGCTCCTCTCCGCCGCGGTCCTCGCCGCAACGGCGCTCCCCATCCCCCTCTTCGCTCAGGACGCCGCGCCCCCCGCCGCCGACGCCACCCCGCCCGCCGCAGCCCCAGCCCCCGATGCCGCCGCCGCTTCACAACCCGGCGAAGCCGTCGCCCCAGGCCGACCCCTCGAACAATACGCCGACGACTTCCTCCACTACTCCCTCGTCAACAACGTCGATCTCGCCAAGGCCAACGCCCAGGCCATCCTCAACGCCAACCCCGCACCCCAGGACCTCCTCGCCGCCTTTGAATCCGTCGCCAATGGCCGCGATCCCCGCCAGATCATGCTCCGCAACGAAAAGCGGGATGAACTCCGCGATGTCTCCGCCCAGCTCCTCGATCGCCTCGAAGCCGGCTATCGCGCCGTCGCACGCGATCCCAAACGCATCCGTGATGAAGTCGATCGCCTCGCCACCAGCCCCCGCGCCTACAACAACGCCCGCGACCGCCTCATCGCCGCCGGCCCCTACTCCGTCCCCATCTTCATCGAATACCTCCAGAACAGCAGCAAAAAAAACCTCCAGCCCTACATCCTCCGCGTCATGACCGACATCGGCCGCCCCGTCCTCCAGCCCCTCCTCCAGGCGCTCGACACCAAGGACAACGCCCTCAAGCTCGTGCTCGTTGATGTCATCGGACAGATCGGCTACCCCCAGGCCCTCCCCAAGCTCCGCCTCCTCCAGGCCGATCCCTCCACCGATGCCCAGGTCAAGAGCGCCGTCAGCGACGCCATCCACCGCATCGATCGCACCGGCGCCGCAGAGCACGCCTCCCCCGCCGATCTCTTCCTCGTCGCCGGCCAAAACTACTACAGCCACAAAGCCTCTTACCAGCCCCTCTTCCCCGATGAAAAAACCAACTCCGTCTGGACCTTCGACGACGGCCTCAACAACGTCGTGCCCATCGATGTCCCCACCCCCATCTGGGACAGCGTCATGGCCATGCGCTGTGCCGAATCCGCACTGAAAATCGAATCCAACGACGGCCCCGCCATCTCCCTCTGGCTCGCCGCCAGCCTCCGCAAATCCATCAACCTTCCCCCCGGCGCTACCGACCCCACCATCCAGCCCGGCAAGCCCGACGCCTCCTTCTACGCACTCGCCGCCGGACCCATCTACGTCAACCCCGTCCTCGCCCAGGCCCTCGCCGATCAGGATGCCGCCCTCGCCCTCAAAGCCATCGACGCCCTCGAAGCCACCGGCGGAACCCAGGGCCTCGTCTCCGGCGCCAACGCCCCCTTGATCCAGGCCCTCAACTACTCCGATCGCGCCGTCCGCTTCCGCGCCGCCTTCGCCCTCGCCCGCGCCAACCCCGCCAATCCCTTCCCCTCCTCCTTCCGCGTCGTGCCCACCCTCGCCGAAGCCCTCGGTGCCCAGTCGCCCGCCACCGTGCTCGTCGTCTCCCCCGATGAAGACGCACGCAACAAGCTCGCCGACGCCCTCCGCTCCGGCGAACCCGCCATGACCGTCTTCAGCGGCGGCACCTTCCCCCAGGCCCTCGAACAGGCCCGCGGTTCCGCCGGTGTCACCGCCGTCGTCATCCCCGCCACCGGCGACATGGGCGCTCTCAACGCCGCCCGCCAGCAGGACCAGCGTCTGAGCCACGCCGCCGTGATCGTCCTGGCCACCCCGGACCAGGCCGTCCAGCAGCGCGAAGCCAACACCCATGCCACCATCATCGACGCCAACGCCTCGCCCGACGCCGTCCGCAGCGCCATCACGCAAGCCGAAGGCGGCGAGCAAAACGGCGCAGCGCTCAACCCCGATCAGGCCAAAAACTTCACCACCACCGCCATCGACCTGCTCAACACCCTCGCCGAAGATCACAAGTCGATCTACAACGTCGCCGATGCCCTCCCCGCCCTCACCGCCGCGCTCAAGGACAAAAACCCCGCCGTCGCCAGCGGCGCCGCCACCGTCATCGGACACCTCAACAGCTCCGACGGCCAGCAAGCCCTCGCCGCCGCCGCACTCTCCCCAGACCTCGATACCTCCCTCCGCGCCCCCTTCTTCATCGCCCTGGCCGAATCCGCCAAACGCACCGGCAACGCCCTCGACTCCGCCGCCGTCAACAACCTCATCAAGGAAGTCTCCACCGAAACCGACCTCCCTACCAAAAACGCCGCCGCCACCGCCCTGGGCGCCCTCAACGTCCCCAGCAACCAGGCCAGCGCCCTCATCCTCCAGCAAGTCAAATAATCCCCGCGGCCCCCTATATCTAAATCAGTCTTCAGACGCTCGTCCTCTGGCGAGCGTCTTTCATTTACCGCCGAGATTCCTCATAATCGCGGCATGGTTCGCACCGATCCCAACGGCGTTCTCACCTTAATCGCTCCCACGATTGTGAGCATCCTCGCCAGCCTCGCATGTGGCCTGGTCTTGCTTGTCCTCACAGTTTGGGTTGCCGGTCCCACCCTCGCGATCTTCATCGGCCCAGGCCCGACCTTCATGTTCGCGTTTGCCCTCTGCATCCTCTCCCTCGCGTTCCTTCCCGCCTTCCTTCATGCCCGCTGTTTCCGCTTCGATCCGGTCAATCGCACCGTCACCCGCGCCACCCGCATCTGCGGCTTCGACACCTCCCCTCGCCTTCTGGCGCCCTTCGAGGCCGCGGGAAAAATCTCCCTCGTGCCCCCTGCTCACGAGGGCGATACCTGGCAACTCGAAATCTGGATCGGCCCGCGCCCCTTCCGCTTCCCTCAACGCGCCAGCGCCCGAAAACGCCGCAAAACCGCCGCTCGTCTCGCCGCCATGCTCCACAAATGTCCTCAGTCCTGGGACCGCCACGGCTCCTGGACCTGAGACCACGAAATCCCCAACGCCCGCGCAACAAAAAAGCCCGCGACTTCACCGAAGCTGCGGGCCCTTCTTCACTCTTCCACAATTACGTCAATCCAAAAACCAAACCCCGGCTTTCGTGTCTTTCGTGCCCTTCGTGGCCATTTACGTCTCACCCATTGATCGCTTCCACCTGCACCGCCAGATACCGCTGCCGATGTCCCACGCGCCGATGAAACCCCTTCCGCCGCGTGAACCGTTCCACGAAAATCTTGTCATCCTTCACTTCCCCCAGCACCTTCGCCGTCACCGTCGCCCCCGCCACCGTCGGCTGCCCGATCTTGACCCCGCCCTCGCCCGACACCAGCAGCACCTTGTCAAACGTAATCGTCGACTGATCCGCCGCCAATTCCCGCAGGTCAATCTCAAACCGATCCCCCGGCTCCACCTTGAGCTGCGTCCCGCTGTCTTCAATAATCGCATACGCCATGACAAAATCTCCAAACCAATGAGCGCCGCCAATCCCGGCGAAGTCCCGCAGTATGGCGATCCCCGACCCATTTTGCAAGCGCCCCGATCCGTCCATCCCGCGCGCACCCATCCCATCCGAATTGAACCAGTTGAACCAGTTTTTCCAATTTTTCCCCGGTTCCTTGCGAGATCTTCCCCCCGCAATCCAATCATCCGCGTCCATCGGCGGCCACCTCCCGCTCCATCCAATCCCGCCCCCTCCATTCGTGTAAATTCGTGTGTATTCGTGGACAGTCCCGTCGTCGTCATCCTTCGTGCCCTTCGTGCCTTTCGTGCCTTTCGTGGCCATTTACCGTCACGCCAACGCCGCCGGCGGTTGATTCCGCAACGCCTCCAGCAACGCCTTCACATCCACCGGCTTCCGAAAGTACACCGTGTCCACCCCGAACCGCTCCGGATCCACCATGTCATATTGTCCGGAGATGAACACGATCCGCGTCCGCGGATACCTCAAATGCACAAACGCCGCAAACGAATCCCCCGGCACGTGCGGCAAATCAATATCCAGCAACGCCACGTCCACATGTTCCTGCGCCATCAACTGCGTCGCACGCTGCGCATCCCCCGCCGTCCGCACCGTATACCCCTCCGCCGTCAGCACCCGCGCCAGCGCTTCCCGCGACTCCGCCTCATCGTCAACGATCAAAACGATGCCATTCACAATCACCTCCCGGCATCCTCTCCCTGATGCGCTTGGGCTGGGTCAACTCCGCGGAAAAACAAAAAATTCTCCCGGCAAAGTGTGGGCCAGCACCCCCGGCGCGCGCCGACTATTCCTCTCAGGCAACCTTTGCGCTCCGTCGCGCTTGCGGAAACCGCCTCCCGCGCCCCATGATACTGCCGCCGCTCAGCACCTCGGTCGGCGGCACGTACCGGCGGGGAGGATCTTCGGGACTTTTTTACTCTTCCCACGGAGGGCCGGAAACTCCGGCATGCTATGGATCGGCAGTACCCACACCTCTTTCGTCTCGCTTGCGCCACTCTTTTCGCCTTCGCCGCCGCCGCCCCCGCGCGCGCCGGCTCCCTCGACGCCCGCCTCCGCGCCCTCCTCGGCGCCGATCTCGTCAAAGGCATGTCCATCAGCATGGATGTCGTCGAACTCACCCCCAAAGGCCCCGTCGACCTCTTCGCCTACAACGCCACCACACCCCTCGCCCCCGCCAGCAACTGCAAGCTCCTCACCACCGGCGCCGCCTTCGAAAAATACGGCCCCAACGCCACCTTCAAAACCACCCTCTATCGCGCCGGCGATGATCTCCTCCTCGTCGGCGGCGGCGATCCCGCCCTCGGCGACGCCAAACTCTCCGGCGATCAACGCCTCACCGCCCCCTTCCAAGCCTTCGCCAACGCCCTCAAACACGCCGGCATCACCCACTTCCGCAACCTCATCATCGACGACCGCGTCTTCGACGACCAATGGGTACACCCCAACTGGCCTACGGACCAACGCCTCGACTGGTACGAAGCCGGCATCGACGGCCTTAACTTCAACTGCAACTGCCTCGACTGGCTCCCCACCCTCACCAAATCCGGCGTCGGCATCAATATCTTCCCCGAGAATTCCTACGTCCACATCACCAACAAAGCCTCCCCTGGCTCCTCCACCCGCATCTCCCTCCTCCGCCCCGCCGCCAGCAACGACTTCCAACTCCGCGGCACCGTCGCCTCCAATCCCCCCGCCGGCGCTGATCCCTACTCCGTCCCCGTCTACGACCCTGGTCTCTGGACCGGAACCGTCCTCCGCGACGTCCTCCTCGACGCCGGCATCACCTCCACCGGCGATGTCCGCCGCGTCGCGCCCGATCAGAAAATTCCCGCCGCCCAGCTCGTCGCCGTCCACGAAACCCCCATCCTCGCCGCCATCACCCGCGCCAACACCAACTCCATCAACATGATGGCCGAATGCATCTGCAAACGCCTCGGTCACGACGCCACCGGCGAGCCCGGCTCCTGGCAAAATGGCACCGCCGCCGTCGAAGCCTACGTCACTTCCCTCGGCGCTGATCCCGCTTGGGTCGACCTCGATGACGGCAGCGGACTCTCCAAAAAGAACCGCGTCGCCGCAAAAGCCTTCACTACCGTCCTTGCCCATCTTGCCGCCAGACCCGATGGCGAACTCTTCGTCAACACCCTCGCCACCCCCGGCGATGACGGAACCCTCCGCACCCGCTTCAAATCCATGCCCGTCGCCGCCGCTATTCACGCAAAAACCGGACATATTTCCGGCGTCAGCACGCTTTCGGGATATATTGATACCAGTGCCGGCCAAAAACGCCGCTTCGTCTTCAGCATCCTGGTCAACAAACACCAAGGCAACGTCAATTCCTGGCAGGATGAGGTCTGTCAGGCCATCTACGCGTGGGCCAACGGGAAGTAATGCTTCGTCTTTGGTGATCTGACGGGCTGCTCACCGTCCGCAACCCGGCCGCAACCTCCGGCGCCTGGCGCCGGCCGCCGTTGGCGCTTCTTCGGATCTCGGGCACGACGCCCTCTCCGAAATCGCCCCCCGGTCATGTCATCATCGACGTTCCATCAGGAAGGTGGATTTGGGAAGTGGGTGATTCCCCATCTCATACCGACCCGAGCGTGCAACGAGGGTCTTCCATGCACGACCATTGGGCGGCGATCCAGGCCGCTGCCGGTAAAGTCTTGTCCCCCAAGACCCCCGGCCACACCGACCCTCCGCGCTATGCCCTCGACCGCGCACTCCGCGTCATCCGCGCCATCGACCGCCTCGCTCCACTCGCACACGACTCCTTCCCCCATCTCCATCTCGCCCGCGCCGCCGCCCTCTACGCCACCATTGCCCAGTGCGGTTGCCACACCCCCGCAGGCACCCCCTCCTCCTCAGGACACCCCGTCGCCAATGGCCACAAGGGCGCCGACGACCAGGCCCTCAACGACGCCATCGAACTCGCCTCCGACCAGCTCAAATCCATCCTCCCCCCCGACGACCTCGACCTCCTCCTGCGCATCCTCCGCGAACATCGCCGCCGCCACACCGCCCTCCCCGAAGCACGCCTCCTCGCCGACGCACTCTGCCTCGAAGAATTCGGCCTCATCGGCTTCTGGCACCAGCTCCGCGCCTTCCACGCCGCCTCCAAAACCCCCGAACAACTCCTCAAACTCTGGAAAGCACAGCACGATTACGGCTACTGGGACACTCGCCTCCGCGACGGCTTCCATTACCCCGCCGCCCGCGCCGCCGCCCAGTCACGCCTCGACCACATGCAGTCCCTCTTCGACCGCCTCCACCTCGAAAACCTCTGCGAAGACCTCCCCACCCCCACCAACACCCCCGCCGCTGCCCTTCACCCGTGATCGGCATCTCGTTTCGACCGCGCGCTCGTCCGCGTCTTCTTGAACCGTCGCTCAAGCTTCTTGCGCATGTCTGCCGTCACCGGTTTGCCCAGATAAGTGACCGGCACGCCTTTTACTTCCCGATGCTCCCCCGTGAACTTTTTGGCCTTGATCTTCGCCAGGCGCGGATCATTTCTGGCGATCCGACCCCCACGCACCCTCAAGGGTTCAGGGGTCCCCACCACATAATTCTTACCAAAAACCAACATCCTCACTCCTCTCTAGTCGCTGCCACCACCATGATACGCTTTTCCATAACCAATTGCCGATTCGCGATGAATCTCACGAAATAATCCCCCGGCGCAGGAAAAAGAACGTTCCGCAGGAACGTCGCCGCGACAGCATCGTCCGCCACGTTTGTTCCCTTCGTGAGCGGAAGATCATCACTCCGCCCCGCCACATCGTCTTCCCAATCCACAACCTCAAAGTACGCAACGCAATCCTCGCGCACGCTGGTCATCACCGCATACACCGCAAATTCCGCTGCTCCGGGAAATGATTCCAGCGCAAATTTGCTGCCGATCCCCAGCAGATGCACCTTATTCGTTCGCCAATCCTGCGCAATGCTCTCGCAGACCACAATCCCCAATCCCACCGGCCCCGGCAAATCCGCACGCTTTGCCATACAATCCTTTCCCGTTTCACAGGTTCTCCCGCCATCATCCAAGCACTCCCAAATCGAGTCAATCCATGAATCCTCCTCTCCCAAACGCCTCCCACCCCTTCCTCCTTTCCGCCGACTCTCTCGCCCCCCTCGACCCCTCCCTCCCGCCCCTCCTCCACAACGCCGCCCTCGTCATCGATCCGCCCCACATCGCCGCCATCGGCCACCTCCCCGACCTCCGCCGCTCCTGGGGCAACCTCCCCCACACCCATCTCCCCGGCCTCCTCCTCCCCGCCTTCGTCAACGCCCACACCCACCTCGAACTCTCCTACCTCCGCGCCCCAAACCTCGCCGCCCCCCACTTCACCCGCTGGGTCGCCAACCTCATGGCCGCCTACCCGCCCCCCGACCAGCTCCCCTCCGTCATCGCCAACGCCACCCGCGCCGGCATCCAAGCCTCCCTCGACGCCGGCGTCTCCACCCTCGGCGATATCTCCCGCCACTCCCACCTCACCCGCCCCATCCTCTCCCCCGGCCCACTCCGCACCCTCTCCTTCGGCGAAATCGTCTCCCTCGGCTCCATGCGTCCCCGCCTCCACCCCATGCTCGAAGCCGCCATGGACATTACCCACGCCTCCGACCATCTCCACATCGGCCTCTCCCCCCACGCCCCCTACACCGTCGATTCCTCCGCCCTCGCCCGCATCGTCACCACCGCCCTCGAACACAAACTCCCCATCGCCATCCACCTCGCCGAACTCGCCGAAGAAACCCCCTTCCTCCGCGATCTCTCCGGTCCCCTCGGCAAAGACTGGGACGTCATGCTCAAACTCGACATCCTCAAGGACGCCCTCCCCGAAAACTGCACCAGCCCCATCCACTGGGCCCACAAGGCCGGTCTCCTCGAAGCCTCCCAGCACATCCCCGTCCTCCTCGCCCACGTCAACTACCTCCTCGATGAAGACGACCTCCCCGCCCTCGCCCAATCCAAAGCCTCCGTCGCCTACTGCCCCCGCACCCACGCCTACTTCCACCACCCGCCGACCCACCCTTACCGCGACATGCTCGCCAGCGGGGGGGGGGGCATCAACGTCTGCCTCGCCACCGACTCTCTCGCCTCCAACCCCGATCTCTCTCCCCTCAACGAAGCCCGCTTCCTCTACCAGCGCGACCACACCGACCCCCTCACCCTCCTCCAGATGATCACCCTCAACCCCGCCCGCGCCCTGGGCCTCGCCCACCTCACCGGCTCCCTCACCCCCAACAAATCCGCCGACCTCGTCCACTTCCCCCTCCCCCCCCCCTCCCAATCCCCCAACCCCCTCCACACCCTCCTCCAATCAAACACCCCCCCCTCCACCCTCTACCTCGCCGGCGCTCGCGTCCGCTAATTCCCCCATTCGCACCATATTCCAGCTCCCCGCACCTGCCAGCCAGCCTTCCTCCACCCCCACCAAATCTGCTATAAACACTCATTCCGTACCAATCCCCATCCGATGGGATAATCATGCGTCACCGGTCCCACGCCCCCGGCTCGCCTTGTGTCTACTGACTACTGGACCCCACAATGAACATCGCCGTCATCGGTTGCGGTTACGTCGGCCTCGTCTCCGGCACCTGTCTCGCCGCCCTCGGCCACAAAGTCACGGCCGTCGACGTCGACGCCGCGCGCGTCAAATCCCTCCGCGAAGGCATCGTCCCCATCTACGAGCCCGGCCTCTCCGAGCTGATCAAAAAACAGGTCGCCGAAGACCGCCTCTTCTTCGACACCGATACCGCCAAGGCCACCCGCGAAGCCTCCACCATCTTCATCGCCGTCGGCACGCCCCCCGCCAAAGACGGCGGCTACGACTTCTCCTACCTCTTCGCCGCCGCCGAAACTATCGCCAAAGCCGCCGACGCCCCCAAAACCGTCGTCATCAAATCCACCGTCACCCCCGGCACCGGCTCCAAGCTCGCCGCCCTCGTCGACAAGCTCTCCTCCCACAAACTCGAAGTCGTCAACAACCCCGAGTTCCTCCGCGAAGGCACCGCCGTCCAGGATTTCATGCAGCCCGACCGCATCGTCTTCGGCGCCTCCTCCGACGACGGCCACGCCACCCTCCGCGAAATCTACCAGCCCCTCATCGACCGCGGCTACGCCATCTACGCCATGTCCCGCGAATCCGCCGAGCTCACAAAATTCGCCGCCAACGCCATGCTCGCCACCCGCATCTCCTTCATCAACGAAATCTCCCAACTCGCGCAAGCCATCGGCGCCGACATCGAATCCGTCCGCCTCGGCATCGGCACCGATAAACGCATCGGTCCCGCCTTCCTCAAGGCCGGCGTCGGTTACGGCGGTTCCTGCTTCCCCAAGGACGTCCAGGCACTCGTCCACCAGATGAAATCCATCGGCATCGATCCCCTCCTCCTCTCCGGCATCGAAGCCGTCAACACCCGCCAGAAACAGTTCTTCGCCAAACGCCTCCTCGACGCCGTCAAAGACATCCCCAATCCCCACATCGCCGTCTGGGGTCTCGCCTTCAAATCCGACACCGACGACACCCGCGACGCCGCCGCCTTCGTCGTCATCGACGCCCTCATCGCCGCCGGCGCCACCGTCTCCGCTTACGACCCCCAGGCCATCGAAAACGCCAGGAAAATCCTCGGCACCAAGAACGGCAAGCTCACCTACTGCGCCGACGTCGACGAATGCACCAAAGACGCCCACGCCGTCGCCCTTCTCACCGACTGGCCCGAGTTCATCTCCCAGGACTTCACCAAGGTCGCCAAACTCATGAAAGGCACCCACCTCTTCGACGGCCGCAACTGCCTCGCCTCCGGAAAAGTCACCGACGCCGGCCTCCACTACCACGCCGTCGGCCGCCCCCCCCTCAAACCCGGCGAAGGCAAACAAGGCACCATCGGCATGGTCTCCGCCGGCACCTAATCCCCCACGCGCACCTCCGCAACCGCCTCTCTCCTTCCTGTCCCCTTAGCCCACAGTCCTCAGCACTGGGGAGGGCCGCGTTTCGAGATGAGCGCCTTACCCCCCGCATGCGCACCTTGCCCCCGCCCCGCCCCCTCCACTACCATCCCCTCATGCTCACCTACCAGAACCTCCCCGTCCTCGTCACCGGCGGCGCCGGTTTCATCGGCTCCCACCTCACCCGAGGACTCCTCGCCGCCGGCGCCAAAGTCCGCATCCTCGACAACCTCTCCCACGGCTCCCTCGACAACCTCCGCGATATCCAACCCCACATCGACTTTCGCCAGGGCGACCTCCGCACTCTCGACGACTGCAAAGCCGCCGCACAAAACTGCGCCGTCATCTTCCACCTCGCCGCCCTCGGCTCCGTCCCCCGCTCCGTCGAACAGCCACTCCTCTACAACGATGTCGATGTCACCGGCACTCTCCACATCCTCGAAGCCGCCCGCGCCGCCGGCGCCAAACGCGTCGTTTACTCCGCCTCCTCTTCCGCCTATGGCGACACCCCCATCCTGCCCAAAATCGAAACCATGTCCCCCTCCCCCAAATCCCCCTACGCCGTCGCCAAACTCGCCAGCGAGCACTACTGCCGCGCCTACTCCGAAGTCTACAAACTCTCCACCTGCTGCCTCCGCTACTTCAACGTCTTCGGCCCGCGGCAGAATCCCAACTCCCAATACGCCGCCGTCATCCCCGCCTTCATCGACGCGCTGCTCCACAACCGCGCGCCCAAAATCTACGGCGACGGCGAACAAACCCGCGACTTCTGTTTCGTCGGCAACGTCGTCAAAGCCAACATGCTCGCCGGCAGCTCCGAAAAATCCCTCGCCGGCGAATCCGTCAACATCGCCTGTGGCGAAAATATCTCCCTCAACGCCATGCTCGCCAAAATGCAGAAAATCCTCGGCACACACATCACCCCCGAATACCTCCCGCCCCGCGCCGGCGACGTCCGCGATTCCCTCGCCGACATCTCCGCCGCCCGCCAACTCCTCGATTACACCCCCGACACCTACTTCAACCAAGGCCTCGAAATCACCGTCAAAGCCTACGCCGCGCAACCCCTCCCCGCCTGACCCGCCCCTGCCCTCCCCGCAAAAGGCCGTGCCCAAGGCCTCGCGAGTTTCCTCATCCATTGCCCTCCCCGCCGCCGATTTCTTACAATACCCCGCTTGGCCCGCACCTGCGGATATTCATCCTTCCCGGAGCCTCGTCCTATGCGACACGCCGTCACCGTCCTGGGTCTTGCCTCACTGCTGGCGCTTCTTCCTGGTTGCATGGACATCACCGGCCGCGGCCCGGCCCCCCTCCAGAAAACCATCGGCATCGCCGCCGCTGAAAAACCCCGCGTCGGCCACATCTACTGCATGCGCGGATGGCTCGGCATCTTCTCCACCGGCATGGACCGCCTCGCCGAGGAAATCGACAACCAGGTCGGAGCCCCCGCCGTCTCCGTCGCCGACGAAGAATGGCGCCGCCTCAAAGGCTGGATCATTCAGGAAAAGGAAAAAGGCAAGTTCGACAATGAACCCCTCGTTCTCCTCGGCCACTCCTGGGGCGCTGATGACATGATCCGCGTCGCCCAGGACCTTCAAGAAAAACATATCAACGTCGATCTCCTGATCCTCATCGATCCCGTCACCCCGCCGCCGATCCCCACCAACGTCAAACGCGCCTACTGCGTCTACAAGTCCCATCCCGTTACCGACAGCGTCCCCTTCTGGCGCGGCGTGCCCGCCACCGTCGTCGATCCCAAGGCTACCCCGCTGACCAACATCGACCTCCGCACCACCGATGTCGGCTTCGACACCACCGACATCGACCACATCAACATCGAAAAATCCGCCGGCGTTCACGACATGGTCATGCAGCAGATCAAACAAGTCTGCCCGCTGCGCACCGTCTGGCTCCAGGAGCACCGCACCAGTTCCAACGCCGTCACCCAGGCCCCGGTCACCACCGGAGGCGCTTCTTTGAAAGCCAGCGTCGTCACCCCGTGACCCGACAACCAGGAGAACTTCATCGCCGTGCCTGACCCTTCCCCCGCGCCCTCCTCCCTCGCCCGCCCCGCGCCCGTGGAGGTGGCCATCGCCATCGTCTTCGACGCCGCCCACCGCCGCGTGCTGATCTGCAAACGCAAACCCGACACCGTCCTCGGCGGATACTGGGAATTCCCCGGCGGCAAGTGCAACCCCGGCGAAACCCCCGCCGCCTGTGCCTGCCGCGAAGTCCTCGAAGAAACCGCCATCACCGTCCGCCCCGTCCGCGAGCTGGCCGTCATCGAGCACCAATATCCCCACGCCCGCGTCCGCCTGCATCCCTTCGTCTGCCAATACGTCACCGGCGATCTCCAGCTCCTCGCCGTCGCCGACGCCCAATGGATCGACCCCGCCGAAACCCCGCGCTACCGCTTCCCCGAAGCGAACCTCCGGCTCGTCCGCGCCGTCGCCGCTGGCTTCGACGCCGTCAACGCCCTGCCTGCCGCCAATGAATCGCCCACGAACGCTCCGCGTTGATTCGCCCCCCGCCGCACCGGATAATCATCCTCACGCTCGGGTGGCGAAACTGGCAGACGCGCGGGATTTAGGTTCCCGTCCCGAAAGGGGTGCAGGTTCAATTCCTGTCCCGAGCAATCCCCGCGGCTTTGCTGCGCGGCGGTGGGGGGGGGGGCCAGTGAGGGAATGGGGGAATCTGTTGCGCCGCTGATTTTTCGAGTATTCTTCCCCCTCTGGATGATTTGCTCACACGACGGAGGACCTTCATGCCCCTGAATATCAAGCCCAAAGATGCCGCTCAATTGGATCTGGTGTCGCTGGGTGAAACGATGATTCGTCTCTCGCCGCCAGGCCATGGACGTCTGGAATTTGCGAATCTTCTGGAAGTCTGGGTCGGCGGCGGCGAGTACAACGTCGCCTATGCCCTCGCACGCCTGGGCCTGCGCACCGGGTGGAGCTCCCGCCTCGTGGACAACCCCTTGGGCGCGCTGGTTCTCAACCACGCCCGGGCCGTCGGCGTCGACGTCAAGCACGTGGCCATCGCCCCCTATGACGGCGTCGGCCAGGCCGATCGCATCGGGCTCAACTTCACCGAGGTCGGCACCGGCGTACGGGCGTCGGTCACCATGTACGACCGCGGCCACTCCGCCGCCATGCACATGAAGCCCACCGACGGCGACCTCGACGGCCTCTTCTCCAAGCGCGGCGTCCGCTGGCTCCATACCGGCGGCATCTTCACCGCCCTCTCCGAAACCACCGCCGCCACCGTCAGGGAAGCTCTCGTCAAAGCCAAATCCACCGGCACCATCACCAGCTACGACCTCAACTTCCGCAGCAAGCTCTGGAGCAGCAAAAAAGCCCAGGAAGTCACCAAAGACATCATCCCCTACGTCGACTGCCTCATCGGCAACGAAGAGGATTTCCAGAAAGTCCTGGGCTTTGAGGTCGAAGGCGTGGATTCGGAAAACCTCGGCGCCCTCGACACCTCCGCCTACAAGAAAATGGTCGAACGCGTCGTCGCCAAGTATCCCAACATCCAGGTCGTCGGCACCACCCTTCGCGAAGTGAAGTCCGGCCTGATCAACAACTGGTCCGCCATCCTCTATCACGATGGCAAGTTCCACGAATCGCGCCTCTTCAAGGACCTCGAGATCGAAGACCGCGTCGGCGGCGGCGACGGCTTCGCTTCCGGCTTCGCCTACGGCTTCCTCACCGGCATGAGCCCCGAAGACTGCGTGAACCTCGGCGCCGCCCACGGAGCCCTCCTCCAATCCACCCGCGGCGACTCCAGCCAGATCACCAGGGAAGAACTCATGCACGTGTTCAAGGGCGGCAGCGCTCGCATCAAACGGTGAGGGGCCTGTTGGTCCGTGGGACAATCTGATTCACGGCATGAAATTGTCGGCGCCTCTGGTAAGAGGCCGCTCTTTCGCATTTCTGCACGATAGCCCAGGGATCGCAATCCCTGGGCTTGATGCGGGTTTGGCGCGGGGGATGCCCGGGCGTGTCAATCCCAGGAGTAGCGTTCTTCGGTCCAGGGGTTGCCGTGCATGTGGTAGCCGTTTTGTTCCCAGAAGCCGGGGGCGTCTTCGGGGAGGAGTTCGATGCCGCGGACCCATTTGGCGGACTTCCAGAAGTAGAGTTTGGGGACGACGAGGCGGACGGGGTAGCCGTGGTCGGGGGTGAGGGGCTGGTGGTCGTGTTCGATGGCGAAGAGGCAGTCGGTGTCGAGGAATTCGCTGAGGGGGAGATTGGTGGTGAAGCCTTGTTCGCAGTGGATGAGGACGAACTTGGCGGCGGGGTCGAGCGGACCGGCTTGTTCGAGGACGGTGCGGGTGGAGGGTCCGGAGAAGGTGTTGTTGAGGCGGGACCAGCGGGTGACGCAGTGGATGTCGCAGTGGACGTCGATCCAGGGGAGGGCGCGGAATTCGGGCCAAGAGAGGCGGAGGGGTTTTTGGACGAGACCGCGGATGGCGAAGGACCATGTGTCGAGGTTGACGCGTGGGACCTGGCCGTAGTGGAGGACGGGCCATTTTTTTGTTTCGGATTGGCCGGGGGGAATGCGGCGGGGGC
>DASZZD010000030.1:0-10780 GCA_035545015.1 Phycisphaerae bacterium
CGCCCCTGCTTCGCGTCTTTGATCGCCCGACGCAGGCGGCGGACATCGTGTCCGTCGAACTTCCACATGGCCATGCTCCTGCTTAGGCCTGTGGAAACTGTAGGACGCGACTTGCGCAAAAACTTTTGGCTACCTACTTAGGGTTTGACAATAAATAAATGCTACTATTTCTGATTGTGCCCGATAATAGTTTGGATGGATCGTAGCACGATTGCGGCTGTTCGCAAGAAGTACCGTTCGTTGGCCCCGGCGTTGGATGAGCGGCAGCGGCGGTTGTGGGCGGCGACGGAGGCGCGGGAACTCGGATGGGGCGGCGTGGCGGCGGTGGTGCGGGCCACGGGATTGGCGCATACGACCGTTCTTCGCGGCATGCGGCAACTCACAACCAAAAGTCACTCGGGTCGCATCCGCAGAGCCGGCGGCGGACGCAAGGCGCTGACCGATCTGGACCCCGAGTTGATCGCGGCCATGGAAAGACTCATCGAGCCCTCCACGCGGGGCGATCCGGAGTCTCCGCTGCGCTGGACCTGCAAGAGCACACGCAAACTGGCGCAGGAACTTACGGCCCAGGGGCATGCCGTCAGCCGCACGCGCGTCGCCGATCTGCTCAAAGATCAGGGGTATAGTCTCCAGGCCAACAAGAAGACCCGCGAGGGAACGCGGCATCCCAATCGCAACGCCCAATTCGAGTACATCAACCATCAGGTCAAGAGGCAACTGGCCGCCGGAGCGCCGGCCATCTCTGTGGACACCAAAAAGAAGGAATTAATCGGGGATTTCAAGAATTCCGGGCGGGAATGGCGCCCCCAAGGAAAGCCGGAAAAAGTGCGCGTTCATGACTTCATCGACAAACGCAAGGGCAAGGCCATTCCCTATGGCGTGTACGATCTGGCCAGGAACAACGGCTGGGTCAGCGTGGGCGTGGATCACGACACGGCATCCTTCGCCGTCAACACCATCCGTACCTGGTGGCGATCCATGGGCCGGCGTGCCTACCCCAAGGCCGGTTCCCTGCTGATCACTGCCGACTCCGGCGGCAGCAACGGCAGCCGGTTGCGGCTCTGGAAATGGGAACTCCAGGCACTGGCCGATCAAACGGGCCTGACTATTCATGTGCATCATCTGCCGCCGGGCACCAGCAAGTGGAACAAGATCGAACACCGCCTCTTCTCCTTCATCAGCCAGAACTGGCGCGGCCGTCCACTGCTCACCCATGCCACCGTGGTAGATCTCATCGCCGCAACGCGAACCGACACCGGCTTGCGCGTGCGATGCATGCTCGACAGCCACTCCTACCCGCCAAAAATCGCCGTCTCCAACAACCAAATGGCCACCCTCAATCTCTTTCGCGATCCCTTCCATGGCGACTGGAACTACACACTCAAACCGCGATAATCGTAGCAGTTATTTCGTGACGCCCCCTTAGTGGTTCATCGCACTTCAAGTGATGGGTAAAGCCGCTGGAGTTTGATGCGGGCGTTGTCGGCGGTGAATTGCCAGTTTACCGTGGCGTGGGTGCGGTTCCGCTTGTTTTGGATGCTCGTGCAGTGCCGCTGGAGCGCTTCGGGCGACGGAATTCTCGACGGCAGACGTTTGCCCAGCACCGAAAACTCGATCTCGGCCATGTTCAGCCAGCTTCCATGTTTGGGCGTGTGGTGGACCTCCAGCCGGTCGGCAATCCGCTTGGCCTCCGGGGCCGGCAGCAATTCATAAAGACTCGCCGGAGAATGCGTACTCAAGATTGTCCATCACCAGCACGATCCGCTCGGCATCCCGATAGCGCTTCTCTGCCAGGTCCACCAGAAAGGCCGCAAAGTCCTGTCGCGCCCGCTGTCTGGTCACCTTCAGGTCACGCCAATTCGCCAGCGGCTCGAAGGCCACAAAGACGTTGGCCGTGCCTTCACGTTTATATTCGTAATCCCGTTTGGCGACGCTCCCAGGCTTTGCCGGCAGGCCCTGGCGCACTTCTGATAGAAGCTGCACCGGCTTTTCATCCACGCACACCACCGGACGCCTTTGGTCATAAGGCCGATGGTAGACCTCCAGCGTGTCCTCCATGCGCCAGACAAACTCGGCGCTTTGCTCTGGCGGAATGCACCACTCCTGCTTGAGCCAGGGCTTCAGTTTGTTTTTTTAAGCGACCGGCCCACAGTGTCGCGCGACACCTTGCCGACGTAGTGCAGCTTCACCATCCGGTCAGCCAGAAAATCCAGCGTCCAATGCTCGTGGCCATCGGGCGGCCCCGAACAGGCCAGCATCGTCAACTGGGCCTCGGCGCGGCCGTCGAGCTTGCGCTTGGCCGGACGCGGCGGCTGGGGACGCCTTTCCAGCGCCTGCCTCCCCTGGGCCAGGTAACGCTTCCGCACCCGGCCCACCGTCGCCACGCCGACGGCCAGCGCCTCGGCAATCTCCTCGTCGGTAGCGGCCTCGCCATTGGTGTCTGCCTTGAGCAGAATCTTCGCCCGCAGAACCCGCCGCGCCGGCGCCACGCCGCCGCGTGCCGCCAGACACAATTCCACACGCTCCGCGGCGGAAAGAGCCACATTTTTCTTCTTGCTCATCCTGAGCCGCCTTTGAGGCCCGGATCTTACCATGTGGCCTATCAATTCAACTGCGATGGACCACTAGTCGCAGGTTGTTCCGTTCGTCATAGGAAATGTTCCCTCGGGCAGGTTCTCGCACACACTTTATTGTGGCAGAAGTGACCTCAAAATTGCCTTCGCACTTGAAATATCCATGAACTGTCGAGCGTGATGGATGGCGACCAGTTCGGGGCCTACGAGCCAGTCAAACTTGCTGATCGGAAGCGCGTCTCGAACTGCCAGAGCGAGATGTTCTGCGAGGAATTCCGTCTCCAGTAGCTTTGTTATGAAAGTCAAAATTTGCGCTGCGGGCATCGGTACTTCGAGGCCAATGACGCAATCGGTCGGATGAACATCCAGCGTGACCATCATGGCCGCCAGCGTTCGATGAATGCGCGTGCCGCTCCAGGTCAGTAAGCAGGAATGTTTTGGACCGAGCGCCAGGATGTTGGTTGTAAAGATGCCAGCCTCACCAGCAGTCCGGCGGCCCTGTTCGAGGGCGATTCTCCCTGTCTCATCGAGATAGGGTGGTATGCTCGCCGATTGGAGTAGCTCTCGCATTTTTGCCACGATCTGAGGATGCAACATCCCAGCACGTCCCCCCGAACCGGGTGCGCTTGCGGCCTCGGGCCGGACGGACGTGAATTTCCTTTCGTTCTGGATCCACGTCCAACACAAGCCAACGGCGTGCAGCAAAGAGAATGTGTTGTCCAGGCTCTGGCACAACATCCAGAGTCCCCAAGCGCTCGCTATCGTGCACCAGCGTGTAAGACTCGGGTGTCTGAAATACGGCGTAAAAGGTGAAGTGTCGGTACAAGCGTTCCCCAAGAGACCCGAGGATCAGATCACCTTCCACCATCTGTTCGATGGCTCCATGTGAACCGAGCTGGCGGAGCAGCCGGACGAACAACGGTCGATCGATACCTCGGAACGCCCCTTCCACGCATAACGCCTGATAGAGTTCCGGAGCCCCGCGGCCCCCGGTTTCCCCAATCGTGCTAAGGATTTGGTGCGTGAGGGTACTCAGATCGCAAACCAAGGGTTGCGGCGGCTCAATCCATCCGGCGAGAAGGAGTTCCGTCGTCGCCAGCCCGCGAATGAGACCAGGATATAAGCGATCAAACAGCTCACTGGCTGGACTTACTCGATCGTCGCGCAAATACATTCGCAAGATCTGTGCCTCGCCGGCCCGGCGACCACTTCGCCCGAGACGCTGCTTGAGCGATGCCACCGACCATGGAGGATCCACTTGGCCGATCATGCGCACAGAGCCAATGTCCACACCCAGCTCCAAGGTGGGTGTGCAGAATGTGGTGGCAATGGCACCCGCCTTCATGGTGGCTTCGGCATCGCGGCGAATATCCGCGGCGAGCGACCCATGGTGTACGAGGAATAGATCGGGCAGCTTTTGGGCTTCGCCAAGGGTGCGACATGCATCCGCGAGTAGTTCTACATCTGCGCGCGAGTTGGCAAATACGAGATTGGCGGCACCCCGGCAGTGATTGACCAGGTCGCTTACCAGCAAATCGAAGCCCTCGTCCGGTGGCTCTTCGGTCTGGTGTTCCTGTGGCGGATCGCTTAAATAGCAGTGCGTTCGCAATTTGAGTTCTTTGCCGCCGCCCGTGTCTTCCACGACTACGACGTTTTCAGCTGCATCGGGCGCTAGATAGCGCCTAGCGACACCCATGTCGCCAATGGTTGCCGATAATCCAATGAGCCTAACGGTAGCGGGATTTTCCGTCTTGGCAATCAGTCGCGTGAGCAGCGAACGAAGATGCACCCCCCGTTCGTTGTCCAGGAATGTGTGAAGTTCGTCGATGACAATGAAACGCAAGCCTGCAAAGACCGTTTTCAGATGACTGGCCCGATTTACAAACAGCGACTCGATGGATTCGGGCGTAATCAACAGAACGCCGCCAGGTTTGGCGATCAACTTAGATTTTTGATTGCTGCTGATATCGCCATGCCAGGAGTAGACAGGCAACTGAAGGTGCGTGCAAAGGTCGGCAAGACGGCCAAATTGATCGTTGATCAACGCTTTGAGAGGACCGACGTAAATGGCATGAACCGACTCCTGTGTTCGATCAACGATCGCAGAGAGTATTGGAAGAAATGCCGCTTCCGTTTTTCCTGCGGCCGTTGGAGCTGCCAGGATCAGGTTCTGAGTGGTCGTTATGATGGCACGGATGGCGCCCACTTGAAGCGGGCGGAGGGATTCCCAGCGCATCTCCCACAGTCGCCTTTGAAGGGCTGGATGGAGCAGATCGAACGCAGCTGGCTGCGAGTGGGTTGGTGATGAATCCAATGGTACCATAAAAGACATTGACGTCAGAGCTTAAGGCTGGCCAGATCCTCTTCTTCGCGCGCCGGATTGGCCACGGCCTCATCCTGCGTCTGAACCGCTGTCGTCTTGATTTCCCCGATGAGGGCCCGGTAGTCCGTTTGGGGATTCTGCGAGAGTACATTGAGCAAACCGACAAAATCCTTCACCGTCTCGCGGGGTGTTTGAAAATAAGCCGCGCCCAGGCGTTCACGGCAACTTTTCAGGTATAGCTCGATCCCTTCGTCCGGCAATAGGTAGCGCGCCGGATCACCTAAGGCTTGCACGTTGCGAATGTTATGCAAGAGAACGAAGCAGTCTTCGGGCGTGAGGGCAGCGAGGCGCAACACGGGGCCGCTCAAATCGATCAAGCCATTTCCCGCAAATCGGTTCTCGGCCAACCGCGTGGCCAGTGCCTCATAGCTGAATAATCCGCGGTGACGGTCGGTGAGGCATTCTTCGGTCGCGGCGAATATAAACCCGAGTCCTTCGACATTGCCCTGGAGGCAGTCGTTGATTATGCGCAGGATCGCCTCGTAGTTATTCCTTTGGTGGCGACATTCTTCATCAATTCGGAAAACAGCGACCGGGCTTGACCACCCGAGGCGGCAAGTCGGCGGTCGATGGTAATATCCGCTTTGGCAACGACGAACTTGCGTTCAAGGGCCACCGTCTGAATCAAATGAACGAAAAATGTTTTGCCGGAACCAAAACGGCCCACGACAAACCGCACCGCGGCTCCTGCCGCTTCGACTTTCTCCAAGTCCTGCAGCATCGCCGCGACTTCGGATTTTCGGCCAACCTGCACGTGCGCCAGACCGATCCGGGGAACAACGCCGGCACCCAGCGAACTTAAGATAGCCGTGCGGTCTCGTTCCGTGATGCGTAATGCCATTTCTATACCTCTTGTGGTTAATTTATGAGCGACCGTTCGACAACGATAAAGCCTTCTTCTTCAACAAAGAGTTGGCCGCCGTAAACGTCGGTGCTCCATTCGTTGAGTGCTTCGATGGCGCCTGAAAGCATGAGACAGCCCTGACGAGCAAGTGCTTCTGCGTCGGCAATAGGCCACCGATCCTTCACCAGAAGTGAGTGAAACAGCTTAACGAATTTGGCAGGTGGATCGGTTGTTGACCCAGCAGGCGCGGTTGTCGCCGGTGCAATGGGGCCAGGGATCGGTGCAATTGCTGTGCTCGTCGTGGCCTCAGGAGCGCCGGTCGTGGCCATGGCTTGGGCGAGCATCTGAGCAACATCGCGAGTTTCCGCCAGAATTGCCGCAATGGCATTCCGATTAAGTGCAAAGGAACTGCCTGGCGGCGCCGGCAGACGTTCACCGGGAGTTCCACCGGTTTTCTGGCAGAACCGTCACGGGTTGGTCAACGGGGGTCGCCGCGGCCAACTGGGACTCCAATTTGGCAAAGTCAACACTAAGGGTTTGACAATAAATAAATGCTACTATTTCTGATTGTGCCCGATAATAGTTTGGATGGATCGTAGCTGCTGGTCAGCGCCCCAGATGCCTGTTGCACCTTGTTTTTCGTCACTCACGCAAGCTCTCCTCTCACCGGCCCCGGGGATTTATCCTGCAACCGCGGGGATACCGTTCTGGATGATGCTGTCGAGCTTGTTGGAAATTTCGGTCAGCATTTGGGCGAGGGTGTCAACTTTCTGGCCAACGTCTCCACCTCCCCAGCGGATCGGGCTTCATTGAGCTGCTCTTCGACGGCGTCGACGCGGGCGTTGAGAAAGGCTTCGACGGCGCCGATCTGGCTGCTCAGGCCAGAAACCTCAGTCTTGAGGCCCTCGATTTCGGTTGCGTTGTCCGTTTCATCAGGCATGCATGTTTCCTTTCGTGGAGGTTCAGTGCTCACTAACGCCGGCAAGGTTGAGAATTGCCGCCTGAACATCGGGAGAAAGCCTATCCCAAGCCTCGGCCAAGCGGTCAAAGCGACCGTCGTGCGCGCCGGATTGCGCGCCGCTTTTTCCCGAAGTAGGACTTTTCTCGGGAGAAATGGGGGGGATTCGAGTCCTGCAACGCCCAATTGGCCGCTACCGCCCCGCCACCTTGGAACGTCCGCCTGGCGGGCGTGGCGGGATGTTTGGCCGGGGTCCAAGGGGGGGGTGGAATGGGCGGTTTTTGCAAGCGCATGCGTGTGGGACGAAGGAGCGCCGGGCCGGCGGAGGCGTCGGGTGCGCGCGGGGCCGGGTCGAGGGGCAAACCGGGGGCGGCGGCGGAGGGCAGGCAGTTGCCAAGCATGGAATCTCGCACTATAAGTATGAGTTGCGTTTCCTGGCACGCGGGTTGCAACGCTGGTCATCCATAGACCTCGTGGGAATTTCCCTAAAGATCGGCTGTATATGAGATTAGATACCTCCCAGCACATGCGCATGGAGCAGCGGATGAAGCTCGCTCCGCGCATGATCCAGTCGATGGAGATTCTGCAACTGCCGCTGATGGCCCTCGAAGAGCGGATCGAACAGGAGCTTCAGGCGAACCCCGTCCTGGAGCGGAAGGAATCGGAATATGAGGCGCCGGACCTGACGCCCGTGGCGGGGATTCCCAAGGAAGCGACGGCCCCGGCAGAGGCGGCAGCGCCCGAGGCGGGGGCGGAAGAGAAGGCGGTCGCGGAGATTTCGGACCGGGAGATCGATCAATATTTGCAGGATCAGGCGGACTGGGCGTCGCTGAACCGGGGATCGCGCGTGCGGTCGACCGGGGAACGCGACGCCAAGATGGACGCCATGGCGAACACGGCGGCGCGCGGGGTGAGTTTGCAGGAAGCCCTGACGCGGCAATGGGATCTGGTCGAAACGAGCGACAGGATTCGGCGCGCAGGATACATCCTGATTGACTGGGTGACGGACGCGGGGCTGATCAGCGATCCGCTGGAGACAATTGCCGAGAAGATGCCGGCGGATGTGACGCTGGAGGATTTGGAGGCGGCGTTGCCGGTGTTGCAGCAGCGGCTGGAGCCGCCGGGGATTTGTGCGCGGAACGTGCAGGAATGCCTGCTGCTGCAAATTGACGCATGGGAGCGGGAGAAGGATGTCGATTTGACGGTGCCGCGGTCGCTGGTGCAGAGTTACCTGCACGATCTGGAGATGAACCGCCTGCCGCAAATTGCGAGGAAGAGCGGGTTTACGATCGATCAGATCAACCAGGCGAAGGAGTTTTTGAAGCACCTGACACTTCGTCCGGGCAGTTTGTTGGGGGAGAACCGGGTGCCGACGGTGACGCCGGACGCCGTGGTGGAGCGGGATGAGGACACGGGGGAGTACACGATTCGGCTGACGGACGGGCATACGCCAAGGCTGTACATCAACGAGATTTACAAGCGGATGGCCAAGACCAAGGCGGTGGACAGCAAGACGCGGGAGTTCATCGCCAACAACATCCGCAACGCGCGCTGGCTGATCGAATCGATCGAGCAGCGGCGGAACACGCTTTTGCGGGTGCTCAAGGTGGTGGTCGAGGCGCAGAAGGAGTTTCTGGAGCATGGGCCGCAGTACATGAAGCCGCTGCCGATGATCGGGGTGGCGGATCAGTTGGGGATTCATGTGGGCACCGTAAGTCGGGCGGTGGCGGAGAAATACGTACAGACGCCGCGGGGGATTTTTCCGTTGCGGATGTTCTTCACCGGCGGAACGGAGAACGCCGAGGGGGAGGCGATGAGCTGGGACGCGGTGAAAGCGAAGCTGGGGGAGATCATCGCCAACGAGGACAAGGGCAATCCCTTGTCGGATGATGAGATCGTGGTGAAGCTCAAAGAGCAGGGCATCGAGTTGGCGCGGCGGACCGTGGCGAAGTACCGGAAAATCGCGGCGATCCCACCGGCGCGGCGGCGGAAGGTGTTCTGAGGGGAGACGGTGGGGGTTTTCTTCGATGTGGAGGGGGGTTTTTGCAAAAAACGTTGCGTTTTTGCCGTTATGTTTTTGCAAATGTGGGGTTTTTGCCGTTGTGTATCTGGGGATTGGCTAGCCACTGTTCGATATGGTTATATGCGTTATATGTCTGGCGGTTTACCATCCGGAGCAGATTTCTCACTTACTGGGAGCGTTGCGTGGCCTTAGGGAGGCAAGGGTACGAAGAGCTACGTGATGATTTCGTCATTGGGTGAGAGCCATTTGCCGGTGCGGGTTCAGGGGATGGGTATGTCTTTGAACTGGAAATTGAACGTGCGATCCACGATGCGATTGGGGATGGAGAAGGCGCCTGTGATGGGGCCGTTGGCGGGGTCAAAGCCGAAGCCGCCGGTCAAGCTGCCCTGAAGGGGGTTGAAGGCGCCGTGGCGGCCGGTGCCGTCGGTGAGGGTGATGCGGACGGGGAGGATTTCACCGGCGATGGGTCCGCCGCCCTTTTTCTGGATGCTCACTTGAAAATCGATGCCCTTGTCCTTGTTGGGTTCGAACTTGTCCCAGACGACCTGTTCGTCGCCGAGGACGATAGGGGCATTGCCATGTGTGATCATATCGGGGATGAGGACGGTGGTTTCGGAGATGATGAATGAGAGTTTCATGGTTCCTTTGATGGTGATGGTTTTGCCGAGGCCATCGGGAACGGGCCAGATGGCGGTAGTCTGCTGCTGGAGGAAGAGCGGTGCAGTGGAAGCGTTGTTTTGGGGCGCATTGCGGAGAAGGACGTTGCCTTTATCGTCGAGGACTTCGGTGATTTCGGAGGGCCAGGCTTTGGCGATTTTGAGGCGGGGATCGCCGATGACGCCGTAGGAGAATTCGAAATGGGGCGGGGGGGGCCTGGTGGAAGCGGGGCTATCGTCGGGGGCCTGGTCAGCGGAATCGAGGTCGACGACTTTGGCGAGGGTTTGGGGAAAAAAGAGGAGGGGCCCTTCCAGGTCACCGCGGCGCGGCCCGCGGGCATCCAGCCACAATTCGAGGTCACCGCCACTCTCGAAGCGCAGGCCGTGCTGGGCGTTGAGTGCCATAAAGACGTCCCAGAGGGGCATGGCTTTGGCGTGGAGGGTGAAGAGTTGGGGAGGGCCGCCCTGTCGAAAGGTGCGCCATGAGAGGCCGGTAGCTTTGCCGAGGGCATCGGCGACATCCTGGATGGAGCCGTTGTCGACATCGAAGTCGATGGGGGGCGGATTCAGGAGTGCTTGGACATCGAGGGCGTCGACGCGGGCCAGGAGGCGTGCTTTGACTTCGGGGTCGGTGACTGTGGCGGCGAGAATTTTGAGCGCGGAGAGATCGCGCGGGGTGGCTTGGTCGACTTCCTTCTGGGCGTCCTGGCGAACTTGGAAAGAATCGCTGGCGAGGCGGTCGAGGAGGGTGGACCAGCGGGCTTCGAGGGCGGCGGCGGAGTTTGCGGGGCGGGTGGCGGCAAGGGGGACGGGGGCGGGGGTTTGGCCGACAGCGCGGGAAGCGGTGAGCAGTGATGCGGCGGCGAGGGCGGCGCGCATGGGGATCGCGATGCGCATGGTCCATCTCCTCTTAAGCGGCTGTGTGGGAACGATTTTAGCGAGGAGGCGGGGGAGATAGATAGCGGAACGTGGTGAAGGGCAATCCCTTGTCGGATGATGAGATCGTCGTGAAGCTCAAGGAGCAGGGCATCGAGTTGGCGCGGCGGACCGTGGCGAAGTATCGGAAAATCGCGGCGATCCCGCAGCCCAGGGATTGCGATTCCTGGGCTTTGAAGGGGGCGGTGGGAGGGGATGGGAATTTTTTTGTCTCGAATGGGAGGGGGCGGACACTATGGTGGGAGAGGGGTGGGTTTGGAGGTTTGATGGAGACGGATCGGGAGCTGCTGGAGCGGTGGGTGCGGGGGAGCGGGGGGGAGCGCGAGGCGGCGTTTGGGGAGTTGGTGCGGCGGCATGTGGGGATGGTGCATGGGGTGGCGCGGCGGATGCTGGGGGGGCCGGGGAGG
>DASZZD010000031.1:0-10428 GCA_035545015.1 Phycisphaerae bacterium
CCCCCCCCCCCCCCCCCCCCCCCCCCCCCCCCCCCCCCCCCCCCCCCCCCCCCCCCCCGGGGCGGCGCGGGGCGATTGGGAGCGTGTGGCATGGCGGGTTTGATGGTTGGTTATTCGCCGATGGCGCTGGATGCGCGGCAGGTGCGGGTGGCGCGGGGGTTTTTGCGTGCGGCGGTGGTATGCGGGGTGGTGCCGCTGGTGGGAGGGCTGGGGATTTTGGGGATGTATTGGTTGACGGAGAATGATTTCTGGGTGGCGTCGGGGTTGTGGGGGTTGTTGGTTGGCGGGGGGATGGTGGTGCTGGGGCTGGCGTTTCTGGTGGTGTGGGCGTTTGCGGAGCGTCGGGCGGCGCGCGTCGTTCGGCGGCGTTTCCGGTGGTGGACGCTGGTGTTCACGGGCGGGTTGCTCGTTGCGAATTTTCCGGTGGCGGGGGGTTGTGTGATTGCGGGGATTTACATGGCGACGGCTTCGACGGTGGAGATCGTCAATGAGACGGGAGCGGTGATCGATCGGAGTGCGATCATCCTGCCGGATGGGCGGCGGATTGAGGGGGGACGGATTGCGGCGGGGATGCGCGTGCGGCGGCGGTATCATATGGATGTGGATGGTCCGGTGACGGTGTGGGTGGAGCAGGGAGGGAAGAGCGGGTCGGTGGTGGCGGCGGCTTACAACACGTCGGAGGGGCATTCGGATAGTCGGGTGACGGTGGATTCCGGGTTGGTGATGACGGCGAAGAGTTCGCGGTGAAGGGGGGGGAGGGGAGGCAAAGGGAGGGGGAGGGGTTCCGCGAAAAGCAAAGCCCGTTCGAGGGGGTTGCACAGAGGCGAGAGGAGGCGCGACGCAAGCTTCTGCGGGGGTCAGGTGAACGGAGGCGAGGGAGCGCGATGATACCTGGGAGTTCCAGGGTCAGGGGTCCGGCGGGATGGCGCCCGGTGGGGTGGAGGCGGCGGGTGGGGCGGGAGGGGTGAGGGCGGGGAGGAAGGGGGTTGGGGGTTTTTCGGCGTAGGGGTTGCGGGCGATCCAGGAGAGGAAGCGGAGGAGGTCGAGGAGGATGAGTGTGGCGAGGGTGAGGAGTGCGGCGGGGAGGAGCAGGAGGAGGAAGGTGGGGTTGGGGCTGAGGGCGAGGAGGCCGAGGAGTGCGCCGATGGCGAAGCTGGCGAGGAGGCCTGCGGCGCAGAGGGCGGTGGCTGCGGCGGCCAGGAGCGGGAAGGCGGCGAGGAAACAGGCCCAGGGTCGTCCGCGGCGGATGGGTCGGACGGCGTTGCGTGTGGCGAGGAAGAGGGCGAAGGTAGAGGCGAGGAGGATGGAGCCGGGGAATTCGTAGTGGGCGGTGAATCTGTAGAGCGCGGGGAGGAGGGGTATGCGGGAGCCGGCCCAAAGCCAGGGATAGTGATGGTAGAAGAAGAGGAAGTCCTGGGCGGAGAGCGTGGCGGCGGCGAGGAAAGCGAAGAGGAAGACCCAGGAGCAGGCGGCGACGCCGAGGGCGGCGAGCTGGCGGACACGGGTGGGGGTGCCGGCGGTGGTGAGGTAGCTGAGGACGTGGGAGGTGGGGAGGGGGGTGGGGGGCATCGGAGGGGGCTCCTTGGGGTGGGAGTAGTGTAGCAGACTGCTGGGTGGGGGCGGCGCTGGCGGGGGATGGGGGGCTGGGGGGGGGAGTGTACAGGGGATATATTCTGCGGAGGGGGTGGGCGCTGGCGAGGGGGGTGTGGTGGAGGAGGGTTGGGGGTGCTTTTGCATGCACAGTGGACCCACCCCGCGGAGGGGGTGGGCTTGACCGAATGCCTACAATTCCTGTAAAAGGAATAGGTGTTCGTTTTTGGCCGGGTTGGTTATGGCTGTTGATCCTTCGAAACGTGTGTATCAGTCGGTGTTTGATTTGTTGCCGAGCGTGGAGAATCCGACGCCGCTGGTGCGGCTGCATAAGCTGGTGCCTTCGGAGAAGTTTGAGCTGTATGCGAAATTGGAATGGGTGAATCCGTTCGGGTCGGTGAAGGACCGGGCGGCGTGGTACATGCTGCGGGAGCTGGAGGAGAAGGGGCAGTTGTCGGAGCAGCGCGGGGTGGTGGAGGCGTCATCGGGGAATACGGGGTTGTCGCTGGCGGCGTTGGCACGGGCGCGGGGGTATCGGGCGCGGGTGGTGGTGCCGAACAAGGTGCCGATGGAGAAGAAGGTGCTTTTGAAGATAGCGGGGGCGGAGCTGGACGTGTTGAATGATGCGTTGTGCCCGGCGCCGGGGATGGGGGACGGGTCGATCAACATGGCCAAGACGCATGCGAAGGCGCAGCCGGACCGGTACGTGATGCCGAACCAGTACGAGAACGAGCAGAACGTGCGGGCGCACTATGAGACGACGGGGCCGGAGATCTGGAAGCAGACGGAGGGGCGGGTGACGCACTTTTTCGCGTCGCTGGGGACGTGCGGGACGGTGATGGGGGTGGGGAAGTTTTTGAAGGAAAAGAATCCGAAGATCCAGGTGATCGCGGTGCAGCCGAGCGAGGGGCACGATGTTCCGGGGATACGGAACGTGTCGCAGCTGGATGTGGCGAAGCTGTTTGACCGGACGCTGGTGGATGATGTGATGGAGATCGATCACGAGCTGGCGTATCGGCGTGCGGTGGATCTGGCGCAATCGGAGGGGCTTCTGGCGGGGCCGAGCGCGGCGTTGATATTTGAGGGTGCGCGGCGTGTGGTGGAGCGGACGCCGGTGGGTGTGGGGGTGATGATTTTCTGCGATAATATTTTTAAGTATACGAGTAATATGGTGAAGCATTTGCCGGAGTTGGGGGAGGGGACGAGTGTGTGAGGGGAGTAGTCAGTAGTCAGAAGTCAGTAGACAGAAGTCAGTAGACAGTAGACAGTAGATAGAAGTCAGGGATTTGTAGAAAGGAATGGAACATGGCAGGGTATGCGCATCCGGAAGTGTTGGTGGAGACGAGCTGGGTGAAGGAGAATCTGGGGAAGCCGGGGATCAAGCTGGTGGAAGTGGACGTGGACACGAAGGCGTATGATGCGGGGCACATACCGGGGGCGATCGGGTTCAACTGGCAGACGCAGTTGCAGGACCAGGTGCGGCGGGACATTCCGACGAAGGAGGAATTGGAGAAGCTGCTGGGGGAGGCGGGGATTTCGCCGAGCGATACGATCGTGCTGTATGGGGACAATCACAACTGGTTCGCGGCGTATGCGTTCTGGATTTTGAAGTATTACGGGCACAAGGACGTGCGGCTGATGAACGGGGGGCGGGCGAAGTGGCTGAACGAGGATGACAAGAAGCTGACGACGGACAAAGTTTCGGTGAAGCCGACGACGTACAAGATCACGGAGACGCATCCGGAGCTGCGGGCGATGTTGCCGGAGGTGCTGGCGATCGCGACGAGCAAGGGGTCGAACCTGGTGGACGTGCGTTCGCCGGACGAGTTCACGGGGAAGGTGATTGCGCCTCCGGGGATGAGCGAGACGGCGCAGCGAGGGGGGCACATACCGGGGGCGAAGTCGGTGCCGTGGAGTTCGGCGGTGAACACATCGGATTCGACGTTCAAGTCGGTGGAGGAGTTGCGGGATTTGTATTTGAAGCAGAAGGAAGTGAACACGGGGAAGCCGACGGTGGCGTATTGCCGGATTGGGGAGCGATCGAGCCACACGTGGTTTGTGCTGAAGTATCTGATCGGGCTGGAGAATGTGAAGAATTATGATGGGTCGTGGACGGAGTATGGGAATCTGGTGGCGGCGCCGATTGAGAAGTGAGGGGCGCGGGGGGGGGGAGTATCGGCTGCGGCCGATCATCGGCGGGACGCCGATGCCACCGTAGCGTTGGTGGGGTGGGGTTTGAGTTTGCGGAGGGCGGTGACTTCGGACATGAGGGTGATGGCGTCGGCGGCGAGTTGGCCGATGTCGCGTTGGGCGGCTTGCGCGAAGGCGAGGGGATCGGTGGCGGGCGCGCCGGGCGTGGGGAGGGGGTTGCGGCAGGGTTGTGCGGTGAGGGATCGCCACTGGTTGACGATGGCCTGGATGTTGTGGAGTGCGGCGGTGGCGTTGTGGAGATCGCGGAGGGCTTCGTTGCGTTGGCCGAGGGCGTGGAAGAGGGGAAGGATTTGGGTGGGGTGGGCGTTTAAGTCGGCGAGGAAATCGAGGAAGGGCTGGGGGACATTTTTGCCGGCGGCGAGGATGCCGAGTCCGCAGCCATAGGGGACGTTGAAGGAGGGTTTACCGGAGGCGGCGAGTTGGTCCCAGAGGCGGAAGACGCCGAAGCCGCGGTCTTTGATGGCGGTATCGTGGAAGAGGATGACGGCGCGATCGGAGGTTTTGGGGAGCCAGGTGAGGTAGTCGTGGCGGACGGCGTCGAAGGTGTGGAGGCCGTCGATGTGGAGGAGGTCGATGGAGGCATCGGGGAAGGCGGGGGAAGCGGCGTCGAAGGTGGCTTGGAGGAGGGTGGAGAAGGAGGCGTAGAGGGGATCGTGTGCGGCGCGGAGTTCGGCGAGGATGGCGGGGCCGTAGCGGCCGGCGTGGTCGTCGCCCTGCCAAGTGTCGATGGCGGTGCAGCGTGTGGGGAGGTTGAGTCGGGAGACGGCCTGGCAGATGCCCATGTAGGAATCGCCGCGGAAGGTGCCGAGTTCGACGAGGGAGCGGGGCTGGAGGAGCTGGAGGAGGACGGGGAGCATGGGGAGGTGGTAGATCCAGGCGGAGTTTCGGGTGAGGTGGAGCGGGGGCTCGGCGGCGGCGGGGAAATCGGCGAGATTGAAGCGCATGGGGCTCCGATCGGTGGGGACAGATGTCGATAGATTCGCTTATCGACGGATTGATCGCCCGCGCAGCAAAGATTGCCGCATTCCCCACTTCCACCCCCCCACCCATGGCACGACGCCTCACATACCGAGGCGTTTGCTCCGCAAATACTTCAATTCCGCCTGCTCCTCCGCATGGTAGCTGCTGCGCACCAGCGGCCCTGATTCCACCACCGCAAACCGCAACTCCTCCAGGCAATACCGCTTGTACTGCGCAAACTGCTCCGGCGTCACCCACCGCGCAATCGGCAAGTGCTGCCGCGTCGGCTGCAGATACTGGCCAATCGTGAGGATGTCCACATCATCGCCGCGCAAATCGCGGAACGTCGCCACCAACTCCTCATCCGTCTCCCCGATGCCCACCATCAATCCCGTCTTGGTCACAAATCCCTGCGCCTTCGCACGCCGCAACAGCTCGCGCGTCCGCTCATACTTCGCCTGCGGCCGCACCGTTTTGTACTGGCTCGGCACCGTCTCCGTGTTGTGATTCAAAATGTCCGGCCGCGCATCGAGCACCATCTGCAGCGCCTCCCAGTTCCCACAGAAATCCGGAATCAGCACCTCGATCGACGTCCCCGGCGCCGCCTTGCGCACCTCCGCAATCGTCCGCGCCCAGATTTTGGCGCCGCCATCGGGGAGTTCGTCGCGGTTGACGGAGGTGATGACGCAGTGCTTGAGGTTCATGAGTCGGACGGCGTCGGCGACGCGGCGTGGTTCGTCGAGGTCGAGGACGGGAGGGCGTCCCGTGGCGATGTTGCAGAATCCGCAGGAGCGTGTGCAGACGTCGCCGAGGATCATGACGGTGGCGGTGCCGCGTGCCCAGCACTCGCCCATGTTGGGGCATTTGGCGGATTCGCAGACGGTGTGGAGCTTGTGGCTGTCGATGGTGTGGCGGAGGGCGGCGTAGGCGGGGCCGGCGGGGAGTTTGACGCGGAGCCAGGCGGGTTTTTTACCAGGCTGGGCGTAATCGGGTTTTGTATCGGCCAGGGGCAACTGCAAGGATCGGGTCATGGAATAAGTTCCCAGGGGGAGATTCAGGGTTGCATTATAGAGGAAACGAGGGGGCAATACGCGGGGGCGGGAAGGGCGTGCAATGGGGGGCGGTGCGGGAGCGTTTTGCTAACTTCCCGCAACCCGGAGCCATTTTCATGCAGACGCTTCAGAAACCGATGCTGGCGGCCTATGCGATTCTCAGCGCGGCGGGGGTCGCTCTTTTATTGGCGGCGGCGCCGGGGGGGGGGCCGGGGGGAGCGCCGGGGGCGGCGCCGCGTGGGGGCCGGCGTGCGGCGCCGAGCGGGCCGCCGGAAGGGATCAGTCGCGTGAAGCTGTATGAAAAGACGCCGCATGTGTCGAGCGAGGGTGGGGACCGGGACGCGGATCCGCTGGAGCCGACGATCGATGTGTATCCGCTGAAGGATTCGCCGTCGGCGGCGGCCGGGGTTTTGGTTTTGCCGGGGGGCGGGTATACGAATCTTTCGATGGCGAATGAAGGGTCCTCGATTGCGCGGATGTTCAACGAGAAGGGGCTGGCGGCGTTCGTGGTGAGGTATCGGCATGCGCCGCGGTATCATTCGCCGATTCCGCTGGAGGATGCGCAGCGTGCGGCGCGGTTTGTGCGTGCGCATGCGAAGGAATACAACATCGATCCGGAGAAGCTGGGGGTGATCGGGTTCTCGGCGGGGGGTCACAATGCGGCGGCGCTGGCGACGGCGACGGACAATGCGGGGAAGGCTGACGCGGCCGATCCGGTGGAGAGGGAATCGGCGGCCCCGGCATTTGCGATTCTGGTGTATCCGGTGATCGACCTGACGGACGATGCGGTGACGCACCGTGGCTCGCGGGACGCGCTGACGAACAAGGACCCGTCGCTGTACGAGGCGCTTTCTCCGCAGAAGCACGTGAGCAAGGGGGATCCGCCGATGTTTATCGTGCAGGGTGGCGAGGATCGGACGGTGCCGATTCAGAATTCGATTCTGATGTATGAGGCGTGCAAAGCGGCGGGGGTTCCGGCGGAGCTGCACTTGTTCGAGCATGGGGGGCACGGATTCGGGCTGGACGTGCGGGACCCGGCGATTCGGATTTGGCCGGAGCTGGCGATGAACTGGCTGGCGGCCAATAAGATTGTGGCGCCGGCGACAAAATAGCGTTAGGGGGCGGTTGTGGCGTCCATCTCGTCGTCCCGTTGGTGGCGGGCGTCGCCACTCATGCACAAGGAGGGGCGCGGGAGGGCCGCTGAGTTTGAGCGGCCTTCATTTTGCTAAAAATGCGCGGGAGAAGACTAACCTTCGTGGGGTTCACGGACATACGTCAGTATTTCGCACGCGGTTGATTCACTTGTGGTGACGACGCGCGTTGTTGTGCGGCATTCGCCGCGCCGGGTGCCGCCGGTGCGCGCCACGCAGGGGCCTTCACGGCCCAGAAGGAGAAAGATCACCATGGCGATCCTGCCCGCTGGTTCGTTCCGCCGTTGGGTGCCGCTGCTGGCCGCGGCCTGCCTGGGCTGCATGCCTGTTGCGGCCGAGGCCACGCTCGTGTCGGTGGGAGAGTCCACGTCCGCGCTCTCGATCAACAGCGATGCTCCGAACAACAGCACTTTGACGTTCACCGACTTCGCCAGCGACCGGGTTGGGGAAACGGTGATCGATTATGCGGGCATTGGCTCGACGGTGACGCGCAACCCGGACGGTTCGCTGACGTTCACGTACCGGTTTGTTGCGGACACGCGGACGCCGCCCAGCGGCTTTACCCTTGTTAGCGCGCCGATCGGGCCGGACGCCACGCTCAGCTTGCCGGTGGCCTCGGACGGGGATGTCGATGTTTCGCTGCTGACGCTTCCCGGGAGCGACGCCCGCGCAGAAGCGGCGGTTGTTTCCCGGAGCGGCAGCGCGCTTGAGGTCACGGGGATTGCGGACGCAGCGGGCAATGCCGATCTGGCGTTCGGGTTTGCGTTGCGCACGAGCAGCGCGGCGGGATTTACGCGTGGCGGTCTGGTTCTGGAGGTTCCGGGCGATGAGTTTTCGCCGCATCGGATCACGGCGTACGTGCCGGTGTTCGGCAGCTCTTCGGGCGTGCCGGAGCCGGCGAGCGTGGCGCTGGTGCTGGCGGCGGTAATCCCGCTGGGCGCGCGACTGCGGCGGGTTTTGTTGTGACGTTGCGCGCCCGCCGCACCTCCGCCGGATTTGACCACACAGCCCCCGGCGGTGTGCGCGTGCGCCCGGTTTTTCGGTTGGTTTTTGAAAGGATAGTCTCCCATGTTCAGCGGCCGTTGTGCTTCATTGTTGCTGGCGGCGTGCGCCGGTGGATTCACCCTGGCGCCGCCGGGCGCGCGGGCCACCGTTCTGGCGCCGGGGCAATCGTCGTCCACGCTCTCGACCTCCACCCTGACCGACCCCATTCCCAGCGCCGGGTATTTCATCGGGCCGGCGCTGAATGATTCGGGCATCAGCGGCCGGTTCACCGTCAGCGGGCCATGGTCAGCCGTCTATTACTACGGCAATCTCCTGTCCACCGTCGCCCAAAACACCGACGGCACGCTGACGTTCACGTACCGGATGGTGACCGAGGCGGGGATGCTGCCGCCGATTCCCGGCGATCCGTTTCCGAGCGAGTTTTTGCAGGGCGTGGGTCCGAACGGTTCCATTTTCATTCCGATCGCGGCAAGCGCGACCGTGGATGTCTCGGTGCTGGCGCGCCAGTCGAATGCGTTCCTGCCGGCCACGCAAAGCGCGGCGCGCTCTTCCACCGGGGTGACGCTCACCGGCTTCGCCGACACCGACGCGGGCATCGATCCCGGCGCCGCCGCCACCTATGTGCTCACCACGAGCGGGACCGATTACACCCTCGCCCCGATCTCTTTTACGCTTCCATCGGATCCCACTCACACGCCTATCGACGTAGAAGCGCTGGTGCCTGTGACCGGCGGTTCGCCCGGGGTTCCTGAACCGGCGACGGCGGCGCTGGTCCCGCTGGCCATCGCCGGGCTGTCGCTGCGCTTCCGGCGCAGGTAACTGTTGATACGGTTTCCATGTGAAATTCGCGCCAGTGGAACCCGGCCCAAAGGCCGGGGCTAAACTTATTTCAGCACAAGAATCAATTGAGTTCCGTATGACTCCTCTTGTCGCGCCGGCGCAGGCACCCCACTCCTGCGCCGGCGTTTATTGATGCGGCGCGAGGAGGTGGCGCGATGGCAAAGGAGGGAAGAGGGGCGGCGTGCGGGGGAATTCGGTTGCCGTGGGAGAATGAGGTGTTATAAGGGCGATGGCGTCCTGGAGGGGGGCTGGTGGTTGTCGGTTTTCATTTTGTGAAGGAATTGGTCATGCGGATGCAGGTGGCGGCGGGCATGGTACTGTGCCTGGGGCTGGGGTTGTCGACGTCGCTGGGGGCGAGCGTGGATCCGGCGGACCAGAAGTTTTTTGAGCAGCACATCAACGAGGTGGTGAAGGTGCAGGCGGAGCCGCTGGACAATCCGGCGATCGGCAAGGTGATGGCGGGGAAGTTCTTCAATTTGAAGCTGACGGTGGGCGGCGGCGCGGAGTCGGTAGTGGCGGCGCGGCTGGGGGACAAGGTGGTGACGGTGGCGCTGCCAGACACGACGGCGCCGATGCCGCATTTCAAGGAGCTGGTGAAGCCGGATTTCAAGCTTCAGACGGACGCGAGCGCGCATGCGCTGGAGGATGTATTTGATGTTTTGTATCCGGTGGACGCGGACGGGGCGAAGGTCAAGACGATTCGCCATGCGGGAACGACGTGGACTTTTATCCGGGGGAAGTTTTTCGATCATTTTGAGGCGTTGATCGTGACGACGGACGGCAAGGGCGCGATCACGGGCGTGAGCCGGTCGCTGGAAGTGAAGTAGCCGTTGGGCGGGCGAGGGGGTACATCACGGTTGTTCGTTCAGGTTTGAGGTGGGGCCATGGCCCGGGGTTTGATTGCGGTGGGTCTTGCGATTGCGGCTGCGGGTAGCGCTTGCACGTCGACGTCTTCTGAAAGGGCGGTCCATGCGGCGCTGGACGCGATGGCCCAGGGCGACGATCAGCGCGCCGTGAAAGATTTCAGCCGCGACCTTCTCAAGGCGCACGATGCGAAGAATCTGGCGTTGGTGTGGGAGAACCTCGAGAAGCAGGCCGGTGATTTCGGGGGACGCGGCGGGTCCTCCTGGCATGTCATTGAAGGCCGGCGTTATCTCTTCACGCGGATGTCTTTCGCCAGAGGCGCGTTCGTGGCGCTGGATGCATGCGATGCCCAGGGCAAGATCAATTTCTTCGAATGGGGGCCAGTTTCTGACGCAGCGGAAAAGATCGCGAGCGCCAAGCCCGTCACCGAATCCGGCGGCATCCGCCAACTGCCGATGACTGTTCCGTCGGCCTGGGGTCCGTTGCCGGCAACGCTGACGCTGCCCCCGGGCAAGGGGCCATTTCCAGCCGTGCTGCTGGTCGCCGGCGCCGGCAGGAACGACGAAGACGAGACCATCGGGCCAAACAAACCGTTCCGCGATCTTGCGCTTGGGCTAAGTAGGTAGCCAAAAGTTTTTGCGCAAGTCGCGTCCTACAGTTTCCACAGGCCTAAGCAGGAGCATGGCCATGTGGAAGTTCGACGGACACGATGTCCGCCGCCTGCGTCGGGCGATCAAAGACGCGAAGCAGGGGCG
>DASZZD010000032.1:0-128736 GCA_035545015.1 Phycisphaerae bacterium
GATGTTCAGTGCGGGGAGGGATTCCGGATAGACTGGGGGGATGCAGGATGTTGTGCGATTAACGCGGGAGTTGCGGGCGGGGGTGGAGACGGGGAAGGAGGGGGTGCGCGGGAATGGGTTTGCGGGGAATCCGGGGTTGGAGGGGTTGGGGGTGTTTGTGTTGTTGCGGGCGACGGTGCGCGGGCGGGTGGATGGGCGGACGGGGATGCTGGTGAATATCAAGGAAGTGGATCGGGTATTGCGCGGGGCGGGGGTGGAGCGGTTGCGGGAGGGGCTCGAGCGGGGGGAGGGGGCGGCGCGGGTGGCGGAGGGGATTTTTGGGGTGGTGCGGGAGGGGCTTTTGCCGCACGAGGTGGAGCGGCTGGAGTTGTGGGTGAGTCCTTATTTGGGTTTCGCGGTTGATGCAAAGGAGGCGGGCGTGGTGCGGGTGAGTTTACGGTTTGAATTTTCGGCAGCGCATCGGTTGCACTCGGCGGCGCTGAGCGCGGAGGAGAATCGGCAGGTGTTCGGGCGGTGCAACAATCCGAACGGGCATGGGCATAATTATGAGCTGGAGGTGACGGTGGCGGGGAAGCCGGACGAGCGCGGGCAGGTGGTGTCGATCGAGGCGTTGCAACGGGCGGTGAACGAGCGGGTGATCGACGTGTTCGATCACAAGCATTTGAATATGGATTGCGAGGAGTTTCGGGAGGCGGGAGGGGTGAATCCGACGGTGGAGAACATTGCGCGGGTGATCTGGGGGCGGCTGGCGGGGCAGCTGCCGGGGAAACTGGCGCGGGTGAGGTTGTGGGAGACGCCCAAGACGGTGTGCGAGTATGAGGGAGAGTGAGGGGTTCAGTTGGGGGATTGGTTCAATTGGTTAAATTGGGGGGGGCACGGGCGGTGAAAGGGAGCGGGGGCGGCGGCGTCTTGAGGGTGGGCGATAGGGCTTCTTGGCGGATGTGGTGCGATGGCGACGGATATTGAGCAGATTCAGTTGTATGCCCGGACGCGGGATGCGGGGGCGTTTGCGGCGCTGATGGCGGCGTACACGGACATGGTGTTCGCCACGTGCCTGCGGATCCTGGCGAATCGCTCGGAGGCGGAGGACGCGACGCAGGAATGTTTCTGGCGGCTGGCGCGGGAATCGGCGGGGATACGGACGTCGGTGGGGGCGTGGCTGCATCGGTGTGCGACGAATGAATGCATCACGCGGAAGCGGCGGAAGACGGCCAAGGCGCAGCGTGAATTGGCGTATGAGCGCACGCGGCAGGCGGAGCGGGAGGAGGCGTCGGAATGGCGGGAGGTATCGCCGGCGGTGGATGAGGCGCTGGAGGAGTTGCCGGAGGAATTGCGGACGCTGTTGATCGGACATTTTTTGCAGCGGCGGACGCAGGCGGAACTGGCGGCGGAGATAGGGGTATCTCCGGCGACGATGTCGCGGCGGCTGGCGGAGGGCGTGGAGCTGATTCGCAAGCGGCTCAAGGCGCGCGGGGTGATCGCGACGGCGGCGGTGTTGACGGTGTTCCTGGCGGAGCGGACGGCGAGCGCGGCGACGCCGGCGGTGGTGGCGGGGTTGGGGAAGATGGCGCTGGCGGGCCCGCCGGCGCATGCGCTGCGATGGACGCTGCGGGCGAAGGTGGCGCTGGCGGGAGCGACGGTGGCGGTGGCGGCGGGATTGGTGTGGGGCGGGGAGGCGTATCGGCATCGGCATGGGCGCGGGGAAGCGGCGGCGGGAGCGGCGGTGGCGCGGGCAAGCGATGGGAAGGTGGAGGCGGGGACGTCGATGACGGAGCCGGACATGCGTGCGCCGGCGGAGGCGTACACGTTGCTGGCGCGGATTCGCAATGGATTGCCGGAGGTGGCGGGGGATGATCCGCTGGGGGCGGCGCGGGAACTGGCGGCGCTGGGGCCGACGGCGACACCGGCGGTGGCGGCGGAACTGGATCGGTCGACGCGCGAGGATGAGCAGCGGGTGTTGATCTGGGTGATGCGGGTGATGGGGGATCGGGCGGCGGTGCCGGCGCTGTTGCGGGCGATGCCGCGGTTATCGGGAGATGCGGTGGCGTATGAGGTGGCGGTGAAGGATGCGGGGTTGCGTGCGTATGTGCGGTCGCACGAGCCGGCGGGGGTGATCGGATTTGCGGCGCCGGCGGTGGGGTTGCAGCCGGCGCGGGTGGAATGCGTGGCGGCGCTGGAGGCGTTGACGGGGCAGCGGGCGGTGTACACGGTGGAGCGCGGGGTGCGGCGGCCGGTGGCGGACGTGTGGGTGGCGTGGTATGCGGCGCATGGGGACGGCGGATCGGCGCAAGACGCGCTGTCGGCGCCGGCGGCGAAGGATGATCCGGTGGGGGTGGCGGGCGAGCAGGCGCTGGGAGCGCTGTTTCCGGCGGGGCCGCAGGTGCGGTTGACGGAGGTGCGCGAGGTGGTGCTCGATGCGCGCGCGGGTTGGAATGCGCAGGCGTATGTGGATCTGGATACGGGGGCGCGGCTGGAGCGGAACCAGGGGTGGGTGGATCACGGCCAGCATTCCAACGCGGATTGGCCGCGAGAGGCGGGAGTGGATTTGGCAGTGGAGAGCGCTGGCGGAGCGGTGCGGGTGCGAAGTCTTGGGATGCGGGTGTGGCCGATTGAAAATGAGCGGTTCGAGACGTTTCCCGCGGAAGTGCATTTGAATGGGTCGGTGGACATGGGGGATGCGGGGCCGGTGGCATTGCGGGAGACGCTGGGGGCGGAGGCGCGGACGTATTTGTTCACGACGCGCGAAGGCGGACGCGGGGTGATGCAGGCGGCGCTGGTGAGCGAGGCGGCAGGTCCGGCGGTGCGGGTGCGGTATCGGTTGTTCGAGGGCGGAAGCGTGGCGCGGGCGCCGCTGGCGGGAAAGTTTGGCGCCCCCCTACCGGCGGCGGCGACGCGGATGGCGGGGCAGTTTGCGCCGGAGCGGGAAGTGGAATTGGGCAGCGGGCGTGTGGAACAATCGATGGCGTTGGATGTGGATACCGGGGCGCTGCGTGCGGATGCGCCGGATGCGGATGCGGGGGAGCTGACGGAGGCGAAGGTGCGGTGGCTGCGGGAATGGGGCGGCGACCTGGTGGTGTTGCCGGCGCCGGCGGAACATGAATCGGCGGTGGCGGCGGATCGGCTGGTGGCGCTGCCGGTGACGGCGGACGCGTGGGAGAAGATGCAGCCGGGTGAGGCGGCGACGCTTTTGCTGCGGCGGGATTCGTCGGTGGATGCGACCCAGGCGATGCTGCACGTGGGGGCGGGGCAGGTGGAGACGTGGGTGTTCCAGACGCGCGAGGGATGTGCGGGGCTGATGCAGGTGGAAGGCGAGGGAGCGGGGGGGGTTCGGGTGAGGTATAAGGTGCTGCGGTGAAGGTTATGAAGGCCAAGCAAAGGGCGGGGCGTATTGGGGGCGAATACCTGCGGCTGGTGAAGCGGCTTCCGCTGCGCGTGATCCGGAACGAGCGGGAGTTGGATGCGGCGAGCGAGGTAGCGCTGGAATTGGCGGGGAAAGGCGAGGATCACCTGTCGGAAGGGGAATTGGAGTATCTGGAGGTACTGGACCGGTTGATTGAGGAGTATGAGGAGCGAGTGCACGCGATGCCGGTGAGTGCCGCGAATCCGCTGGAACGGCTGCGGTGGCAGGTGCGGGAAGCGGGGATGAATGCGTCGGATTTGGGACGGCTTCTTGGGAATCGAAGTTTGGGATCGCTGCTGCTGTCGGGGCGGCGGGAGATGTCGAAAGCGCACATTCGGGCGCTCGCGGGGCATTTTCGGGTGGAGGCGGGGTATTTTCTCTGACGATCGGCGATTAACTCTGGACCAGGCGGTCGTATTCGGCGTGGGTGCCGATCCAGAACCAGGTGATGAGGTCGCCGCTCCGCCGCGCCAGCGCGCGGTAGTTGCTGTTGACGCGCGCGGACCAAAGTCCCGGACGAAGTTCTTTGAAATGAAGGGAAGGGTGGAAGGGTTCGGCGTGCCAGATGACGAACTTCTCACGGGCTAATTCTTGAATGGGCGCGGGGAGCCTTGCGAAATGTTCCCAGAAGGAGCGGCGGGTTTTCGAAATCACGGGCCGTCCTCAAGCCGGCCTTCGCGAATATCGTCGTCGACTTGCTTGAGGAGCGCGTCGAGTTTTCCGGAGTCGACGTCCTGCTTGATCTGCTCGTCCCACTCGTCATCGGTCCATCCATGGAAATAACGGGCGATTTCGGCGCGCTCCTCAAAGGAGAGTCTGTCGATGGCTGCTTTAATTTCGTCGACGGTGGTCATAGAGGAATTATAACACGCTGCTGGTGGAGCGATGCAATGTATTGAGGGATACATGACGCATGCTTCGGACCCCGAATTTAAGCCGGCACCGTGGCCTCCGGGATCAGATCTTATACGGAACTCAATTGATTCTTGTGCTGGAATAAGTTTAGCCCCGGCCCTTGGGCAGGGTTCCACTGGCACGAATTTCACATGGAACCGTATTACTCCCTCCTCATTCACTTCCGACAAATATAAAGAGCCCGAACCGTTGCCGGTTCGGGCTCTTTCAACTGACAGATACTTCGGACCGGGTACGACCGATTAATAGTCGTCATGCCCGTGATCGTCGCCGCCGCCCTTCTTGGCTTCTTTCTTCGGCAGCTCGCTGATGACCGCGTCGGTGGTCAGCAGGAGGCTGGCGATGCTGGCGGCGTTGCTGAGGGCGGTGCGTTCGACCTTTGTCGGGACGATGACGCCCATTTTGATCAGGTCGCCATATTCGTGGGTGAGGGCGTTGTAGCCGAAGTTGGGTTCCTTGGATTCGACGACGCGTTGGGCGACGATGGAGCCGTCGACGCCGGCGTTTTCGGAAATCTGCTTGATCGGTGCGTGCAAAGCGCGCTTCACAATGTCGGCGCCGATCCGCTGGTCGCCGTCGAGCTTGAGCTTGTCGATGGCGGGAATGGCGCGGAGGACGCTGACCCCACCCCCGGGGAGGATGCCTTCTTCGACGGCCGCGCGGCAGGCGTGAAGGGCGTCTTCAACGCGCGCCTTCTTTTCCTTCATCGCGGCTTCGGTGGGAGCGCCGACCTTGATCACCGCGACGCCGCCGGAGAGCTTGGCCAGGCGTTCCTGGAGTTTTTCCTTGTCGTAGTCGCTGGTGGTGCGATCGATCTCGGTCTTGATCTGCTCGATGCGGCCCTTGATCTTGTCGGTCTTGCCGGCGCCTTCGATGATGGTGGTGGTTTCCTTTTCGATGTGGATTTTCTTGGCCCGGCCGAGGTCTTTGAGCTCCAGCGTTTCGAGGTTGATGCCGAGTTCTTTGAAGATGGGCTGGCCGCCGGTGACGATGGCGATGTCTTCGAGCATGGCCTTGCGGCGGTCGCCGAAGCCGGGCGCCTTCACGGCGACGACCTTCAGGGTGCCGCGGAGCTTGTTGACGACGAGCGTGGCGAGGGCTTCGCCTTCGATATCCTCGGCGATGATCAGGAGGCTCTTGCCGGCTTCGGCGACTTTGCCCAGGACGGGGAGAATGTCCTTGATCGAGGAAATTTTTTCCTCGTGAATGAGGATGTAGGCGTCTTCATAAGTAACATCCATCGTCTGCGGATCGGCGAAGTGCGGGCTGATGTAGCCCTTGTCGAACTGAAGGCCTTCGACGAGATCGACCACGGTGTCGAGCCCTTTGCCCTCCTCGATGGTGATGACGCCGTCCTTGCCGACCTTGTCCATGGCGTCGGCGATCATCTGGCCGATCTGCTGGTCCTGATTGGCCGAGGACGCTCCGACCTGCGCGATCTGCTTGGTATCTTTGACGGGGGTGGAGATGTTGCCGAGGTGGGCGAGGACGGCTTCGACGGCCCTGTCGATGCCGCGCTTGAGGAGGGCGGGATTGGCGCCGGCGGTGACGTTGCGGAGGCCTTCATCGAAGATGGCTTCGGCATAGACGGTCGCGGTGGTGGTGCCGTCGCCGGCGACGGTGGAGGTCTTGCTGGCGACTTCCTTGACGAGCTGCGCGCCGAGATTTTCGTTGGCGTCTTCGAGCTCGATTTCCTTGGCGACCGTGACGCCGTCCTTGGTGACCGTCGGGCTGCCGAAGGATTTCTCGATCACCACGTTGCGGCCGGAGGGGCCGAGGGTGACCTTGACGGCCTGGGCGAGCGTCTTGACGCCGCGGCGCATCGCTTCACGGGCATCGGTATCGAACATGATGGATTTGGCGGCCATGGGAGGGGCTCCGTTTTATGCGGGTTTATGCTTTCAGAACAGTTTCGGCGGTTGCGGTTGGGGCTGCGAGTTCGGAGTAATTGGTAATTGCTAATCCGCTGTCGCGGGGGTCGGACGTGCCATTTGGAAAAAGCGTGCAGCGTCCCAATTACTCAATTAACGCAATTAACTTAATTACTCCCGTCACGCTTCGATGACGGCGAGGACTTCGTCTTCGCTGAGAACGAGGAGTTCCTCGTTATCGACTTTGATTTCGGTGCCGGCGTAGGAGGCGAAGATGACTTCATCGCCTTTTTTGACCTGGAACTTGGCGCGTTCGCCGGAGTCGAGGAGCTTGCCGTCGCCGACGGCGATGACGGTGCCGCGTTTGGGCTTTTCCTTGGCGGTTTCCGGCAGCACGATGCCGGACTTGGTCTTGGATTCGGCCTCGACGCGTTTGATGAGGATTTTGTCGCCGAGGGGACGGACCTTCGCTGCCATGTTCTTCACTCCTTGTGGTGAGTAGTCAGTAGACAGAAGGCAGTAGTCAGCAGTGTGGAAAGCGGCTCCCGTGTTCTGATTACTGACTTCTGACTCCTGGCTTCCCGGTTCATACGGGCCATTGGTTCTGGTGAAAGCGCCGCAACGCGCGGGCCATCACTTCGAGCATCATGTTGACGTCCACCGGCTCCGAGAGCACGGAGAACGCGTTGAATCGCAGGGCCTCATGCAGGAGCTGTTTGTCCTGGCGGGCGGCGATGAGGATGACGGCGGGGTCGGGTTTGACCTGCGCCGGGCTGGCATCGAAGCGGACTTCGATGCGGCGGTGCTGGCCCGCGGGATCGGGCTCATGGATGTTCACCTGGAGATCAAAGCCGCCGGGCGCGGGCGACGCCGGGGGCCGTGCCTGACCGCGGAGCTTCTGAATCAACTGCAGCACGTTGATGCCGCTGATGGATTGAAGTCGCGAGTCGACAACCGCCAGGTGAATCGGGTGACGCTCGATGAGATCGACGGCCTGCGCCCCGGTGGTGGCCTCGAACGTTTTGACGCCCATGGGGGCGAGCAGGTGGTTCAAGGTTTGATACCAGGGCTGCCCTGCGAAGGGCTTTTGCTCTTCGTGGGTAAGCAGGAGATTGAGTCGAGCGTCGCCTCCCATAAGGATCACCGGCGCGGGTTATGCAAAGGTCGTGCCCGGTGGGTACCGCCGCTTTTTGATGCTCGCAAGTCATTTATTTTCAGGTGTTTGAGATTTTCGCTACCGGCGCAATGGGGCGCGGGGTTTGACTGCCAAAGGGGGAATCGCGGAGGGAGAAAACTGCCGCGGTGGCAGGCGGAGGGATTGCCCATTTCCAATTGCCCATTGCCGATTGGAGGGTTCACAATCGGCAATGGGCATTGGGCAGTTGGCAATGGGGCTCATTCGTTCACGGTGATTTTCACGATTTTGGGCGGGTTCTTGGGGCGGTCGTTGGCGCCGGTCGGGGTATTGGCGATCTTGTCGACGGTTTCGATGCCCTGGGTGACTTTGCCGAAGGCCGAGTATTGGCCGTCGAGGTGGGGGGAATCCTGGTGCATGATGAAGAACTGGCAGGAGGCGGAGTTGGGGTCGGAGGAGCGGGCCATGGAGAGCACGCCGCGGGTGTGGCGGCGATCGGGGCGTTTGTTGAATTCAGCCTTGAGGCGTTTGTTGCCGTTGGATCCGGTGCCCGTGCCCTGGGGACATCCGCCCTGGATCATGAAGCCGGGGATGACGCGGTGAAAGATGAGGCCTTTGTAAAAGCCCTGCTTGGAGAGGTCGATGAAATTCTGGACGTGCTCGGGCGCGACATCAGGCCAGAATTCGACGGTCATGTTGCCTTCGGTGGTTTCAATGGTGGCGGTGGGGGTTTTGGTTTGCGGGGTTTCGGACATGGTTCATCTCCTGAAACTTCGGCGACAAAGGAGCAGAAGTATACGAGCGCTGTAGAGGCGAGGAAAGAAGAAGCCGGGAAATCTTCCGGCCTCGATTTAATCCGCACATCCCGCCACTCCTCGGCACTGCACAAGCTACCACTACTTAAACATCAACATCGCCACGCAGGATGTGACGGCTATCGCCAGTAAGAGGCAAATCATTGCTGTCCATTTCGCCCATCCCTTCGAACCTCGCGCAAAAAACGCCGCCATACCCGCCACCAGCACTCCCACAATCGGCACCCAAAATACCAAGCATGCTGCAATCGCCAGGATCTTTGCCCGCTTGGGTGCGCCTGACACCACAAGCGCCCCTCGTGCCGCCGGTTGCAACTCTGCCAATCGATCAATCGGCAACGCCAGAGTAAACCGTACTCCGCACGAAGGACATGCGACGAACGCATTCTTGAATTTCAATATCGGAATAAATCCCCAAAGACGTGTCCGCTCAATTGACTCTGTCGACTCGCCCTCAACGCCTTGGCCACACTTCGGACAAATAAACGGTATCACGGGACCTGACCGCGTTTCTGTCCGGGTTACGAACACAAGGCTCATGCAAGAATCCTCCCAAGTTATTGAGTCGGGGTAGGATAGCGAATGCTTTGGAAAAGGGAAAATATAAGAGTTTATAGATTCTTAGCGGTGAGGGGAGAGGTGGGCGAGGACGAGGCGGATCTGGTCGAAGGGGACGGTTTCGTTGAGGGCGAGAAAGAGGGGCTTGAGGTGGTCGGTGCCGTGCTCTTTAGCGGCAATGGCGACCTGCTGGTAAACGGTGTCGGAGACCCACGGGGCGATCGTTTTGGGGTGGGTGTCGGTAATGAACTCGCAGAGATATTCGATGACGGTGGAGCGGGCGCGGGTAATGTGCTGGGAGACTTCGTCGATGGATGCGCCCTGGCGGAACATAGTGAAGGACTGCTCTTTGAAAGGGTTCGGGCGCGGCAGGTTGGCGCGTGCGGGGGGCGTTGCGGGTTTGGGCGGGCGGGTGAGGATGTCGGTTTCGAGGTTGCGGGCTTTGGCGTGGTCGGTGATGAAGGGGACGAATTTGGGGCCGAGGTCGTTGAGTTTGTTTTCGCCAATGCCATAAATGAGGCGGAAATTCTGCATGGTGGTGGGGCGGACGCGGGCGAGTTCGCGGAGGGTGGCATCGGAGAAGATGACGTAGGGCGGGACGCTGCGTTCGTGGGCGATGTCTTTTCTCAGCGCGCGCAGGGCATCGAAAAGTTCGTGATCGACGCCTTCCCAGGAGATTTCTTCGCCGCGGGTTTTGCGGGCCTGCTCGGCAGATTTGCGGACGATCTGGACGAGCTTGACCTGGCGCTGGCCTTTGAGGACCTCGATGGAATTGCGATTGAGTTTGAGGATGGGCGCGGAATGGCCAGAGGAGAGGATGAGGGATTCCTGGTTGAGTGCGCCCTGGCCGATGAGCTGGTAGATGTAGTCGCGGAGCTCGGGCTTGGGGAGTTCGCGGAGGAGGCCGAAGGTGGGGAGCTGGTCGTGATGGAGCTGGCGGATGCGTTCGATATTTTCGCCGCGGAGGATGGAGATGATGTGGCCGATGCCGAAGCGTTGGTCGGTGCGTGCGACGGCGGAGAGGATTTTCTGGGCGAGAGTGGTGGCGTCGGGGACAGGGGTGGTGTCGCCGAGGCAGATGTCGCAGGCGTGGCAGCCAGTGGTCAGTGCTGAGTGGTCAGTGGTCAGTGGAGCCCCACCCCCCCCACCGGCGGGGTCTTCTGACAACTGACTACTGACCACGGGCGACTCATACTTTTGGCCGAAGTATTCGACGAGGGACTGGTGGCGGCAGGTGGCGCCGCGGGCGAAGCGGTCCATGTCGTCGATGTGTTTGAGGGCGGAGGGGACAAAGGCGGGATCGATGGCGGTGCCGGCGCGGGCGGCTTCGGCGGCGGATTTTTCGATGAGGGATTTCCAGGAGATGGCATCCTGCGCGGAATAGAGCAGGACGCATTCAGCTTCGAGGCCGTCGCGGCCGGCGCGGCCGGTCTCCTGCTGGTAGGCTTCGATGGATTTGGGCATGGCGGTGTGGAGTACGAAGCGGATGTTGGAGCGGTCGATGCCCATGCCGAAGGCGATGGTGGCGACGATGAGGTCGCAGTCTTCCTCGATGAAGGCTTCCTGCGTCTTGCGGCGGAGGTCTGGGGTCATGCCGGCGTGATAGCCCATGACTTTGCGGCCGAGCGATGCGGTTTTGGCGAGGGTTTGGGAGATTTCGTCGACGTCGCGGCGGCGCATGCAGTAGATGATGCCGGCCTCATTTTTGTGGCGTTCGAGGACGTCGTGGATTTGGGCGAAGATGTCGCGTCGGGGGAGGATGCGGTAAGTGAGGTTGGGGCGGTCGAAGTTGCCGACGAGAATTTCGGGGTCCTGGAGGCTGAGCTGGCGGGCGATGTCGGAGCGGACCTGGGTGGTGGCGGTGGCGGTGAAGGCGTGAACGGAGGCGCCGGGGAAGATTTCCTTGAGGTGGGAAAGCTGGCGGTATTCGGGGCGGAAATCGTGGCCCCAGTGGCTGATGCAGTGGGCTTCATCGATGGCGAAAGTTTTGACGCCGGCGTCGCGGAGAAGATCGTGGAAATAATTCGATTCCACCCCCCCACCGTTTGCGCCGGTGGCGACGCCGGCCATGAGGCGTTCGGGGGACATGAAGAGCATGTGGAGGCGGCCGTTGCGGAGGTCGGCGGCGACCTGGCGGCGTTCGTCGGTGGAGAGGGAGGAATCGAGCTGCGCGGCGGCGATGCCGAGGGAGCGGAGGGAATCGACCTGGTCTTTCATGAGGGCGATGAGGGGGGAGATGACGACGGTGGGGCCGAGGCCGTGGGTGGAGCGGAAGAGCGCGGGCGCCTGGTAGCAGAGGGATTTTCCGCCGCCGGTGGGGAGCACGACGAGGGAATCGCGACCGGCAAGCATGGCCTGCATGGCGGGCTGCTGAAGCGGGCGGAGGGTGCGGTATCCCCAGGTTTTTTCGATGAGTGCAAGGAGCTGAGGAAGAGGCCCGTCGACGGGGATATTTTGCGGTTCCACCGCGGTGGTCATGGGGGAATCTCCGGAATGGAGAGTTATTTTAGCTGAGTGGGCGAGGCGGAGCGAGTTGAAAGTGAGGAAGGCGAGGAGGGATAAAGCGAGAAGGGCAAATGGCAAATGATGGCGGCGGGGGGAGGGGGCGCGCGGAGCGGGCGAGGGGGCGGGTGCGAGCGGGGGCACAGTGGATCCAGGGGGCGGAGCCCCTGGGCTTGAGTGGGAAGGAGGGAGGAGGTTGGCGAAGGCGGGGAGTTGGGTGGTGGGGAGCCAGCGCGGCGGGATGGCGGTGTGGGTTTGGAGGGGGACGTATGGCCAGAGCGCCAAGAGCGCCTGGGTTTTTGGGGTTGGGTGGGCGCGGGCGGGTTTTGGGGAGTGGGATGGTGTTGGCGTGGCGATGAGGAGGGGGCGGAGGGAGGGGGGGCGTTTTGTGGCGGGAGGGGCGGTGGGATCGGTGGGTTCGGGCACGGGCGAGGCGTGGGGTAATTGGTAACTGGTAACTGGTAATTGGGCGGCGGCGGCGGTGGTCATAGGCTTCTCCCTTTTGTCGGTTCCTCTGAAAGAGAGAACGTAAGGGGGGGCGGAAAGGTTCCCGAAAGGTTTGGATTTTTTTAGGGTCTGCGGGCGTTGGATGTAAGTGTTTTCAGGTGATGGGGTTGTGGGTGTAGCGTTTGGCGGATTCCACCGTCTTTCGATGGTCATCAGCGTTCGCCCCTTCCGCGTTTCACAGTGTTGGATGAACGAGCGTTGCAAGAGCTACGAGAATTCTTCGTTGAGTGAGGTCGTGCGCTGATGCCAGTTCTGGTGCCGGGGGCGCATGTAATTGTGGCATCAAATCCGCTGTTGTCGCATCGCGTTGCATGGGCACTCGGAGAGGCCGGGTTTGAGAGGCGCGGGGAACTGGCGCGGTTGGTGATGACGATGCGAGGGGGTGACAGGCCGAAGAATGCTCACGAGGAATTCAATGGTGTAAGCGTGATGGCTCGTTCGATGTGGGAGCCGTGGCTAATTTTCAGGAAGCCACTTGAGGGACGGGTGCAGGACAATTTGAGGAAATGGCGTACGGGGGGGTTGCGTCGTCCCTCGATTGAAAGACCATTTGGGGACGTGATCAAATCGCATCCGACGCGTAAGGAGGAGCGAACACTGGCGCCACATCCGAGTTTGAAGCCGCAGGCATTCTTGCGTCAAGTGGTGCGGGGGGTACTGCCGTTGGGTGAAGGGGCGGTGCTGGATCCATTCGCGGGGTCCGGATCGACGTTGGCGGCTGCGGAGGCAATGGGCTACCGGAGCGTCGGAGTTGAGAAGGACGGCACGTATATTGAGATGGCGCGGCGATCTATTCCACGACTGGCGGCGTTTCGATAAAACGATATTATTATATTTTCGTGGCCGCCTACCTTTCTAATCACCAATACGTTTTATCGGAACTAAAGCCTCAAGAGGAGCGAGCCCTTTTACAACATTGTCAAACAAACTGGCATCTTCAAGGGAGGAGCTTAACACTATAAGCGAATCTCCTTCATGCTGGCTTTTCGCAAGACGATCCTTAATCTCTATCCTCAAGCTGCAAAATCGAATCCCAGCTAGAACATCAGCTTGACGGTAAACAAATCTTGAAACTGCCCATCTCGCATAGACTGCGCTGCCGTTCGCCGCCGCAAATGTCAAGTAATTATCATCCCACCCAATGCGCAGGCCTTTTGGGTAATTCGCCTCAGAAACGCTCACTGGGTCGCCTTGACAGTAGCCCATGTAATCTCGCGGAAGCCAGAGCCTCAAACTTGCCGGAAATTCCATGCAAAGCTCGCCTCTTGAATTCATCACGGCAACGCCTTTCCATTAGCATAGTACGTGGTTTTCGCTTTAAGAGCGGGGTTGCTTTCAATTGTATATATCTCCCAGTTAGTAGTGTTTCCTCCGACTGGTTTACCATAATAAAGCGGATTTTGGTCAATTCGGCTCTGTAGAAAACCCCGTCAGGGGGCGTAAGAAATCATGAGGTTGTGGGTGAGGACCATGAGGCGGAGTTCCTGGTCCTGGGTGCGGCGGATGCAGGCCGCGACGGACTCGCCCTGGCGGCGTTTGATCATCGAGAAGCCGGTTTCCACCTGCACGCGACGCGTGTAGCCGCAGCGGCGCCGAGCGAGACTTGCGGTAAGGGTGTCCGAGAGCAGCCCGGACATGATTGCGGGACGTGTCATGTCGTCGAGGCGTTCGAGTCCTTTGCGAAGCAGCAGGGTGTTTACGTCGTAGAAGAAGTCGTAGACATCCTGCATCGCCATCAAGAAATCCTGGATTCGCAGGTTAAAAGGAAGTTTCAGGGATTTATTGAACCTGGTGGGATCAGGCTCATTTCTGGCGATTGGCATAGCGGGGATTCTAGGGGGAGATTTGTTTCTTCACCAGTGGAGGGTTGTTCCGGCGTTGAAGGATGATGGAGCGGAAGAGGCGGATTGGCAGGGAGGATCGGCCGAGGGGACGGAGAGCCGGGGGAGCGTTTTCGCCTCTGTGCGGGGATCGGGGGGCGTTCAGTGTTGGGGGGAAGGGGTTTGGGGCACGGGCATGGGGGCGATGGTGCCGGGCATGGGGGAGGGGCGGGCGTTGGGGTCGATGCCGAGGCGTTGGTACATGGCGGGTGCGGCGGCTTTGGCGGCGGCGACCGCGGCTTTGTAGTCGAACTGGGGTTTGACGGGTCCGGTCACCGTGGCCTGGATGGGGCCTTTGTGGTGGAACATGGCTTCGACGAGATAGCCCATATCGGCGTCGGGTTGCTTGCCGGCGCGGATCGATGCGGCGAGGGTTTTGTCATCGGCCATGAGGGTGTCGAAGGCGTCGAGGATCTGGCGTCCGTCGAAGGTGAGTTCGACGGCGTTCTGGCCGCTCTGGGTGAGGATGGTGGTGGAGGTGACTTCTCCGGGCAGGAGGAGGGTGGCGTCGACCTTGAGGAATTGAAGGTTGGTCTGGAGCCAGGGTTTGCGCTGGGCATACTCGGCCTTGCCCTGGGCGATGACCTGAGCGACCTGGGCATCGGAAAGTTTTTCGCCGCCGACGGGCGTCATGGCGGCGGTGTTGTTGGCGGGAGGCTTGAGGGTGAGGGTGTAGGCGCCCTTGTCGTCGCGGGCCCAGGCGTAGGTGAAGCGATTGTCGAGGCCGAGCTTGTTGATGTCGGGGAAGTAGGCGGTGCCGACGACGTGGGCGCGACCATCGGCGGTTTTTTCGACGACGAGGTTGCTCCAGACATCGACGCCGGTGCTGTCCTGAACCATATTGGTGGCGATGCTTTTGGCGATGTCGAGGGCGTCGGGCTGGGAGGGGGAACCGGGCTCCTGCGGCGGCGGGGTGACGTAGGTGTCGAGGGTCATTTTTCCGGAGCCATCGGGATTGAGCTGTCCGGTCTGGCGGCGTTCGAGACAGGCGGGGAGGGAGAGGGCGAGGGTGACGAGGAGGAGGGGGCGGGCGAGCGAGCGGAGATGGCGGGGCATGAGTGCTCCTTTGCGGAGGCGGAGGGGTGGTAATTGGTAATTAGTAATTGGTAATTTGCTGGCGCATCAATGGGGGCCCCGTTCTCCGGCGACAGCCAATTACCAGTTACCAATTACCAGTTCCCATTACCAATTACCACGTCAGTCTTCGACGATGGTTTGTTTAACGACTTCCTCGATGGTGGTGACGCCTTCGTAGATGCCCATGAGGCCGGAGGTGCGGAGGGTGCGCATGCCGCGTTTTTTGGAGGCTTCACGGAGGATGTTGGTGGAGGCGTGCTGCATGATCATGTCGCGGATTTCATCGTCGAAGAGCATGATTTCGTAGATGCCCAGGCGGCCGCGATAGCCGGTGTTGTTGCAGTTGTCGCAGCCGCGGCCGCGATGGAAAGTGCGTCCGCGGACGTCCTCGGGGAGGAGTTCGAGTTCCATGAGCTGCTCTTCGGTGGGCTGATATTCTTCCTTGCAGTGGGTGCAGATGCGGCGGACGAGGCGCTGGGCGATGACGCCCTCGACGGTGGCGGTGATGAGGAAGGGCTCGATGCCCAGATCGAGCATACGGGCGACGCTGGAGGGGGCGTCGTTGGTGTGGAGCGTGCTGAACACGAGGTGGCCGGTGAGAGAGGCCTGGACGGCGATGATGGCGGTTTCCTTGTCGCGGATTTCGCCGACGAGGACGATATCGGGGTCCTGACGCAGGATGGAGCGGAGGCAGGAGGCGAAGGTGAGATCGATTTCGGGTTTGATCTGCACCTGGACGATGCCGTCGATGTCGTATTCGACGGGGTCTTCGGTGGTGATGAGTTTGTCTTCGATGGAGTTGAGTTCGTTGAGAGCGGCGTAGAGGGTGGTGGTTTTACCGGAGCCGGTGGGCCCGGTGACGAGGACGATGCCGTTGGGTTTGTTGATGAGCTGGCGGAAGATCTTGAGGTCGTCATCGCGCATGCCGACCTTGTCGAGGTCGAGGGCGACGTTGCCGCGGTCGAGGATACGCATGACGACGGATTCGCCGAAGATGGTGGGGAGAACGGCGACGCGGAGGTCGATGGATTTTCCCTGGACGATGAGGGGGATGCGGCCATCCTGGGGCATGCGGCGTTCGGCGATGTCGAGGTTGGCCATGACCTTGATACGGGAGACGATGGCCATGGCGATGGATTTGGGAGGCGGGACCATTTCGTAGAGGACGCCGTCGATGCGGTAACGCATTTTGAATTCATCTTCGAAGGGTTCGAAGTGGATGTCGGAGGCTTTTTCCTTGATGGCCTGGAGGAGGACGGTGTTGAGGAGGCGTTTGACGGGGGTGGAGTCGGCGGCTTCCTTGAGGGTTTCGAGGTCGATGGATTCGCCGCGGCCTTCGAGGGCCTTGAGGGTTTCGTCGGTGCCGAGTTCGCCGAGGAGGGAGCTGATGGATTCCTTTTTGACGTCGTAATATTTTTGGAGCATGCGGTTGATGGCGTCGGGATCGGCGATGACGGGGACGATCTTGGCGCCGACGAGGGTGCGGAGGTCGTCGACGGCGCGGAAGTTGTCGGGCGAGGCGAGGGCGACTTTCAGCGACTTGGTCTTGTCGTCAAATTCGACGGGGATGACCTTGTAGGAGGTGGCCATCTGTGCGGGGACTTTGGCGATGACGTTGGCGGGGATGTCCTTGCTGTCGAGCTCGTACATTTCGAAGCCCATCTGGGCGGCGAGGGCGATGTTGCGGTCGCGGTCGGTGATCATGCCGAGATCGACGAGGATCTGGCCGATGGGGGTGCGTTTGCCTTTTTTCTGCTGGTCGGCCTGGACGGTGAGGCCCTGGTGGACCTGCTCGCGGGTGAGCTTGCCCATCTTGATGAGGACGCGGCCGAGGGGACGGTCTTTGAGTTCGGAGATGGGGGGCATTTTGGGCACTCCGGTCGCGGGGGAGGGTGCGGCGGGACGGCTGGTGGGTTTGGCTTCGCTCATGGGTCACCGGAGGAAAAAGACGAAAGACGAAAGAAAGACGAAAGATGGGGAAGGGGTTACTTGGCGGCGCCGGGGCCGGGCTTTTCGGGGCCTTCTTTTTCGAGGTCGGGGCGATTGAGCTTGCGTGCGACGCCCATGCGTTCGGCGAGGTCTGCGGGGCGTCGGGCTTTGTCGACGGCTTCTTCGGCGGAGATTTTGCCGGCGTTGTAGAGTTCGAGGAGGTGGTCGTCGAGGAGCTGCATGCCGAACTTTTTGCCGGTCTGGATGGAGGAGTCGATACGGAAGGTTTTATTTTCGCGGATGAGGTTGGCGATGCCGGGGTTGTTCACCATGAACTCATAGGCGGCAATCATGCCGTCGGTATCGACGCGGGGACAGAGGGCCTGGGAGAGCACGGCGAGGAGTGTGCCGGAGAGCTGGACGCGGACCTGTTCCTGCTGGTCGGTGGGGAAGGCGTCGATGATGCGGTTGATGGTGCCCGAGGCGCCGGTGGTGTGGAGGGTGCCGAAGACCAAGTGGCCGGTTTCAGCGGCCTGAATGGCGGCGGCGATGGTTTCGAGGTCGCGCATTTCGCCGACGAGAATCACGTCGGGGTCCTGGCGCAGGGCGCGGCGGAGGGCTTCGGAGAAGGTGGGGACGTCGCCGCCGATTTCGCGCTGGGTGATGATGGATTTTTTATGTTCGTGGTAGTACTCGAGGGGGTCTTCGGCGGTAATGATGTGGCGTTCGAAGTTGATGTTGATGTAGTTGATCATGGAGGCGAGGGTGGTGGTTTTGCCCGAGCCGGTGGGACCGGTGACGAGGAAGAGTCCGCGTGGCCGGCGGCAGAGTTCTTCGACGGCGTTGGGCAGGCCGATCTGCTCGAAGGTGAGCAGCTTGTAGGGGATTTTCCGCATGACGATGCCGATGTTGCCCTTCTGGCGGAAGACCGAGACGCGGAAGCGGGCGCGTGTGGAACCGTCGGCGGTGGAGAAGGCGAATCCGAAGTCGCAGGAGCCCATTTCCTGGAGTTCCTGCTGGGCGCGGTCGGGGGTGATGGCCTTCATGAGCGCGACGGTGTCGTCGGGCTCGAGGACCTTGGTGGCCAGATCGCGCAGGCCGCCATTGAGCCGGAGGACGGGTGGCCGCCCGACGGAGATATGGAGGTCGGAAGCGCCCTTCTTGATGGTAGTTTCGAGGAGACGATCAATTTGCAATGCAGACATACCACGCCCTAAAAGACAGTTTTAACGGGAACGGAAGGCGCACGCCGCGCCGCACGGCCGGGGTCAATCCGCGACGACACCCTCTGCCTGGGTGACGCGAGCGATCTCGGCGGCGGTGGTGATTCCGTTGAGGATTTTGGTTTTGCCATCATCGAGCAGGGTTTTCATGCCGCTGGCGCGAGCGGCCTTGCGGATGACGTTGGAGGGCGCCCGTTTGAAGGCGAGCTCGCGGACTTCGTTGTTCATGGTCATCATTTCGAAGATGCCCTTGCGGCCGCGATAACCGGTGCCGTTGCAGTTGCCGCAGCCGACGGGTTTCATGAGGGTGCGGCCCTGGAGTTCGCGGTCGGAGATGCCGAGGATCGAGAGGAACTTGCGGTCGGGCTCGGGATCGGGGGCCTTGCATTTTTCGCAGAGTGTGCGGACGAGCCGCTGGGCCATGACCGCCTGGATGGAAGAGGCGACGAGGAAGGGCTTGACGCCCATATCGATCAGACGGGTGATGGCGGAGGGGGCGTCGTTGGTGTGCAGGGTACTGAAGACCAGGTGGCCGGTGAGAGCGGCCTGGATGGCGACTTCGGCGACTTCGAGGTCGCGGATTTCACCGACGAGAATGATGTTGGGGGCCTGACGGAGCATGGAGCGGAGGATTTTGGCGAAGGAGAGGCCGATCTGTTCCTTCACCTGGCACTGGTTGATGCCGGCGAAGTTGTATTCGACGGGGTCTTCGGCGGTGATGATTTTGCGGTCGGGCTTGTTGAGTTCCTGGAGGGCGCCGTAGAGGGTGGTGGTTTTGCCGGAGCCGGTGGGTCCGGTGACCAGGAAGATGCCGTTGGGGCGGGCGATGATGCGTTTGAACTTGTTGTAATCTTCCTCTTCGAAGCCCATGGACTGGATGCCGATTTTCACGCTGTCGGGGCGGAGAATACGCAGTACGCACGATTCACCGTGATAGCCCGGGAGGGTGGAGACACGGAAATCGACGGGCTTGTCATCGACGGCCATCTTGATGCGGCCGTCCTGGGGCAGGCGTTTTTCGGCGATGTCCATGCCGGACATGATCTTGATGCGGGCGAGCACCGGGGCCTGCATGCGTTTGGGGATGTTGTCGCGCTCGACGCAGACGCCGTCGATGCGGTAGCGGACGCGCACGCGGTCCTTCATGGGTTCGATGTGAATATCCGAAGCGCGGGTCTTGACGGCTTCGGCGATGAGGGCGGTGACGAGCTTGATGATGGGAGCGTCGTCGCCGAGGGACTTCACGTCGATCGACGTGCCGCGGTCCATGGAAGCGCCGCGGTCGATGGAGCTGACGCGGCGGACGGCTTCGTCGATGGAGGCCTTTTCGGCGGAGAACATGCGTTCGATCTGGTGCTGGATTTTGCTCTTGACGCCGAGGCAGGTTTCGATCTTGGTATTGAGGCGGAACTTGAGGGCGTCGATGGTGTCGATATCGGTGGGGTCGCCGATGACGATGCGCAGGACGCCGTCGCGCTTGTCGAGGGGCAGGACCTGGTGCTTTTTGATGAGGTCGGGGGGGATGAGGTTGACGTTGGCGGTGGCCATGGCGCTCTTGTCGAGGTCGATGTACTCCATGTCGTACTGCATGGCCAGAGCCTTGGTGACCTCTTCCTCGGAGGCGAGCTTGAGGTCGAGGACGACTTCGTGGAGGGGTTTTCGGGTTTTGGCGGCCTCATCCTGCGCTTTTTGGGCGTCGGCAGGCTTGAGAGAGCCCATTTCCCGGAGAATTTCGGTAATTTCGCTTCGTTTCCGCGCCATGACCACCTCGTTGTGCCGCCCGGCGCCGCGCTCTGCGGATGGAAATCCGCGAAGGCGAGCATGGGCCCGGACCGCCGGCTGGATGTCAATTACTCTGTACTGGAATGGTGACGCGCAGAGATTCTGTGGAACGCCATCATCTGACTTATCTTACGGAACAGTCTTACGCGGGGTCAAGGTGGAATATTGGGCTTGGTGAGGGGTTTTGGAGCCGGTTTGTGACCCCTGGAAGCGGTTTGACCGTCGGCCGGGGGAACCCATACACTCGGCGGGGATTGCTCAAGGATGACCATGAAGCCGCTCCATTCCCGCACGTTCAGCCAGCTCACCGATTTTCGTGCGGTCAGCCGCGGGAGCATGCAGGAACACCTGCGGCTGTATGAGGGGTACGTGGAGCGCTACAACCAGTTGGCGGGGTCTCTGGAGCGGCTGCGGCGTGCGGGCGCGGTGGAAGCGGGGGCGGATATCGAGAGCGTGAAGGTGGATTTGACCTTTGCGCTGGGGGCGGTGAAGAACCACGAGTTGTTTTTCGATGTGCTGGGGGCGGGGACGGAGGGCGCGGAGCCGGGCGGGGAACTGGGGGAGGGCATCCGGGCGGCGTTTGGGGCGTTCGGGCAATACGTGGCGGACCTGAAGCAGACGGCGATGATGGGGGCGGGATGGGCGTGGACGGCATATGACCTGGACCACGGGCACCTGTTCAACTATTGCGGGGCGCGCAACGGGATGCCGGTGTGGAACGCGGTGCCGATCCTGGCGATCGATCTTTACGGGCACGCGTACTTTTATGATTTCGGGTCGAACAAGGGGTTGTACCTGGACGCGATCGTGCAGAGCCTGGACTGGGGGCGGATCCAGCAGCGGTTCGCCGCGGCGCGGAGCCGGGCGTTCTGACCTGCCGGATTCAGCCCCCCTGCCGATCGCAACGTGGATCGCTTATTTGGCGGCGCTGAAGAGTTCGGCGGCGCGTTTCCAGTTGACCACTTCCCAGATGGCGGCGAGGTAATCGGGACGTTTGTTCTGGTACTTGAGGTAATAGGCGTGTTCCCACACGTCGACGCCAAGGACGGGGGTCCCGTGCGCTGCGCCGGTGGGGGCGAGGACGTTTTCGGGCATGATGGGGTTGTCCTGGTTGGCGGTGGAGGTGATGGCGAGACCGCCGCCATTTTTGACGATCAGCCATGCCCAGCCGCTGCCGAAGCGTTTGCCGCCGGCTTCCTGGAACTTGGTTTTGAAGTCGGCGAAGGAACCGAAGGCGGATTTGATGGCCTCGGCGAGGGGGCCTGAGGGTTCACCGCCGCCACCATTGTTTTTGGGGGCCAGAAGCGTCCAGAAGAGCGAGTGGTTGACATGCCCGCCGCCGTTGTTGCGGACAGCGCCGCGGACGTCTTCGGGAACTGTGCCGAGATTCCGGATCAGTTCTTCGGCCGATTTGTTGGCCAGGTCGGGCTTGGAGGCGACGGCGTTGTTGAAATTGTTGACATAGGCCTGATGGTGCTTGCCATGGTGAATCTGCATGGTGGTGGCATCGATGACCGGTTCGAGAGCGGAGGGTTCGTACGGCAGCGGCGGGAGGGTGGCAGGCATGATCAATCCCCACGAAAAGACGGGTAAACCGCGCCCCAAAGGCAGGCCGTCGCGCGACGGCCCCGGGGTTTGGGGCGGAAGGTTGGTTATAGGAGCAGCGCGGCGGTGCGGTCAAGCGATGCGGGTGCAGGTGGGCACGGGGATTCTGTGGCAGATGACGGCAGTTGCCGCCGCAAAACGCGGCCGCCCCCCTACAACCCAATTTTTCCGTTGCATGTAAGCATTATGTTAGGTATAATACCTACCGCTCGCTGGGAGAAGGAACATGCCGACCACCCCCCCGTATCCCCCCCGTCCAACCTCCAGCCCTCCCACCCGCACCGCTCCCCCCGCGCCCAACGCCTCTCCCACCCCCCCTGGCAAAAACGTGGCGCTCTTGGCGCCCTGGCCATACCTGCCCTTCCAACTCCACACCGCCAGCCCGCTGGCCACCACCGCCTCCCCACCGCGCCCCCCAAAGCCCGCTGCCTCCTACAATGACCCCAGACGCCCCCACAGAGGCCCCCCCATGCAACGCCACACCGCCACATCAGCCCCCCCCACCCCCCCCACCCCCCCCGCCGCCCACGCCCCCGCCCTCGAAGCCCGCACCCAATCCCTCGGCCGCGAACTCCTCGCCGCCTCCCGCGCCTCCCCAGCCTCCTCCCTCTCCAAAAAATTCTGGTCCGACAAACTCCTCGCCTTTGCCCTCCAAAATGAGCGCTTCAAAAACGAACTCTTCCGCTTCATCGATGTTTTCCCCGCCCTGCGCACGCCCGCGGCCATCAATCAGCATCTCCACGAGTATCTTCTCCGGCCGGATCTGTCGCTTCCCGCCGGCCTCTCGCTGGCGCTCAAGGCCGGCAACCTGCTCAAAGGCGCGCAAGCCTCCGCCCTCACCGCCCAGGTTCAATCCATGGCCCGTACGTTCATCGCCGGCCAAACGCTTGATGACGCATTGCCCGCCCTTGCCGCGCGCTGGGCGGAAGGAATTGCCTTCTCCGTGGACCTCCTGGGGGAAGCGGTCGTCTCGCACGCCGAGGCCCACGCATACCGCGCCCGCTACGATCAACTTCTAGACGCGCTTCCCAGCGCCGTCGCCGCCTGGCCGGCCAACCCGCTGCTCGACTCCGATCACCTTGGCCCCATCCCGCGCGCCAACGTCTCGATCAAAATCTCCGCCCTCGACGGCCGCGTCACCCCAATCGATGCGGACGTTCCCGGCGGCACGCTGGACCGTCTCACCGAAGCGCTGGCCCCGCTGCTGGAAAAAGCCGCTCGCCACAACGTCCTCATCAACTTCGATATGGAAAGACACGCCCTGCACGAGCTCACGCTGCGCCTGTTCAAGCGCTGCTGCGAGCGTTTCGACTTTCCCGCAGGCCTTGCGCTCCAGTCCTATCTGAGGTCCGTTCACGAGGACGCCTCCGATCTCATCGCCTGGTCCAAGCGGCTCAATCGCCGCGTCACCGTGCGCCTGATCAAAGGCGCTTATTGGGATTACGAAACCATCCACGCACAAATGATGAACTGGCCCGCGCCGGTCTGGCCCCGCAAGCATCTCACCGACGCCGCTTTTGAAAACACCGCGGCGCTTTTCCTGCGGAATACGCCGAACCGCGCCGGCGAGGGCGGCATCACCTTGGCTGTCGGCACGCACAACGTGCGCTCCGTCGCCCGCACGCTCGCCCTCGCGGAACACTTCGATCTCCCGCCCAATGCCGTGGAATTTCAGGCGCTGCGCGGCATGGCCGACGATCTCAAACACGCGCTCGCGGCGCGTAAGCTGCGTGTCCGTGAATACGTTCCACTCGGCGACCTGATCCCCGGCATGGCCTACCTGGTGCGCCGGCTCTTGGAAAACACGTCCAACACCGGCTGGCTGCACGCGGACACAACTAGCGCCCCCGCCGAACAACTCCTCGCCTCGCCGCACATCGAGCAACCTGCCGCGATGCTCGAGGATTCACCCGCAAAACGAAGCAGTTTCCGCAATGAGCCGCTTCGCAATTTTTCACTGGCGCAGGTCCGCGGCGCATTTATGGAGGCGATTGCCGGCGCCGCTCTCCCGCGCGTCGAAAACAACACCACGCTGGAGACCGCCCAGCACATGGTGCGTTCCGCCACCGAAGCCTTCCCCGCCTGGCGCGACACCCCGGTCGACCAGCGCGCCGCCATCATCGAAGCGGCGGCGGATCGCCTGTCGAATGTCCGTGACACGCTGGCCGCAATGATCGTCAAGGAATCCCACAAAACCTGGCCCGAAGCCGACGCCGACGTCTGCGAAGCCATCGACTTCTGCCGCTACTACGCCCTCCACGCCCGCCTCCTGCAAAACCCCCACCGCACCGGCCCCGCCCTCACCGGCGAACGCAACGAGCTCCGCCACATTCCCCGCGGCCCCACCGCCGTCATCGCACCCTGGAACTTCCCCCTCTCCATCGCCACCGGCATGACCGTCGCCGCCCTCGTCACCGGCAACCCCGTCATCCTCAAACCCGCCGAGCAAACCCCCGCCATCGCCGCCGCCCTCGCCCACCACCTCCACGCCGCCGGCATCCCCAAAAACGTCCTCCACTTCTGCCCCGCCCCGGGCGAAACCGTCGGCGCCGCCCTCGTCCGCCACCCCCTCATCACCACCATCGCCTTCACCGGCTCCAAAACCGTCGGCCTCGATATCCTCCGCGCCGCCGCCGACACGCCCCCCGATGCGCCCTTCATCAAGCGCGTCGTCTGCGAAATGGGCGGTAAAAACGCCATGATCGTCGACGACACCGCCGACCTCGACGACGCCGTCCTCGCCGTCCGCCACTCCGCCTTCTCCTACGCCGGCCAGAAATGCTCCGCCGGCTCGCGCCTGATCCTCCTCGATTCCATCCACGACGCCTTCCTCGCCCGCCTCATCGAATCCACCCGCGCCCTTATCCTCGGCGACCCCCAAAACCCCTCCACCGACCTCGGCCCCGTCATCGACGCCGAAGCCGCCAATAAAATCCGCCGCTACATCGACATCGGCAAACAAGAAGCCACCCTCGCCTACCCGGACGATGACGCTGCCGAAATCGAAAATCGAAAATTGAAAATTGAAAATGCGATTCCCCCTCACATCTTCACTAACGTCCCCGCCGACAGCCGACTCGCCACCGACGAAATCTTCGGCCCCGTCCTCGCCGTCCTCCGCGCCAAAGACTTCCCCCACGCCCTCCACCTCGCCAACCTCTCCGCCTACAAACTCACCGGCGGCCTCTTCTCCCGCACCCCCTCCCACATCGCCGCCGCCCGCAATCACTTCCTCGTCGGCAACCTCTACATCAACCGCTCCATCACCGGTGCCCTCGTCGAACGCCAGCCCTTCGGCGGCTTCGGCCTCTCCGGCGCAGGCTCCAAAGCCGGCGGACCCCACTACCTCCTCCACTTCACAGACCCCCAGGCCACCTCCGAATCCACCCTCCGCCACGGCTTCGCACCGGAGGTCACTTCAGATGACTGAATTGGCTTGCCCCCAACATCCGTCACGGCACCACCGGCGTCGTCCGCACCGCCGTCTCCGGCGCGGCTATCTCCTCATCCACCGCCTTCCCCATGTACCCCGGCAACTCCACACCGCCGATGTCTTTCATCACCTGCATCATCGGCGGCATCATCCGGGCCATGTTCTGGATGAAGCCGGCCGCTCCCGACCCGTGTCCATTGCCATTCCCGTTCGTGTGCGCCGCGCCGCCTTCCCACACCACCACCTTGTCGAACTTGATGTTCGCGATCGCCGCCGCCGACGTCTCGGCCAGCTTGTCGATGTGCTCCAGCATCAGCAGTTGATACGCCTGATCCGCCCCGCCGCACGCCGCGATGATCTGCTTCAAACCCTCGCCCTTCTTGGCCAGGATTTCATATTGACCGCGCGCTTCCGCTTCCAACCGCGCGAAAATCGCCGCCGCCTCGCCCTCGGCCTCGACGCGCCGCTTTTCCGCCGCCGCCTGGGCATCCACGATGATCTTCGCCTTCTCCGCCTTCGCCGGCGCTTCGAGCGCCGCACGCCGTTCCGCCTCCACCCGCTCCGCCTCCGCCAGGGCCGCCTTGGCCAGCGCCCGGTTCTGCGCTTCCTGCACCGCCGCATCCGCCTCGCGCTTGCGCGTCTCGCCAAGCTGGAACGCCTCCGCCTGCTTCACCTGCAGTTGCGCCTGGGCCGCCACCACCATCGCCTGGGCCTTCGATTCGCCATCGATCGCCTTGGCGTTGGCGTCCGCGATCGCCACGCGCATCGCCTGTTCCGCATCCTTCACCTTGGCGTCGCGCTCGAACGCCGCCGCCTGCTCCGCGATCTTCTGATCTTTGCTCAAGTCCGCCAGCTTCACCGCCTGGTCACGCAGCGCGGTCTGCTCGCCGATCTTCTGGTCGCGGTCCAATTCCGCCACCTTCACCGCCTGCTCGCGCTGCGCATCCCGCAAACCGATCGCCTTGAGCTGCTGCGCCTGCGCCACCTGGATCGCCTTTTCACGCTCCGCATCCGCAACGCCGATCGCCCCCATCCGCTCCTGCCCCGCCACATCCACGAGCGCCTGCTGCACCGCCTGTGCCGCCGCCTTCTTGCCTACCGCCACGATATACCCGGACTCATCATCGATGTCCGTGATGTTCACGTTCAGCAGCACCAGCCCGAGCTTCCGCAGTTCCGGTTCCAGCGACGCTTGGATGTTCTTCAAAAATTGCTCGCGGTGCCGCGCGATGTCCTCGATGCGCATCGACGCCACCACCTCGCGCAACTGCCCGAAGATGATGTGTTCCACGCGCCCCTGCAGCTTGTTCTGGTCCAATCCCAGCAAGCGGATCGCCGCGTTCTGCATCAGCTCCGGCTCCGTGCCGATCGCGATCGTGAACACGCTGGGCACGTTCACCCGGATGTTCTCGATCGACAACGCCCCCTTCAACGGAATCTCAATCTGCAGCGGCTCCAGCGACAGATAGGCATAGTCCTGCACCAGCGGCATGATGAAGGCCGCGCCGCCATGGATGCACCGCGCCGGCGCCCCCTTGCCCGCCTTGCCGTATATCACGAGCACCTTGTTGCTGGGGCACCGTTTGTAGCGCCCGACGAACATGCTCAACAAAAAGAAGAACATCAGCGCCACCACCGCCGCCAATGCGCCGATCCATTCCGCGGCGGTCACATCCGCCACCAACGCCAGTCCATGAATTGCCTGCACGTTCATCGCTGCTCCTTCCTAAAACCCGCCCGCCCCGAGGTTCCAGTCTCTTCATGCCGCGGTCGCCGGCGCCAGGTCCGGCAGATATTTTTCCCCCGAGACCACTTCCACCACGCCGTTGTCCTGCACGCCCACCACCATCACCGGCTCGCCCCGCGCCAGCGGCCGCTCCTCATAGCTTACCGCCGCCAGCTCCATCGTCCGCCCGTGCACCTTCACGAGCACCTTGCCCAGCCCGCCCTGATCCGCAGGAATGCTGAGATACACTTTTCCCAGCGCTCCCACAGCCTGTTCCATCTGAACCGTGCCGTCCTCATCCATATTGATCATGGCGGTAAAAATCGCCGCCACGATCATCATCATTGCAAGTCCGGCTCCCAACGCAATGCCCAGCACGGCCGCGGTGGAAAAACCGCCCGCCGTGGCCGCCAGCCCCGCGAGGCCCAGCACCGTCGCACCCGCCACCAGTCCCTGGAAATTCAACAGGCTGTGGAGCCAGATCCACGCCGCCGAATCGCCGCCCGCCGGGAAAGCGTTCGCCGCATGCTGATGCGTCCGGTGCGCATGCGCTGCCGCCACCGCCGCGATCGCCTTGGCCTGCGGCGACAAGTGCGCCGGCGCTCCCTTCACCGCGGTCCCCGCCTTTGCGCCGTGCCCTCCCGCCCGATGCAGCGACGTGCGCAATCGTCCGCCGCCCTTTGCGCCCGCTCCGCCGCGCGCGCCATGATGACCCCACCCGCGACTCCCTCCGTGCCGCACGTGCGGACCATGATGCACCCCGATCGCCAGCGCGCTCAGCAGCGCCTGGACAACCACCAGCGCCCCGCCCCCGGCAGCACAGATCACGAGAAACATCCGTAACATCCCGACGTCCCTTTCTGGGAGCGCACCCCGTCAACGCCTCCATTATTGAGTACGCTTCCCCCCCACTCAACCCTTTTCTTTCATCTATCCATTACGCGATATTCCCGCCCCTTTCCCGCACCGCCGCAAACGCCCCCAAGCCATTTACCAATCCCGCCATACCCCCTACCATGGCTCTTCCATGCCCGCTTCCTGCGTCATCTTCGATTTCGACGGCGTCATCGCCGATACCGAATCCCTCCACCTTGCCGCCTATAACCGCACCCTCGCGCGGCATGCGGCCGACATCGGCGGTCCCCTCGAAATTCCGCGCCCCGCTTACTTCGGAAAATACATCGTCTTCGGCGACACCGAAGCGTTTTTCCATATGCTCCGCGACCATGGCCGCCCGACCGATCCCGCCCTCATCGACCGCCTCGCCGCCGCCAAGCACGCCCTCTTCGAAAACAGCCTCACCTCCGGCCACCCCTTCGAGCCCCTCCCCGGGGTGCGCGACACCCTCGCCTTTCTTGAATCCCACAACGTCCCCCGCGCCATCTGCTCAGGCGCCCGCCGCGGCGAAATTATCGACCTCCTCGACGCCTTCCAGCTTCGCCACCATTTCGACGTCCTCGTCTCCATAGAAGACGTCCGCCGCGGCAAACCGGACCCCGAAGGCTACAACCTCGCCTTCGACAAGCTCAATCTGGAATATGATGCCGAGCTCGAAAAAGAAAAATCCCTCGTGATCGAAGACTCCGCCGGCGGTTGCGCCGCCGCCCAGGCCGCCGGCCTGCGCGTCCTCGCCGTCGCCACTTCCTTGCCGCTGGAAGAAGTCCGTCGCTGCGCCACCTTCGCCCTGCCCGACCTCTCCCATCTCACCCCCGCGCAACTCGCCGAGTGGCTTCACGTGCACGCGTAGCGAAGCCTCCGATGCGGGCGGAAACCCCGTGACCCACCTCACGTTCAGTACCGGCCAACCCATCAAGCTCATGCTCGTCCCCGCCACCTCACCCTGAAGCGCGTAACGGCAGCGATCGCCAATGCCAACGCCGCCACCAAGCCCTCGACAACCCGCGTCTCACACAATGCCCACACCTCCTTTGACGCCACATCATGCGGGGGGCGGCTCATCAAGACGTCCAGCAGGACGTTTGTGTCCACCAGCACCAGAAGCCATATTTCTCCTCCAGCCCTTCTTCCAAGGACCTCCCGGTCGCTCTTGCGGGTTGTCACACGCACAAGACCAGATGCCTTTCGCGTGATGGGAGACACATCTTTGTTTTTCGAGCGCTTCGCCGATGCCGCCCGCACGAATGTCGCGAACAGTTCCGACACGCTTGTTCCCCGCCGCGCCGCCAGTTCCTTCGCCGCCTTTACCACCTCCGGATCGGCGCTCAGGTCAATTTCGTCGCCATACGCACTCTCCTTATACGTATGTAACTTACCATACGCCGGGGAGTGCCCGACTATCTCCTCACGGCGTGTGCACCTTGTCCGCGGGCTTCGCTCCCTGGCCATTGCCGTGGCCGTGGGTCGTTTCCGTGTGTCCCGCATGTTCGCCGGGCGTGACGGTGACTTCGTCGGTATCGGCCGCCGCGAAGGCCGCCTGCAGTTCCTTGTGGGTGCGGGCGCTGCGGAAGAAGGGAATCCGGTCCAGCACGTTTTCCTGGATCCATTCGAGGTACAGATAAATCACGGGCGTCACGAAGAGCGTGATGAGCTGCGCGAACAGCAGGCCGCCCACGATCACCAGGCCCAGGGGCCGGCGCGAATCGGGGTCCGCGCCCGTGCCGATGACCAGGGGAACGGCGCCCATCACGGCCGCGCCGGTGGTCATGATGATCGGCCGGAAGCGGTCCATCGACGCATCGTGAATGGCCTGCTTGGCGGGCTGTCCCTCGCCGACGCGCTGGATGGCGAAGTCCACGATCATGATGCCGTTCTTCTTCACGATCCCCATCAGCATGAACATGCCCACGAACGCGTAGAGCGTCGCCTCGGCGGGCACGAAGCCCGCGATGTGATGGTTGGCCAGAAGCCACGCCCCGCCCAGGTTCCAGAGCGCCAGCGTGCCCAGCCCGCCGAACAGCGCCACCGGCAGCGTCGAGAGCACCGTGATCGGGTGCAGGTACGATTCATACAGAATCCCCAGCACCACGTACATGATGAACACCGCCAGGAACATCAGCCCGATCAGGGCAGGGACCGTCTGGCGGAACGTCTCCGCCTCGCCCTGGAGGAATCCATGGACGGTCGGGGGGAGCACTTCCTTGGCCGAATCCTGAATGTATTTCGTCGCATCGCCGATGTTCGCCCCGGGCGCCAGGGCATAGCTGATCGTGACGGAGGCGAACTGGTTGATGTGATTCACCGCCTGCAGGCCCAAATCCTGCTTCCAGGTCGCCACCGCCTTCAGGGGCACCAGCCGCTGGCCGTCATCGGAGCGCACGTAAAGCAGGTCCAGGTCCGAAGGCTGCGACCGATCGGCGTCGGGCGCTTCGAGGATGACCTGGTACTGATTGTGCGGGTCCTTGATGAGATAGATGTAATTTTCCGAATAGGCCGCCCGCAGGAGCGCCACGATGCGCTGGGCCGACACGCCGTAATAGGACGCCTGATCGCGCAGGACATTGATTTCAAGCTGCGGCGTGGAATGCTGGTAGTCGGAGCTGAAATACATGAACATCGATCCCTGCTTGGCGGCGAACTTCCCCATCATCCGCTGGGCCGCCGCGTACACTTCGTCAGGATCGGTGCCGGACATGGCGAACGAGTATTTACCCGCGAGCTGCGAGGCTCCGCCCACGGAAATCTGCAGCACCGGCTGCGGGCCGAACAGCGGCACGACCCCGGGAATCTGCGACGCCGCGCCGATCAACTGCCCGTCCACCGCATCGATCGGCGCACGCTTGGACCGATCCGTGAGAAAGGCGATCACCAATCCGTCCGACGATGCGAGAAACTGGCTGTTGCCGGTCATCGTGAAGGTGGTCTGCACCGCCGGATTCGCCTGGATGACCTTCTCCACCTGCGACTGATACGCCCGCATCTGCTCCGGCGAGGAGCCTTCCTGGGCGCGCATCAATCCCAGGATGAACCCGGAATCGCCCACCGGCAGGAACGCTTTCGGAACGATCTGGAACAGGTACACCGTTCCCGCGAGGCACACCACGAACACCGCGATCGAGATCACGTGGAACCGCAGGAAGAACCACAGCACCCGCCCGTACACCGCCAGCACGCGCTTCTCCACCGACCCGATCAGGCGCTCGGCGATGGTCTTCTTCGATCCCGGCCCGCGCCCGCGCAAAAGCCGCGAGCACATCAGCGGCGTGATCGTCAAGGACACCAGCCCGGAGGCGAGGATGGCGATGATGATCGTGACCGCAAACTCATTGAAGATGCGGCCGATCAGCCCGGGCATGAACACCATGGGGATGAACACCGTCGACAGCGACAGGGTCATGGACACGATCGTGAAGGAAATCTCGCGCGCCGAATGCAGGGTCGCCGTCAGCGCGGGCTCGCCGTGCTCCATGCGCCGCACCGTGTTTTCCAGGAACACGATCGCGTCATCGACCAGGAACCCGATCGCCAGCGTCAGCGCCAGCAGCGACAGGTTGTCGATCGAGTAGCCCAGCAGGCGCATGGCGATGAAGGTCAGAAACAGCGAAAGCGGCAGCGCCACGACCGGGATCAGCGTATCCGACACGCGCCCCAGGAACGCGAAAATCACCAGCACCACCAGCACGAACGCCAGGTACAGCGTGCCCGTCGCGTCATCGACCGAATGCACGATGGTTTGCGAACGGTCATACACCGGGATGATGTGGATCGACCCCGGCAGGTCCGACAGAATCGCCGGCACGAGTTCCTTCACCGATTTGGCCACAGCCACCGCGTTGGCTCCCGCCTGGCGCGACACGGCCAGGATCAGCGTGGCGCTGGGCACATCGGTTCCGCGCTGCCAGAAGCGCATCGAGACGCGCTCGTCCTGCACGGAATCGGTCGCGGTGGCCACATCCTTGAGATAGATGGGCGTGCCCCCCTTGAGGCCCACGATCAGCTTGTTGTAATCGGCGGCGTCGGTGATCTGGGTGTTGGGATTGAGCAGAAACGAACGTGTCGGCCCGTCGATCTGCCCCGCCCCGGAGTAAGGCGTCGCGCTCTGCACGGCCGCCGACAAATCCGTCAGCGTCATGTCCCGCGCCGCCAGCTCGGAGGGATCGGCCTTGATGCGCACCGCGGATTGCGTCCCGTAAATGTCGCAGCGCGACACTCCCGGCAGGGTCGCAATGCGCTGCTGCACGTCCAGCGACGCATAGTCATACAGCCGCGCCGCCGTCACCGAGCTGCTGGTCATGGCGATGTACATGATCGGCTGGTCGTTGGGATTCGTCTTTGAGAACGTCGGGGGCGAAGGCAGGTCGACCGGCAGCGAGCCCCCCGCCGCGGAGATCGCCGTCTGCACGTCCGTCGCCGCCGCGTCGATGGACTTGGTGAGGTTGAATTGCAGCGTGATCGAGCAGTTGCCCTGCGTGGATTTCGAGGTCACCAGGTCCAGGCCGGGGATCTGCATGAACTGCTTTTCCAGGGGCGTGGCGATATTCGCGGCCACCGTTTCCGGCGATGCCCCGGGATAGGACGCCCGCACCTGGATCACGGGATAATCGACGGCCGGCAGGTCGTTCACCGGCATCGCCAGGTAGGACATGATCCCGAAGAGAATCGCCGCCAGCGTCAGCAGCACCGTGAGCACCGGCCGGCGCACGAAGGGCTCGGAAATGCTCCTCATCACTCATTCCTCCCCGTCGCGGGAGCGGTCGCGGCCGGTGGCGTCGCCGCCCCCGCCGTCCCGCTTTCCTGCGTCGATGGGCCGCCCACTGACACGTCCGGCACCCCCTCCACCGGCGGCACCACATGCACCAGGCCCCCCGACGTCACCGACAACTGCCCCGTCTGCACCACCCGGTCCCCGGCCTTGACCCCCTTCTCAATCACCACCATCGCCCCCTGCCGCTGGCCCATCTCGATCGGCCGCTGCTCCGCCTTCGAATCCGCGCTCAGCACGTACACATACGGTCCCTGCTGGCCCATCTGGGTGCACTGATAGGGTATGAGCACCGCGTCCTTGAGCGTCCGCAACACGAGGCGCACGTTCACGAACTGCCCCGGCCACAGATACTTGTCCTCGTTCTTCAGCGTCGCCTGCACGCGCAGCCGCCCCGCCCCCTGCTGCACCGACGTATCCAGAAACGTGAGCGGACCGCTGCGCACTTCCGCCGGATTCTGCGGCACGGTGACCTGCACCTCCAGCGTGCCCTCATCCGACAACTTCCGCACTTCCGGAAAATCCCGCTCGGTTACCGTGAAATCGACATACAACGGCTGCAACCGCTGGATGGTCAAAATCGAGGTCTGGTTGGCGTTGACCACGTTGCCCACATCCACCAGCCGCTGGCCGGCCCGGCCGTCGATCGGGGAATCGATGTAGCAGAAGGAGAGGTTCAGCTTGGCGGTGTCGAGGTCGGCCTGATTGACGGCCACATCCGCGACCGCGGTATCGACGGCGGCCTTCTTGGTGTCGAGGTCCTCCTGCGAGGCCGCATGCACGGCGAAGGCCTGCTGCAAGCGCCGGTAATCCGCATCCGCCAGCTCCTTCTCGGCGAGGGCGTGCTGCACGTTGGCTTCGGCCTGCTTGACCTTGGCTTCATAGGGCCGCGGATCGATCGTGAACAGGTGCTGGCCCTTTGTGACCATCGCCCCGTCCTGGAACAGCCGCTCGGTGATCTGCCCCCCCACCTGCGGCGTGATGTTCACCAGCTCGCTGGCCACGGTATGGCCGATTTCATCGATATACTGCGGCACATCCTGCTGCACCGCGGTCGCCACCGTCACCGGCGGCGGCGGACGGGTGGCCTGCTGTTGCGGCGCGCCCTTCCCGCATCCGGCCAGCGCCGCACCGATCGACAAGACGACAATCCACTTCGCACGCACGTCCACAAACGCTCCTTCAGGGACCCTGTTCTCGGCAGATTCCCTTTACAATAGCCGCGCCCCACCTCGCCCGGCAAGGCGCTAACAATTGCATCATGCAAATGTCGTCCCTGCCCCTTGTTTACCGCCCCCGCCCCCCCCCTGACCCACCGCCGCCTCAAGATATTCGCCACCCGCTTCGTCAACGATCCGCTCGGATTCGATGAAGCCTATAAACGCGTCCATGATGCATGCTTCCCCGACGGTCTGACCCCGCCTTTTTGTGCCTATCAGGACTTGGTAACATTAAAAACGGTCGCCGGCCGGCCGCAGGACTTGGCCGACCTCCAAGAGCTGCGCACTGCTCGAGGTGAAACGTGACCCCGCAGGCCTCCACCCGATCTTCTCAGGAACCATCCTCGTCGTGGGACGCCGGAACCTTCGAAAGCTTGCGCCGCCGGCAACTCCAATGCTGGGCCGGCACCCCGTTCATCGAGAAAGTGCGCTGGCTCGAAGAGGCCCAGCGCGTGGCCAATCACTTGCGTCCCCTGCAATCCGTCCCGCAAGCTCCCGACGCTTGGGCATCAGGCGCCCATGGCTAACAACAGACTGCCCCTGGACCAGCAACCCCCGCCGCCCCACGAGTGACCGTAATCCCGCAATGCGCAAAGCAGCGGAACGCTGATGCGTGTCATCCCCGTCCGGAGTGAAGGGGGTGACGAGACCGGTAGACTTTCCAGCGCGAGCGATCCATCCTGCCTTCCCTCATGGTGGCCAAAGCCGATCGCTCTCGTCCCGCCCTATGGCCGGGATGGGGACGACAGACTTTTGCGTGGCGTGCGTTTTGCGAATGGTCGGGCGGGGGATAGGATCGGGGTGGAGTTTGCGTGTCCCTTTGTCGAGGGTGCCGATGGGTAGTGGGTCAGCGATGCATCCGGGGGCGGGAGACGGAGGGAGCGGAGGCGAGGCGGAGGGGGGCGGGAGGCGGGCGGCCAACAGGCTTATCGAATCGACCAGTCCGTATCTGTTGCAGCACGCGCACAATCCGGTGGACTGGTATCCCTGGGGGGAGGAGGCGTTCGCCAAAGCGCGGGCGGAGGGGAAGCCGATCTTTTTGTCGATCGGGTATTCGGCGTGCCACTGGTGTCACGTGATGGAGCGGGAGGTGTTCGAGAAGCCGGCGATTGCGGAGGTGATGAACGCGCATTTCGTGAACATCAAGGTGGACCGTGAAGAGCGGCCGGACGTGGATGACGTGTACATGCTGGCGACGCAACTGATGACCGGGAGCGGGGGTTGGCCGATGAGCGTGTGGCTGACGCCGGAGTTGAAGCCGTTTTACGCGGGGACCTATTTTCCGCCGGAGGATGGGGCGCATGGGAGGCCGGGGTTTGTGCGGCTGGAAAAGGCGCTGGCGGAGGCGTGGGCGAATCGGCGGGGGGAATTGCTGGAGCAGGCCCGGCGCGTGGCGGAGGCGGTGCATATCCACGCGGATGAAGGCGGGGGAGCGGGGGCGGGGCCTGTGGACATGGCGGCGTGGGCGGTGAAGGGATTGGAGGAATTCGCGGATCGGTTTGATGAGGCGCACGGCGGGCTGGGCGGCGCGCCCAAGTTTCCGCCGCACCAGGCGCTGGCGCTCTGGCTCACGATGCTGCGCCATCCCAACGCGGCGCAGTTGTCGCAGGAAGAGGTGGCGGCGGTCGAGATGATGGTCGCCGGCACGCTCGACGGCATGATGAACGGCGGGATTTACGATCAGGTCGGCGGGGGCTTCGCACGCTATTCCACCGACGAGAAATGGCTGGTGCCGCACTTTGAAAAGATGCTCTACGACAACGCGCAGCTCGCCGCCGTGTATGGGCTGGCGGCGGCACACTTCGGGCGCGGCGATTATGCCCGCGTGGCGCGGCAGACGCTCGATTTCTGGCTGCGCGAGATGACCGGCGAACGCGGGGGCGGCGGCGGGTTTTATTCGACGCTGGATGCGGATTCCGAAGGGGCGGAGGGGAAGTTTTATGTGTGGACCGTTGCGGACGTGCGGGCGGCGCTGGGCGACGGGGCGGGCGGGGATGATGCGGCGCTGATGATGGAGCATTTCGGCGTGACGGAGGCGGGGAATTGGCACGAGTCGCCGGTGCCGAGCGGGAACGTCTTGAGCGTGGTCAGGGATGTGGAGACGCTGGCGCGGGAACGGGGAGTGAGCGTGGAGGCCATGCGCGGGCGGATCGACGGCCTGCTGGTGAAGATGCGAGAATGGCGGGCCAGACGCGTGCCGCCCGGGCTGGATGACAAGGTGCTGACAAGCTGGAACGGCCTGATGATCTCGGCGCTGGCGATCTGCGGGCGCGTGCTGCGCGAGCCGCGCTACCTGGAGGCGGCCCACCGGGGGATGGGGTTTCTGTTGACGGAGCATATGGAAGGGGGACGGCGGTTGCTGCGGGTGTCGCGGGGGAAAAACACGAAACACGAGACACGAAACACGAAACTGGGGCCGGTCGCCTCGGGCAGTGCGCATACGGACGGGTTTCTGGAGGATCACGCCTTCCTGCTCAACGGCATGATGGATCTCATCGAATCCACTACCGCGACCAGCCTCCCGGGTACCATGGCCCGCAAGCGCGCGCTCGAACTGGCCGACGTGATGGTGAAGCATTTTGAGGACCCCGAGAAGGGGGCGTTTTTCTTCACCTCCCGGAAGCACGAGGTGCTCTTCGCGCGCATCAAGAACGCGGCCGACAACGCGACGCCCTCCGCCAACGGGATGGCCATCCGGGCGCTGCTGCGTCTGGCGGCGGAATCGGGCCGGGAGGAATACCGCGAGAAGGCGCTGCGGGCGGTCGGGGCGTTCGCGGCCACGATCGGCCGGCGTCCCGATTTCTTTCCGACGATCCTGCAGGCGCTGGTCGAGGACATGGAAGCGCGCACCCGCGGCGTCGGCGGCGCGCGGGAAACCCTGCCGATCCGCCCGGCCCTCGTCGATGTGGGCCACGGCGCCGGCGGCGGAAGCAAGGTGCTCTCCGTCAACGCCCACGCCGGGAAGGTGGCCGACGGAAAATTTGAAGTGTTGGTCGAACTCACCCTGGCCGAGGGCTATCACGTCCAGCCGCACCATCCCCAGGACCGCGAAGCCTTCGCCACCGTGGCCCGCGTGCGCGGCGACCTGCCCCTGGCCAAACAGGAATGGACTTACCCCGCCGGCGGTGAGGAAGATCACGCCTACGAAGGCAACGTCCGCATGATCGGCGCCTGCACCCTCGGCGGCGGAGCGGCGGGGGTGAAGCCCGGAAAATATCCCATGCGCGCCACCGTGCTCGCCCAGCCATGCTCCGGAGCAAGCTGCCTGGCGCCGGAGAAAGTCAGCGCCGAGTTCGTGGTGGAAGTTCCTTGAGGAAGCCATTTCAAAAAGCGTGGCATTGGCGTCCGGCCCCATGCTCTGATCGAGAAAAACAGGGTTACTCGAACATGGGCAGGATGCCCATGCCACTTTATGAAATGGCGGGGCGGGGACGGGGGGGGGGGACGTGTCGATAAAACTTTGTGTTAGATGAGGCGGACACGAACCGTCTTACTTGACATGCGCGGGGACGGGGAGTATTTCCACGGGTCTTTGCTTGATAGCGTGGAGGCAGGATGGCGACGGTTGAGTCGAAGCCGCGAGGGGGCGGAGTTGGGGCGACGGGAAGCGGGACCGGCGGGGGTCCGGACATCGTGGTGGAAAATCTCACGAAAGCCTACGGTAATTTTGTCGCGGTCAAGGGCATTTCCTTCCAGGTGCCTCGCGGCGAGATCGTCGGCTTCCTCGGACCCAACGGCGCCGGGAAAACCACGACCATCCGCATGCTGACCTGCTACATGCCCCCCACCAGCGGCCAAGCGAGCGTCGCGGGACACGACGTGTTTCGCGAATCGCTGGAAGTGCGGAAACACATCGGGTACTTGCCCGAATCCACGCCGTTGTATACGGAAATGCGTGTCGGCGAATACCTGGATTTCAAGGCCCGCCTGCACGGGATGGACCGCGAGGCCCGCCGCAGACGCGTGGCCGAGGTCGCCGCCCGCTGCTGGCTGACCGATCGGCTGCGCAGCCTCGTGGGCACGCTGTCCAAAGGCTATCGCCAGCGCGTGGGGATCGCGGATGCGATGCTGCACAATCCCAGTGTTCTGGTGCTCGATGAGCCCACGGTCGGCCTGGACCCCTCGCAGATTCGCGAAGCGCGAAAGCTCATTTCCGAACTCGGGGGCGATCACACGGTGATGCTCTGCACGCACATTCTGCAGGAAGTGGAAATGGTGTGTCAGCGCGTGATCATCGTGGCGCAGGGGCGGATCGTGGCGCAGGGCACGCCGGAGGAATTGAAGAATCGCGCCGGGGCGGGGATTCGCGCGGAGGTGCGCGGGCCGACGGATCAGGTGCAGGCGGCGCTCAGAGCGTTGCCGGGGGTGGAGAAGGTGGATGTGCTGCAAGGCGCGGGCGTGGGGGGAGGCGTGGGGCGGTTCAACGTGCGGGGCCGGACGTCGGCGGAGCTGCGGGAACAGATCGCCGCGACCGTGGGCCAGCGGGGGTGGAGCTTGCGGGAACTGCGGACCGAGGGTGCGAGCCTAGAAGAATTCTTCGTGCAGATCACGGACCCGGGCGGGGCCGTGGCGGCGTGAGGAGAAGGCAGTCGTCGGAAGAAAGAAGTCAGAACGGGATGGTGAGGTGACGATGGGACGGGTGTATGTGATAGCGCGGCGCGAGGTGGGGGCGTTGTTTTATTCGCCGATCGCGTATTTCGTGCTGTTCTTGTTTCTGCTGGTGACCGGGTTCCTCTTCGGCAGCCTGGTGTTCGTGCCGGGGCAGTTGTCGGAAGTGCGGCAACTGGTCGAGTACCTGCGTTTCGGCCTGTTCTTCATCGTGCCGGGCATCACGATGTCGCTGCTGGCGGATGAATACCGCTCCGGCCGGATCGAGATGCTGCGCACCAGCCCGATCACGGAGCTGGACCTGGTGCTGGGCAAATACCTCGGCGCCATGCTGTTTTACATCATCCTCCTGGCGTCCTCGTTCATTTACGTGGCGCTGCTGGTGATCTGGGGCCGGCCGGACTGGGGTCAGACCTTCTCCGCATACCTGGGACTGCTGCTGCTGGGCATGATGTTCGTGTCGATCGGCCTGTTCTTTTCGACCTGCACGAAGGACCAGATTGTCGCGTATCTGGCGACCATGCTGGTGCTCGGATTCATGACCTTCGCCAGCGGGCTCTCGACGCTGGTGCCCAAGCAGCAGTGGTTCATCCCGCTTCGGGCGCCGATCAATTACCTGGGCGTGTGGGCGCACATTTCCGATTTTTCGCGCGGCGTGGTGGATACCGAGCACCTGGTCTACTTCCTCGGGTTCACGCTGCTGTTTCTGTTTTTGACGTACCTGATCGTGGAAAGCCGGAAGTGGCAGTAAGCGCCGGCGGACGACACGCGATGTTCGCAAACGCGCACGAATGGATACCACTGTCGCGGGGCGGGACATGACTGATTTGCGGGTGGAATGAGATGACGCAACACGTGGAAGAGACGCCGGACGCAACCAGCCGGCATTGGCTGTACGGGGCGAACCTGGCGGTGCTGGTGGCCGTGGGCGTGACGATCGTTGCGCTGGCGCTGTTTGTCTCGGCGAAATACACCAAGCACTGGGACATCACCAGCGGCGGCATTTATTCGCTCAGCGATTCGACCAAAAAACTCCTGGCGGAAATTGATCAGGGGAAGAACCAGTACGAACTCGTGAACCTTTTCCAGTCGACCGGCGATCCGCAATCGGCGGAGCACGAGCGGCGCGTGGATGACCTGGTCAACGATTACGCCCGGCGCTCCAAAAACATCACCGTCGACGATGACGCCGCCCTGTCGCGCGACGCCCTCTCGCAGAAAATCATGGCCCGCTATACGTCCGAGTTGAAGCCTTATCAGGATGCGATCGATGACTACGCCAAGGTGTCAAAGGACATCGGCAACCTGGCGAAGGATGAAGCGCCCAACATGAGCGCCCTGGCCCAGCAGCCGGGGTTGAATCAGCAGGCCGTGCAGGTGGCGACGGAGTTGTACAGCGCCATGAGCGCCGAGATTCCCGATGCGCTCACGAAGATGGACAAGCTGGTGAAACGCGAGACGGATTCGACCACGCCCGACTGGGGCCAGCTCGTCACGACGCTGAAGGACCCGCTGGGACAGATTCAATCCACGCTGAATGTGCTGGCCACGCCGGCCCAGACCAAGCAGGCCTTCCCCCCGGCGATCGCCGATTATTTCGCCAAGGCGGCGGGAAAGTACAAGGCGGTGGCGGATGAACTGTCGGCATACATCGACCGGCTGAACAAGCTCAAGCCGCTGACCGTGGAGGACATCCTCTCGAGCATCCGCCCCAACACGCTGGTGGTGCTGGGGCCGACCTCAGCGAAGGTGATTTCGGAATATGACATTTTCAAGCAGGCGCCGGCGGACCCGCAGAATCCCCAGGCTTCAACCGCCGAGGATTTCGAGGGCGAGCAGGCGGTCAGCTCCGCCCTGGTCAGCATGGTGCGTCCGGAGAAGGTGAAGGTGGTGCTCGTCACCTCGACGCCGCGAAACGTGACGACCAGTGGCGATCCGGATAGCTGGACGGAACTCAGCAACCGGCTGAAGGATTTGAACTTTGACGTGATGGAATGGTCGCCCCCGGGCCCGCCGACCTCGCCGGATCAGCCGCCGCCGTCGCCGACGCCGCCCGCACAAGGCAAAGGCGTGGTGTGGATCGTCTTTCCGCCCAGCCCGCCCAGCGCGCAGCAGATGATGAGCGGCGCGATGCCGGACCCCAAGCCGCTGGTCGATGCGGTGCACGCGCACATCGCCGCGGGCGGCAACGCCCTGCTGCTGGCGGATGCCACCGGCGGCAACCCGCTCATGGGCATGTCGCCCGGCGGGGACAGCTATCCCTTCGATGACATCGCGAAATCCTTCGGCATCCTGGTGCAGCCCAAGTACATGGCGGTGTGGAATTACTCGGCCGAGGGACAATCCGAAGTGATTCCGGTCGTTCCGATCACGCAGTATGAAAAGCACGAGATCACCAAGCCGCTGGCGGGGCTGCAGACGGTGTTCGAGGCGCTGCAATCCCAGACGGGCGGGATGGAGGGAGCGCCCACCTCGGTCACCGTGGATTCCACCGTGCCCAAGGGCGTCGATGTTCACGAACTCATCGAGACCCCCAACGACGCCGACCATTGGGGCGAGACCAGCTATGCGGCCACCGCCACCTTCGACAAGGGGACGGACATGGTGCCCCCGATCGGGCTGGCGGCGGCATCCGTCAAGAACGCCGGCGACAAGGACAAAGAACAGCGGCTGGTGGTGATCGGCAGCAGCACCATCGGATCGGACCGGCTGGTGAACCGTACGAGCCTGGCGCAGGTGGGCAACGAAGTGGTGCCTTACTATTTGTATCCCGGCAACGCGGAGCTGGTGGACAACTCGGTGCTGTGGCTGGCCGGTTATGAGAACATGATCGCCGTGAGCGCGAAATCCGGCGTGGCGATGCGCATCGGGCAGATCAGCCCGGGGCTGATGACCTTCATGCACTGGGTGATTTACCTGTGGATACCGGTGTTGGCGCTCATCGCCGGCGGCGTGGTGTGGGCGGTGCGGCGGCGGTGAGCGGCGACGCACTGAGGAGCAAACCCGCGAATCCAGAAACGGCCGCGGGATTCACAAGCGAGATGTTGGGGCTGCTATGAATTTTCGGTTGACGATTACGTTGGTGATCATCCTGGTGCTGCTGGCGGCGGGATTTTTCGGGTACGAGTCGTGGCGGGACAAGCATCCGGAGAACACGACGTCGACCCAGAAGCTGGTGATCTCGCCGGCGCCCACGGATATCAAGAGCCTGGAGTATGACAACGATGGGCAGGTGCAGGTCGCGTTTGCCAAAGGCGCGGACAATATCTGGCGGATGACCCAGCCGGTGGATGCCCCGGTGGATGAATACTCGATCTCCCCGGCGACCGATGCGCTCAAAGACCTCACCTATACGGACAAGTTCGATCCGGAGTCGTCGGGACCGAAATCCGCCGAAGCGACGGGCACCGGCAAGCCCCATCAGGCGATCAAGTTCACCGACGAGAAGGGCGACCAGCACACGCTGTTTGTCGGCAAACGCGCGGTCGGCGGCGTGTACGCCACGCTGGATTCGAGCAAGACGATTTACCTGCTCGACAAGAACCCGGCCGAGACGCTCGACAAGGATCCGCAGGAGTTTCGCTCGAAACTCGTCAAAACGGTGGTGACCGACAACATTCAGCAACTGGTCGTCAAACATCGCGACCAGACGGTGACGCTGCAAAAGTCCGATGGGAAATGGGTGATCACCGGGCCGATCACCGCGCGGGCGAATGAATCGACGGTGGACGGGATCGTCAACGAGCTCAAGGCCATTCGGGCGGCGGGTTTTACGCAGTTGAAAAAGACCAACCTCGCGACGGGATTGAATCCGCCGGTGGTGAGCGTGACGGCGGAGGTGACCGAAAAACCCGCCACCACGGCGCCCGCGACCGGACCCGCCGCCTCCACCGCAAGCCGCCCCGCGACGACGGCGGTCACCCTCGAACTGGGCTATTACACCGACCCGACCAGCAAGAAATCGGTCTATGCGACGCTCGCCGGAACGAACGACGTCTTCACGCTCTCGTCGGACACCTTCAGCAAAATCAACCAGCAACTGTCGGACCTGCGCGATCCGGTGGTGATCCCCGGAGCGGTCAGCGACGCGACCGACATTTCGATCAGCAAAGGCGATACGCCGGCCCTGGTGCTGCACCGCGCGAACGATGACTGGACCATGAACGGCGGCGCGGCGGGCGTGAAAGACCTAGCCGGCGATTCCGCGACGATCGGAACGCTGGTCTCGGACCTCAAGAACCTGCGAGCCAGCAAGTTTTCCGATGCGGCCGGCGATCTGAAGTCCATCGGGCTGGACCCCCCGCAGGCGAAGATCGAGGTGACGCTGCCCGCGCAGACGCGGCACGAGGTGCTGTTGATCGGCAAAGAGGAGCCGGAGAAACTGACGTCCGTGATGCTGCAGGGCGAGCCGACGGTGTACATGGTCAAGAGCGACGCGCTCGCCGGGATGACGCCCGACGCGCTGGCGCTGCGCGATCATGCGGTGGAGCGTCTGACGGCCGACGACATCCGGGAGATCGCGATCAGCGGCGGAGCGGTCGAGGGCGGCAAACCGCTGACGCTGCGGCGGGAAGGAACGAGCTGGAAGGTGGTCGATGGCGGTAAGACCGAAACAGCCGACGATACCAAAATCACCTCGCTGCTGGCGGACTTTACCCCCCTGAATGCGGCCAAGTATGTGGCGGCGAATGCGACGGTGCAGGGTACGCCGGATGTGGTCGTGGAGGTCACGTCGGTGGAAACACCCTCGTCGCCCGCCACCCGCCCGGCAACGCAACCGGCCACGCAGGCTGCCGGCACGCAGGCGGCGAGCGCCCCGGCGACGATGTCGGCGGAACTGAAAGCGGCGTTGAACAAATCCGCGGAAGGCCCGCGGTTGGGCAAGACGGTGAAGCGGACGCTGCGGATGTGGAAAGGCACCGGCACGGCCGGCTGGCGGGCGGTGTGGGACGGCCAGCAACCCGCATGGACGTTCGAGCCGACGCGCCAGTTGGTGGAGCACCTGACGACCACCAGCTACGCCGCCGCGGCAACACAACCCGCGACGGAGCCGGCGAAATAAGTCGCGCCGTCAGGTGCGGATGAAGTCGAGCATCACGGCGGCCACGGGGGTGAAGATCAGGACGGGCAGCCACGCGGAGAGCAGCGGGTCGAGCGTCGTGCCGCCCATCTGGAAGATCACGAACGTCGCCGCGAAGACGACCGCCGAGACGCCGACGCAGTAGAACATGTTGATGATCAGGCGATTGGGCTCGCGCGTCAGGAGGAAGGGAATGCCGATGAGCAGCATGATGATGTTCATCAACGGCTGGGTGAGCCGGAGATACATGATTTTGTAGAGCGGTGGCTGGTTGATGGGCGGGCTGCTTTCGGCCAGGTCCCAGACCTGGCGCGAGGACAGGTAATCGACCGCTTTGCGCGAGGCGACCAGATCGAGCTGGCGCGGGGTCAGCGGGGTGTGGTAGACGAGGAGGGGTTCCTTGGCGGCGACCTGCCGGGCGGGGTCTTCACCGGGGCGGTCTTCGATCTGCAGGGCGTTGCGCATCACCCAGGCTTCGGTGGTTCCGCCGGGGGGAACCTCCCAGGTGGCGGTATCGGCCATGATGCGGCCGTGCGGCGCGCCGTCTTTTTCGCGTTGAATCACGCGCACGTCGGTGAGCTGCTTTTTCACCGGGTCGTAAGCGGAGGCGGTGATGAGGGAATTGTCTTCATCGCGGACGAAGTAGACGGGCTCCTCGTGGTTGCCGACCTGATTGACCTCATCGTGTTTGCGGAGGAGCTTTTGCACGACGTAAGGCTGGGAAATGAGGAATTCCTGATTAGCGGCCGAAAGCAGGCCGAAAGCGACCGACACCAGGATGATGGGCGCCGCGACGCGATAAAGCGAAACACCGGAGGCGAGCATCGCGGTAAGCTCGTGATGCCGCGTCATGCGAACCATGGTGAAGCCGGCGGCGAGAAGCGGGATGGCGCCGGAAACGAGCTGGAAGATGACCAGAGACTGGAAGGCGTAGTAATCGACGATGTCCCAGAGGACGTCGAAGGTGGCGCTGCCGCCGGAGGCGGCTTGTGTGGCGGCGACCTGTGCGCCCTTGGTGAAGTTGTCGAAGTTCACGATCAGGTCCAGCAGGATGTACATGCCGACCATCACTCCCAGCGCGAGCAGGTAGTTGACGATGAAGCTTCGGATGATGTAACGGTCGAGGAGCCGCATAGATCTCCAGGGGGTGTTCGGGAAGGTGTCAGTGTCGCAGCAGGACGGCGTAGACGGCGGAAACCAGGGCCAGCAGCAGGATGTTGCCGGCCCAGATCAGGGTGGTTCCCGCGGCGACGTGGTTGTTGCTGCTCTCGGCGAGCTGCTGTCCGGCGGTGATCAGGAGCACGAGGATGATCGCGGGCACGAAGCCGACGACGAAGACGGCGAGCGGGTTGCGGCCGCGAAGCTGAATGCCCAGCGCGGCGCCAAGGAGGACCAGCGTGAGGCAGGAAAGGGAGAAGGACCCGCGGCTGTTGAATTCCGAGCTGATGGTGCGTGTGAGCGCCGCGATGGCGTCCTGTGCGCGGGTCTGGAGCCCGGTGAGCACGGGCGACCCGCTGGAAGCGGCGCTGTCGAGGAGCTGGCGGGGCGGCGGAAGCGAGACATCGCGGATGGCTGGGGGCAGTTGGATATTGGAGATGACCACCGTGCCGGTGGCGTTGGGGCCGATCTTCAGCACATTGTCGCGGCGCATCACGTTTCCGCGGAGCTGGAGTTTCGCGGAAGTGCCGGTGTCGATGAAGGGATCCTGCGTGAGCATGAGATCGGCCGCATCGCTGGTATAGGTGCTCTGGAGGACGTTTTTTTCATACTGCTCCAGGCGGACGGGCGCCTTGGCCGTGGCCGCGAAAGTGAGGACGCGATCCGGCGAAAGGGCGGCGGCGGGCGCATAGAGGCGGTAGTGCGTGATGGCGTCCGAGGCGATGGAGGCGGCGTTGAATTCCAGCGGCCGGGCGCCGTTGGAGGCGTTGTCGCGCCAGGCATTGTAGAGCCGCTCCGCGACCACTTCGTCCGTGAAGCGGTCACCAATGTCCGACAGGTATTTGGCGACATCGGGAAAAGGATAGGGGTCGCGCAGCAGATCGAGCAGCGCGCGGCGGTTGTAGTATTTGGGCTTGGCCCGGAGGAGGGAGGGAATGGTGACGGGGCGACCGTCGAGGGGAAAAACATCGACCGAGCCGGTGAGCTTCTGAAAGGTATTGGGCTCGAAGGCGGCGGCGTTGGAGAGCTCGCAGAGCACGTCGGTGGATCCGGCGTCGGGCTTGTCGCGCAGGGTGGCGACGGCCTGCTGGGCGATCACGAGGTAGGCGGGCTTGCCGTTTTTAAGCTGGGCGGCCGCCATTCCCTGGAGAACGACGCGGCTGGTGTCGGGCTGGTCGGTGGGTTGCTGGTAGGCTTTGTCGGCATAAATGACGAAGTTGTTGTACTCGAATTTTTCCTGCCGCGAGATCTGCGAGACCAGCAGGGCGCCCGAATCGCGGCGGATGGCGCGTTCCGTGGCCTCGAGGAAGTGCGGGACGACGTAGTTGACGAAGCCCCAGTCGGTCGCCGCAACGATCCCGCCCAAAACGAACGCCGGGATGACGATGGCGATGAACGAGATGCCGCCGGCGCGACAGGCGGTGATTTCATTGTCCGTGGCGATCCGCCAGTACACCAGGACGGCCGCAAAGAGGGCGGCGATGGGAATGGCGTAAGCAAGCATCGCGGGCATCAGGTTCATCATGATGACCAGGAGCTGGCTGACATCGACGCCCTGCTTGGTGAAGGGCTTGAACATCCCGCCGAAGGCCAGCAGCGTGGTCAGCGCACTGGCGGTGAGAAAAAATATCCGCAGCAGCTCCCGGAAGATGTACCAGTGCAGGGTCTTGTAGTAGAACATCGAGTCCCTTCGATCGGGATGGGGCGAAGCAAATGATTTGACACAAAAGGACAGGGAAGGTCAACGAAAAGCGGCAGTTTGCGGCAAGGGGGCGGGGCCGTGTTTTGTGGCATCGGCGTCCCGCCGATGTTCTGCCCAAGGCGGATGCGCCCGGGGCGCGGGATGTTTATTCCGGACAGAGCGGCCTGCGGGCCGCCATTGGCGGAGACGCCAATGCCACGATTGACTGCCACAAAAGATGGCCGCGCCCGGCAAGGGGGCGCGACTCGCAGCGCTCCGGCGATCGGACGCATGAGCGTTTTGTGCCCCCGAAGGCCGCACGTCTTGGACGGACCGGCAGGATGACCTATAATCCGCCGCTTCAACTTTGATCCGTGGGTCCTGAGAGGTTCGCAAAGAACCTTCTCAAGAACGGCGTATTACATACGAGGAACTTGCATGACGTATCGCATCTCCTGTGCCGGGCGTGGTCGCATGGTGCTGTCGCTGATGCTTTCCGGAGCGGTGACGGCGGCGTGCGCGGGACTCTGGGGGTGCACGTCGGCGCTGTCGGACAACGATACCGTGGGCTCGGCCCAGGCCACCGACGTGATCATCGCCCGGGCGATCGCCCAGGGGAACTACCGCGGCGAGGGCGGAACCTTTCCGACCATCCCCGGAGCGCTCGAACAATTGCCGCCGGAACCCATGGCGCGGGTCGATAGCCCCGGCCCCGGCCCGGTCGTCACGCTCGACAACGGCCAGGACGCGCTGGCGGCCGATGCGGCCCAGGAGCGCCGGCTGCTGGCGCAGGAAACTGGCGGCGGCACGGCGGCGGTCGTGCCGGTGGACGCGAACGCGGCCACACAGCCCGCCCCGGGCACGGCCGGCGCGCCGGTCCTCCCCACCGCCCCGGCGGGCAGTTCCACACCCCAGCAGCCCAACGGCGCGAGCCTCGCCACTTCCGGCGCCGTGACGACCGAGCCCCTGGGAGCCGCGGATGCGCAAATCGACTCCGTCGGCCTGGCCGCCGCCGAGCTTAACGAGGCCGAGCCCCAGTTTAATCTGTCCCTTCAGGATGCGATCGCTCGCGCCATGCGCAACAGCCTCGACGTGCGTGTGGACAGCTATAACCCCGGCATCAAGGAATCCCAGATCGTCCAGGCCGAGGCCGCATTCGATCCGGTCGTCTTCGGGCAATCGCAGTGGTCCAATATCGACGAACCCCTCATCGAATCGGGGTTCGTCCTCAACGGACAGAACTTTGACAACCAGATCGGCATCAAACGCCTGCTGCCCACGGGCGCCACGGTGCAGGCGGCCTTTGACAGCACCTACCGCGACATTTACAACGGCTTCGGCAGCATCGCCCCCGACCTGAAGACCTCCTACACCACCAGCGTGAACCTCCAGGTGACCCAGCCGCTCTTCCGTGGATTCGGCGCGGATGTGAACCTCGCCAACATTTACCTGGCGCAGCGCGATCGCCGCATCGCCCTCGAAACCTTCCGCAGAACCGTCATCACCGAAGTGGCCAATGTCGAGGAGGCATACCACAACCTGGTGCTGGCAAAAGCGTCGGTGGAAATCCAGCAGCGCCTGCTGGCCGCCTCCGAGTCAACCTATGCCCGCGTCGAAGCCCGCAGGAACATCGATGCCGATGCCATCGCCCTCAGCCAGTCCCGGGCCGCGGTGGAAGAACGCCGGGCGGAACTGATCGCCGCCTTCGCCCAGTTGCGCAGCCAGTCGGACCGCTTGAAGAATCTGCTCAACGACCCCGAGCTGAACCTCGAGGGAAATACCCTGATCAATCCAACCGACCGGCCGACCGCGGAGCCCATCGTGTTTTCGGCCGCCGATGCGATCGCCACCGCCCTGCAGCACCGCACCGAGGTCCAGGAAGCCCGTCTTCAGATCGAGAAGGCCGACATTGTCGTGCGCGTGGCGAAGAACGACCTGCTGCCCAAGGTGGATTTCACCGGCTCGGTGCAGACCACCGGCCTGGGCAAGGGGTTCGACAACGCGTTTACCTCCGAGTTCAACCCCTTCGGGCAGTTCCTCGACTTCCGCGCCGGCGTGCAGATGCAATTTGCCCTGGGCGACCGGCAGGGTGAAGGGGAACTGGTCCAGCGGAAACTGGAACGCCAGCAGGCGATCACGCAACTTGTGCGCGTGGCGCAGACCGTGGTGCTGGATGTGAAATTGCAGCTTCGCGACATGCTCTCGAGCTACCAGCAGATTCTGATGCGTGAACGGGCGCGCGTGGCGGCGGCGCGGGAGCTTCAGGCCATCACGCAGAAGGAACTCATCGTGGCCCTCACGCCGGAGTTCCTGCAGCTCAAGCTCGACGCCCAGTCCCAGCTTGCCCAGGCGGAACAGAACCTCGTGCAGGCGATGGTGAATTACAACCTCGCGATCATGCGGCTCGAACAGGCCAAGGGAACCCTCCTGGAGTTCGACCGGATTTCCCTCGATCGGGCCCCGATCACGCGGCAGGGCGAGGATGTCGGCAAAATTCGCTTTATGGGCGAGACCTACACGCTTGGCGGCGACAACAAGAAGTGAGGCCATTTGCAATGCCGAGCCGATTTTCATACAATGTGCGGCTCGATTTGAAGGGAGTGCGTCATGCCTCATGAATGTGTCTATACCGGCCGGCGGACGAAGATCGGGCGTCAGTGCACGTACCGCGGCAAGGCGAAATATCTGGGCGGCGTCGGCATCAAGATCACCGGCCGCTCGGCGCGGAAGTTCAAGCCCAACCTTCAGAAGGTTCGGGTGATCATTGACGGCAAACCCCAGCGCGTGTGGGCGTCGGCCAAGGCGCTGCGTTCGGGGCTGGTGGTCAAACGGTTGAAGCGCTCGCAGGTGTACAAGGCGCCGGCGAAGGCGGAAGCTTGAGTCGCGCCCGCGCGGCGCCGGACCGCCGGGCCGCTCGATTGGGCCGCGGCCGCACACCACCGCCGTTGACCAACGATGCAAGGTAACGTAAAAACGAGGCGCACGGCCTCGTTTTTTCTTGCGCGGGCCCGGGCCCCCCACCGCCGTGCGGCGGCTCGCAAGGCGGGCAAGTTTGCAGAGGACGCGATGGCTGACGGAACCGAAAAACTGGACGAGGCCCAGGTGCGGCACGTGGCGAAACTCGCGCGGCTGAAGCTGACCGATGCGGATGTGGGGCGCTACGCCACGCAGTTGACGGCCATCCTCGACTATGTAGCGCAGCTCAAGGCCGTGGATGTCACGGGCGCCGAGCCGATGGCCCATCCTTTGCCGCTGAAAAATGTCCTGCGCGAGGATGTGGTGCGGCCGGGACTCTCGACGGACGAGGTGCTGGCGAACGCCCCGGCGCGCGAGGGACCCTATTTCGCCGTGCCCAAGGTCCTCGATACAGGCATGGGCGGCGGATGAACATGACCGGGAACGACCGGAAGAGAGAGCGCGGTATGGCCAGTTTACTGAGAATGACGATGGCGGCGGTGGCGGCGGCACTGGGCGCGGGGGCGTGCCTCACAGGGTGCCGGTCGGGCAGTCCGCTGGATCACAGCTATGCGCCCGCGCGTGCCAATCTGCCGGACCAGGCATTGCCAAACGTGGCGCCCGCCCCGCCGGTGAACGTGGTGAATCCCGAGCCGACCTCCACGGCGCCCGCGCCGCAGGTGCAGCCGCAGATCACCGGGACGTGGACCTTCACCGTCCCGCCCACCGTGACGCGCGTCATGAAAAAGACGGCGAACCTGATGCAGTATTCGCTCTATGCCGGGCGTCCGGCGGCCAATGACACGCCGATCGTGGTGATCACCGTGGGCTCGCCCGAGGATGCGACCGCGACCAGCATCGCCGAGGCCGATCCGGCGACCTACAAAATCACCGGCCAGCGCGGCTATGTGCTCAACGGCAACATCGCGCACGAATGGACCGGCACGACCAGCACCGGCTCGGCGTTCTCGGAATTGGTGCTCACCCGGCCCGGCGCCGCCGAGACCAGCGACGTCTGCCATGCGATGGCCACGGCGCGCAATGCCGCCGAGCGCGCCGAGGCGCTGGCCATTCTCAAGAGCATCACCTGGACGCCCGCGACGCCGTGACCGCGGGCCTGTGCGGGGGCGATGTGCGGGGACGCCGAACCTCCTTGGAGTATGGGAAGCACGCATGAGCACGCTGTCGTCATTCACGGCCCGGGAACTTCGGGACGCCATCGCGGGCGGGACAGTATCGAGCACCGAGGCCACGCGCTGGGCGCTCGCGGCCATCGAGCGGCTGAATCCGCAATTGCACGCCTACAACTCCGTGCATGCCGACCGCGCGCTCCAGCGGGCGGCGGCCGCGGACAAGGCGCGGGCCGACGGCAAAAGAGACGGGCTGCTCGCAGGCGTGCCCATCTCGATCAAAGACAACATGTGCACGCCCTATGGCACGACGACCTGCTCGTCGAAAATGCTGGAGAACTTCCGGGCGCCTTATGCGGCGACCGTCGTGGAGAAACTCGAAGCCGCGGGGGCGGTGATCCTCGGCAAGACCAACCTCGATGAATTCGCCATGGGTAGCTCGACGGAAAACTCCGCGTTCGGCCCGTCGAAAAATCCGTGGGACCCGGCATGCGTGCCGGGGGGATCCAGCGGCGGCGCGGCGGCGGCGTGCGCGGCGAGGCTGGGGTTCGGGGGATTGGGATCGGACACCGGGGGCTCCATCCGCCAGCCCGCGGCGCTCTGCGGCATCGTGGGGCTGAAGCCGACCTACGGCCTCGTGAGCCGCTATGGCCTGGTGGCATTCGCCAGTTCGCTCGATCAGATCGGCCCGATGACGCTCTCGGTGGAAGACGCGGCGCTGTTCCTGCAAGTGATCGCCGGGCACGACGAGAAGGATTCCACGAGCTGGCCTGAGGCAGTGCCCGATTATCTCGGCGAGCTCGACGTGCCGGTGAAGGGGCTGCGGATCGGCCTGCCGAAGGAATACTTTGATGTCCAAGGCATGGAGCCGGAGGTCAAGGCGGCCGTCGAAAAGGCCGTCGGCTGGTACAAAGAGCAGGGCGCGACGCTGGTGGATATTTCGCTGCCCTATACGCAGTACGGCATCGCGGCCTATTACATCATCGCGCCGGCGGAGGCCAGCTCCAACCTGGCACGCTACGACGGCGTCCACTACGGCCACCGCACCGCACGGCCCGAGGACCTGATCGATTTGTATGCGGCTTCACGCGGCGAAGGGTTCGGCCCCGAGGTCAAACGCCGCATCATGCTGGGAACCTACGCGCTCTCGGCCGGATACGCGGACAAGTTCTATCTCCAGGCGCTCAAGGTGCGGGCGCTCATTAAAAAGGATTTCGATCAGGCGTTCGAGAAGTGCGAGGTCATCGCAGGACCGACGAGCCCGACGGCGGCGTTCCGCTTTGGTTCCAAGACCGACGATCCGCTGGCGATGTACCTGTGCGATGTGTTCACGGTGACCTGCAACATCGCGGGAATCGCGGGGCTGTCGCTGCCGTGCGGGTTCTCCAGCGCGGGGCTGCCCATCGGTTTGCAATTGCTGGGGCCCACCTTCAGCGAAAAAACGCTGCTGCGCGTGGGCCGGCACTACGAAAAGTCGCACGAGTGGACCAAGCGCCGGCCGGCGCTGTGCGCGTGAGGCGGCCTTCGTTCAACGCCGTCCCCACCGCCGGCGAAGCGCGTGCGGCAGCAGGCGGCAAATGGCGAAGGGAATGTCCTCCAGCAGGTACCGCCGCGCCAGCCGGGACGGTTCCTGTATCAGGCGGTGCAGCCACTCCAACCCGATCGCCTGCACCCAGCGCGGCGCCCGCTTCACATGCCCCGCGATGAACGAAAGCGAAATCCCCACTCCCAGAAACGCCGCCCGCGGCAAGAGCGGCCGCAACCGCTGTATCAGAAATTCCTGCTTCGGAAAACCCAGCGCCACGTACACAATGTCCGGCTTGGCGGCGACCAGCTTTGCCTCCACCGCGGCCATCTGCCCGGAATCCTTCTCAAATCCCAGCGGCGGACAATCCGTCCCCGCGATCTGCAACGCCGGAAAGCGCCGCCTCAATTTCGCACCCGCCGCATCCGCCGCCCCGGGACTCCCTCCCAGCAGATACAACCGCCACCCCCGCTGCGCCGCTTCTCGCGCCAGCGAATACACCAGCCCCGATCCCGGCACGCGCTCCGGCAGGCCCTTGCGCCCACGACCGATCCGCGCCATCCGGCTCGCCCAGATCACCGGCATCCCGTCCGCTAGAAACACATCCGCCGCATCCGGACCCTCGAACAGCGAACGAATCGCCGGCTTCGCATGATATTGCCGCAAAATGTCGAGGTTTGGCGTAATGACCCACGCCCCCTGCCCGCGCGACAGCCGCCGCGTCAACAGTTCCAGCGCCTGCCGCTCCGTCACCGCGTCGATGGGCATGCCCAACAGCTCGACGCGCTCCGGTGCATCGGACACCAGTTCGGGAATCGGTGAGACGACGGCAGTCATGGTTCCCCTTGGCGGGCAATGCTGCGCGGCGTGCGGTCCCATGTCTTGGCCCCGCGGCCGGTCAGCATCCGCCCATAAAGCGCCAGCTTCCACAGAACAAACCGCGGCATGCCGACAACAAGAGTTACGGCCGCGAACGGTCCTGCGATTTGTGACGCCCCAAGGATCACATAGGTTACGAACAGACCAAGAGTTGCAAGCAGCGGCACAAACGCCCACCCGGGCATCAGCCCCGCGATCGTCAGCACTCCCGCACCAACCGCCAGCACGAGCCAGCCGCACACCGCCATCGCCACCGGGGGCGACGACCAGTCCACCAGCGCCAGCGTGGCGCGAACACGTCCACGCGACAGCAGTCGCACCAGCATCCCCGGCAACCGGCCCCACGTCTGCACCTGCCCCGTCTCCCACCGCAGTTTCTGCGTCGACATCGCCCCGCGATCCCCTGGCAGCGGCGAGCGCACGATCGCCTCCGCCACAAACACAGGGTTGATCCCCGCCAGCAGCAGATCGTGCGAGATCTTCAGGTCCTCCGTGAGATGATCCGCGAAAGAAATGCGCTCCAGCACATCGCCACGAAAGCACATGCCCGTCCCAAAAAGCTGCGTCGGCACGCCCAGCCGCGCCATGCCCTTGGGGCGAATCATATTCTTCAATGCGAACGCAATCATCGCCGGAGTGTGCAAACGCTCGGCGTCCCTCTCCTGCCCGGGATCGAGAATGTACGCCGCCTGCGCCACCGTGTGGCCCGCGTCCAGCGCGTCGCCCAGCGCCTCGAGAAGATTCGCCGACACCGTGCAATCGGCGTCGAGAATCAGCACCGCACGATCGGCGGAGCGCGCACCGAGCAGCGCCAGCCCATCGCGCAGCGCTGCGGGCTTCCCGCGCGGACCGCTCCCCCGTTCGAGCACTTCCGCGCCGCCGAGCCGCGCCAGCGCGGCGGTCTGATCGCTGCAATGATCGGCCACCACCAGCATCCGCCCGCGCCGCCGCGCTCCCGCCGCCGTCTGCCCGGCCAGCGATTCAAGCAACCGCGGCAGCAGCAGTTCCTCATCATGCGCCGGTATCAGAATGTCGATCATCCCGCGCCACCCCTCCGCTTCCCGCCCTCCGCCGCGCGCCGCGCGCCGCCGCCCTCCCGGCACAAGCGCCAGCACCGCAAAAATCGCCCACAATCCCCAGCACACCGCCAGCGGCGCCAGCAAGACGCACAACCCGCTCACCAGCACCATCCGCGCCAGCATCATGAGGATCGCCCCTCCCCCCCCCCCACCACGGCCGGCGCCGCTGCCCGGGGCATCGGCGGCGCTGGTGACGCCAGCGCCGGACGCTGCGTCGCCGGCTCCAGCAGCGAGCGAAAAATATCCGAAAGCTGCGGCGCCACACGAAAAATGTTGAACTCCAGCCGTATCTTCTCGCGCGCTCCCTCCACCATCCGTTCCGCCGCCGCCCGATTCGTCAACAAGCCCGCAATGCCGTCCGCCAGCAGGTCCGGCCGCCCCGGCGTGACCATCATCCCCGTCACCCCGCGCTCGATCAGCTCCGGAATCCCCGCGATGCGCGTCGCCACCACAGGACATCCCGAGGCCATCGCCTCCATCAGCACCACCGGCACGCCCTCGGCAAAACTCGGCAGCACGAAAACATCCGCCATCGCGTAAAGCTGATGAATCTCATCCTGCCCCACGTTTCCCAGAAACCTCACCCGGTCCCCCATATGCAGTTCTTCCGCCATGTGCTCGAGATCGCCGCGGACAGGCCCATCGCCCGCCAGCGTCAGCCGCGCATCCATCCCGCGCTGCACAAGGTCATGAAGCGCGTGCAGAAGTATCGCGTGCCCCTTCACCGGCGCAAGCCGCGCCACGCACAGCAGCTCGATCGGCGCTCCCGCCACGCGCGCCGGCCGCGGCGCCGCGAATTGCGCGGGATCCACCCCGCAATGCACCACATGCAGCTTGTTCCATTCCGCCGGCGGCAGCAGGGCCATCACCTGCGAACGCGCAAAATCGGAGATGCAGATCACCGCCGTCGCCGCCAGCGCCTTCTCCGCTAGCCGGTGCCCGGGAATGTCGAAGAACTCCGTCGGCCCGTGCATCGTGAACGAGAACGTCCCCGCGTTGAGCACCGACGCGATCATCGACACGTCCGAGGCCACGTTTGCAAAATGCGCGTGCAGATGACGCAGGTGCTGCCGCACGCACAGCCGATGCAGGATCAGCGCTTCCAGAAAGTAGAAAAATGCCCACAGCGTCCCCTTCATCCCGGGCCGGCGGAGACGCCACGCCGTTTTCCACGCACGAAAAAAACGCGCCGGCGATCCCACCAGCGTCGCAACGCCCGCCGTCACCACCCGGAACATCGCCAGCGGCCCGCGCGGCACCAGCACCCGCGTGCCCGTGGCCTCCGCGCGATCCGCTTCCGTCAACAGATCGCGCGCCGCCGCCGCACGCACCGACACCGTCATCACCTCCCACCCCAGCCGGCGCAGCCCCAGCACCTCCCGCAAAATGAACGTGTGCGAGACCGCGGGATAGCGGGAAACTACATAGCCAATGCGCATGCTTTACACCGGGTCGGTCAAAGCGGAGCAATTCATGAGGTATTACCCACGGGGGCCGTCGTCGGATGTCCGCCCGAGGACGCCGCCGGCTCGTCCCCGCCGGCGCGATTACCGGCCGCAGCGCCCTTGTACTCCATCAGCGCCGTCTGCCGCCCGCGCCACCGGTTCCGATAAAAAGTCATCATCCCCCAGAATTGCGGGAATTTCCCCAGCGTCGTGAACCCCCCGTAAGCGATCGCCGCCGCCCACCCGTCGTGCCGAATCCGGTGCCGCGTGATCTTTGCCCACAATGCCAGATACGCCACCGGCAGCAGCAACAACAACCACCGGCTTACGAAAATCGCGAGCAGCACGGCCACCGCCGGCGGACCCAGCGTCCACACCAGCGTCGACCGCCACTGCTTCCGATACAATCGCAAGGGCGATTTCCCATGCGTGTGATGAAGCTGCGCCAGCGCATGCCCGGAGCGCACCGTCCGACGCCACCATTGCCCCAGCTTTTTCATCCCCAGATCGTGCAGCGTCATCTCGTGATTCAGACGCATGATCCTGCACCCCGCCAGCCGCATGCGCGCGGCAAATTCAGGCTCCTCGCCCGCGATGAAGTCCGCCGCATAGCCCCCCAGCTTGCGAAATACCGCCGCCCGAATCATCGCATCGCCGCCGAATTCCGTCGCGTGCCCCACAGGCGTGTCCCATTCCATGTCCGCCAGCAGGTTATACACCGTGGCATCCGGAAAACGCTCCCGCCGCCGACCACACACCACCGCGATGTTCGCATGATGGTCCAGGTAGCTCGCCGCGTGCTGCAGCCAAGTCGGAATCAGCTCCGTGTCGCCGTCGACAAACTGGATGTAGGCGATGTCGGGAAAGCGCGCCAGAAGCGTCTCCGCGCCCGCATTCCGCGCGCGGGCGGCCGTGAAGGGCTGCGCCGGATCCAGTTCCACCACCTCCGCCCCGCCGCTCTTCGCCAGCGCCATCGAATCGTCCGTGCTGTTCGAATCCACATACACCACCGGTATCGACCCCGCCATTTTCCCCGCCGCCTCCTCCCCCGGCGCCGCCTCGAAGCCCTGGCTCTTGCGCACCGACGCAAGGCAAGTCGCCAGCCGCCCGCCCTCGTTCCGCCCGATGATCACCACTCCCACCGAGCTCATGCCGCACCTTGAGACGCCGAAGGAACCTTGATCTGCGCGGGAATCCCCACCGCCACCGCCCCCGCCGGTACATCCGTCAGCACCACCGCGTTCGCGCCCACCGCCGCCCCATCGCCGATCTGCACCTTCCCCAGAATCTTCGCACCCGCCCCCACATTCACGCCCCGCCCCAGGATCGGCGCATCAAACGGCCTTTCCAGCGTGCGGTTCCCCAGCGTGCATCCCTGCCGAATGATGCAGTCGTCCCCGATCACGCAGTTGCCGTGGATCACGATGCATGATTGATGCTCGATCACCACCCGCCGGCCCACACGCGCGGAATACGGAAGCTCGATCCCATACCGGTTGCGCACCCGCCGATACATCGCGCGGTAAAGAATCGAGAACGGCGCCCGCAGCAGCTTGGGCCCAATGCCCATCCGCCACACACCAAAGCGATACACCGCTACCGCTCGGAACCCCGGCCGCGTCCAATCCCGCCCATGCGCGATGTAATCCTCGCGAATCAGCGCCCCAAGCGACGGCCGTTTTTCGGCAAGCGCGGCATCCGCAACGCCCGCAGCCGCGGCAGGCTCAGGCGCATTGGAAGGATTGGCCGGCGTCACCGTCATCGCGCGCCCTCCCCCACGGCCAGTCCCACCGGCGCTGCCGGCGCCGGCTTCCTCCCGCGCGCTCCCGGCCGGCGCTTCCACAACCCGCGCCAACTGTGGCCCAGAAAATCACGCAGTTCCTGCTGCGCCACCACCGAAGGGGACGACCCCGTCAGCAGCCGCCGCAGGCGCATCAGGCTGTAACCGACAACCCACGCCGCATCCGCCGCCACCATGCCCGCCCACCCGAAGTGCTTGCGAAAATACAGTTGCCGCGACTCGAACCAGTAACGCGGCAACCGCCGCGCCGCCTTCTTCCACTCGACCCCCGACGCCTGCCCCACCAGATGCACCACGTGCGCGCTGGGAACATACCACGCGCAAAATCCCCGCCGCCGTGCACGCCGGAAAAAATCCACCTCTTCGTAATACATGAAAAACTCGTCATCCAGCAGCCCCACCTCCTCGATCACCCGCCGCCGCATCAGCACGCACGCCCCCGCCAGCCAGTCCGTCCGATGCGCTTCATCCTTTACCTCCCCATACACTTCCCACCGCCGCAGCAGCCGCGTGATTGGACCGATGTTCGCCCCGCGCACCAGCTCCGAAATCGGCGTCGGATCCCCAAACGCCGAAAGCTGCGCCTTGCCATCCGGAAACTCCAGCCGCGGGCCCACGATGTCCACCTCCCCATGTTCCTCCAGAAACCGCCGCAGCTCGCCGAACGCCCCCGCACGCACGATCGTGTCCGGGTTCAGCAGCATCAACAGGTCCGGACCGCCCGACCCCTCCCGCGCGCCCTCTTCCAGAACCGTCCGCAGCGCCAGATTGTTCGCCCCCGCGAATCCCAGGTTCTTCTCCGACGCGATCAGCCGCACCCCCGGCCGGGCCGTCATCGCACGCAGCGCCGCCACATTCTCCGCCCCGGAGCCGTTGTCCACCACGATCACCTCGTCCCGCCCCGCATCCATCTCCCCCGCGAGCGAGTCCAGACACGCGCACAGCATCTCTGGCGTCTTGTAATGCACGATGATCACCGACAGACGCCCCTCCCGGGCGCTTCTCCCCCTCTCCGCGTATCCCTCCAGCGGCGCTGCCCTCATGATGTGGCTCCATCAGGCGCGACCATCGGACCCGCCAATTCCTCACCCGAATTTATCGGCGGAAACGCCTCCGCCGGCACAGCCCGTACGTTCGCCCGATGCGCCCGCGCCCGCGTCGGCAGATAATGCCGCATCGCCGATACCATCCCCACATCCAACAGCAGCAAGAACATCGACGGAAAGCTGTTGAACAGAAAATCGATGAATTGAATCCCCAGCACCACCGCCACCCCCGTCGCCAGCGCCTGCAAATCCGGCGTGAGCACCCGCCAATGCCGGAACGCCTTCCAGATCGCCGCGCACCAGATCAGGTACCACCCCGCCAGGCTCACGATCCCGTAGTAACAGAGCTGGATCATCCACCATTCATCCACTGCCATGTAATCCCCCTCCCCCGTCAGCCCCTTGCGCGCCCCCTCTCCAAAAAGAATGTGGCTCCGCACCGCGTCCAGGTGGTCGCGCTCCGAACGCAGACGATATTCCAGCGATTCGCTGCGCGCCGCATCGAAGCTGCTCGTCACCCGCAGCAGCCCCCCCGCATCCAGCACATTGAAGTACCGGCCGCCCATCCACACCAGCGCCGCCGCCGGCAGCACCCACAGCACCCAGCGGGACCGCGTGAAATACATCAACGCAAACACGCCCAGCGCCAGCCCGAACTCGCCGATCCCGGAAAACGTCATCGTCGTCATCAACCCCACCACGATCGCCCCGATCGCCGCCCAGCTCGGAACCAGCCCCCACAATGGCCGCTTGAACAGCCCCTTGAAGTGCAGCCAGCACGCCAGCGCCCCCGCCGTCGCCATGAACCCCGACACCTCGATCGCATGCTCCAGGAATACCAGCGGCCGGAAAAAGCCATACCGCGCAAACTGGCTGAACGAGTGCGGAAAATATCCGTAAATCAGCCGGTGAAGCTGCGGCGAAAAACGCCATTCCCACAGGCACGGAACCGAATAAACCACGCCCGCTCCCACAATCACCCGCATCGCTTCATACACGTCCCCCGCCGACGTGATGAACAACCTCGCGAACACCAGCAGCGGCAAAAACCGCCGCACGCTTTCCATCGCCACGGAAAGCCCATCTTTCGGCCCCAGACCGTTCGTCATCGACGTCGCGAACAACCCCGCCGCGATCGCCAGAAACACCCCGTCAATCCAATAGAACCGCAGCCGCCGATACACATGCGGCGCGAAGATGATGCTTCCTATCAACACCCCCAGGTGGCACGCCGTGATTTTGTCGATCCGCAGCGACTGCGTGAACACGATCGATCCCGTGAAGCCGTCGGAATTCGCCACTTCCACCGGAAGCACGAGCAGGCCAATGACATAGCACAACAGAAACGCACGCGTCGGCCGCAGAAATGCGAACATCGCAACGCAGGCGATGATCCAAAGAATCAACGCTATCTGTGGCATTCCCACAACAACGTCTCCGAAAATCACCACACGGCGGCGGGGACGGCGGACAAGCTGTCACCCCATCTGCGTCTGTTCTCCGCCAATGCGTCCGATGAGACCCCCCAACCGTCCATCGGCGAACAGCTCGCGCAGGGATTACGCGGGCCGGCAGCGATTGGCTTGCCGAATCACCCTGAGAAGCCATCTACCCCGCCGCTGCTTATCTATCTTTACCACCTTACCACCACCCGCGCGGAACCGCTCGCTCCGGTATGCCGGTTGCACATCACCCCCCTACGCGCCGGATCGGCGAGGCCTGTGGGTGTTTGTGCGAGCCTCGTTTTTCCCCCAGTTCCCGACGCGCCGTGGGAGTTCTTCATGAAAGCGGTTGTCCTTGCTGGCGGAGTTCGGTCCGGGATGGAAATCCCCGGCTCCGGATTGCCGCGGGCGCTTTGGCCCTTTCCCAAAGAGCCGCTGATCACCGCCGTTCTCTCCTTTCTGAAAGACCAGGGCGTCTCCGAGATCGCCATCTGCGCCAACGGCAAAACCAAACTCATCGCCTCTGAGCTCTCCAACGGCCCCACACCTTGGCTCGATATTCACTATTCTGAAGATCCCCTCCCACGCGGTCCCGCAGGCTGCCTCCGCGACCTCCAGGAATGGCTCGGCGACGCAACCTTCATCGCCATCCAGGCCACCGCCCATTACGATTTCGACCTGCTCGCCATGCAGCAGGATCACCGGGCATCCGGCGCGGCCATCACGGTAGGCGCCCGCGCGTGCGCCGACGATCCCCAACAGCTTGAACCCGCCGGCGTTTACCTGATTAACCCGGAAACCCTCCCTCTCATCCAGCCGGTGGGTTACCAGGACCTCAAAGAGCAATTCCTCGCAAAAGTGATTGCCTCCGGAATGCCCGTGCAATGCCACGAGCTTCACGGAGCGGCCACGTTGATCCACTCGCCCGGCCATTACCTCACCGCCGTCGGCCATGCTATCGAACGCTCCCTTACCGGCCTGCCCCAGGGCTATCGCGAAATCCAACCCGGCGTGGTGGCCCATGAATCGGCGCACGTGTCCGCCAAGGCACGCCTCACCGGTCCCGTCTGGATCGATGCCGGCGCGCGAATCGACGAAGAGGCCATCCTCAGCGGTCCGGTGCTGGTCGGTCCCGGGGCGCTGATCGGTTCCGGCGCCCTGGTGCATCGCACCGTCGCCATGCGCGACAGTACGATCGAGCCGCGGGCCGAGGTTTTCTCGACCATTCTCGCCCCCAACGCCGTGCGGCGCTCCGGCCACACGATCATGGTGCGTGCTCAAGGTCTGCCCGCCGCGCGCCGAGGATTCCTCGGACGGATGCTCTCCCGCCTCTCCCCCGCGGCGGCGTACTGATCCCGACCGACATCCATCCCGCAAAAAAAGGCCGGGACGCTTTCACGCGTCCGGTTTTTTTTTATGGGGCGCTCCCGCCATCCACCATACCGCCGTCGCCGCGCCGGTCCCCTCATGCACTGCGGGCCGACCTGCCGATGCCAGTAAAGCCCCCCTGTTTCCAGCCATCTATCCATGGCCGACAGCCGTACTTGGGATGACCGGACAGGTTGCCGGTGCCCCGAGTTTCCGCGCAACGAGGCGTTCATGAATACGCAATCCATCGTTTCCCGCATCGAAACGCAGAACCTTCCCCAGTGGAATGCCGGTTCCCCCGGCTTCATCGGCATGGAAGGGGCCAATCATCCCAGCGACGCGCCGCGCGGATCCCACCATTTCGGCATGGCCATCAAGCGCTACTGGTGGCTCGTCCTGCTGCTCTGGGCCCTGGTCGCAATCCCCTCCACCATCCTCATTTTCCAGCACGTGAAACCCAAGTATGTCGCCACCGGCTCGATCAACGTCCTGCCCACGCGCCAGGACCCCGTCAGGGGCGAAACCGGGGTGAGCCCCTTCTACACCGAATATCTCCGCACGCAGGCCGAGCTGATGAAAAACCCCTACATCCTGCAGCGGGCGACGGAAGACGTCCGGCTCAAAAAGTTTGAATGGTTCCGCGACCTGCCCGACCAGGTGCGCTACCTCCAGGATCACCTGGTGATCACCGCCGCGCCGGGAGGAACCGAAGACATCACCGTCCAGATGACGCACGAAAACGCCGAAGCCGCCACCGCCATCGTTGATTCGGTCATCGACGCCTATTTCTTCCTGCGCAAGGACGCCGAAGACAAAAACGTCGACCAGAACCTCCAGATCGTGCGCGGCCTTGAGGCGCAGACGCAGAAGGACATCCAGGACACCCAGCGCAACCTGAACGCGCTCCTGGAAGATGCCGGCGGCGCGTGGTCCGATGAAGACCGCAAAGTGCTTGGCGAAGTGATCTCGAACGCCAAGCAGACCGTCGACAAGCTGCAAAGTGATCGCCTGAACCTGCAATCGCAGGTCGATGCCCTCAAAGACCGCAAGGACGTTTCCGAGCAGCAATACAAGGCCAGCATCAACACCGACACCGATCCGCAGATTCAGGACTGGATGAAGCAACGGATGCAACTGGTCGTGAAGGACAACGAATTGGCCACCACGAACCATGCGACGCCCCAGCAGCGCGACCGCAAGGCCATCGCCCAGCAGATCAAGGACCTGGACGCCAAAGTGGCGGCGCGGCGCTCGGACATTCTCAACACGGCATGGATCACCTACGAAGCGTCGCAAGCGGTCGATCGCGACAAAAAGATGAAGGATTACCAGGCCGAACTCTCGGCGGTGGACGCCCAGATCGCGGCGCTCAACAAGCACATCTCCGAGCAGGAAGACATCGCCCGGACGATGGGCAACAAGGCGCAGCCCATCGCCGCGCTGCGCGAACACATCACCGACCTCAAGGACGCCGACAAGCGCTACGCCGACCGCATCGAGGAAATCCAGAACCAATTGCTGGCCCCCGGCCGCGTTACCCGTGAAGCCCAGACCGTGCAGCCCAAGACGCCGAGCGTCGACGGCCGCATCAAATATACGGCCGCTGCCAACGGCGCGGGGCTGCTCCTGGGCGTCGGCGTCATGCTCATCCTCATGAAGCTGCGAAATCGCCTCGAACATCCGGACGATCTGCCCGAAGCCTTCCAGCCGCTCGTCGTCGGCACCGTTTCAGACGCCGGCCAGTCCGTCCGCGGTCTCAATGGCCGCATGAATCGCAAGATCCTCGGCGAGGAAATGCGCCTCCTCCACGCCAACCTCCTCCCGCCCGGCCGCACCAAACGCAAAATCATGATGGTCACCTCCCCCACGCCCGCCAACGGCAAAACCTCCATCTCCTCGCAACTTGCCGTCTCGCTCGCCAAGTCTGGCCTGGAAGTGCTCCTGATCGACGCCGACCTGCGCAAACGCGACCTTACCAGCATGTATGATGTCGGCTTCCGCCCCGGCCTCGCGGAACTCCTGCAGGGCCAGCCGCCGGAACTCGTTCACCCCATGGAGCTCCTTCCCAACCTCCGCATCATGGGCGCCGGATCGAAACTCGACCGGAACCCCGTCGAGCTCCTCCAGCGACGCGAATTCCACGAATCCCTCAACCTCCTTCAGGACAACTTCGACGTCATTATCGTCGATACGCCGCCCGCGCTGGTCGTCGCCGACGCCCGCCTCATCGCCCGCTCCTGCGACGAGGTCCTCTGCGTCGTGCGCATGCAGGTTTCCAGCCCCAAGGAAGTCAACCAAACCCTCGACGCGATCTCGCGCATCACCGGCAAAACGCCCAAGATCATCATCAACGGCGTCGCTCATCGCCAAAGCTACTACAAATACAAGTTCTCCTACGCCAGCGACGGCGCGGACGACACCATCGAGCCCGATGATACCCACACCCCCACCACCGTCGAAGCCACCGCCGCGGAGGTGACCGCCGACGCCGGAGTGATCGACGCCTCGCGCAAGGGTTGAACCGTCATGCGCACCTTCCGCGCACACCGCTGAAACCATCCGGGCCGCCCACTCCAGCCATTTCCCGATCGCCGCGAGGCTCTGCAGCATCGGCGCTCACCTTGAGGAACTCTCACACGATGACCGCCGTCACTCGCCATGTTCCTCCCGCCGACTCCCTCCGGGGCGATGCTTCCAGCGGTGCCGCCGAACTCGCGGCGGCATTGGAACGAGCCGGATTCCCCTGCGTCGTCCGCATCGCAGACGCCGAGCCCGCGGGACCCCAAACCGCCGCCCGCTTCGCCCTCCATCTCCCCCGCCCCTTGCCGCTCGATACCCTCCTCTACGCTCTCTCCGCGCTGCGCTCCGCCCGCGCAGGAGCGCTCCTCCTGACAGCAGACCGCCACGCCGCCGGCTATCGGGAGCATCTCCAATTGGATGCATCCGGCGGCCGGCGCGTCGTGGGCATCGCGCGGCAGTTCCCTCAAAAACCTCCCGCTCAGCGCCGCGCCAAATTCCTGGCCGCTGTCTGGAAAATCGAAGGCCCGTTCCGCAACCTCCAATCGCCCGCCGCCGGACACCCCTGGCAATCCGCGCGGACGCTGGTGCGCGCCGGCCGCAAGGCCGTCTTGCGATTCCCCGCCGACCCGGCTTCCGCCGCCTATTTCGTCGGCCCGCCCGCGCGTCCGCGCCCGGTCTACCACTTCGCCAAGCGCGTCTTTGATTTTTGCTTCGCGATCTTTGCCCTGCTCGTCACGCTGCCGATCTGCGTCGTCGTCGCCGTGATCATCAAAGCATACGATCGCGGCCCGATCTTCTTCTCCCACCAGCGCGAAGGCCTCCACGGCCGGCCCTTCGGCTGCATGAAGTTCCGCACCATGGTGCGAAACGCCCACGAACTCCAGGCACACATGCGCCGGCAGAACAACGTCGACGGACCGCAATTCAAAATCGCTTATGACCCGCGCATCACGCCCATCGGCCATTTCCTGCGGAAAACCAACATCGACGAACTTCCGCAGTTCCTCAATGTCCTCGCCGGCCACATGTCCGTGGTCGGGCCCCGGCCTTCGCCCTTCAACGAAAATCAGCTCTGCCCCCCCTGGCGCGAAGCCCGCCTCTCGGTAAAGCCTGGCATCACCGGCCTCTGGCAGGTCTCGCGCTCCCGTCAGCGCGGCGCCGCCGACTTCCAGGAGTGGATCATGTACGACACCCAATACGTCGAACGCCGCTGCATGACCCTCGATATCAAAATCCTCCTCCTCACCATCAAAGAACTCTTCGGAAAAGGCCAATAAGCGGCGGCCCCAGAACGCACACGCCGATCGCCGCCGCCGCCAACGACGCACACAATACCCCGCCCGCGGCGACATCCTTGGACCGCCGAATCAGGTCATGGCGCGCCGGCGGAACGCAGGCGAAATCGCACACGCACTCCAGCGATGTGTTCATCGCCTCCGCGCACCATACCCCCCCTGCCGCCGCAATGACCCAGCACCATTGAAACAGCGAGATCTGCGCAACAGCTCCCAGAATGACGACCGCTACGGTGGCCGCGGCATGACACTGCGCGTTGCGCTGCGATCGAAGCAGGAATCGCAGTCCGCTGACGGCGCAAGACATGCTGCGCCCCCGTGCCGCAACAAAAGCACGCACACGATATCTTCGATGAAGCGGCCGCTTTGGTTCTCCGCTGCGCATCACACACCAGCCGACACAATGTTTACAACCGGCGCCGCCGGACCCGCCTCCTCCAGACGCCTCCGGAAACGCACTTGCCGCCGCCGGCTCAATTCCACCAGCGGCCGCCAGGCGCGGTGAACCAGCCGATGACGAATCAGAAACGGCCACAGCCAGTTCGAACGCTTGTAAAGATAGCTCATCGCCAGATATCCCGGAACCGCCGACCACTGGACAGGCCGGCGCCGCCAGATGCTTCCCGAGGAAAACAGCGTGCGATAGCACCACGCATATCCCTCGAATAATTCCTCCGGAGACATTTGCTTCGGCTGGAAGACCACGTTCGCCGTGTCATACTTCGTCCAATCCTTATGGAGAAGCCGCCCCTCGGATTCCATCTGACGGTACAGCGGCGTTCCTGGATAGGGAGTGAGGATATGAAACGTTGCGCACTCAAGCCGAACCCGCTCGATCCACTCGACGGTGCGCGCAAAGCATTCCTTGTCGTCGTGATCGAAGCCAAGCACAAAGCTGCCGTTCACCTGAATGCCGTTGCCGTGCAGAATGTCCACGCGGCGCGCATAGTCCTGGACGCGCGGGGTCTTCTTCCGGGCATCCACAAGGTTCTGGTCCGTCACCGATTCAAAACCGATAAATACCCCCGTGCATCCCGCGAGCGCCATTTCACGAATGAGCGATGGATCGTCGGTCACGTCGATGCTCACAGCGGCGCTCCAGATTTTTTCCAGCGGACGCAGCGCCTGGCACAAAGACCGGAGATACTCCCGCTTGGAGCCCAGATTGTTGTCCACGAAAACGCCATAAGGCTCACCCGTCTCACGAAATTCCCGGACGATCTGCTCCGCATCGCGCACCTGGTAAGGCATCACCAGGCCGTCGGTCGAGAGATAGCAGAACCCGCAGCGGTTATGACATCCGCGCGTGGCGATGAGGCTTGCGGTGGTAAGGAAGCTTTGCTTTGGCAGGAGGTTGCGCCGCGGCGTGGGGTCATCGCGATAGGGCCGGCGGAAATCGGCGCGATACTCCCGCTGCGCAAAACCCCGGTCGATGTCCCGCAATATCCGCGGCCACAGTTGCACCCCTTCGCCGACCGCGAGAATGTCCGCGTGTCCCCGCACCTCCTCTGGACATGACAGGCAATGCAACCCGCCCATCACCACGCGCGATCCCATCGACCGGTACCACCTCGCCAGCTCATACGCGCGCTGCGCAAACGTCAGGTGCACCGTGATCCCCACCACCGCCGGCGCGGGCTCACCTCGCCCCGGTGGCGGCGGCCCCTGAAGCAGGTTCTCATCCCAGATCTCGACTGTCCATTCCTCCGGCGTGGCGCCGGCCACGCTGGTGAGCGCCAGCGTCGGCGTCAGGACATGCTTGCCAAAGCTGGCGTGCGGGTCCTTCGGATAGAACGGGTTGATCAACAGCGCGTGGCGCCTGCGTATGCCATGCACGCCGACCGGCAAAGACAGTACGGGAGCCACGCGCAACCGTGCGGGCGTTTTCAGGGTTCGCACACAAATCTCCTTCTTTTACCCAACCAGAGCCGTAACTGCATAGTTACGTGCTTGCTTATCCGCCTGTTTCAAGAACCGCACGCGTGGCGACTACTGTTTCCGGATAAAAGGAATACAGGGTTGCGACGACATCTCGGACCGTGCCGTCGAGCGTGCTCGTGCCCGCGGTCACCCCCACGACATCATCCGGAAGAAACGCCGACCGATGCAGGTCCTCAGCCGACTCGACGTGCAGCACGCGAACCCCGGCGGCCAGGCCCGTCGCAACCAGTTGGCGCGTGTTGTTCGATCGTCGCCCGCCGATCACCACCAGCACCCCAATCCGCTCCAAAAGGCGTGCCAGCGCCAGTTGCCGATCTCGCGTGGGCGCGCAGATCGTGTTGATGAACGACACGTCGGCCGTCGGATTCAACTCGCCAATGCGCTGAAAAATCCTGCGTGCCTCGCTCTCCACAAAGGTCGTCTGGGCGATCATCCCCACGCGCGTGTGCGGCCACGACCGCACTTCCCCTGCGTTCTCGACCACGGCACAACGCTCCCGCGGAAAATCCCCGACGAGCCCCTGCACCTCCACATGCCCCCGCTTGCCGGCCACGACCAGAAAGCGTCCCTCACGCGCCAGCCGGCGCGCCGCTTCGTGGGCGCGCCGCACCAGCGGGCAGGTCGTGTCGATCGTCCGAATCCCCGCCTGATGGAGCCGCAGGCGCGCCGCGTCGCTGATCCCATGCGCCGTGATCAGCGCCTCGCCGGTCTCCGGCAAGGGCCCCTCCGCGCTCGCCATGAGCGCGAACCCCCGCGCCGCCACCTCCTCGTTCACCGCCGGATTGTGCACCAGTTCTCCCATCACCGTCACCGCCGCCGGCCGTTCCACGGCACGCATCGCCGCCAGCGCATCCCGCACCCCAAAGCACATCCCCATCGCCTCCGCCAGCACGATCCGCATAGCACACTTCCTATCACAAGATACTTTACATTACAAAGTACGTCGACATGGACATCTTCGGCTTTTGCAATTCCAAAAAAATAGCAAAACCGCTAAACCCTCAGGCCAGCCCCAGCCGCTCCGAGGCCGCGCCCCGCGCCCGCCGCGCCGCATCCGACACCACCCGCTCCAGCTCGCTCACATACTCCCCAAACCGCTTCCGTCCCGACGCCGTCAGCTTGCACCACGTCTGCGGCCGGTTCCCCTGAAAACTTTTCTCCACCTTCACCACTCCCGCCTCCTGCAGCACCGCGAGATGCCTGCTCAAGTTCCCGTCCGTCAAGGCGCACAAATCCTTCAGATCGTTGAACACCAGCCCCTCCGGATGCGCCGCCAGCGACGCCACGATGCTCAGACGCGCCTTCTCGTGAATCACCCGGTCGATCCCCTCATAGGCGAATCGGCCTTCGCTCTTGTCACTCATGGCCGCGCTCCAGTTTCCAATAGAGAATCGCCGCCGTGGCGAACTGTCCGGCCCCAAACACCACGCCCATCAGCCACGGAGAAAACGCCCACGCGCCCCCGCCCTGCTCCGGCGCGGACACCACAAACGCCATCAGCCCCGCGATCAGGTAGAACCCCGCCACCCCAAACACCGCCCGCGGCAACAGCCGGCTCGACGCGAAAACCCCCAGCGAAAACAGCATCATCCACAGCCCCGGCAACATCCACGCCGCCTCGCGCGCAAACGCATACACCGCGTACGTCAGCACCGCGCCCGCCGCCACCGACGGAACAAACTGCTCCACCGCCAGCATCGTGAGCTGCCTCTGCACGCCCGACGCCGACCGCCGCACGCGCACGATCATCTCCACCGCCACCGCCGCAAGCGACACCGCCGCCGCCCCCACCCACAGCAGCAGAAATTGCGAGACATCCCTTCCCGGATCCACCAGCAGAGCCCCCTGCACCGCCGCCGTGGCCACCGCGACGCCGCCCGAAAACGCCGTGGTCGCCGACCGATACCCGCGGAATACGTGCCCGCGCGCCATTTGCTGCCGAATCTCGGCAATCTGCGCCATCGCTTCGCGCAATTCCATGATGTGCTCCGGCCGGATGCCCGCGAGAAAGGAACAACACGCTTTTACACAATTCACTTTACAATGCAAAGCATGCCGCGTCAAGACTATTTCCCCCCTCATCCCCCGGGCCGCGTCGAAGAAAGCGCCAGCGTGATGCGCCCGCTCAGCCTCGCACGCGGCGGCGCCCCCGGCGTCCCCCGCAACACATGCATCAACCGCATCCCCGCGTAGTCGTAGCCATCCGGCGAAAACAGCAACTGCATCTCGATCTTGTCCGACGCCTTGGCCCCTAAGTCCGCCGCCGTCACCCCCAGCGCAAAACGCACCGGCTTGGGCGCCGCCGGCAACTCGCCGCTCGGAACCGTGAACGCCACGCGATCCGCCGGCAACGGCGCCACCGCCTTCCCATTCACCCAGAATCGCACCAGCAATTGATTGGGAATATCCAACACCGCCGCCGGCCACCGCTCAATCGTGATCCGCGACCCCTCCGCCGTCGCCGCAAAATCCGCGTCCGGCGTCTCCGGGAAAAAATGCGGCAGCCCCGCCCCCGCCTCTGGCAACGTCCGCGCCAACTGCCCCGTCCAATGCGGAATCACCGCCCCGCTCGCCCGCACGAATTCCCCTTTTTCCCCCGGCGACAACGCCGACCACACGCTTCCCTCCGACGCCGTCGCTTGCACATCGGCCCTCGCCACCGGCCCGTCCGGCGAGCTGATCTCCAGCTCATAATTCCCCGGCGACTCCAGATACGCCGCCGCCACAAACAATACCGGCCCGTCCGCCCCCGCTACCGGCACCGCCCGTTCCGACCGAAGCTCCACCACCTTCCGCCCCTTCGGAACCACCCGCAGGCTCAGCGGCCCCAGTGCAACTCCATCATCCTTCCAATGGCACTCCCGCGCCGTGACCCTCTCCATCCGGCAATACACCAGAATCGCCGACCCTGCCGCCGCCTTCGTCGCCTCCAGCCCCAAATGAATCTCATCCGCCCCCAGCAAAATCGGCGGCTCGCCCGCCAGCTCCGCCGACGTCCGCACCACCGACAACTTCTCCGGCGCCGGCGCCAGCACCAGCGGCCGATCATGATCCTCCGCGCGCACCGCCCCCATCGTCAACATCATCAGACCGGCCACCATGCGAACCAAACGCAAGGCCGCCCTCCTTTAACCCTCAGGCTGCACCGGAACCTTGCACCGCCCAATCGCCATGACCCCTCCAGCGCGCCCCTCCTCATCCTACCTCCCGGAACTGATTTTCATACAGCTTCCGATACGGCAGGCACGTCTCGATGAGCTGGTTATGCGTACCCACCCCCGCCACCTTCCCCTTGTCCAGCACCACGATCAAATCCGCCGAAATCACGCTCTGAAACCGGTGCGCGATCATGAACACCGTTCGATGCCGCGTGAACTCCCGCAACGCCAGGCTGATCTTCGTCTCAGAATCCGAATCGATCTGGCTCATCGCCTCATCCAGAATCAGCATCGTCGGATCGTGCAAAATCGCCCGTGCAATCGCTATCCGCTGCTTCTGCCCGCCCGACAGCCGCACCCCATGCTCGCCCACCCGCGTCTCATATCCCTCCGGCAGCGTCCGTATGAATTCGTCCGCATAGGACCGCCGCGCCGCGTCCATCACCTGCTCCCGCGTCGCATGCCTCGTCCCATATGCAATGTTGTTGTAAATCGTGTCCGCAAACAGCAGCGTGTCCTGCGTCACCAACCCGATCTGCTTCCGCAGCGACCGCAGCGACACCGTCGTGACGTCGATCCCATCGATCAGCACCTGCCCCGACGTCGGCGCATACAACAGCGGCAAAAGCTGCAGCAGCGTCGTCTTCCCGCTGCCGTTCCCCCCCACCACCGCCACGTTCTGCCCCGCCTTCACCAGCACCGACACATGATCCAGCACGATCTCCTCGTGACCCGGATACGAAAATACGATGTCCCGGAACTCCACCGACCGGTGATGCCGCGGCAACTTCGGCAGCGACTGGTCATAGTTCGGCTCGCTCTTCATGTCGATCACTTCGAATACCCGCGCCGCCGCCGCATTCGTCTGTTGCACCTTCCCGTTCACATCCGACAGCTTCCGCATCGGCTCCAGCATCGCCACAAAGCACGCCAACAGCGTGAAAAACTTCGTCGTGTCCACCTGGTGATGCAGCACCAGATACGCCGCCCACATCATCGGCACCGATGACAGAATCACCGCCAGCGTCTCCACCGTCGGCCGCGACAAGCTCGAATAATGACTCAGCCGGTTCTGCTCCTTGAGCAGCTTCTTGTTCACCCGCGCAAATCGCCGCCGCTCATACCCCTCCCCCGAATACGCCTTCACCACCCGCGCCCCGATCAGCGTCTCGTTGATCACCGCCAGCATGTGCGACCAGTTCTCCAGCGTCCCCCGGCTCGCCCGCCGCATCCGCTTCGAAAACTTCCGAATGATGATCCCCAGAATCGGCACCGACAGCACCACCAGCAGGCACAACTGCCAGTTGATGAATATCGCCAGGAAAAAACACGCCACCGCTTTGATCGGCTCCTGAACCGCCTTCCCCAACGCCATCGACACCCCATCCGTCAGCGTGTTCGTATCCTGCGTCAGCCGGCTCATCGCGTCCGACGTCCCCGTCCGCGCAAAATACGAAATCGGCAACTGCACCACCCGGTCGTACATCCGCCGCCGTATGTCCATCACCACCCGGTTCGCCACCGCCATCCCCAGGTACTGCTGGTAATACCGGAACGCCGACCCAATGAAACACAGCACAATGAAAAACAGCACCGTGTACACCAGCCCCTGAAACGGATCCTCCGGCAGCAGATGCACCAGCCATAAAATCGGCGGCATGTAAAATGACGGCGGCGGCGGCGTCACCGTGATCGTCTTGTGAAACGTTCCTTTCAAATCCGTCACTTCCATCTCGATCGGCTGCCCCGCCGGCGCCGTCGCCAATATCCGCGACATGTCAAACCAGTCCGACGACTCCCGCTCCGCCAGCGTCCCCTTCGGCCCTGCCGCCGTCGGCTGCGTCGTCGGCGCCACCGCCTTCACATGCGATATCAGCTTGTACGACGACTTCGATTTCGTATCCCCCGTCAGTTGCAGCGCCGCCGGCGTCCCGCGACCCGACTCCGTCACCACCAGCTCCTCCCGCCCGATCGACACCGTCGCATCCCGGTCCCATATCTTCGCATCCAGCCGCTGCTCCGCCGCCGTCCGGTCGATCCACCCGTGAATGTGTTCCTGCGAAATGAACACCTTCATCACCGGCAGCATCACCGCCACCCCCGACGCATACGACAACCCCACCCCCAGCGCGCAGATCATCGAGATCACCACGCTCGCCATATACGGTTTGACGCCGCGCAAAACGCGCCACCAGGATTCCATGCAACCTCGTCTGTAAGCCCATGCGGAAGCCGGAAGTGTAGCATGCCCCCCCCATCCCCCGATAGTTGCCCCCCCAAGCTTCCCTCCTGCCACGCCCTTCTCACGCCGATAGAGATATTTACCCACTCCGCTCCGCACTCGGTATCAATTTTGCAATTTCCCCCGTCGGAGTGTCGAGCCATGCTCAGCAAACGTGTCCTTCTCGTCGAAGATGACCGCGTCAGTCGCGAATCCCTCGCCTACCTCCTCAAGGGCCTGGGCCACGAAGTCCGCACCGCCTGGAGCGCCGAAGAAGCCAAGCAAGTTCTCGCCGGCTTCACCCCCGAAGTCGCACTCCTCGACGTCCGTCTCCCCGGTCTCCCCGGCGACGCCTTCGCACTCTACCTCCGCCACAAATTCCCCGATATGAAAATCGTCTTCGTCTCCGGCGAATTCCGCCTCGATGACCCCGAACGCTTCGGACCTGAAGTCGATTTCATCCCCAAACCCCTCGACTTCGGCCGACTCCTCTCCGCCATCGAATAACCCTCCCTACCGGCCTCTTAACCCCACACCCTCCACAGCTTATGTCCACACCCCCTCCACCGCATCCGCCGGCATCGCCTCCGGACGCGCAAACCCCGCCTCCGCCATTCTTACCGCCTGCCCCAACGCCGCTGTCCGAATCGCTCCCGACATAATGTCCACTACGTGTGCCCCCAATTCCCCGGACGCCCGGTGCGGCCTCCCGCTCCGTATCGCCGCCGCCATTTCCGCCACCCCCAGCCCCCGCCACTCATCCCTATAAGGATGGCTCAACGCCACCGTCTCCCACTCCCCGCGACCCACCTTCACCCGCACTTCCCCCTTTCCCCCAAACGTGTTCGGATCCGGAACCGACACCGTCCCTCCGGTCCCGTAAATCTCAATCCGCGGCAAGTTCCCCGAAAAGCAATCGAACGACATCACCACCGTCCCCAACGCCCCGCTCGCAAATTCCAGCGATGTCGCAAAATGCGTCGGCGTCTCCACCGCAATCACTTTCCCCCGCTTCTTCTCCGATGTGATCGTCCGCGTCCCATGCGTCGCCCGCGCAAAACCCGCCACCCGCGCCACCGGTCCCAGCAACGCCACCAGCGCCGTCAAATAGTATGGCCCCATGTCAAACATCGGACCCCCGCCGACCTCATAATAAAACTCCGGATCCGGATGCCACGACTCATGCCCCGGACACAGCATGAACGCCGTCGCCGCCACCGGCTCACCAATCATCCCCTCATCAATCAGCTTCCGCGCCGTCTGAATCCCCGCCCCCAGAAACGTGTCCGGTGCACACCCCACCCGCAACCCACGCCCCCCCGCCAGCGCGAGCAGCCCCCCGGCCTCCGCCACCTCAATCGCCAGCGGCTTCTCCGAATACGTGTGCTTTCCCGCCTCCAGCGCCGCCCGCGCCACAGCGACATGCGCCTTGGGAATCGTCAGATTCAGAACCAACTCGATCTCCGGATGCCCCAACAGCTCATCGACCGTAACCGCCGCCGCCGCTGCAACCCCCGCACTCGCCGCCAGCACCCCCGCTTCCTCCGCCTTCGCCCGCGCACGCTCACCATCCAAATCCGCCACCGCCACCAGCCGCAGATTCGAAAACCGATAAAGATTCTTTAGATAAACCGACGAAATCGCCCCACACCCCACCAACCCCACCCTCACCACTCGCCCCCGCGCCGAGTCCCCCGCACTCACCAAACTGGGCGATACAGGATTCGAACCTGTGACCTCATGCGTGTCATGCTCAATCGGATATATGAGGAGTGCCCCATATGCTCAAAAGACACGGGGTTTTGCGTGCGAACGATTCGCAACGCTTCACATAGAGTAGCGTCAAATGGCTGTAGTTCAAGCAAAATTCCTGTAGTGCCCTGTAGTGGTTGGTGGCGGTTTCCCCTTGAACGTGGCGCGGAAGGGGATAGGCTTTGCGTCTGAAGGGAGCACCACAATGGAAGTCTGTAGCGTCTGCCAGCGGGGAATCCCCGACAATGCCCCCGCCTTCATTCTAGGCGACGGAGTGGCGTGTGGGGCATGCAAGGCGGCGTCCGGGGGTGTGCCAAGCCGTCCGAACATCATCCAGCGTTACGGAAGATGGTGCGGTCGGCGGAGCGTGATTTTTCAGATTGTGTTAGTGCTCTGGACGGCGCTGATGGCGCTGGTGATGGTGGGATGGGTTGGATTGGCGTACGCGGCGAGCCGACCGCCCAGCGAGGCGGAAATTGAGCGGATGCCGGCGGGGGAACGTGCCGACTATCTCAACCGCCAAGTCGATGCGGAGCTTTACCCAAGCGAAATGAAGGCGGGGGAGATGATGGGGGTACTTGCGCCGCTAGCGTGCATGGGAGCGACATGGGGGATTGTGGCGTTGCCGCTGTTCATGGGCGCGGTGTTTTCGCTGGACAGAGGCAAAGGTCGGTGAGGGGATGCCTCCCACCGCTCGAAGTTCCCCCGAGGGCAATTAGTAGGGGTATCGCGCATTGAGGCGTGCCTGCCTTTCCCCACACCCGCAGTCCGTCCCCGTCAGATGCTCGTACCACTTTTTCCACACCTCTCCGCCGACCGCACCAAGCCTCCGCGCCAGCGTGTCGCCGACACCTCTCTCGCCGTCGCGCTTGAACTTAGCGATGAGGCGGATACGGCGGGGCCATTCGCTGGCGCGATTTGGCACGGGCAAACTGAACCGGCCATCGGGGCAGGTGTTGTCTTTCGCGTGCGTCGCAATGTCCACGTTATCTATCAAACACAGGCAAGGCCCTTTACAGCCCCGCTGCATATGCGAACACGCATGACAAGCCCTTATATTCGTTAATACGTCCATAATTACGCCGAAGTAACCGTGACTATGCCGCCTGAACCAGCAGGAGTTATGATCACGGGGTCGCTAGGACTGATCTGCGCCGATCCGTTGTCACCACTTCCGCAACTGGATATCTGGTTTGAGGCGGTCCAGGTACCAGTTCTTGAACCGCCAAACGCAATATCCGCTATTAAAAAATAGGCATAAATTGTATACGACACGTTCGCATCACCGGGATTATTCTGCGACACCAGCCTGGCCCAAGCGGTTACATGTAAAATTCCAGCATCGCAATCTTGCGATAACGTGACGAATAATCCACCGTCCCCAAAGCGATCTTGGCCCCCTGGGGATGAACCGGCAGGAAAGCCACCGACACAATCGGTCAGAAGGCCCGTGCTCCATCGCCATTTCTGTGCAGTAGGAGTTCCATCGTCATTGGGGCCTCCTGAAAATATGATACACCCACTCTGATCGGCATAATTTGTGCTCGTACTAACGGGACAAACCACATCGTACGATCGATTCAAACAGGCATTTAGATCATCACTGTGAACCAGATTGGCGGAAACATAGTGACCGTCGTTGTCGCGAGCAATTATGCAAGAACAGACAGACAGGCCGCTGATGGTCATAACGTATGGCGTATTCGGGCCAATTCCACCCGGACAACACGGATCGCCAGTGTCGCAACGCTTCCGCTTGCGGCTTCCCGTGCATTTCACCCGCTTCCGCCCCCCACCCGAGCATGTAGCCAGCGTCCGATCCGTCACGACGTGCATTCCCCACGATCATTGATTTGTACAACCACCGTGCCGTCGGAGTTTGTGCGGATGATCGCTCCGACGTGGTAAAGATTGCCGTCGTCCGAATCCGAGTCGGTGAGGTCGTGGGTGGATTCGCCAATTTCCCCCGTGTTCAAGATGAGGCAATTGTCGGCGCTCGCCACCGTTCCCAAGTCGCCTTCCGCGAGGTCGCTGGAGTTGGACACGTCGGACGTGGCGGCAGAGATGGTGCGTCCGGTGTACTTTCCGCCACCGGTGGCGTTTCCGGTGATTTTCACGCGGACTGCTTCGTTGCTGGGGAGGTTCCCCACCATCACCGATCCGTCGAACGCCTCCCACGTCTGCACATCCCCCACACCCACCACGCGCGGCGGACGCATCCCCGTCAACACATCCCGATCCCCGCCGTAGTACGGCCACGTCCCATTGCTGTAGACATCCGTGAAGGGTCCATCTACGCCGAGTTGCCACACGATAATGCCGGGGAATGCGCCCACATTCTCGAATCCTCGCATCCGCGCTGCGCTATGGTCCAGCCAGAACCGCTGGTAGTACGCGCCCGCAAGGAAGTCGGCCCGCGAGCTGAGCGCCGACGCGTTGGTTTCTGAACCAATCGATCCCATCGCCCATGTTGTGTCGTAAATAGAGACGGTGAAGCCGGCTCTTCCCGTTCTCTTCGGAGGTTTTCCGGCAGTGGAAGTGACGCTGTAGAAGCGATTGAGGATTGGGGGATTGGAACTGGATTGGGAATCTACCGTGTTCGCGGGCAAGGCTCTGGGGAAGTACACCTTGACGCTTTCCGGCATCACGACGTTTATCCAGAGGACCGGACCCCCGTAGGTGTATATAACCCCGCCCGCCGTTCGTTCCGACAAAAACTTGTCGTTATGCTTCTCCACATTGCTGTTGAAGTTGACAGCTTGATCGATGATGTATCGTTTCGAGCCGTTGGCGGCGTTCAGGTTCGCCACGAATACCGCGCCCATGGCCGCGCAGATTCGATCGATGGCTTCGGCGGCGGATTCGCCATTGAACAGATAATCCACCGGGTCTCCGGCGGCGCTGGTATCTACGTCCACTTCCACCGTGTCAGTCGTCTGCCCCACCAACCCCAGAATATCCCGAAGCATGGTTTCCCACGTCCACGCGGTCCCCGAGCTCTTCGATTGCGTGTAGTAGCTGCTGCGGTCCCACGGCAGCGTCATGTTGTAGCCCTTGGTGACGAGCTTCCATTTCCAGAAGTACCGCTCATCAACCAGCGTCACTGCGTAAAGCGTGGCAGTCGCCTTTCCGTCAGTCCCGACGCGAATCACGATGGGGCGGTGCTCGATTTGATACATGGTGTCAGCGATGACCGCGCCTACGGGTCCGAGCGTGTCATCGAACATCGTCACCGCCACCGGCTTGCTCAGGTCGGCGCTGGTCAGCCGCGCCGCCTCATCCGAGTGCAAGAGGAATGTGCCTTCCGCATGCTTGGACGCGCCCGCTGGCCATTCCAAGCGGTTCAATCTCGATACATCCTCCCCCACGGCGGAGAGCGCGTCTGCTAATTCCGGCGTAAGGGCGGAGCATGCCGAATCATTGATTGAAATCAGGATCATTGCGATGGTCCGGTGACGGTGATAGTGGCATCGACGCCAACGCTGGCGCTGGCGGGGTCGAAGGTGGTGGCGCTGTTCGTCGCCATTTGCATAGTTTGGGTGGGTGCATCCACAAGCGACGGGCCAGAAGAACCGCCGCCGGATTGCACATAACTTCCCGTGTTCGTGGGCGCGATGATTTCGTAGCGCCACGCGGCGCTGTAGCAGTAGGTGGTTTTATCGGGGAACAACTGCGGAGCGCCCAGCCGCACGTCCTTCTTTCGCAGATATCCGTTGGCAACCTGCTGGGGAGGCGGAACGTCCACGGGTTTTCCGGCGCGAATCGCTTGCCCCTGCTGCACGATAATGCTCAGTGGGCTGTACATTTGAAACACTTTCGCGGGAGCGGTTGCGGCTGCCGAAGGGACCATCACCAACCCATTGTCTTGGGAGAAGTCTATGATTTGTTCCCAATGGGTGTAGGGTGCGTCGGTTTGTGCATCCGATAGATTGCCAGGCCCCGAATTTTGACCGATGGGACCAGCCGATGAGAGGGAGCTTCCGGCGGCATCCCCCGGACTGGAGCCGCTGGTTGTTGCCTGCGCGAACCTCACCACGTCGGTACCACATGGATCAAAAAACGCCTTCTTCGCCGCCATGAGCAAGGCGCTTCCGTAGGGACTGAGCTGTGTCGTGTTTCCGGCCGTGTTACCAGGCACGTCGGTAAAGATTTTCGTGGATTGGGGGAAGATGCCCTGGGCTTGCCCGGCGACGTCAGTGACCTGAGCGACCATGCTGAGTCGCACCACGTTGTCATACAGCTCCTCCTCCAAAGTTGCCTGCCGGACGATGTCTTTTGAGAAGTCGAACCGGCTGGACAACACGGCAAAGGCTGCGTTGTACATATCGAGCTTGGTTTGCCCCTTGTGTCCCTTCAACTCGATATTGAAGTGGTTGAACCACACGAAGTTGTTCATTTGCTGACTGAATCGCCCCGACGCCTCCACCGCCTGAATCGGCGCGACGCGGTAAAGCTCGCGGTCCACCACCTCGTATTGCAGCTCCAACCCGTCAGCGCTCACCAGAAAATCCATGCGGTCCCGCTTGAATCCGCTGGGAAGTGGGGGAACGATGAGGCCGCGCAGGGCGTCAGGGTTCGTTTCCCCGCCACTGAGTCGATTCACCCTCACCTTCCCCCGCAGCGTCCGAACCGTGTAGTAAAGCGAATCGATAGAATGCGAAACGGAATAAGTGTGGCTGATAATGTTTGCGGGAGTGTCGCACTTCTCCTGAATCGCAACATCAATCTCGAATACCACGATGGCGAACATCGCCCCCACAATCTCGGTGAAGTCGCATCGGATGGGGGTGGGACCATTCTGCGCATCGCCCTGAGAGAGGCTGACCACTGTTTGGTCCGCCATGCTCACGGTCAAGGAGGCCCGCGGCTGGAGCAATCCCTTCCTCGCCGTGTTCAGCACCGTCGCAAAAGTGCCGGGGGTGTCTCCAACCGCCGGCACCCCTTGAATCGTGCCCTGCACCCGAAACCGAATCTTGGTGAACATCACGTTCGCGCCGCTCTCATCGTAGATGGCTTCGGCGTTGACGATGCTCACGAGCGGCGTGGAGATGTTTACGCCGTTGTATGTAAAGTCGTCGGCCACAGAAAAATTCCTTCAGGTTCCACCATTCGGCGAACTATGCAAAAAAGAGGGCGGCGCGCGTTTTCGGAGCCACGCGCCGCCCCCGGCGACACGCCCGGTCAGTCAAACGGGTGTCAGCCCGGCAGGGGGAATCAGACCCGGAGAAGAGCCGCGCACCACCGCTGGATCGCGGACATCTCCTCCGGGAAATTCAGCACTACAGGATGATGCCTTGCTTGGCACGATATTCCCGCTGCGCCGCCGCATAGTCACCACAGAAGCGGCCCCGGTTGGCTTCGTAGTGCTGGCGGATGGCGCGGCTTTCCTCCTCCGAACCGAGCGGAAACTTCGCCCGCGCGACGGCCGCACTGAAGTTGACGCGGCGTTGCCAATCGGCTTCCTCGCGCCCGTTCACCTCCGCCTGCTTCTCGCGAAAATCGCGCTGCGCCTGTGCGAAGTCCCCCCGATACTTCTGGCGGTTTTCCTCGTAATACCGCCGCACCGCGTCGGATTCTTCCATACTTCCAAGAGCGATACCCATTGCAAAACTCCAAAAACAGGAAACAAAAGTTATCTTCCTTGACTGGCCAGAAGGCGACGCTCGGCGGCGTCCTCCCGAACCTCACGCAACGCCACATTCAGATTGTTGACGCCGCACATTCTGAGACGGCCAGGATCGGCGGCGATGCGACGACGCGCCTCCGCGACTTCCTCCTCCAATGTCATCAGCAGACTTCCCGGCTTCGCATCGCGAAGGCCCGCCAGTTCCTCCGCCATTTCCTGAATGTCGCCATAAAGACGCGGGGCCGACGCTTCGACGTATGATGGGGACCAGCCGTATTCTCGGATTTTCTCCGGCGGCGTGGCGCGGAGCTGTTCGCGGCGATCATACGCCTCCCGATCCGCCCGAACGCCGGCGCGGGAAATGCGCAGATTCGCCATGACCACCCGCAGCTTCGGAGCCTCGGCGGGGTCGAGGTCGGGTCGCATGATGAGGGAGCGGTACGCTTCGATTGTCGCCACATAATCCGCCACCGTATCCCGATCCATCTCGCAAAAAATTCCATCAATGTTCACAGGTCGCACTCCGAAAAATATATGGTTGGGGCCAGGCAACACGCCCAGCCCCCGAAGAAACCATCAATCGTTAGCCCGGTCGCCAATCCTCAGCGCCCGGCGGACATGCCGGCGGCTCTGGCGGGGCATAGTCATTCAGCATCGGCGCGTCGCCGGTGAACGATCCGCCTTGGCACTCGTGTACGCCGGGGGATCGCGACGTGTGCGGGTCGGGAGGCGGACGGTTTACATCAATTCCACAGCTTTCCAGCCAGGCGAGGCGGTCTCGTTCCGATTGCTCGTCGGACGCCAGTTTCTCCGCCGCGGTCATTTGCGACATTGGCTTCGGCTGGGGTTCCGACACCCATTTCCCATTACGCCACACCCATCGATCAGCCATTTGAAGACTCCTCATTTGCAACTTTCTTCGGACCGGATTTTCGGCGGTGCTTCGCCGCATCTCGCAAGGCATCCAACGCCGATTGGGAAAACAGGCGCGTTGTGGTGCGCCCGGCGGGGAAACGTGCTGGATGCCGCGAGTTTCGAGCAAGTAGACCACCCGCTCGCGGCTCAGGCAGGTTTCACGCATCAGGTCGCCGATGGCGTAGATGCCGTATTCGGGGGACGTTGCTGTATCTGCCATGATAATGCTCCTCTATATATAACGTGCGGGCGTATCCCCTTTGGTATACGTTATTGCCACACGTGGGGCATCTATAACTAAGGAACCGGCATAACCGATTCTGTTATGAGCGTCGGATTTTTTCAGAAGTTGAACCGGGAACCGTCCTTGCAGCGGACCCAGCCGCGAGGTGATGGCTTGAATGCTCCATCGAAGGCAGATCCGACGCCGCTCCCGAAAGAGTGGGGGGCATCATTGCCGCCGTGCGAATCCACCACCTTGTCAAACGCCTCCGCCATGCCGCCGGCGGTGCGAATCCGCTCAGGCGGAAGCCATTCATGGCTGCTGCCCATCACGTACCGAACGGCGTAGCGCATCGCGTCCATGCCGTGATCGTGCTCCTTCACCGGCACCTCTTTTTGCGACTTGCCCGCCGCGTCCCTTGGCCACACGTACACGCCAAATTCCTCCTCCGTGCACAGCGGCCGTTTTGCGTCGCGCAACGCTTCATCCGCCTCGATCAGCGAATCCTCCAGGAAGAATATCCCGGGCCGCCCATCCGCTTGCGGGCGCAGCAACTCCTGCACCGCCTGAATGCCCACGGTGATCTCCTTTTGTGCCGCAATCGTGGGGATGCCCTCTTGCGCCAAGGTGGCCCGATCCTCGGCGTCATGATCGGCAATCGTCACCTCGAAACGCTCATACTTCCCCTCCACCTCGCGGATACGCTTCGCCCAATCACCCACCGTCCGCCGCGTTTTATAGAATTCGCGGTAGCGGTACATCTTGCGATCCGGCGAGATGGCCCACCATTGACAGACAAACGGGTTGGTAAACCCAAAGTCAATCACCCGTGTACGCCGCCAACTATCGGGAATCTCGAAGCGCGGGACAATATGCACCATCGGGGAGAAATCGTCATAGACAACGCCATCCGCCGCCGCCCACAAGCCGTCAACAAAACGCAGTTTCCACACGCCGGCGAATCGGTTGAGCCGGTCGAGATAGTGCGAAGGGAGATAGGTATTATCTGCGGCACAAGTGCGAACACACTCATAACCGTCCCACGCCTTCGCACCAGCAACCAGCCCCCACCGCCGCGCCGCCCAGTGTGTCGGCCCCGCCGGATTCGTTGCACCGTAGAGCGAATTGCCCAGCCCCGGCACCACGACCCGGCATCGACCGCCCATGGTGTCATAGTCACCCTCGCTCAGCTCGAACAACTCATCCACCGCGCAGCCCGTCAAGTTCAAGCTGCCGACGTTGCTCCGCCCCGCCGATGGGTCGTTTTCATCGAGGCCGAAGTATTTGATACACCCGCCCCCGTGGATGCGGATGATGCGGTCGCTTTTGTGATGGGAATAGCTGCCGGGCGGGAGGATGGGAGGCATGCCACCATCACTTTCGAGCAGCGTGCGCAAGGTTGTGGCTTTCAGGTCCACCAGCCGCTTCCGGCACAGACCCTCCACCGCGCCGGGGCGGGAGGCCCGTAAGGCAAGGCGAAGGCAGAGCGCCCGGGTTTTACCCGCGCCCATGGCACCGCTGTAGAGCAAGTCGCTGGCGGCGGACGCGATGTACTGGTGCTGCTTCGGCAGGACGCTCACAGAGACGATTTCCGGGGCGTTTTTAGCTGGCATCGGAGTTCCTTTCGTCGGTGGTGGTATCGACGCCGCAAACAGGCTGTAATGCGGCGGCAGGGGCATCCACGGGGGCGGCGTCAACGGGGGGATAGCGGTTTGGCGGGGGAATGACGGGAGCGACGGGCGTGATGTTGAACACCAGCCCCGCCGCCGCCGACGCGCCCGCCACAGCCGGCACCTTGTCAGCGCCAACCAGCCTCGCCATGCGGTCCACGATCCCCACAATCGCATTCACCGCCTCCACATCCCCCCCTTTGGCCCGCGCGTAAGCGAATTTGTACGCCGCCTCCAGGCGCTGTAGTAGCAGCTCCCGGTACCGCGCAGCGTCGCCATCACTCGCGGCCACGATCCGATCCAGCGCCCGCCGCACGTGCCTCTTCGCTGTTCTCAGGCCGATGCCGAGCGTGCTGGCAATCTCAGTAAAGGTGTGTTCTTGCACCCGCATTTCCAGGCTCTTCTGCCGCATGATCGCCAGAGCCTCGCGCTTGCCGGCCGGCGCGTTGCGGAGGGGGGGGGCACCATCGGGTAACACCGCCATCGTAAAACCTCAAAAGGGGTCAAAATCCTGTAGTCAACGCTCAAAAACCTGTAGTTCGCCATACTCTCGTCATTGCGAGCCGATGCTATGTTTCGCGAATCACGTGACTTGCGAGCAGTCGGACGAAATTGGCACCTTTTGCGTAAAGTGCATAGGGTCGCATCCGTTCGCATGCCGCTTTCCGCTTCACGCTCACACCCTTCATGCCCCTATTGATTTTGCGTGTTTGGCGACAACCCACTATTGCAATTCGTGCCGCAACTTACGTCATTTGCGGGAGTTGCGGCGGTGCCAACATTATGCGTGCCGGTTGTGATTTCAATCGCTTCCAAGCACTTCAGCCCGTACCCCCTGAGCAGTCCCTTGAGCGCCCGTCGCACTTTGCAAACGGTGGGGATGCCATCGGCTTTGTCGGCGGTGAGCGTGAAGGTCCAGATGGCGGAGTCTTTATTCATCGCCGCCTCCGTCAATGGGAGGCTTGGGTTGAAGGCGTTGAAGGCGGATGCGAGCAATGACATACCGCCAACGGAGCTGAGCTGGATTTTCAGTGTGTGGGAGCGGTTTGGCACGCGATGGCACGCGTGCTATCCCATTGTAATACGTACGCGCGTGCGCGCGCACGGGGGTATGCGCTGCAATGGGGTTGAACGCGTGCCACTGCGTGCCAGCGATAGGTTCTTCGCTCATACGGCACCCCCGCCGCATTGAATGCCGATCCCGATCCCCTCATAAGCGCGGAAGCGGCTACCGCTACTGTCGCGTGGCTGAGATATAGTGAGGCCGGGTACAGCGGAAGAGAGGTCGCGTCCGAAGGATTGTTTCGTTCCGGGATGGTCCCGACCCTCAGATTCGCACCAACTTTTCCACCGGTCGAATAACTCATCGACCGCAACAAACTGACCAGCCCGGACAATGCAGATATCGCGGATGAATGCTCCGATCGGGCTGGCCAGGTCTTCCAGTGCGCGGGCAGCGGCGGCGGAGCTGGTGGGGACGGTAAACCTCCCTTGGGATCGCAGCCGCTTCCATCCATCGAGCGCCCATAGCAGAATACCGGGGAGTTCTTTCAGCAGTTCCCCCGTCAGCGCCGTGTTTTCCTTTCCGAAGAATGAGTTTTTGAGACGGACGATACAGAATCGGGAGGCAAGCGCCCCTGACGCATCGGACAGCTTTGGCAGTTCGTTGGTCAAAACTACCAATCGCGCGGAGAGCTTCGTTGTAATCGGAGGCCGATTCTTTATGTCAATCGTCAATGAATCTTCGCCGCTGATGCTCAGGAGACGTTCGGCGATGATGCTGGTGTCGGATTTTCCGGAAAGGCGCGCGTCGGCGATGAGCGCGAGGCTCTTGCAGATGAGGGGTTGTAGTCCGAAGTTTTGCTGAAAACTTGCGAGGGTTGGACCGGCGACGTTGTGGCGGCCCAGCATTGCGGTCAGTATTCTGCCAGCGGTGCCTTTTCCGCTGCGCTTCGGACCATGAATCAGCAAAATTTTTTGTTGCGAGGTATCTGGCGTCAACGCATATCCGAACCATTCCTGCAACAGATCCATTGCCTCGCCGTCGTCTTCGAGAATGTCCACCAGGAAGTTTAAGAATTTTTCGGGCGTCGGCGCTCGTTCATCGAAGGCGTAATCCAGGGCGGCGGTGGTGAAAAATGCCGGGGTGCTGGGCGTGAAATAATTCGGCTTGCCCTCAAGGAAAGACGGCAGGTGTACGATGCCGTTGGCGCAGGGCAGGTAATCCGTCGCCTTCGCATCGCGCCCGTCCAGCCAAGAGGGGACGGGTACGGATGACGGCAGGTGCGCCTCCGCCCTCATCGCGTCGATAATATCCGACACCTTGCGAGGATTGGGGTGGAAGGGCTCCTCCCGCAGATTGTCCCCGACGCCGGCCCAGCACCATGCGGTTTCAGCCCACCGGTATATATCTTTTCTAAGCGCGTCGTTTTCGAGGATTCTGTAGCAAGTTCCGTTGTAGTGATATGGGTCGCCGCAATGGAAGTAATCGGTGGCCAGCCCGGCGTCCGTTGACCGCGACGCTAGGAACAGCCGGGCGCTTTCGAGCGGTGATTTTTTGTCGAGGTAAACCTTTTCGGTGGGGAAATCATCCACAGACCACCTCCGGGCGGCGCAGTGCAACGCTCCGCTGCATGCGCTGTTCTTGGGACGCGACACGGGCGGCGGCGTGTTCGGGCGAGGGCTTGGGTTTCATACGTTTCTTCGGTTTGGGCGTCGAAGGCTCAGTCATGCTCTTCGCCAGTTCCCGGATGCTGACGCGCACCGCGTCAACCGACGTGCCGGCGGCGGGTTGTCCGGCGGACAGTTCGTGCAGGGCTTGAAACAGGCGGAGCAGACCCGCGCCGTGCGCCATGTCGGGGAAGGCGTCGGCAATGCGCCGGGCGAGGGCGGTACGCTCGGTCCGGCTCGATAGGTCCGGCTCGGGGAAGTGCTGATCGTCGCTCCCCCGAACCTGAACGCGCAGGCGTCCGGATTCGCGGAGGATTAGGAATGCGGGGCAGATACCGCTGAGGGCTTGCCCCCATCCGAGTGATGTACTATCATCCATGAGTTCACCTTAAAAGCGCGAAGTCGCCCAGCCCGCAAAGTTCGGGTGGCTTCGCATGCGCTCAATTTCATATAGGAATTACTTAGATGCCCGCCGCATCGAGGACGGCGGCGGCGCGGATTGCTTCAACGTCCGGCGCGGAGGAGGTGGGGGCCGGGGCCGGTGCGTCCGACAGCTCGGCGAAGAATTTTTTGAGCCTTGCTTCGCTGGTGACGCGCTGCCCCCCCATGCTGAAGGTTTCGAGTTTGTGGCCACGCACGCCGCGCGCCACCCACCGGTGCAGCGTCGCGACATGCGGGCGCTTGCCGCCGCGGCCTTTCAGCCAGGGGAGCTTCGTCGCCTCCGCCAGGGTCAACGGCGGTTCCTCCGCCGGATCGAACATCGGACTATTCCGCATGAGACACCCCCACCGCTTCGCTCGCCGCGCCGAGCTTTAGCCAGCCGCGCTTCGCCAGTTCCTCTCGGATGCGGGGAATTAGCTTGAGGGGAATGAGACGCCGGCCGCCAGCAACCGGGCAGGCGTCGGACAGCTCCCGGATGTTGTAGAGCAGGTCGGGGATGCGGCGTTTTTCGTCGGCGTCTGCCAACCGCATCGCCTCGCCCGTCGAAACGAACCGTTCCATGGGTTCTCCTCTGGATGAATCTCATCCGGTCGGAAGCCAATAAAAAAAGCCGCACATCGCGGCCTCTACCCTCTTGAACCGGCATATCACTGGGCGTTATGGAACGTGCTCCATATGTAGCGCTTTTCTTCCCCGCCGCGTCCCCGCCGCGATATCGTTAATAGCTTCCTGCAAGCAACTTGCGCGGCATTCACGCAAAAACGAAAAGGGCGGCGGATGCGCTTGGCACCCTGCCGCCCGGTGAAAAAATCTCAAAAAATCTTTCGACGGGGGGAAATTTCTCCGCCACCCTCATCCCACCCGCGCCCTCACGCGCGGACCCGGCGGGGGCAATGTCGCCAGGATAGGCACCTCCGACATCCGCAGCGCCGCTGGTGGCAACTTCCCGTAGTCGCCGTCAGTGTCGCCTGGGCCTCCCTCGTCCACCAATTCCTCCGCCAGCGTGCTCTGGATGAATTTGTCGATCGCTGCAACTTCATCCGGCGGAAGTTCAACATCGGCGGCGCGCAAGCGGCTGTAGATTTGCAGGAATGCACTGAGGTCATCTTCCTCATCGATATCCTCAAGCCGCATGTAGGTTTTGTACTGCCGCAACAGCCGGGCTATCTCCGCTCCGTCCGGCGCAGGGCGCGGTGCTGGTATCAATTCAACGCCATCCGGGGCCAATTCCAAGCGTTCACACGCGCGGCGGCGGATGGCTTCGGCACTGCCCCGCACATTCGTCAGCAGCCCCACGATCATCCGCAGTTCCCCTTGCCGCACCACCAGCACGTAATCCCGTGGCGTACGCTTCATGCGACACCCCCAGCCGCATTCACCATCCGCCCGTCATAACCAAACACCGCCGCATCTCCCACGCATCCCCGGCGAGGCAACAGCAGTTCCACCAGCGGCACCTGCATCGTGGGTCCGCCGCCTGAAAGAATCGCCAATCCTTCGCCCACCGCCACGATGAAGCCGGCAGCGCGTCCGCCCGCCGCCCGTGCGAACATCCCCCGACGCGGCACCGCGCTCCATTCTCCATACACGATCACGCCCCCCGCGCATGCGTCCACGCGCAATCGTTCGTCCGGGGCGAGCCAGGAATGGTCCCTTGCCAGCAACTCCGCCGCCCGGTCGAGTGCCGATCCTCGCCGGGGCAGATTGGGCGCACGGCGGCGGTCCAGCGTCATGCGGAAGCCGTCGAGGGTTTCGACCTGCATTTTGCCGCCATCGTGGCCTACAACAATGATGGGCAGTTCCCCATTGCCCCATGCGCCGATGGATCCGATGGGCAAGATATCCGCGCCGGGTCGAGGCGCGAAGGTGGGGGGGATAACCGTGGGGGCGGGTCTGTAATGCAGTCATGGAAGTACCTCCACATACCCAGCGCGCACCGCATCCGATGCCGCCGAGCGGATTTTCGTTGACATGCTGAAGGCGGGGAGGTTATTGTGGCGAGTCAACACGATTCGCCGTCCCCGCGACGGTAATGAGAATCCCCTGCGTCTTGTCCACGCGGGGGTTTTCGTTTTTGCTCCGGTTCACCTCCACTCACCAAACTTGGTGATATTGGGGGGAAAAAAATGTCACCCTTGCTGCCGCTTTTCCTCGGCTTCAATCGCATCGAGGATGCGGGCAATGTATTCGCCGGTCATATCGGTTCTGCTTCGGGGGTTGAGGTAGGTGTAGATGGCGTTGGAACTGGGAACGCCGCCAAGTTGCTCCGCCAGCCAATACCGCGTCTTTCCAATTCTCTTGAGCCGCTCGGTGATCTGTTTGCGGAAATCCGTTCCCACTCGGCACCATCTTCGAGATGCAATGATGGTGGGCATGGTACGTTCCCTGTGGCATTTCGTGAATGGCGGGAGTATCACCAAGTTTGGTGAGCATTGCAACCCCCCGCTCGCAAGAATTTTTCCCCCTGTTCAGGGGAAGGGGAAAGGTAACACGATGTTACGCTTGTTTTTCAAGGGACATCGTGTCCTTTGATTTTCTGGACGGCGGCAACCGTGCCTTCGCTCACGGATGCGGCTTTGGCGACTTCCTAGCGGACGTGAATCGGTTCAACGGCGGGGTTTGTCAGATTTGTCAAACCCCGTCCGTTGGTCTTTTCTGCCCCACTTTTTCCCCCCGCCCGCATATTCTCCTCCGCCTTCTTCCTCGCCGCCTCCATCACCGCCTGCGCCTTTTCCAGCGTTGGGCGGCTCATCCCCACGGCGGCGGCGGCGATGGCTTTGACGCGACCAGATTCGTCGTCGGGCTTGCTCTTTGTTTTTAGCTGGTCCGCGACAGCTTGATTGTCGTGGACAGCAACGACATTGTCGGCGTCCCCTTGCTTCTCCGTAATCCTTGGAGTACCCCCGGAAAATTTTTCCGAGGGTGTTGATGGCGCTTTGCCCTCCATCATCCTCGCCTCTGCCTTCGGCTTCTCCGCCGCCTCAATAAGACTTGCCAAGACTTCGGCGTGAATTTCAGGGGCGTCTTTGCGGAGTTTTCGGAGCGCCTGCTGACGTGTGTTACCCTTCGGCGCTGGATCAATGGTTACATTGTTATCTTTGATATGCGAAGATTTCCTATCGCCGCCCTTAGATTCAACGGTCGCCTCATCCAACAAACTCAGCGCTTCAGCATCGTCCCGGCAAAGGCGCCTGATGGTGCCCATCACCCCACCTCCCGCATCACCTCCATTGCCCGCTGCGTATCCTGTTCGGCATATTGTTCGGTCATCTTGGCGTCGGCATGGCGCAGCACGGTCCGCGCCACGTCCAGTCCGTACTTCGCGCGCAGGAACGTCGCGGCGTTGTGGCGGAGCTGGTGGGGGTGCCAGCGGTTTTCAGAGCGGAAGTCATTGACCACCTTCCACATTTTCAGAATCCGAGCCGGGCACTTCTTCAGCGGGAGGCGGGTCTGATTTACTTTCTCGTGCGCCGCCCGCCACTGCCGCACCCGGCGAGCCTTGTGCGCCAGCTCCGGCGTCAATGGAAACGCCTTGTCACACGCGCGGGCGATCGCGCGGCGGTACGAGGCCACGGTGTAGCGTTCGCCGGGATCGCCTCCCTTTATTCCCAATTCCTTGTCGGCATCGCGCGGGGAGAACAGATATGCCTTGGGGTTGGTCGTCAAGAACGGGCGAAGAACTTCCTGCGCCTTCGGCCCGATGGGGATGTTACAAGCCTTGCCGTGGTGCGAGGTCTTATGGCGGGTGGGGTGGTAAATCCACATATCCCCCTTCATCTCGATATCCATCGCCCGCATGATGACAGCTTCGCCCGGGCGCATCCCGGTATAGAGTTGCAGGTCGATGATCGCCGCCACTTGTGACGACACTGCGGCCGCACCGCATCGACCGCGTGCTCTGGCACCGGCTTGACGGGCGCGGATTCCTTCACCTCATCGGGATTCTTGCGAAGTCCCCGCACCGCCTTCAAAGCATGGAGCACGGTTGCCGGTATCAGTTCCTCCTCCGTCGCCCAGCGGAAAACTTGACGCACCCGCGCCGCCTGCCGGTTGACGTTGCTCCGGCACCACCCCAGCCGCACCATTTCCTCCCGCACGGCTTTGAGGCGCTTGGGTCCAAAGTCTTTCGCTGGGGTGCCCCCGAAGAGCCGGCGAAGGGGGCGAAGCGCCTGCCGGAACGCCTCAACCTCGGTGCTCTGACTTCCGTCCGCGAGCTTGTAGTAGGTCTGCGAGTGCTCCCAGAACTTCGCCACCACCTCCTCCACGGTCAACTCTCTCGCCGCCGGCACTACAGGGTTGCCGGCGTCATTTTGCCCTGTAGTGGGCGTCGTGCGCCCCGCGATCCATTCGGCGATGAGTTCGTGGTAGCGGGGGCAGTCGGGTTTCCCGTCCGCTGTCAGCCTGTACTTCCCCAGGTAAAAAAATCTTCCGCCCAGGCAGACGTACGCCTGTCCTGTGGGCTTGTGGAAGCAATAGTTGGGGATGCGAAGGGCTTTGGCTTTGCGGGCCATGGCGGGCACTCCTTTCGGCACCCCTGTAGTCCTACAGGGGTTTTTCGAGCCTTCAGGAGCCGCACCGCCGCGAGGCGGGTACGCATAAAGTATGCGTTCAGCTCAACTTATATCCTATTGGGCGATACAGGATTCGAACCTGTGACCTCATGCGTGTCATGCATGCGCTCTAACCAACTGAGCTAATCGCCCGCAAAACCACAGGTCCACCACCATACCGATTTCGCCCTACAAACGCAATTCCAGGCCCCGCTGCAAGGCCATTCTGACGCCGCCCAACCCCCCCCCCACGCTCCCCCAACGCCCCATTCCCCCTCTCGCGCCCCCACCCCGTCCCAATTTTTCCGTCTTGGCACTCCGCATGCTTTACACGTCCACCGTCAACAAAAGGAGTCCCTCCTATGGATACCATCCATGCAGTCGGCGCCATCGGCTACGCCCTCCTCTATATCCTCCTCGGCGGCGGCTTCGGCGGGGCTGTCCTCATCTTCATCATCGCCAAAATGCTCGGCCGTTAACCCCTCTCAACCCTCCGGCCGGCCCCGCCCCCACGCGGGGCCGCGCCTCCCTTTCTCCACGCCCGACCTCCACTGGAGACGACCGGGATCGAACCGGCAACCCCTAGCTTGCAAAGCTAGTGCTCTCCCAATTGAGCTACGTCCCCTCAGCCCTCACCCCATCACCGCTCCCATCCTCCCCTGCACTTCCCGCTCATCTTAGCAAAGCCCTCCCCCCAGACAAGCGACCGCCGCCACGCCCCACATCGTGCCCTTTATTCGCTCCTCCCCCTTTTCAATGTCCGCGCGGACTTTTTCTTCTCCCTGCGAAAATATCCCGTAAACCACCACACATACGCGACCGCCAACACCGCATAGACCACATCAAACGCCAGTTGAGTGTAATGGGCCCCGGTGACATGCCGGCTGCAATACCAAACCCATATACACATGAAAATAAAATATAATATGAATAGCACAATGTTGAATACTCGAGGACGGGGCCGCTCTATTGAATGGTAAAGCGTTACGACAGCGAAAAGTAAAGCCAATGCCCCACAGACCGCTAAAACGCTGCCAACCGTTTCCGACCCGAATATCAGGAACAAGCTGAATATCAGAACCCCCAACGGAAGCTGGATGAGATCACTCTTCAAGCCAAACCCTTTTCCTGAGCCGGTCTGCGCGCCCAGGTCCGCCTCGCGCAACTCCTGCATCTTATCCCGCGCCCCTCTCCAGGAAAACTCAGGCCCGCAACGGTTTTCCCCCCCGGATGCCATGCTCAGCGAAGGGCCCGCAGGCGCCCCTGGGCATGCTCGGTAAAGGGGGAGCACTACAAAAACACAACCGCTCCAGCGCAGAATGCCTCCCCTTCCCCGCGGCCATGAGCAGTGGTAAAAAGTTACGATAACCCGGCTCCAACGATGATTCGCCGCCGGATACCCCCAACACGTTTCGATCTTATTCTGACAGCAGAATAGTCGAGGCACGACAAAAAGGAGACGCAATGGAAACCTTCACGAGGTCCGTCCGGTCGTTCACGTGTGGAATTCTTCTGGCCGGAACATTTCTGCTCGCCGGAGCATCCATGCGGGCGACAGCGCAACCCACACCAGGCCCCGACCAGAATGATCCGGAGGCGATGGGGGCAATGTCCCGCGTATTCCCCGGCCCAGCCGACGTCTACTTGATCGGTGCCGACACAAAGCAGCCCACCTTCACCGGCGTGCGCCTGGTACGAGCGATGAGTTTGCCAGGCGGCATCTTTTACCAGGGAATTCTGGACGATAAAACCGTGGTGCTGTTCAACCCGTCGCAAATTGCGGCCGTCAAGGTTTCAAAGAAGTAGCTGCCAACATCGACCCCACCCCCGCCCCCGCTTCCCGTCGCCACCCCCGACCCCTTATGATCCAGCCATGACTACCCAATCCTCCACCCGCCTCTCCTCCCAGGATGTCCAGGCCCAGGCCCGGCAGGCCCCCCGCGCCTCCGCCGCCGTGCCCGACGCCCACGGCCGCTTCGGCCCCTACGGCGGCTCCTACGTTCCCGAAACGCTCATGGTCGCCGTCCGCCAGCTCGCCGACGAATACGAACGCGCCAAAAAAGATCCCGACTTCCAACAGCAATTCCGCTACTATCTCAAGCAATTCGTCGGCCGCCCCACACCTCTTTACTTCGCCGAGCGCCTCACAAAACTCGCCGGCGGCGCACGCATCTTCCTCAAGCGCGAAGACCTCGCCCACACCGGCGCCCACAAAATCAACAACACCATCGGCCAAGCGCTCCTCACCCTCCGCATGGGCAAAAAACGCGTTATCGCCGAAACCGGCGCCGGCCAACATGGCGTCGGCACCGCCACCGCCGCCGCCGTCTTCGGCCTTTCCTGCGACGTCTACATGGGCTCCGAAGACATCCGCCGCCAGAACCTCAACGTCTTCCGCATGAAGCTCATGGGCGCCCGCGTCATCCCCGTCGAGTCGGGCCTCAAAACCCTCAAAGACGCCCTCAACGAAGCGCTCCGCGACTGGATGGGCTCCGTCGAAAATACCCACTATATCATCGGCACCGTCGCCGGGCCCCACCCCTTCCCCCAGATCGTCCGCGACTTCCAATCCGTCATCGGCCAGGAAACCCGCGCCCAATCCCTCGATCAATTCGGCCGGCTCCCCGACGCCATAGTCGCCTGCGTCGGCGGCGGCTCCAATGCCGCCGGCATCTTCTACCCCTTCATCGAAGACACCTCCGTCAAACTCTTCGGCGTCGAGCCCGGCGGCAAAGGTTCCGCCCTCGGACAGCACGCCGCCTCCCTCGGCTTCGGCCAACCCGGCGTCCTCCACGGGACCCTCACCTACATCCTCCAGAACGACGATGGCCAAACCGCCGACGTTCACTCCGTCTCCGCCGGCCTCGATTATCCCGGCGTCGGCCCCGAGCATGCGTACTGGAAAGACGCCGGCCGCGTGAAATACGAAATCATCTCCGACCAGGAAGCCCTCGACGCCTTCCAGCTCACTTCTCAACGCGAAGGCATCATCCCCGCCCTCGAATCCGCGCACGCCGTCGCCCACGCCATGAAACTCGCCGCCACCATGAACAAAAATCAGGTCCTCGTCATCAACCTCTCCGGCCGGGGCGACAAAGATTGCATGGAAGTGGCCCGGCTCATCGGCCAATGACCGCCCAGCGGGCACGCCATTTGATAACAATTTTGGTAGAGCATCCCAGCAAAGGGGCTACGCCATGACCGCAAAGCAGACTATCGTCCAGGCCACCCTCGTCGCCGCTACGATCCTGTTCACCGCGTGCCAATCCGATTTCGTCACCACCAACTCCCGCCCCGCACAGGCCGTCACTCCTCCCATCGACCGCAACAGCGCGGAAGCCGAATTCCTCGGCACGCCCCAGACCGTCCCGCTCGTCGCCGTCGGCCTGCCCAACGACAAAACCGAGACGGCCCAGGTCCAGACCATCCTCGCCCCCCTCCTCGGCCGCAATCCTTCCGGCACCGCGCCCGCCACCACCATTCAACCCACCATCCAGGAACCCACGCCCGCCGTCCCGTCGCAAACCATCGACCCCATCACCGGCCGCGTCAACAGTCCATAAATACCCGGCAAAACGTGCTTAAATCGCTCCCACCCAATCCGGAGGCAACATCAACACCGGCACCCGCGTCCCCCGCACGATCTGCTGCGCCACGTTCCCCTCGATCAGCCGCGTGAGCATCCCCTTGCTCGAAAGCCCCAGAACAATCATTGACGCCCGATGCTCCTCCGCCGTCTTCAAAATCGCCTGCCCCAGGTCGTCGCCAAACAGCAGGAGCGAATCCACCTTGGCCCCCTTGCCGCGAAGCTGGTTGACGACTTTTTCCAGCACCCGCTCCCCCGGCGTGGTTTCCGCGCCGCCCTCGGTTCCATAGGCCACATGCACCGCCAGGATCGGCCGCCCGAGCGTTTGCGCAAACGCCGCAATCGCATCCACCCGCGAGTCCGGCACCCAGCGATCGGACACGGCCAACAAAATCCTGCTCATGTGCCCGCCTTGTCAAAAAGAGGACGGCCCAACCCGCATTATACCCACCCGCGCCCGCGTGTAACCCCTCCGCCGTTACTTTCGTCTCGGGCGTTGGTCTTTTGTCCCTGGTCTTTTTACATCATGTGCACCGGATCCACATCCACGCTCACGCTCACCCCGCTCCACGCCGCCGCGGACAGCGCCCCGCGCGCCCGCAACGCGCCCAGCAACCGCTGCAGCGGACCGGCGGTTTTGGCGAACAGCAGAATTTCCACGCGGTACATCTCGACGAGCCGCTCCATCGGCGGCGGCACCGGTCCCTGCACCCGCACCGGCAATCCGGGCTTGTCCGCCGCGCCGGCCGTGAGCGCCGTCATCAGCCGCGCCAGGCCGTCGCCCGCTTCGCGCACCGCCGCATACTTCTTGTGGGCCAGCACGATCCGCGCCAATCGTCCATACGGCGGGTAGCCCCACTCCATGCGGTGCGGGAGCTCCGTTTCCACGAACCCGAGGTAATCATGCGCACACGCCGCCGCGATCGCCGGTTCCTGGGGTTGAAACGTCTGCACCACCACGTTCCCTCGTTCACCGCCCCCGGCGCCCATCGCGCGCCCGCTCCGCCCCGCCACCTGGCAGACCAGTTGAAACGTGCGCTCGGCGGCGCGAAAATCCGGAATCGTCATCGCCAAATCCGCGTTCAGCACGCCCACCAGTTGCACATTCGGAAAATCGAGCCCCTTCGCGATCATCTGCGTTCCGATCAGCAGATCGATCTCGCCGCGCCCGAATGCGTCGAGCGCCTCCTGGTACTGCCCCGCATGATGCATCGAATCGGAATCCATCCGCTTCAACCGCCCGCCGCCGAGCTCGGGAAATTTGCGCAGCAATTCATCCTCCGCGCGCTGCGTGCCCTGTCCCAGGTGCGTCAGCAGCGCCTGGCACAACGGACAGCGCTCGGGCAGCACCATCGACGTCAAACAATAATGACACTGCACCGTTCCCCGGATCCTGCCCTTTTCGTCTTTCGTTTTTTGTTTTTCATCCTTTCTCTCCCGGTGCACCACCATCGTCGCATCGCAGTTCTCGCACATGAGCACCCATTCGCAGCGGGGACACATGACGTAATGCGCGTATCCGCGGCGGTTGAGCAGGAAAATCGCCTGCTTTTTCTGCTCGAGCGTCTGCCGGAGATGATGCTCCAGCACCGTGGAGAGGATGTGCAGCCCGCGGCGTTCCTTGTGCTGCGCCTTCATGTCCACGACGATGACCCGGGGCATGCGCGTGCCCAGCGGCCGGGTGCGCAGCGAAATCAGCCCCCACTTTTCATGCGAATGGGCGTTGTGCCAGCTCTCGAGCGCCGGCGTCGCGGACCCCAGGAGGATCGGCACGTCGAGCATTTGCGCCCGCCGGATCGCCACATCGCGGCCGTGATATTTCGGAAGATTGTCCTGCTTGTAAGACCCGTCATGTTCTTCATCGACGACGATCAGGCCGATGTCCGCAGCAGGCGCGAAGATGGCGGAGCGCGCCCCCACGACCACCTGCGCCCAGCCACCGGCGATGGCATGCCAGTGCTGATGGCGCTGGGCGTCCTTCATTCCCGAATGCAGCACCGCGACGCGCTCAAAGCGCGCGGTGAAGCGCCGCACCGTCTGGGGCGTCAGCGAGATTTCGGGCACCAGCACGATCGCCCGCTTGCCCGCCGCGACGACGCGCTCGATCGCGCGGATGTACAGTTCCGTCTTGCCCGATCCGGTCACCCCGTGAATGAGCCGCACCGCAAATCCGCCGGCATCAAGAAGCCCCTCGATCTCCGTCTTGGCCCGCTGCTGGTCGGGGCTCAGTTCCAGAACCGGGGCGCTTGTTCCCACATGCGCTCCCACCACGGCGGCCTCGGGTAGTTTTGCCTCCCGCTGCGCGGCGATCAGGCCCAGCGCCAGCAACCGCTTCAACAGCGGCCGCCCGATCTGCGCATGGGCCATCGCGTCCAGCTCGGCCCGTGGCCCCTGCCGCAAGTATTCATGCAGGGCCGCGAATGCCGCTTTGCTTTTGGCGGAAATCTTCACGCCTTCAAGGGTGTCCTCCACTGTTTTCTCGGGCGCGGCGAGCGAAAGCGTGACCTTCATCGGCAACCGCGTCGCCTTTTTCACCGCCGCGGGAACCATCGTCGAGAGCGTCATCCCGATCGGGGCGCAGTAATACACACTGATCCACCTGGCCAGCTCGAGCAAATCGGCCGGGACCGCGGGCACTTCGCGCAGCACATCCGCCACCGCCTTCACGCCGGCCCCCCCCCCTCCGTCCGCCCCGCCCGCTCCGTCCGCCGCCGCGAACAGCATCTCCTCTTCGCCCCCGCGCTCCTCCGCCTCCGCAGGTTTGTTAAAGGCCGGCGGCTCAGGCGAGAGGGACAACACCGTCGCGGCGGTCAACCGGTTGCCCCGCCCGAGGGGCACGATCACGCGGCTGCCCACCCGCACGTCGCGCCGCAATGTTGGGGGCACGAGATACGTGTACGTGGCGTCCACCGGCTGATCCACGGCGACGGTCGCATACAAAGCGGCTGCGGGCGCGGCGGGCGGGGAGGGCGGATCACTCATGTGGGGCGTTGTACCCGGGTCGCGGGTGCTTTCCAATGGCGTTGCCCCCTGCATGCTCATCATCGCGGCCGCTCCTGGATTCCAGCGAAATTTCCGGTACCGAATTTTATGCGAACGGCGGTGAATCTCCACCGCTGACAAGAGATTTCAAAAAAGGTCTCGCCGGGGCCGGGGGCGACGCGCTGCGGGCGCGCCCCTTGCTTAAGACTCCCGGTGGAGGTGCACCCATGATCCGCCACATCGTCCGCCCGCTGCCGCTGATTCTCATTCTGGCCTTGGCCGCCCCGGTCTGTGCGGCGAGGTCGTCGCTGTCCGCCCGGGACAAGGCCACGATCAACACGCTGCTCGATCGAATTTCGCACAGCGATCTGAAATTCGTGCGGCTGGACAAAATCTACGGCGCCTCCACCACGGTCCATTACATGCGCTTCAAATGGCACCAGAACGAATCCAAGGTCAATAGCGTTCAGGATTTCATCAACCTGGAATCCATCGGCGGCGCCCACGGGGAAGTCACCTATTACGTGCAATACCCCGACGGACACCGCCGGCCCGCCAAAGTGGTGATGGAAGAAACGGTGCGAGACATCCAAAAAGGGACGTAAGGCAACTTTCGCGCGGGGGTCGGACATGGCGAGTATCTTCCGGGGCCCTGCCCTGACCAGGGCACACTCCGGAATTTTACGCCCCTTTCGCCCGAGGCTCATGCATTTCTTCCGCCGTTCTGTTACAATGCCGAATTCCCCTAAGGGCGGCGATCCGCTCTGTTAGCTGATGTTTACACCCGCACCGAGTGCCCTCATGCCCAACCAGAAACGCCGCGACGAACTTCGCAATATCGCCATCATCGCCCACGTCGACCATGGGAAAACCACGCTGGTGGACGCCATGCTGCGCCAGTCGGGGATGTTCCGGCAATCGCAGCTTGGCAGCGAATTGATCCTCGACAGCAACGCGCTGGAGCGCGAGCGGGGCATCACCATCCTGGCCAAGAACGTCGCCATGACCTACACCGACGCCCAGGGCGTCACCCGCAAGATCAACATCATCGACACGCCGGGCCACGCGGATTTCGGCGGCGAGGTGGAGCGCGTGCTGAAGATGGCCGACGGGGTGCTGCTGCTGGTGGACGCGTTCGAGGGGCCGATGCCCCAGACGCGCTTCGTGCTCAAGAAGGCGTTTCAGTATCACCTCAAGCCGATCGTGGTGATCAACAAGATCGACCGCACGGATGCCCGACCGAACGAAGTGCTCAACGAGATTTTCGACCTGTTCGTCGAGCTCGACGCGGACGAGGACGCACTGGATTTCCCGGTGATCTATGCGTCCGGGCGGGCCGGCTATGCACGGCTGGATCCCGCGGACAGCACTGCGGACATGCGGCCGCTGCTGGAGACGATCGTGAGCAAGATCCGCGGTCCGGTTGCGGACCTGGACAAGCCGCTGCAGATGCAGATCACGAACATCGATTACAACGAATACGTGGGGCGCATCGGCATCGGGCGCGTGTTCAACGGGGTGATCAACAAGGACCAGCAGATCGCGCTGCTGAAGCGCAATGGGAAGATTGAGAAGCACAAAATAGTGGATTTGTACCTGTTCGAGGGCCTGGGGCGCACCAAGACCCCGCACGCGGAAGCGGGCGACATTTGCGCGGTCGTGGGGATCGAGGATGTGGACATCGGCGACACCATCGCCAATCCCGAGCATCCCGAAGCGCTGCCGCTGATCGATGTCGATGAGCCGACGCTCAACATGATTTTCTCAGTGAACGATTCGCCCTTCGCCGGCCGGGAGGGGAAGTTCGTCACCTCGCGGAATCTGCGTGAACGGCTGTACAAGGAGTTGCAGTCGAACGTGGCGCTGCGCGTGGAAGACACGCAGAGCCCGGATTCGCTTCGCGTGTCGGGCCGGGGACTGCTGCACCTGGGCGTGCTGATTGAGAACATGCGGCGCGAAGGCTATGAGCTGCAGGTTTCGAAGCCGAAGGTGATTTTCAAGGAACTCAACGGGCACAAGTGCGAGCCCATCGAGAACCTGGTGGTGGACGTTCCGAAAGCGTTTGAAGGCGCCGTGATCCAGGCGGTCTCCAGCCGCCGGGGCGAGCTGGCCAAGATGGACACGAAGGGCAACTTCACGCACATGGAGTTTTCGATCCCCGCGCGCGGGCTCATTGGCCTGCGCACGCGGCTGCTCAACGCCACCCAGGGCGAAGCGATCATGCATCACACGTTCCAGGACTATGAACTTCTCCGCGGCGCATTGCCGGGCCGGCAGAACGGCGTGCTTATTTCAATGGAGCCCGGCGCGACCAACGCCTACGCGCTCGACAAGCTGGCGGACCGGGGGATGATGTTCGTGAAGCCGGGCGATGAAGTGTACGAAGGAATGATCGTTGGGGAGAACAACAAAGACACGGACATGACCGTCAACGTATGCCGGGAGAAGAAGCTCTCGAACATGCGCACGACGAGCAGCGATGAGAACATCATCCTGAAGCCGCCGCGTGACATGTCGCTGGAGATCGCGCTCGAATACATCGAGGACGACGAGCTGGTGGAGATCACCCCCAAGACGATCCGGCTGCGCAAGAGGTATCTGCGGGAGACGGACCGGAAGCGTCATGAGCGGTCGGCAGCGGCGCTGGCGGCGGCGGAATAAGCGCGCGATTTCACGGATGGCCGGCGCATCAGGGCCGCGAGGCAGCTCCTCGCGGCTTTTTTGCTGGCCCAGCGGGGGCGCGTCGCCCGTGTTCCCCGGATCATTCTTTCAGGCAAACCTCCTCTCAGGGCACCGCATTTGCCTGTGCCTTCCATGTTCCATGCATCATTTTGGAGGTATTGCCATGCATTCCACTCATTTGCTTGCCGCGGCCTGCATCGCGGCCGCGTGCTTCACGGTCGCCCCCGTGGTGGCGGCGGATTACACGACCAACGCGCCGACCGTCGGACAGGCGCCATCGCTGCCCAGCGGCATCAAGGCCAAAGCAATGTCGGAGAAGAACTCGATTGAAAACGCGTTTGAATCGGTCACGGAATCGGCCTTTGACAACAAGGGTTTCCCGGACGTGATTGACAATCTGGCGGACCAGGACCGCACGCGCGTACAGCACGAATCAAACGCCGAGCCGGCAAAATCCAGCGATCCGCTGGCGCAGAAGATGGGAGAACTGAAGTCGGAATGGCAGCAGAAATATCACGAGTCGTTCAATATCAAGAACGCGAAGGTGTACGACAATTACCTCACGTTCACGACGGGTGAGATCGACAACCCGCAGGCGCTGGTCGGCAACTGGCCGGTGGAAGCGGCCGGGCAGGCCCAGAAGAAGGGCGGGGAGGCGACGGCGGCGGACGTGCAGGACGCGACGCACCATAATTTCGGCGGCGACGTCAACCTCAACAAGGGCCGCGACGTGGCCATCGCCGTTCTGCCGGGCAATGGGCAGCTTCCCAGCCTGACGGCTTCGATGATTCACGAGGCGGGCGGCTGGAAATTTGACGTGCCGAACACCGTGACGCGCCAGAACATCCACGATGCACTGCTGGCCAATCTGTCCTATTTGAGCGATCACAAGGACAATTGGCCCAGCGATGTCAAAGATGCGTATCGGGAAGCAACCACCTGCGTGGTCGCGGCGCTCTATGACGTGAACGTCGAACACCTGAATCCCACCGGCCAGGCGATGAACAATGGGATGAGCCACCAGTCGCAGAATCCCAATCGCACGGCCAATGAACGCTGAGCGAGTGCGCCTGACCTGAGTCTATGAAAAGGATGGAGCAGCCCGTGCTCCATCCTTTTTTATGCAGGTCTTCATGCCGGTCCGGAAGGAGCAGCGGCCCCGCGCGTGGCCTCGTCGGCAGGCCCGGCAGGGGGCGGCTCGGCGGGCGCACGGAAAACGCAGTAGTGGTACAGCAGGGCCAGCAGGATCAGCGAGAGGCCCAGCCCCAGAAGCGAGAAGATGCGCAGAACGTCGGAAAGGCTGGCGACGTCGAGGAGGAAAACCTTCAGGATGGTCACGAGCATCACCGCCAGCGATGCCCACCGCAGGACGGCGCTGCGGGTCACGATTCCGCCCAACAACAGCAGCGTTCCGAAGATCGCCCACGCGGCGGAGTACGCGTACATTTCCGCCGAACCCGGATGGCCGCCGCTGAGGATGGGTCCCTGAAAAGCGCGGCGCACCTCGAGCGACACCAGCACGAACAAAAACAAAAGCGCCGCCACGCCGTGCGCGCGTCCCACCGCCCGGTCCATCTCTCCGCGCTCGCCGGCTTCCGCCGTGTTATGCAGCCATATGCCCAGCCCGCCCGCCAGGAGCGCCGGCGCCCCGTAGGCATAGAGCAGCCAGTTCACGACGCTTCCCGCACCGACCGATTCATTCACCATCAGCGGATTGAACGCCAGCACCGCCACCAGCACCACGCACGCCGTTCCCGCGGCCGCGAAAAGCTGCCCCGCCACCGACAGGCCCATGACGCGCCACTTGCGCCCGCACACCAGCATCGCCGTTCCCATCAGCAGCCACAGCAAGGGGTAGGTCGAGCGTTCCGCGATCCGCGCCTCGGCAGCGCTGCCTCCGGTGATATCCAACACGGGCCCGTTGAACGCGTGGCGAATCATCAAACTCACGAACGCGAACAGCAGCACCAGCGACGCCGTTCCGCACAACGTCAGGAGCGCCGGCGCTTCGGTTTCGCGCCGCCGGAGCCACAGCGCCATCGCGCCCAATCCCGCCGCCGGCAAGGCGAAGAGAGGCCACAGGAGGTTCGCCCAGCCGACGCCCAGAGAGTCCGTGGTGAACAGCGGATTGAGCCAGACGCCTTCGATCAGCACCACAAACACTATCGCGGCAACAAGCAGCGTTTTGCCAAGATTGGCCGTCGTTTCGCCACGGAAGCGCCGCAGCCAGACGCCCAGCAGGACCAGCGCGATGCCCAGGAAAGTCCACACATTTCCGAGCGCGGCACGCTCGGCGATGCCGATTTTCAGCGTGTCCAGCGTCGCCGGATTGAAGATGCGATGCGTGAACAGCGTGGCGAACGCCACCACCACGAGGCCGGCCACCGCCTCGATGTATCCGCTCATGTCGGCGCCGCCGGCCTCTTCCGCCGGCCGCTGGAATGCGGCGAGCCACACCGCGGCGGCCAGCATGCAGGCTGTCGGCACATATCCCCAGACGACGGGGTTCCACCACAAGCTCGGGCCAGTGCCATAGTCAAGCACTATCGGATTGAGCAAGAGCCGCAGGCCCACCAGCGTGGTCACGAGCGCCGCCATGATCCAGGGCAGGCGCAAGCGCAGCAGCCGCACCGCCAGCACACTCACGGGCACCAGCACCGACCACACGGCCGTCAGCGTGGCGCGTTCAAACGCCATCGGCGGCGCCGTCACGAACAACGCCAGCACCCCGATCACCAGGGTCTCTAGGAAATCGTTCCACCCTGCCCGCGCGCGACGCTGATAAACCGGGACGCTCAGCCCCGCATACACAACGGCCAGCCCCACGGGCAGCCACGCCCACAGGTCCGTGCGCGGCGAGCGGCCGATCACCCAATAGGCCAGCAGCATATAAGCCACCGCGCAGCTCATGGAGAGGGAAGCCCAGCGCTCGGGGACCTGGGCGCGCCACGCCAGACCATACGCCGCCGCCGCAAAGCCGGTCCCGAAAATTGCCAGGATCACCGCCAGGCGGTGCACATCCGGCGGCGCTGCCGGCTCCCACCCGTGCCCGCTCCACGCCAGCATCGCCCACACCAGCGCCGCGGCCGCCCACGCCAGCGGCTCATACATCGAACGCAGCCCCGCCAGGACGAGACACGCCGCGGAGAGCAGCCCCAGGAACGCCCATTCCGTATTCGAAAAATCAGACCGCGCCAGCAACGCGCCCGAGAGCACCAATCCAATCACCACCGCCAGGTAGGAAAGCCCTTCAGACAAGGACGGCTCTTTGCCCCACGCCTCTTGGCCGAGCGACGCCCCCAGCACGGCGAATGCCGAGACCAGCACGAAAATCCCCATCACCTGCCCGTCCGCCGGACTCCACGGCTGCGTCGCCAGCCAGATGACCACCCAGGCCTGAGACGCCAGCACCGTCAGGGCGGCCAGCCAGGCCCATCCGCGCGCCCGCGACACGAGCGTCAGGCCAACGTGCAGAAGGAACAGATAACCAAACAGCGACAGCGACGAGGGATGGTCCGTGTGGATCAGCGCGGGCGTCAGGAATCCGCCGACCAACCCGAGCAGCGCCACGAACGGGCCCTGGGCCAGCGACAGCACCACAGCAAGCGCGGTCGTCGCCGCCAGCAGCCCGAAGCCGGTCAGCGGCGAGACCAGGTGATAAAGGTTCGTCGCCGCGAGGAAGCACGCGAACAGATCCGCCACGCCGGCCGCCGAGAGCGCCTGGGCGATTCCCGCTTCTTTCTTGCGCCGCCACACGCCCGCCCCCAGGAGCGCCACGCCAAACACCGTTCCCAGCACCACGCGCACGAAGGGGTTGAGATAGTTCCGATCGAACGCCACCTTCACCAGGAAAATCCCCGCCAGCGCGAGGGCCACCCCGCCCACTGCCACCGCCACCTGAATCAGACGCTGTTCCAGCGGCACGCTAGGCCGCGGAGGTGTGGACGCCGCGCCCCGTCCCGCTCCCGCCGGCTCTTCCATCGACAAGGCCCCGGCCATCGTGATGCGGGGCTCCTCCTCCAGCGGCGGCAACTGCGGCTCCGGTCCGGGCACCAATTCCGGCAACTGCTTGGTCAATCGCGCAAAGGCCTCGTCCTTCGCCTCCGTACGCGGCTGTTCCACGACCGGCGGAGTTTCCATGACCGGCGATTGTTCGACGGCCTGCGCTGGTTCAACGACCTGCTGGAGCACCGCGGTCGCTGCCGGAATTGCCGCCGGCGCCGCCTCGCGTTTCTTCGCCGTTCCCGCCTTGAACTGCTCGACCAGCCAGTTCACCTGCGCTTCGAGCAGCGCCGTCTGCTTGCGCACGGCACGCAATTCCCCTTTCAATCCCCGCAGCCGCGTCAATGCCACAATCGAAAATACCAGCGGCACCAGACACAGGAATACGCCGAGGCAAACGAATCCCGCCACCACCTGTTCCATCGCGCATCCTCGCTCCCGCCTCCTCGCCCGGCCATCCTATCCCCGCCGGACAGCACAAGCGAGCCATTTCTGCCCGCCCTCCCCCGCTTCCCGCCACCACTCTCCGCCGCCCTCCGCCCCATCGTGCCGCGTCAATACGCGCTGGGCTCCTCCAAGTACGTGTACCCCCGCATGCCATCCTCGTAATACCGCATCAACTGAGCGCCTTCCTCCAAGGTGATGCGCTTCTCGCGCACGGCGCCCTCCACCTGCTTGCGCAATTTCCCTTCCAGCGCGTCGCTGCTGAACTGCACGTAACTGAGCACCTCGCGCACCGTGTCGCCGCGCACCACCTCATCGATCGACGGGCTGCCATCCGGCTGCATCGTCACATGCACGGCATTGGTATCGCCCAGCAGGTTGTGCAGGTCGCCGAGGATTTCCTGGTACGCCCCCACCAGAAACGCCCCGATGTAATACTCGCGCCCGTCGAACTCGTGCAGTTCCAGCGTCTTTTTCACATCGCGCAGGTCGATGAACGCGTCGATCTTGCCGTCGGAATCGCAGGTGATGTCCGCCAGCACGCCGCGGCGCGTCGGTTCCTCCTTGAGCCGATGGATCGGCATCACCGGGAAAAGCTGCTTGATCGCCCACGCGTCCGGCATGCTCTGGAACAGCGAAAAATTGCAGAAGTAGGTGTCGGAAAGCTGCGCCTCGAGATTCTCAAAATCGTCCCCCACGTAATCGCTGTCCTTGAGAATCTTCAGAATTTTCCCGCACACACCCCAGAACAATTTCTCCGTCAGGCTGCGCAGCTCCAGGCTCAGATAGCCGAGGTTAAACAGGTTCAGCGACTCATCGCGCTGCTGGATCGCATCGTGATACACTTCCTGGAAATTTTTCTTGGTGATCTCGCGGTAGCTGTCGAACAGATCCCGCACCGGCTGCGGCAAATCCTCGCCCTCCGGCAGCCCCGGCGGAATGTCGAACAAGTCAAACCCGCTCACCCCCAACACGTTGAACACCAGCACGCTGTGATACGCCACCATCGCCCGGCCGCTCTCGCTGATGATGTGCGGATGCTTCACCCCCGCCTCATCGCACACGCTCTTGATGCGGAAGACGACGTCGCTGGCGTATTCCTGCAGCGAGTAGTTGATGCTGGAATCGAAATTGGTCTGCGAGCCGTCGTAATCCACGCCGAGGCCGCCGCCCACGTCGATGTACTCCATCCCCGCGCCGGCGCGCGCCAGCTCCGCATAAATCCGCGCCGCTTCATTGAGCGCCGTCTTGACGGTGCGAATGTTGGTGATTTGGCTGCCCAGGTGGAAATGCATCAGCTTCAGGCAATCCTGCATGTTCCGGTCCTTGAGGTACTCCAGCGCCTTGAGCACCTCCGCCACGAACAGCCCGAATTTGCTGCGCGCCCCGCCCGAAGATTCCCACCGTCCGCTGCCCTTGGTCGCCAGCTTCACCCGCACCCCGATCAGCGGCCGCACGCCGTGCTTCTCCGCGTACTTCACGATCAATTCCAGCTCGGTGAATTTCTCCACCACCGGAATCACCTTCTTTCCCAGCTTCTGCGCCAGGATCACCGTCTCGATGAACTCATCATCCTTGAAGCCGTTGCAGATAATCGGCGCGTCGCCGTTGTTCGCCAGCGCCAGCACCGCCAGCAGTTCCGGCTTGCTGCCGGCTTCAAGTCCGAACCCGTAAGGCTTGCCGAACTCGACGATTTCCTCGACGACGTGCCGCTGCTGGTTCACCTTGATCGGATAGACGCAGGCATACGTGCCGCCGTAGCTGTTCTCCGCGATCGCGTTCTTGAACGCCTCGTGCAGTTCCGCCACGCGGTGCTTCAAAATGTCGGTGAAGCGAACGAGCACGGGCAGGTTGATGCCGCGGAGGATCAGTTCATCGACGAGGCGTTTGAGGTCGATCGACCGCCCTTCCTGCCGATCGGGATGCACGCAGACATTGCCGTCCGGGTTGATCCCGAAGTATCCCTTGCCCCAGTTGCGGATGTTGTAGACTTCCGCCGAATCCTGGATCCCCCACGACTTCAACGCCTTGATCAAGTCCATCGTCGAATTGCACCCATGCCACGGACCCCGATCGCGTCCGGCGCCGCGCGCCGCAACGTCTCGTAAAAGGCATCATCTTACGCATTCTTTTTCCAATTGCAGCGCCAATCCCCCATCCCGGTAAAAATCTTTACAAATCTTTTTGCCCGCGCCTCCCCTGAATCGTACATCTGAAGTGTCCTTCGCCGATCACCCACGCGATCGGCACCCACAAATAGACGCCGGACACGCGAGGCGCTTCTCTCTCCACCATCTCCGGCACACCGATCTGCCCTGGATCGGGGCTCGTCAGGATTGCCTCCCCTGGCGAGCCCATTTTTTTTGCGAGTAGTCAGAAGACAGAAGACAGAAGTCAGTAGACGCAGGCCGCCGCCCCTTCTGACTACTGACTACTGACTACTGACTACTGACTACTGACTACTCAACCCCCCCTCACTGAATCGTCACATCTCCCGTCACCGCCTTCACCGTCACCGCCATCGTCTGGCCTTCGTAGCTCAGCGTGATCACCATGTCGGCCGTCAACACCGGCTTGCCATAGCTCGTGTAGGTCAGCGAGGTCGCGCTGATTCCCCCCGTCATCACGCTTACCAGCCGCACGCCGGTGAGCTGCGCGTTGCGCCCGGTGGAAAAGTCGTTGATGTACGGAAGCCCATCCGCCGGATGCGCGATCACCGCGTTGGTCGTCGCATCCACCATCTGGTAGGAATTTCCCGCCACGTTGAACACCAGCTTCCGCGGCGCCGTTGGTCGATTCACGCATTCGCTCATGCAAAAATCAGCATCCGCCGCCACGATGTTCGCCGCCTGCCGCAGGCTCGTCGACCGCAGGTTCCCCACCGCCGGCAAAAGCGTCGCGGCGCAAATCCCCACCACCAGCACCACCAGCACCAGCTCGAATAGCGTGAACCCCCCGCATCCCCCCCGCCGCGCAGCCCGCCCCACCTTCCGACTGCACACCCCACGCCGCTGATCGCTCGCCCTCAGTTGCATGCCACCCTCTGCAGCGTAATGAGCGTCCGGCCGTCCGCGCTCGACACCGTCACCGTCACCAGCATTCCGTTGATCGTGCGGTTCCAGCCCGAGGGCGTGTAGGTGACCGCCTGCACCGAGACCTTCCGCACGAACGCCTGGTACGCCGTCGGATAGGCATTGCCGCCGAGATCCGTGATCGTGTTGGGGCCGTCGGTGTATCCGTGGTAATCATCGACGGCGTTGAAGGTGCTGCGGGTCTCGCCGGGGTCGGGTCCCATCGTTTTGTAGCCGAGCGGATCGGTCACCGGGAGCCGCATGACCTCCTCCATGAGCGCCTGGCCCAGCATGGACGCCGCCATGGTGTCGCGCGCCACCTTGCTCTGCGCCCGGCCGGCCATCAGCGCGGTGCTCACCGTGGCCGTCAGAAACGCCAGGATCGCCGCCGCGATCAATGCTTCAAATGCGGTAAACCCCCGCTCGCGCCCCCCCCGGGGACCCCGCCGCACCACTTTTAATTCGTCGGAAGGATTCATCATTCGCGCTTCACCCGTTAGCTCGCCATCGCGATTCGCGCTTCATCCTTCATCATTATCGCCCCATCCCTGCCCCCACTTAACGTCATGATCCCCGCCCAGGCGCGCCCCATCCCAATTGAACCCATTGAACCAATACCCCAATTTTACACCTCACTCCCCCACTGCCACCTCCATCTCCGTGAACTCCACCCCGATCTCATACATCCCGCGACCGCCGCCCTGGACCGCCGGCCGCACGCGCACCACCTTGCCCCCGATGTGCCTCACGCTGCGGTCCGGTAATGGCAGCCGCACGTTCACGCGCTGCCCCGGATAGATCAGCGTCGGATGCAGAAAACTCAGCCCCGACCGCGACAGATTCCGCGTCATCACCTCGCTGGTCACCGCCTGACCCAACCCCGCCGCGATGTACGTCACTTTCGCCCCCACGCGATACCGGCTGCGCCGTATCCCGCGACGCTCCTGGCCCACCTCGCCGCAGCCCTGCTTGTCCAACCATTCCAGCGTCTGCTCGATCGCATCCGCCACCGTTCCCACGCCCGCCACCGTGTTCTTGCCCGTCGCGCGTTCCATCACTGCCATGGCAACCTCCGTGCTTCCTGAGAAAACCCGTGCACGAAAGCTATCGGACCACTCCACCCCCCACTTTATCACCCCCAAAAGTTCCCCTATGATCCCCCACATGAGTACCTCCCCCTCCGCAATCGGCAATCCGCAATCGGCAGTCCCCCAACACCCCCTCGCCCGCCAGCCCTCCGACCGGCTCATTCACTCCGGTGAACGCATCGAACTCGTCCTCCGCCCCGTCACCACCAACTCCGGCAAAACCATCACGCGCGAAGTCGCCATCCATCCCGGCGCCGTCATCATCCTGCCGGTGCTCGACGACGGCCGCATCCTCCTCATCCACAACCGCCGCCACACCGTCCACGAGTCCCTCCTCGAACTCCCCGCCGGCACCCTCGAACGTACGGCAGGCACGCCGATGGGCGTCGCGCACGAAGACCCCGCCGCCGCCGCCGCTCGCGAACTCACCGAAGAAACCGGCTATGCCGCCGCCGCCATCACCCCCTTCGGCTGGTTCTACACCTCCCCCGGCATCCTCACCGAAAAAATGTACGCCTTCCTCGCCACCGGCCTTACCCCCGGCCCCCAGCACCTCGAAGACAACGAGCAAATCGCCACCGAACCCTTCACCCCCGACGCCATTCGCCGCCTCATCCACGAAAATAAAATCGTCGACGCCAAGTCCCTCGCCACCCTGCTAAAATACCTCGCGGGTTTGTGAACTTTTGACGCGCGAGCTCGACCGCACGCTCCTCCTCGCTTCTGGAACCACTCTCGATGGGATGGCAAGATCGAAACTACAACACCGGCGGAGGCTCCGGCTCCGACTTCCTCGGAAACCCCGCCGCCCTGCTGGGCTTCGCACTCCCCTTCGGCACCTGGTTCGGCGCCCGCGTCCGCCTTCACTTCTGGCTCCTGCTCGAATTCGTCCTGGCCTTTGCTGACTACGCCTTCCATGGCGGCGGCCCGCTCTTCGGCCTCATTTTCTGCGTCCTGCTCCTCATCGCGCTCCTCCTCCATGAGTTCGGACATCGCATCTTCGCTTCCTGGGTCGGCGGCTCTCACAATGAATTCGTCCTCTGGCCCGTCGGCGGCATGGTGCCACCCGTCGCACCGCCCTTCCCCTGGCCTTACTTCGTCGCCAATCTCGGCGGCATGGTGGCCAACTTCCTCTTCGCCTTCATCAGCATCCTCGCCGCTACCCTCATCACCCACTCCTTCCATTGGAATACCCTCAATCCCCTCGCCCTCATCATGGGCGACATCGCCTTCAATCCCGTCGGCGTCCCCGGCCTCACCCTCGCCGGCAGCTTGCTCAACCTCTTCGCCATCATCAACCTCGGCATCCTCTTCGGGAACTTCCTGCCCTACTACTGGTTCGATGGCGGCCCGCTGCTTGAGGCGATCCTCTGGCCTTTCTTCAAACGCTACAACGCCATCAACATCACCTGCATCGTCGGCATGGTGCTGGCCGTGCCCATGTTCTTCCTCTCGCTGATGGCCGGTAGCGCGGGCCTCTTCGCGATGATCCTCTGGGCCCTGCTCTTCGCCTCCGCCTACTCCAAGCGCCAGCAACTCAAAGCCACCGGTCCGCAGGAAATGGAAGAAGCCATCGCCTGGAGCGCCGGCTATTCCGGCGCCGGCCCGACGCGCCGCAAGAAACTCTCCAAATACGCCATCGCCTCCGCCCGCAAAAAACGCGACGCCGAGCAGCTCGAACAAGCCAGAATCGACGCCATCCTCGAAAAGGTCCACACCTCTGGCCTGCACTCCCTGACCTTCTGGGAAAAACGCGCCCTCAAAAAAGCCACCGAACGCCAGCGCCAGCGCGACCTGGCCAATAAACGCTGATCCGCGCCACGCATCAAAAAACTTCACCCCGCCAGACAATTTCGCCCCTCCGGCGCATCTACTCCCAAGGAGATCGCGCCTTGCCCACCCCGCACGCCCACCACCCCGCCGATGCCGACGACTGGCGCGCCTGGTACGCCCGCCACGCCCGCGCCCTTTTCCTTCTGGCGCGTCACCACCTGTCCGATGCCCATCAAGCCGAGGATGCCGTGCAACAAGGCTTCATCCATTTCTGGAAATCCCGCCGCCGCGCCGCCGATCCCGCCGCCTACCTTTTCACCTGTGTCCGCAACGCCGCCCTCGCCCTCCGCCGCAGCGCCCGCACCCGCCGCCGCCACGAGTCCGCGCTCCCGCACCCGCCGCTGTTTGTCTCCCCTCCGGAAGGCCCGGACGAATCCCTCCACCGCGCCCTCGCCCAGCTTCCGCCCGAGCAGCGCGAAGTCCTCCTGTTAAAAATCTGGTCCAGCCTCACCTTCGCCCAGATCGCCGCCGCCCTCGCCATCCCGCTCAACACCGCCGCCTCCCGCTACCGCTACGCCCTCGATCACCTCCATGCGCTGCTCTCCCCACAGGTGCCCCATGAATGACCCGCTCGACGACCCGCTCGACGATCCGCTGGAAGACCACCTCCGCGGCCTCACCCCCGCCGCCCCGTCGCCCGCCCTCGAATCCACCCTCGCCGCCGCCCTCGACCGCCGCCCGCTCTCGCGCGCCGACTGCTGCCTCCTCGCCACCCTCTCCCTCGCCGCCGCCGCCGCCTGCCTCGCCATCACGCTGCTCACCCTGGACCTCGCCCCTCCGCAAGCCGCCGCCACGGCCGCACTCCCCGCCAACACCGACTTCCGCGCCTTCATCGACCCCACCCGCGCCCTTGCCCGCCTCGACTCCCTGAGCTCACCCGATACGCCCTCTTCTTCCCCGTGACCCCACCAGCAACGCGCTCCGTTTCGTGACTTTCGTGTTTTTCGTGGCCATTTACGGTCGAGCAACCATGCGCATCCGCCTCCCCAAAACCCGCCGCTACCGCCTCTACCTCTACGTCCTCTCCACCCTCATCATCCTCACCGCCATCGACCTCCTCATCGCCCGACTCCTCCGCCACATCACCCTCGCCCCGGATACCACCCATATCACCACCCCGCTCCTCCCCAACGGCACCCCCGACTACCTCGCCGCCATCAACGCCCGACTCTCCGCCGGCGTCACCCCGGAAAACAACGCCGCCATCCCCCTCATCGCCCTCCTCGGCCCGCGGTTTCTTCCCAACAATTCCGCCGCCGTCGCCGAAGGCCTGCACATCCCTCCTCCGGTCGAGCCCGTCCATCCCTTCGTCGTCTTCGAGCGCTGGTACGAACAGCATCATCCCGATGCCCACGATCAGTCCCCGGACATCGACAATCCCGCCACCAGCATCATCTACCACCCCTGGCAACCCGCCGATCACCCCGACGCCGCCGCCTGGCTCAACGCCTTCAATGCCGACATCGACGCCTTCCAGCAGCTCACCCGCCGCCCGCGCTACTTCATCCCCCTCACCACCGCCAGTCCAGACCACCTCCTCATCGAAACGCAACTGCCCAACCTCGGCGCCATCCGCGGCCTCGTCAATGCCGCCCTCATCCGCGCCAACCGCCGCATCGCCGCCCATGACCTCGATGGCGCCTGGCAGGATCTCCTCGCCGCCCATCGCATGGCCCGCCTCCTCTCCAACGGCAGCGCCACGCTCCTCGAACAACTCGTCGCCGCCGCGCTCGAAACCTCCGCCGCCATCGACGACATCACCCTCGCCCAATCCCCCGACCTCACCCCCGATCAGGCCCGCCGCTGCATCGCCGACCTCCGCGCCCTTCAACCCCTCTCCCCGGTGGCCCGCACCCTCGACACCGCCGAACGCTACTCCCTTCTCAGCTTCACCTGCACCGCCGCCACCCGCGGAACCCCCTGGGCCATCCGCTCCATCTACACCGTCATCAACGCCGGCAACCTGGGCCCCCCCGAACCTCCTACCAACTGGTTCTATGCCTTCCTTCCCGTCAACTACAACCACGCCCTCCGCAGCATTAACGGCTTCTACGACCAGCTCACCGCCGCCGCCGCCGCCCCAAAGTTCTCCGACTCCGTCGCCCTCCAGTCCGCCCTCGACACCCGCATCCAATCCCTCGCCCAGCGCAACTTCATCAGCCGCTTCACCACTGGCGATGTCTTCTCCATCTGGCTCTTCCCCTTCATCAACCTCGCCCTCGCGCGCGAACGTGCCGCCCTCCAGCGCACCGACCTCGCCCAACTCGCCTTCGCCCTCGCCGCCTATCATGCCGACCACCACGCCTATCCCGATTCCCTCGACCCCCTCCTCTTCGCCTATCTCCCGGCACTCCCCAAAGACCGCTTCGCCGACGCCCCGCTCCACTACCATGCCACCGCCGACACCTATCTTGTCTACAGCATCGGTCCCAACCTCAAAGACGACGCCGGCCGCGACCGCACCACCAGCAAACAAACCCCGCCGCCCGACGACATCGCCATCTCCCTCCCGCCACTCGCCCCCCCCGCCGCCTCCCAGCCCGCCACCGTCCGATAGCCGCCAGTCCCCCTGTAGTATCCACGCCACACCCCTCCCTATTTTCCACATCCAGCCGCCCCGCACGTTGCGTTTTCACCACATCCCCTCCCGCTCATGTCGCCGCCCCGTCCGCGCCTATCCCACAAACCTCAGCAAATAAGCTACTTACAGCCATCCAAGAATTTCTCTCACGCGCCGCCGCACCCCGCACGCACTTTGCTTATGCTCCCGCAGACGCCTCTGCTGTTCGTCGGAGATTGCCATGGCACTGATGATGACCACCTTCGTCACCCCCAAAAAACTCCGCATCGCCCTGCTGGTCCTCCTCACCTTCGCCGCCATGTGCTAAACCGCCTCGTGCCCGCCTCTTCTTCGACCCCATTCCGCAACCCACCCCCCCCGACCCCCAAATTCATTCGTGTCCATTCGCGTCCATTTGTGGACCGGTCGCCTTCCGCGCCACGATCTGAAACCGGTGATACGCCACGGTAAACCCCAGCTTCTTCGCAATCTCCCGGCTCAATCGCGTCACCTCCTCATTGCTGAACGGAATGATCTTCCCCGTCTCCAGATCCACCAGATGATCGTGCGCCGTCGCCGCCCCCTCCCCGCCCACAAAATCGTAATGCGCCTGCTTCCCGCCGCCGAAATGCGTCTGCCGGATCAGCCCCGCCTCCAGCAGATGCTTCAGCGTCCGATAGATCGTCGCCTTGGAAATCCGATACTCCGACTCCCGCAGCGCCAGCAGCAATTCCTCCGCCTCAAACGGCCGGCCGAACTTCTGCACCGCCTTGAGCACCGCCAGCCGTTCCGTCGTGTACTTCAGCTTCCGCTGCCGCAAGAAATCCCGGAACACATGCTCTGGCGTTTCCATCCGCCCATCATCGAGACCCGCGCAATTCCCGTCAATGTCGCTCCCGCCCGCGCGCAGGGATACACTCACCCATTCACGTTCCGTTCGCAGGAGCTTCCCATGCGCGATCCCCGTCTCGACCAACTCGCCGCCGTCCTCGTCAACTACTCCACGGCCGTCAAAAAAGGCGACCTCGTCCGCATCGGCGGCAATGCCGTCTCCATCCCGCTGATGGAAGCCCTCCACGTCAAGGTGCTCCAAGCCGGCGGTTTCCCCTACTTCGACATCGCCACCGACACCCTGACCGAAGACCGCTTCCGCTTCTCCTCCGACGAGCAACTCTCCTTCGTCAACCCCCTGACGATGTTCGCGGTCGAAAAAATGGATGTCTACTTCGGCATCGGCGGCGACGGCAACACCCGAGCGCTCACCAACGTCCCGCCCGCCAAGCAGGCCCTCGCCTCGCAAGCCCGCAAGCCCTTCCTCCACCGCCTGCTCGAACGCGCCGCCAAAGGCGAACTTCGCTGGACCGCCACGCAATTCCCCTCCGCCGCCGCCGCCCAGGATGCCGAGATGTCCCAGCACGAATACGCCGACTTCGTCTTCCGCGCCGGCCTGCTGCATTTGCCTGATCCCGTCGCCGCCTGGCGCGCCCTCTCGGAAAAACAGCAGCGCCTCGTCGATCTGCTGAACAAAGCCAGGGAAATCCGCGTGATCGGCGAAGGCACCGATCTCCGCGTGGCAGTCGAAGGCCGCACCTGGATCAACTGCGACGGCCACGAAAATTTCCCCGACGGCGAAGTCTTCACCGGCCCCATCGAAAACGCCACCGAAGGCACGATCCGCTACTCCTTCCCCGCCGTCTATCACGGCCGCGAATGCCAGGACATCACCCTCACCTTCAAAGCCGGCAAAGTCGTCGACGCCCGCGCGTCCAAAGGGGAAGAGTTCCTCCATCACATGATCGACCAGGACTCCGGCGGTCGCATCCTCGGCGAGTTTGCCATCGGCACCAACTTCGGCATCACCCGCTACACCAAAAATACCCTCTTCGACGAAAAAATCGGCGGCACCTGCCACGCCGCCCTCGGCGCCGCCTACCCCGAAACCGGCGGCAAAAACCAGTCCGGCCTCCACTGGGACATGGTCTGCGACCTCCGCGCCCCGGGCCGCAAAATCCTCATCGACAACCACCCCCTCCTCGAAAACGGCCGCTTCCTCAACCCCGATTTCCCCAACCCCTCGTAATTGCCGCGCCCGGCAGTGACGGCGCGAAACACGAAGACACGAAGAACACGAAGGACCACGAAGATTTCAGCGGGATAAACGAGTGTTGATTGGCCGCATAGAGTCTTCAAAAAAACAGCGGACGGTGAGCAATGGTTACTCGGAAGAAAAATCAGCAGCGGTCGCGCATCGCTTCTGAAGTCTTGCAGGGACTCAGGGAGCTCACTCGGGCCCTGCGCAGCGGACGTCCTTTGAGCGAGAGCGTCGCCATTCGCACGGTGAAAATGCCGACCAGGAAGTCTTCCCCGCGCCGGTAAGTCGGGACGAGTTGCGCGCTCTCGGTCTCCTTCCCCAGCGATTGCGGGATCAGCCCACGTCCACTCGCATCGTCTCCCCACCAGCCGCAGGTTACCCCTGCGTCGCCGCGGCCGCCTTCTCCGCCAGCAGCGTTTCGACCTTCTTCTCAAACTGCCCGCCCACGTCCGAGCTGCTTACCACCCCGTTCCGATCGATCAGGAAATAGGTCGGAATAGTCCACACGCCCAGCTTCGCCGCCACGGGGTTCCAGCGCGTTTTCTCGTCCTTCTGCGATTCCTCCCGCAACTGCGGCCAAGGCATTGCATGGTCTTTAATGAAGCTGTTCAACGCCGCCTCGTCGTAATCGCAGCTCACCCCCATCACTTCCAGCCCCTGATCATGGTACTTCGCATACGCCTTCTGCACCTCCGGCAGAGTTATCCGACACGGCGGGCACCAGGTCGCCCAGAAATCCACCAGGATCACCTTCCCCTTGTAATCCGCGCTCGAAAATTTCCCGCCCGTGCTCGTCCGCCCCTCGATCACCAGCGGCTTACCCACCAGCGCCGCCCGTCGCGCATCCATCTCCCGTTCCATCTGATCCAATTTCGTCCCCTCCGGCGCATCCGCCCCGCGCAGCGCCGGCGCCAGCGACACTGCCGCCATCACAATCACCCAAGACCTCGTACGCATCGCCGATCTCCTCAGCCAATACCTTGTCGCCTCCTCCGGCAACATGGCCCCGCATCATGCATCGCCCGCCCAATGCCCCTCTCACTCCCGCCAGCGCCGCCCCTTCTTCTTCTCCGAGTTCTTCCGCTTCGCCTCCACGCGCCGCGCCTTCGCCGCCGCTGACACCTTGCGCTTCTTCCGCACCTTCGGCTCCACGCGCGCCTTCTCGATCAGCTCCGCCAGCTTCGCCATGCACGCACGCCGGTTCGATTCCTGCGTCCGCTCTGAATCCGCCGTCAACAGCAGATCCCCCTCCGGCGTCGCCTTCCGCCCCGCCAATGTCCGCAGCCGCTCGATCGCCCGATCGCTGAGGCCGTGAATCGCCGAGAGCGCAATCCGCAGTTCCGTCTTCGTATTCACCTTGTTGACGTTCTGGCCCCCCGGTCCCGATGAGCGCGAAAAACCGAACCGCAACTGCTCGCGGTCCGTCCACACGCCGGGTGCAAGCTGAACCCCCGGCAGGAAGGCAGCCGGGGCGGGAGATGTCGTCGCGGAACTGGCCATGCCCCCATTGTACGCGCCCGGGCCATTGTCCGGGAGGGGAGCCTTGCTTATTGTGCCCCCGGCGAAAAGAGGCGACACATCCCACCTTCCCCAACCCGCGATCCTCAAGGAGTTTGCCTTGCCCCCGCCGCCCAACACCCCCCAGCCCGCCCCCAGCCCCCGCGCCCCCCTTTTCCACCTCGGCCACCCCGACGCCCACGTCCCCAAATTCGTGCCCCCCGACACCGCCTCCCCCCCGCTCACGCCCATCCGTCTCGCCATCTTCATCCTTTGCGCAGTCTTCACCGCGTTCCTCGGCCTCTATTTCGACGGCCTCGCCGCCACCGCCGCCACGCCCCAGGTCCCGCTCCTCTGGTCCCTCCCCTTCCTCCTGCTGCTCGTGTGCATCGCCACCATGCCCTTCGCCGCCCAGCACTTCTGGGAAAAGCATTACCACCACGTCGCCATCGCCCTCGCGCTGCTCGTCGCCGGCTACTATCTCTTTGGCCTCCACGCCGCGCGATCGATGGCCAAAAACCTCGGCGAATACATCTCGTTCATCTTCCTCCTGGGCTCCCTCTTCACTGTCAGCGGCGGCATCCTCATCCGCGTCCGCCGCAAGGCCACCCCGCAGGTCAACGTCGCCCTCCTCCTCGCCGGCGCACTCCTCGCCAACGTCTTCGGCACCACCGGCGCCGCCATGCTCCTCATCCGCCCCTATCTCCATATCAACAAAGCCCATCTCCGCCCCTATCACATCGTCTTCTTCATCTTCCTCGTCGCCAACGTCGGCGGCTCCCTTACCCCCATCGGCGATCCCCCCCTCTTCCTCGGCTACCTCAAAGGCGTCCCTTTCTGGTGGGTCGCACAACATTGCTGGCCCATGTGGCTCGTCGCCGTCGGCCTGCTGCTGATCCTCTTCTTCATCTTCGACACCCGCGCCCACGCCGCCCAACCCCGCCACCACCACGACTCCCACGACGCCGGCCCCGCCATCTCCATCTTCGGCCTCTCCAATCTCCTGCTCGTCATCGCCATCCTCGCCGGCATCCTCCTCCACGAGCAACTCCTCCACCTCGTCCACATCCCCTGGCGCGAGCTCATCATGACCGCCGCCGTCGCCATCTCCCTCGCCATCACCCCGCAGCGCATCCACATCGACAACGTCTTCAACTTCGCCCCTATCCGCGAAGTCGCCTTCCTCTTCCTGGGCATCTTCGCCACCATGGTCCCCGCCCTCAATTACCTCTCCAACCACGCCAACGACGCCGCCTTCCGCAACTACCTCCACACCCCCGGCCAGTTCTACTACCAGTGCGGCACCCTCTCCTCCGTCCTCGACAACGCCCCCACCTACCTCACCTTCCTGCAAACAGAAATCGCCAAACGCGACAACGCCCCACCGGCAATCGCCGCCGCCCCGATCCCCGGCCAATCCACAATCCCCGCCCTCCTCGCCGACCAATCCTTCACCTGGCGCCTCATCGCCATCTCCCTCGCCAGCGTCTTCTTCGGCGCCATGACCTACATCGGCAACGGCCCCAACTTCATGGTCAAATCCATCGCCGCCCACGCCAACGCCCCCACCCCCTCCTTCTTCCAATACCTCTACCGCTTCTCCCTGCCCATCCTCCTCCCCATCCTCATCCTCATCTGGGCCCTCTTCCTCCTCCCCCACCCCGCCTGAATCTCTCAAAAATCCAAGCCTTTTTTCGTGTCTGTCGTGTTTTTCGTGGCCATTTACGTCGGCGATTACTGCTCCAACCCCTCATACATCGGCGTCGAAATATACCGCTCCCCCGTCGAGCACATGACCGTCACGATCGTCTTGCCCTTGTACTCCGGCCGCTGCGCTACCTGCAGCGCCGCCCACATGTTCGCCCCGGAGCTGATCCCCGCCAGAATGCCCTCCTCGCTCGCCAGCCGCCGCGCAAACGCAAACGCATCCTCATTCGTACACGTGATCACTTCGTCAATGACATCCGTATCCAGATTCTTCGGAATAAATCCCGCCCCGGTCCCCTGAATCTTGTGCGGCCCCGGCTTCAGCGGCTCGCCCTTCTTGAACTGCGTGATCACCGGCGACGTCACCGGCTCCACCGCGATCGCCTTGAAATGCGGATTCCGCTTCTTGATCACATGCGCCACCCCCGTGATCGTCCCGCCCGTGCCCACCGCCGACACGATCGCATCCACCTTCCCGCCCGTGTCCCGCCAGATTTCCTCCGCCGTCGCCGTCTCGTGAATCGACGGATTCGCCGGATTGTCAAACTGGCTGGCGATCACCGAATTGGGATTCTGCTGGTGCAGCTCATGGCACTTGCGCATCGCGCCCGGCATCCCTTCCGACCCCGGCGTCAGCACCAGGTTCGCCCCCAGAATCCGCAGCAGCCGCCGCCGCTCCACCGACATCGTCTCGGGCATCGTCAGCGTCAGCTTGTATCCGCGCGCCGCGCACACGCACGCCAGCCCGATCCCCGTGTTCCCCGAGGTCGCCTCCAGCACGTGCGTGTCCTTGTTGATTTTCCCCGCTTTTTCCGCCGCCGCGATCATCGCCTCCGCGATCCGGTCCTTCACCGACCCCAGCGGATTGAAATACTCGCACTTGGCCAGCACCGTCGCCCCGCCCGGCGGAACGATCCGGTTGATCCGCACCAGCGGCGTGTTTCCAATCGTTTTGGTGATGTCGGAAAATACCGGCATGGCGGGCTCCTGACCTGAAAATCGGCGGGTAAAGCCCCGATGCTAAAAGCGCCCGCCGAACACGTCAATCCACTTTCCGCGCTTCACGCCCCCGAACCTGCTACAATACATCTGCTTTCCACTTGCTTGTGAGTGCCCCATGAAACCCATGACCCAGACCCAAAGCGCCCCCCGGGTGCTGGTTGATCCTTTTGACGCCTTCCTCGCCCGCCTCAGCCGCAAATCCCTCGCCTCCGTCCAGGCCCATCTCGAAGCCGCCGAAGGCCACGACGAACTTGGCCATGGCCGCCAATGGAAACGCCTCGCCGCCATGCTCGCCAAACTCGCCGGCCACGCCATCGAAGCCTCCGGCCAGCACGTCCTCCGCTTCTACATCGCCGACGGAAAATACCGCCAGCAGGTCTTCACCCTCGAAGACATGCGCAAAGGCGCCATCCAGGTTTACCTCCCCGACATCCTCGACGCCGCGCTCGCCCGCAAAATCCTCATCGCCCCCCACGAGGAAGACCATACCTACGCCATCGGCGCCGCCCCCACCGTCCGCGTCGAAGTCGAACGCATCTCCTCCGAATCCAAGGAAGTCCCCGAATTCTGCAAGCCCATGCTCGGCTGGGGACGCCGCGCCCTCCGCATCGCCGTCCCCGCCACCGGCGATGACATCCTCCAGCAGGTCATCTGGGAACTTGGCCAACTCGCCGCCGAAGCGTGGCCCAAAGCCGCTGAAACCGCGCCCGCCTCCTGACCCCCCCCTACCGCGCGGCCCTCTCACCGCTCGCCCGCGCGAGCATCCGGTCGATGGGCCGCGCCGCATCCTCGGCCACAAACGCCACCAGCAGCGCCGTGACCGCCCCCGCATACACATCCATCGTCCAGTGCGCCCGCAGCGACAGAACCGCCGCCATCTCAAACAGCGCTGCCGCCACCGCCACCGGCCACAACCACCGCCGCGTGCGCACCAGCTCGCTCGCCCCAAACACCGCCAGCGCCGTGTGCCCCGAGAAGAACAAATCATTGCCCACCCCATACGTCACGAACAACGACGGAAACCCCGGACCTTCCTTCGGCCAGATCATGTCCGGCGGCGTCGGCAACACGCACAACGCCTGACAAATCTGCCGCAGAGCGAACAACATCAACAACCCCACAAAAGGCCGCAGCGTTTTCCCAAACAGCGCCTTGGCAAAAATAAAAAGCGTCAGCAAATCAATGACGGCCGACGAAGAAATCAGCAGCGCATTGCGCGCCGCCGTGTGCGTCAGGAGATACCGATTCACCGGCGCAAGCAGATCGAGCACGCCATCGCCGATCCCGCCGGTATACGCTCGCGCCCCGATCCAATGCTGGCTCCCAAACCACGCCGCCAGGCCTATGCCAATGAGCAAGAGCCGCAGGGCCATCCGTCGCATCCCGATCATGGCGCCCGCCCGCCCCGCCGCCGGCGCGGCCGCATCAACAACAGCGCCGTCCCCATCCCCAACACCCCCACCGTCGCCGGCTCCGGAACTTCATAAACCACCGTAAAATTCGGCGCCAACCCCGCATCCGCCGAATCCAGCGGCGGCGCAATCACCAGCGTCCCGTACACATCAATAGTCCCAGCGAATGCGGCATCCGATGGCAACGTAAGCGTAATCCCCGGATCAACAATGATCAGCCCGTCGTTTGGAGCATCCACATGGCCAATCGAAGGACCGTCGGGAGAGGAGAAGTCATAATCGGCGGCAAATTCGAGCGCCGCATTGGGAGCAATGTAAAACGTACCGGTCGTTTCGGATTGCTGGGGCGCGGCCAGCACGAACGTGGAATTTTGCGCCACGTCGAGAGTGCCCGCATCTTGAAGGGTGACCTTGGGGCCGAATGTGCCTGCCGCCATGATGGTGCCGCGTTGGGAATTGATCACCGTTCCCGCCGTAATGGGACCTAATTCCGCCAAGCCAGATTGGATGAGGACCGTCGCACTCGGTGAACTGAAGACGTGCGGACCTTGCTCGAAGGTTCCGAAGCTGACAATCAACAGCCCATTATTGATGAAATTCATGGTGCCGGAAAACGCCGTAAGGCCATGAACCGTAAGGGTGCCGTCATTCTGGATGAGCCCGACGGGATTCGAGAAGGAGCCCTTGGATCCTTCAAATACGCCACTGAGCGAGAGCACGCCCTTGTTGATGATCGCGCCGGACGCGGCCAATTCTGTTGTAAAGCTCTCGAAGTCAAGTGACAGATTGCCCGTGTTTCCAATAGTGATGGCGCTTGCGAGCGGAGTAAAATCAGCCTCCAGGGTGACAGTCGCCGTGCCGTTGATATACGTGTGTGGCGCTAAATTTGTTTCGGAACTTCGGCCGCTGCCATTGAGAATAAGGCAGGGAAGGGTGAAGTTTCCCTGATAGAAAGTGAACGCACCGTTCACGGTGAGCGAACCGGTGCCCGAAATAACGGCGTTCTCCATGACAGTGGCAGCATCGGTGACGGCGTGCGTATTGAAGGCAACGGTTTCATTTTCAATGGACGTGCTGCCGACATCGTACTTGCCATTGAACGCGGGACCTGCGTGAGGCACGTCATCCTGGCTGGGTACAAACGTCACGGCACCGTCACCTTCGACACGGCTATCCGCCGAGAAGTTGAGTTGCCCGACAATTTGAATGTTTGCTCCAGCATCAACGGTAAACGTACCGGTCGTGCTTCCGGCATCATCGACGTTCAGGTCGAAAGTCCCCGACTGAACCTCGACGCTGCCGGTATTGATGAACCCGGGAACGCCTGCATTTCCGCGTATCGTGAACGTCCCACCCGCACCCGCGGCGACCACCAACGTACCATTGTTTTCCAAAAGACCGCCGGTTTGCAGCGTCAAGACGCTAGGCTCCAAAAAGGTTCCGGCGTTCCAAGTCGAAAGAGTGGCGATGGCGCCTTGAGGGACGATCATATGGCTGCCAAGCACCAGGGAACCAACGAAATTCGCACCCCCCGCAAGCGTGGTCGAGCTGGAAAGCGTGATGGTTCCGAAATACCAGGTGAATAATCCCGAAGGGCTCAAAGAGCCTTTTCCGTTGACGTCGCCCCTTACGCTCAGCGCGTGCATCGAGACGTTCCCCGCAATTTCCATCGCAGCACTGTTGCTGGAACCGCTGTCGAGTGTAACGTCGCCATTGAAGGTGAAATCCTGACTGAGGCTGGCGTTGCCTGTGATGGAAACATTTCCTGTGATGCCGCCGGCGGCATTACCGTAAAGCACTCGAATCTCTAATGTGCCGGCCTCAGCGACGGTGACTGTGCCGCCGTCGTAATGCAGACCATCAATGCTCAAGGTTGCCCCTGCGCCAACGTCCAAGGCACCCGTATTCGTTAGATCATCCATGCCCGATGTACCAGAAGCTATGGTCAGGGAACCCGTATTGCTGGCGACAGGAGAGCCTCCGTTCAAAAGTGTTAGATTACCATCGTTTTGGAAGGAACTTACGCCGCCCGTGAGGGTGAGTGTGCCCGTAGAGAGGTTGTGGAGGCTAATATTCCTCAAATCAGAGGGGGAAGAGATGTCGCCCCCACTGGTCAGAACGAGCGTCCCATTGCTTAATGTGCCGGCGGTCATGGCCAGCGTATCGACTGAAAAGGTGGTCCCTTGAAGGTTGATGCTCCCGCCATTGATGGTGACGGCGTAGGTGCTGCCGGGCGGATTGTCGGCGGTGGGGTACTCGCCGGAGGGGAGGGACCAGTGAGTGGAGTCTGTCCAGTTGCCGGTGGAGCCGTCCCAGGTAATGGCGGTGTCGGCGGCGCGGGCGAACGTCGCCAACGCGAGGAGCGTGGGGAGGGGGAGGATGAGGTGGCGGCGTTTCATGGGCCTTCTCCGGTAAAGATAACGGTTAATTTACCATGAGAGGGCGGCGGCGGCGAAGGAAAAAGGGGATGCCGAGGGCGAGCAATGCCAGCGATGCGGGTTCGGGAACGTCCGTGAGGGACTGGGTGGCGGTGAGGCCGGCGGTGTCGACGGGGGCGATCTGGGTGGAGCCGGAGATGTAGGTATAGTCTTGCCAGCCGGTGGTGGAGGGATTGGCGGAGGTGTTGGTGATTTCCATGCGCAGGGCGTCGTACATGATGCCGTCGGTGTGGGCGCTGGGAGAGAGGGTGAGGAGATTGTCGAGGCCGGCGGCGGTGAGGTCGGCGGTGGGGAACTCGAAGGCGGCCCACTGGTAGAAGCCCGCGACGCCGGAGCGGACTTGCGGATCGTCGGGAGAGAAGCTGTTGTAGCTCCAGGTTTCGGAATGGCCGTTGAGAGCGAGGGTGAGGGAGGCGTCGAGGGCGACCGTGGCGACGGAGACGACGACGAACTGGCCCTGTGCTTTTTGCTGGTCGGTGACGGTGAAGTGGACTTCCCAGGGAAGGCCGTGGTAGTTGGCGGGGCCCACGCCGGTGCCGCCGTGGGCGGCGTCGCGGACGTAAGCGGGGGCGGTGTTCTGATAGTTGTCGGTGGAGCTGTTGGCGGAATCGTAGAGGGGCGGGTTGAAGGTTTGCCACTGATTGGCGATCCACTTGTTGGGATCGTTGGTGGCGGGGGTGGAACCGACGGCGGTGGCGTAGTAGACGACTTTGCCGGGGTTGCCGAGGGCTTGTTCCTCGGCCCAGTAGTCGTAGGCGCCGTAGTATTCGCGGAGGTCTTGTCCCTGGGCGTTGTGACCGTTGAGGAACTCGCCGGCGGAGCGGTCGGGGGTGCCGATGGTCCAGATGGGGGCGGTTTTGCCGAAGTTTTCGGGGGTGAACTGGACATTTTGTGGGGTGGTGATTTTGCTATTTTGGACCGTGACGCCGTCGACGCGAGTTTCGCCCCACTGGCCGAGTTGATAGAGCGTCATGCGGTAGGTGCCGGGGGCGACGCCGGTGATGGTGGCCTGGCCGTTTTGATTGAGTTGGGCCCAGTATTGGTTGCCTTGAGTGGACTCCTGCATGTTGACATGGGGATCGGAGAGGACGACGGTGTTGCGCGAGGAATCGGCGTTCCAGCCGGCGGAATTGGCGGCGGAAATTTGCACGGCGCCGCGCGCGGTGGAGGGGACGTAGCCGGAGGAAATGAGCTCGCTGTCGGTGTCATAGAGGGATTTGTAGGTGGCGATGGAGTTGATGGCGTCCTGGTTGATCTGGGCGCCGGATTCGCCGTTGGTGTTGGTGATGCGGAAGGCGTAGACGCCGAAGAGCTTAGTGGAGTTGACGCCCTGGGGTGGCGTGTAGCCATAGCCGGGGTAGGCGGAGCCTTTGGCGTCGATGCCGTAGTGATCGGACATGAATTCCATGTTGAGGATGCCGGGGTCGGTCCAGGCGAGGTTTTGCTTGGTGGGACCGCCGGTGAGGGATTCCATGGAGGGGACGATTTCGGAGACAGCGAACTGGGAGCCGTACATGGTTTCGGCCTGATAGAACTGGGTGTAGGTGGAGAAGTCGTATTTGGTGAAGAAGTTGGAGCCGTTGTCGCCGGTGAGGCCGGAGCCGGTGAGATCGTAGGTGACGTTCTGGACGGTGCGGCCTTGCTGGCTGGTGACGGAGGAGAAGTTGGAGGCGGTGCTGGCGACGTTGGTGAAGGTTTGGGAAGAAAGGTTGTTGGGTCCGGTGTTGACCTGATAGAGGCTGGGGAAGAGGGCGGGGTTGCTGCGGAAGAGGAACTGTCCCTGGCCGACGCTGGTGGCGGGATCGGTGGCGGAGTGGTTGAGGACTTCGTAGACGTGGACGGTGGGATCGCCGGCGAAGAGGAGGTAGTGGAAGGAATAGGTGATGGGGTTGGTGGCGCTGGAGGCGGTGGTGGTCCAGACGTCGACGTAGGAGGCGTTGGGGCCGATCTGGGAGCCGAAGGTTTGGGCGCCGGATTTGAAGGGGGTGCCGGCGAATTCGGAATCGAGGGAGGAAATGAGGTTGGTGGAGGAGCCGGCGAGCTGGATGGAGGTGAGCTTGTCGGAGGAGGGGTTGAAGATGGCGGTGAGTGCGCCGTTGGTGAGGGTCCAGGAGGTGCTGCTGTTTTGGGTGAGGGAGACGCCGGCGGCGAAGGCGGGCGCGGCGGCGGCGAGGATGGCGGCGGCGAGGAGGGACGCGGGGCGCAGGGGGGTCGGCGAATGCATGGGATCTCCGGGGGGTTGGGGAGGAGGAACAAGAGGAGTGGGGGAAGTATACCATGGGGGGATTTGGGGGAGGGAATGTGGGGTTTTCTTCGATGTATCGGGGGTGTTTTGCAAAAAACGTTGAGTTTTTGCCGTTGTGTTTTTGCACATGTGGGGTTTTTGTGCTTGTGTATGAGGTTTTTGGGGGAATTCGACACAGGGTGGCGACGGTAACTGGTAATTGGTCGTTGAGATGCGGGGGCGGTTGGATTGCGAGTGGAAGTTGGTCATGGCGCAGTGCTCCTCTATAAGAGGGAGCTGCGCCCAGTTTGTGCGCACACAGCTTTGTGAATTTTTGGGTAAGGGGCTGCGGGGGCGGGGGTTGGGGAGGAAATTTTTTGCGGGGAATGCGCGCGGAGTTTGCCAAGTTGTGCGCGCGGGGGATGGCGCAGAGGAAGAGGAGGGTGGCGAGGGTGGCGGCGGCGGCGAGGATTGGGCCGGCGGCGAGGTCGGAGGCGGCGGTGAGGAGGGCGTCGAGGAAGGGCGTGGCAGGGGGACGGCGGTAGAGGTGGAGGAGCAGGAGGATGAAGGTGATGGCGAGGGTGGCGAGGGCGAAGGCGGCGGCGGCGCGGAGGCCTCGGGAGGCGACGAGGCGGAGGTGGGTGGGGGATTCGCCGGGGGCGATGTAGGAGAGGAGGCGGGTGGTGGGGAGCGGGTGAGGCATGGGGCCCTCGGGGTTCTGAGGGTTGTATGAGGGAGCGGGGGATTTGTGCGGTGGGGAGATGGACGGCGGGTGGCGGAGCGGTGGAAAGGCTGCGGCGGTGGTGCGGGCGGTTCTTTTTTTGTTTTGCTCTGTTACGCGGTGCGGAGGTGGTTGAGGCGGAGGAGGTTGGCGAGGATTTTCTGGTCGGTGGCGGCGCGTTCGGCGGCGCGCGGGTGGTCGGGAGGGAGGGGGGCGCCGGCGCCGGTGTCGGTGTAGAGGGTGGCCCAGTCTTCCTGCCAGTTGCCTGCGGGGTCGATGTGGGCGTAGGCGGCGAGGACGGCCTTGTCGAGCTTTTCGTGGGCGAGTTTGAGCCAGGTGGGGCGTTCGTTGTAGAGGTTGGTGAGGGTTCGTTTTTTGAGGTTGGGGGATTTGGCGGCTTCGGCCATGAGGGCGGAGTGGCGGATGAGGGGGCGGGCTTCGGGGGGGACGTCGGAGAAGTCGTCCTGTGCGTCGAGGATGCGGGCGAGGGGATCGAGGAGTTCGGGGGGATTGAGCCAGCGTTCGCGGAGGTCGTTGAGTTCCTTGGCGGCGGCGGCGATGCGGGTGTAGGCAGGGTGGGTGGTGTCTTCTTTCCCGGGGGGCCAGGGGAATGGAAAGTTTTCGAAGCACGATGATGGTGTGTAACGCGGTCGGTCTTCTAACTGCGTTCCCATTCGCTGTGCCCAGAGGATGTGTATGGAATTTTGGAGGCAGCCAAGAAAATAATCGTCTTCGCGCGCGAAGATAAATCCGGCGTGATCGGGGACGATCGGCGGCTTTGCCCAGATAAAGATTCGATGTTTGGCGTGAATCGTCATGAAGATGAAGCGTTGCAGTTTCTTTGTCGCAGCGCGCATTGAGGGGCGGGGTTCGACGTGGATCCACCATAATTTCGCGTACGATTCGCGGCGATTCTTGACTCGTTCCGGTCTTACGTCGCGTTCAACTTTGGCGAACGGGGCCTCAAATTGTGATGCAACTTCAATTGGCATATCGACACCGAAGTCGATGATGTATTCGCCTCTAGGGCGATCCAGGACATCGTGTCCGTTGATACGGGGTTTGACCACCTCGCTGTTGGACGTACCATTTGGGTTTGGGCTGGCGAGTAGCTTACGTGCTTCTTTCAAATCGATGTCGAAGTCTCCGCCCTTTGTGTCTCCCATGAAAGCGAGATCGTTGTTTTCTTGGAGCGCTTGAACGAGGGACTTGTCGAAACCAGAAGACAAGTCGGCGTTAATTCTTTGAACAACCTTGGCATCCAGAAATCGTTCGCCTGGGTCCTCTTTGCTAAAGCCGACAATGGATACATTGACTGCAGCGCCGTCGAGGATCCATTCTTTGTCGCTCCAGGCCATGAAGATGTCGCCGGATTGTTTGATGCGTTGGAGGACGGTGCGGTTGTCGCCGCCGCGGATGGCTTGGGTGGCGAGGAGGCCGCAGCGGGGGAGGGAGAGGGTGGGGAAGGGAGACGAGAGATTTGAGAGTTGAGAATTTGAGGTTTCAGAGGGGGCATTTTTCGAAGACGCTCGGACGCCCCGTTGGGGCTTGATGATCTTTGGTGCGATCTTTTCCAGGGGCTCCCGTTGGTCGCCCCTGGCTATTTCCGCCGGCCCCGTTGGGGCGTTTGAGGATTCGATTTTTCGGCGGGCGAGTTCGAACCAGTAGCAGCAGAGGTCGGAGGTTTTGGGGAGGTCGTAGGCTTTGTAGAGGGCGGCGACATAGTCGTTGGGGAGGCCGTTTTTTCGGAACAGCTTAGAGCCGAGGAACGGGGGGTTGCCGATGATGAAGTGGGCGTCGGGCCATTGGGCAGGGGTGGGGAGTTTGGACGGGGAAACCGCTCCCTGACGGTCGCGGCTCTGATCGTCGGAGTTGTAATCGAGGATGGCGTCGCGGTTGTCGATGGATTGGAGCTTGGAGAGGATGGGGGTGTCGGCGGCGGGAGGGAAGCCATTGAGATACATCCATTGGAGGAAGCCGATCCAGATGGAGACTTGGGCGAGTTCGGCGGCGTAGGGGTTGATTTCGATGCCGAGGAGCTGGGTGGGTCGGACGCGGGGGGCGGCGTTGAAGGTATAGGGCGGCGGGAGGTGAGCGCCGAAGGCAAGGATTTCTTTTTCGAGCGAAAGGAGTTGCTGGATCGCGACGTAGAGGAAATTGCCAGAGCCGCATGCGGGGTCAAGGATTTTGAGGGAAGAGATTTTGGCGAGGAAGGTGGCGAGCTTCTGGTGGATGGTGGTGAGGCCGGTAATTCGGGTTGAGGTTTTTCCGGAGCGAGAGGTTTTGGTCACGGGCAGAGGGCAGGTGGTTGGCAAGTTGGCGAGGTCTTGTTCGATTTCTGCGCGGGCACTGTCCCATTCCTTGCGGAGGGGTTGCATGATGACAGGATCGACGACGAGAAGGATGTCTTCCTTGGAAGTGTAGTGAGCGCCGATCTGGGCACGTTTAGAGGGGTCGAGGGAGCGTTCGAAGAGAGTACCGAGGATAGATGGTTCGATTTGAGACCAGTCCTGATTGGCAGCGAGGTTGAGGATTCCGAGGTCGTCGCGGGTAAGGTCCATGGGAGGCGCATCATCGAAGAGTCCGCCGTTGAAATGAGGAATTTCGTCCGCACCGAAATCATCGCCGGTGGCCATTGCTTTGAAGAGATGGTGGGCGCGCTCGGTGAAGCGCGGGTGCGATGTCGGGGGGTGAGAGATTGGAGGGTTGAGGATTTGAGGTTTCAGAGGGGGCATTTTTCGAAGACGCTCGTGCGCCCCGTTGGGGCTTGATGATCTTTGGGGCGATCTTTTCCAGGGGCTCCCGTTGGTCGCCCCTGGCTATTGACGCGGGCCCCGTTGGGGCGTTTGGCGGATTTGAATTTTTCGGCGGGCGGGTTTGAAACCAGAGCAGCGGGGGTCGGAGGTTTTGGGGAGGCGGGACGCGCTGCCGCGGCGGCAGCGGCTAACTTTGGGGGGGGGCTCGTGCGATGGGGGGGCGTGGGGTTGTGATTGGGGGGGGGTTGTATGGATGGTGGTTGATGGTGATGAGGATTAAGACGCCGGTGGCGGGTGCTGGGGCGCAGGGGGGGGTGGCGGGGAGGAAGCGGTGGAAGAAGCGGATGAAGCGGGTGGGGTGGATTGGGTTGGGGTTTGTGGGGATGGGGGTGGTGGTGTTTTTTTTGTTGCCGGTGTGGATGTCGAATGCGCAGGGTCGGGCGTGGGTGCTGGAGCGGTTGAATGCGGGGTCGGGTGCGCGGATTTCGTGCGATGACTGGTCGCTGTCGTGGTTCAAGGGGACGCGGATCAAGAACCTGGCGATCACGCTGCCGGACAATAGCCGGCTGCTGTTCTGTCCGCATGTGAAAACGGAGCTGACGCTGTGGGGGATATTGGAGGGGAATTATGACCTGGGGGCGACGACGGTCGAGACGCTGCAGGTGAACCTGACCAAGTATGCGGATGGGACGACGTCGCTGGATGCGCTGGCTTCCCCCCCCGTTTCCCCCCCCAGCGCTGAAGGGGGCGGACGGGAGGTCCGGGGGACGGGGTTGCTGGAGCGGTTGCGGTCGTTGCGGGGGTCGTTGCAGGTGGAGTCGGCGGTGGTGACGGTGAATTCGGCGCGGGCGGGAGGCGGTGTGGGGGAATCGGTGACGTATACGGATGTGCGTGCGGCGGTGACGATTGCGTCGGCGGATGCGCCGTTTCATCTGGCGTTGACGGCGGCGGGGCCGGGGAGGGATTTGTCGGTGAACGCGGTGTTGCCGGCGCCGGCGCGGTGGCCGCCGCGGCCGTGGGCGTTGCTGCAGGATGTGGACATCTCGGCGACGAATATGCCGACGGGATTACTGTGCGATTGGCTGGGGATGGATCCGCGGTGGCAGCAGTCGCTGGGGCCGGCGATTGCGACGTTGTCGCTGGTGCATCATGCGGCGAGCGGGGAGAGCGGGGATGCGACGCTGGTGCTGCGGGGGTCGGATGGGCGGACGTTCGTGCAGGGG